>JAETNP010000081.1 GCA_021768185.1 Oscillospiraceae bacterium
CTCCCCATGCACTCGATGCTGCAATCCGTTTTGCTCTTGACCAGGTTTCCGCCGATGATTGTGCCGCTTGGTTTCGTTGTGCTGGTTATTGTTTATTTTGAGAATTGCTCTAGAACCTGTATTCACAGGCCGTAATTTCTATGGAGCCACAGTTGTCCTTCAGCTCATCCATCAGCCGCAGACGGCGATGGCCTCGATCTCGACCTTGGCGCCCTTGGGCAGGTCCTTTACTGCAAAAGCGGCCCGGGCGGGGCAGGCATCGGTGAAATATTCGGAATATACCTTGTTCATGGCTCCAAAATCCCCGATATCCGCCAGCAGGACGGTGGCTTTGACTACGCTGTCCGGGCCGCACTCGGCCTGGGCCAGGATTGCCTTAAGATTTTCCAGGCACTGCCGGGTCTGGCCCGCGATGTCGGAAGCGGCAAATTCCCCGGTAGACGGATCAATGGGCAGCTGTCCGGAAACATACAGCATACCGCCGGCTTTGACCGCCTGGGAATAGGGGCCGATGGCTGCAGGGGCCTTTGCCGTAGAAATGATTTCTTTCATACTAATCACCACGCCGGGGCGGCACCCGGCACACACAGGAATGAAAAGAGCTGCCGCAAAATTTGCCCTTTTCTCCGATCAGCGCTATACACAGGTGGATTATGAGGCGTTCCGGCTGCCGATGCCCACGGTGTCGATATGGGCATCAATGGCCATCTCACTCCGTAGCGTACTCGCCATCCCAGATCACCTTCCGGAATTTCAGCGGGTCGGTGTTGCCCTCGGTGGAGAACAGCATGACCTGACTGAAGTGATCCAGGCCGATGGCCTCCCGCAGGTCCTTGTACGCGTCGGTTTCCATCAGCGCCGCGATGACGCCCATGCCCACCGCGCCGCTCTCGCCGGAGATGACCGTGGGGTCGCCCTTTACCGGTACGGCCAGCATCCGCATCCCCCTGGCGCTGACCCAGTCGGGACAGGAGAGGAAGGCGGATACGTGGTTGCGCAGGATGTCCCAGGCGATGATGTTGGGCTCACCGCAGGCCAGGCCCGCCATGATGGTGGAGAGATCGCCGGTCACGTTTCTGGGGCTGCCGTCTCCGGCCAGCGCGCTCTGATAGAGGCAGTCCGCCGCCTGGGCCTCCATGACGATGAATTTCGGCGGGTCGTTGGGGAAGAGGTTCGTATAGTAACCGACCACCGCCCCCGCCAGACTGCCCACGCCTGCCTGGATAAAGACGTGGGTGGGCCGGTTCACGCCGATCTGCCGCAGCTGCTCGGCGGACTCGCTGGCCATGGTCCCATAGCCCTGCATGATCCAGGTGGGGATCTCCTCATAGCCCTCCCAGGCGGTGTCCTGGACCATGATGCCGTGATCCGTCTGGGCGGCTTCGGCGGCGGCCATCCGTACGCAGTCGTCGTAGTTCACGTCCTCAATGGTCACCTGCGCACCCTCGGCGGCAATGTTGTCAAAGCGGGGCTTGCTGCTGCCCTTGGGCATGTGGACCACCGCCTTCTGCCGCAGCTTGTTGGCGGCCCAGGCTACGCCCCGGCCATGGTTGCCGTCGGTGGCCGTGAAGAAGGTGGCCTGCCCGAACTCCCGGCGGAACGCCTCGCTGGTCAGGTAGTCGTAGGTCATTTCCGACACATCCCGGCCCATCTCCTTGGCGATGTAGCGCCCCATGGCGAAGGAGCCGCCCAGCACCTTGAACGCGTTGAGGCCGAAGCGATGAGCCTCGTTCTTCACGTACAGGCCCCCCAGCCCCAGGTATTTCGCCATGCCGTCCAGCTCGGCCAGCGGCGTAATGGAGTACTGGGGAAAGCCGCTGTGGAAGAAGCGGGCTTTCCCCACGTTGGGCAGGGACATGATAGAAAGATTCCGATCATCGCTTTTTGGCATCCGATTACTGACCCATTTGATTGCTTCCATGATAATTCCTCCGTTTTCTCCGGGTGTCCCGGACAGAATTTAGTGATGTTTATGTATCTGCTGGTGCAGCCGGTCCCAGACCTTTACCAGCTGTCCCACCGCCAGGGCGGAAAAGGCCGTGCCGGCCCCCACGCCGTTCAGCCGGCCGAAAGCGCATAGCGCCACGATTGCGGCGGCCGCCGCGAGGCAGCTGTCGAAGCCGACCTTCACATTCCCGAACCCACAGCCGGTCCGCCTGGACAGCGCCCGGACGAAAGCCTCGCCGGGGAGCATGATGATATCCGCCAGGACCTCCAGATAAATTCCCAAGGACATGACGATGCAGCCCAGCAGGAGATATACCGCCGAGTCCGCCAAAGGCCCCCCGTATCGGGAAGGGATCAGTCGGAGCGCACCGTCTACACACAGGCTGAAGAGGAGAGTGGCTGGGATCTGGAGGGCCTGGGCCAGGGTAAAGCGGCGGACCAGTATGCTTTCGCACAGCAGAAAGAACAGGTTGAAGGAGAGCGTGTATACCCCCATGGAGACGGGAGTGATCAGGCTCAGTACAAAGGGAAGGCTGGAGATAGGGGATGTACCCAGCCCCGCCCGGGTGATGAAGCCAATCCCTACGGCGCAGACCAATACGCCGGCCGTGAAGACGGCGAAGCGCCGGAAGGTCTCGTTTCGAGCCATGATATGCACCTCTTAATACGGATTACCGAAGTGTATATGACCACTTGACATGGTCATATACACTTCAACTTTGCACGGGCCCTCAATGGGGCCGCTGCAAAATCGCGGCGGGCGAAAATTTTTATAGTTTCTTTTTCCTGCTGTACGGCGTACCCTCCAGGGGTAGCTCATACCGCCGTTTTCCGTCGAACCGGAAGTACGCGTCCGCGATAGCGGGCGCCGTAGGGATAGACGTAATTTCCCCGATGCCAATGGCCCCGCAGGCCACGTCCAGCCCCGGCTTCTCCACCACAATGGCCTTGATCTCCGGAACCTGGTTGGCCTTGAGCAGCCCCAGAGTACCATACTTGGCGGTGGGCCTGCAGTCCTCCAGCGGGTACTGCTCCGTCAGCGCGAAGCCCATGCTCATCACCACGCCGCCCTCGATCTGCCCCTCACAGGACAGGGGATTCACCGCCTTGCCCACGTCATGGGCGGCCACCAAGCGCTTGACCTTCCCGTCCTCGTCCAGCTCGCACAGCTGGGTGGCGTAGCCGTAGGCCACATGGCTCACCGGATTCGGCACCGGAGCCCCCAGGGGGTCCGTCTTAGCCAGATACTCTCCGTAATATTCCGTCCCGTTCAAATCGGAGAGTATTTTCCCCTCCATCGCCTTTTTCATATCCTCGCAGGCCCTCCGGCAGGCCTCGCCGGTAATCAGCGTCTGCCGGGAGCCGGAAGTCGTACCGGAGTCAGGGGCCTCGAAGGTATCGGACCGCTCGTAGACCACGTCCTCCCGCCTCACGCCCAGCTGGTCGCAGCACATCTGCACCAGCACCGTCCCCAGCCCCTGTCCGATACAGGAGGCCCCGGCCCGGATGTGGACCTTCCCCGCCTCCACCGTCAGCCGGCACCGGCCCGTGTCGGGGATTCCCACGCCCACGCCGGCGTTCTTCATGGCGCAGGCCAGCCCCACATACTTCGCGTTGTCGAAGTATGGCTTCACCGCCTCCAGCGTCTCCACCAACCCCGTCTCCGGACCCACGATCTGCCCGTTAGGCAGCGCCTGGCCAGGCCGGATGGCGTTGCGGTAGCGGATCTCCCAAGGGGAGATGCCCACCAGGTCCGCCATTTCGTTGAGCATAGTCTCCAGCCCGAAGCAGGTCTGTGTCACGCCGAACCCCCGGAACGCCCCTGCCGGAGGATTGTTGGTGTAGTACGCATATCCGTCGATCTGGAAATTCTCATAGTGGTACGGTCCCGCCGCATGGGTGCAGGCCCGCTCCAGCACCGGCCCACCCAGAGAGGCATAAGCCCCGGTGTCGGCGATCACGTTGGCGGCCACCCCCTGAATAATCCCATTCTCGTCGCAGCCCATGGCAAATTCCATCTCCATAGGGTGCCGCTTGGGATGGATGAGGATGCTTTCCGCCCGGGTCAGCTTGCACTTCACCGGCCGCTTGGTCAGGTAGGCCACAAGCGCGGCATGGTGCTGGACGGTGACGTCCTCCTTGCCGCCGAAGCCGCCGCCCACCAGCAGGTTCCTGACCTTCACCTTCTCCATAGGCAGCCCCAGCATGGGGGCGGTCTCGTGCTGGGTGTCGTAGGCCCCCTGGTCCGTGGAGAGGATCATCACCCCGTCCCCGTCCGGGAAGGCCACCGCGCACTCCGGCTCCAGAAACGCGTGCTCAGTGTACGGCGTGTAGAACTGCCGGGTGAGCACATACTTGCTCTTGGCGATGGCAAAGGCGGCGTTCCCCCGCTGAATATGCTTGTGGGCCATGAGGTTCCCGCTTTGATGAACCAGCGGCGCGTCCGGCAGCATGGCCTCCTTAGGGGACCGCACCGGCTCCAGCACCTCGTATTCCACCTCCACCAGACGCTTGGCCTCCTCCAAAATCTCCTGGGTCTCGGCGGCCACCAGGCAAACAGCATCCCCCAGATAGTGGGTGATGCTCCCCACGGCGATCATGGTGTCCCAGTCCTTCACCAGATGGCCCACCTTGTTCTGCCTGGGGATGTCCGCAGCGGTAAACACCCCCACCACCCCCGGCAGCGCCTTAGCCTTCTCGGTGTGAATGGCCTTCACCCGCGCCCGGGGATAGGCGGAGCGTACGGCGGAGGCGCAGATCATCCCCTCCATGTACACGTCGTCTGGATACAGCCCCGTGCCCTGGATCTTCTCCGCCACGTCGATGCGGTGGACCCGGCTGCCCAGCTTCCACGCCCGGCCCTCGTCCTCCTCGGGGATGCGTCCCTCCCGAAGAATTTTCGCCGTCAAACGCACGCCCTCAATGATTTTAACATACCCGGTACACCGGCAGATGTTGGTCCGCAGGGCGAACCGGATCTCCTCCACGGTGGGATCCGGGTTGCTGTCCAGCAGGCCCTTGGCCGCCATGACCATGCCCGGAATGCA
>JAETNP010000016.1 GCA_021768185.1 Oscillospiraceae bacterium
TATGGCCTCCCAGAACGCATCCGATATTGTCCATGATTTGTAGCTCTTTTTCTCCATTTTTCCACCGCCTTTGGTGGCTATTATACCACAGTTGCTTATTTACGGATAGGCTCTTAGGGAGTCCTCCAGCAACAATCTTGTACAGGCAGGTGCAAAGATCCTTCAGCGCCGTATGCCCGTCCATAGAGCAGGCAGGAAGATCAGACAGACGGTATCCGCCGTCGGCAATGTGCTTCGGGAACGCAATGTCGTTTTGAAAGGCCTCATAAACTCTCCGCCGATCCGCGTAGGGAAGCTGGTAGACCGCTTCGATGGCCTCCTGGACGCTGGGCCGGGAGATGAGGAATCGGAACTCCGATGGAAGCAGGGGCTCCAGAGCTTTTAAGTCCGGCGGCCCCGGCGGCAAGATCCGGGCGGAGTCCTCGAGTATGACGGCAATCAAATCCGTCAGCTTCTCCAGCGTATCAACCTCGGCGGGCTGTACTGCATAGTACATGGAATCATCCCTCTTTCACACGCTGCAGCCGTTCCAGCAGCCGCAGACGCAGATATCCGGAGCCGACATTTTTCAGCTGCTCCTCCAGTTCCTCAGTGCTCTGCGCCGCCTGCAGCAGCTCCTCGATTTTAGAGTAGGAGAAACTGCCCACGGAGTGGGGCGTCTGAAACAGGACCTGCATGATCTCGTTGCGGCTCCCGCCAAATGTGGACCCCCGGATGTTCCGGCACTTGACGCTTCCATGTTCCTCGCGGAAGTAATAAAGCTGCTCCGGAAAGGCGTCCGTCAGGATCAGCGAGGAATGGGTCGCCACCAAAAGCTCGTGGTGAAACGCTGCTCCCTGATAGATCTGGTGGATAATAGAGACAAAGTCAATGTTCCACCGCTCATTCAAATAGACGTCCGGCTCGTCCAGAAGGTAGAGGCATTGGCCGCTCTCTTCCTGACGCCCCATAGCCAGAAGGCCCAAACGGACCAGCAGCATGTATTCCCCTTCGCTGAGAGCGTTCTCCTCCAGAAGGTCCGAAGCGCCTCGAAGGCGGAAGCTGAGATGCGCCTCTTTGATGACGCCCAAGTTTCGGGCGCGAATCAGCTCCGCCAAAAGCCGGATGGGGCTGGCAAAAGCTTGCGTAAGGCTTTTGACGCAGACCTGCGGCTTCCCGTCAGCCCCGGAGGGCTCAAAGAGGAACGTGACGGCCTGATCTCCGCGGGACGAGCCTTCATCCTCATTCTGATAAAAGCGCGGGGTCGTCCAGTGGCTCAGGTCCGGCCCGTCCGGATTGTCCGGACTGGGAAAGAGTCCCCCGAGGCTGTCCTCCAATGCGCCAAGCCGCTCCAAATCCAGCGTCAGCGAAAAGCTGACCGGCCGGGGGAGACTGTCCAAAATCGCCAGTATCTGTTCCCGGCAGGGCGCCGCCTCCCCGCCGGGCAGCACCGCCAGGAAGGCAGCCAGCGCCAGCACGGCGGTGTGCTCGTCGATGAACAGGCAGATGGGGTCTTCCTCCAGGCGCCGCAGCGCCTCCAGCGCCCGGTCGATCTCCCCCCGCTGTTCTTGGAGGCTGTTCCGGCTTTTGCCCAGCAAGCTGGCGTCAAACAGCTCCCCGTGAAGCGCGTCCTGGGGAGAGCGCACGGCGATGTCAAAGAAATTGTTGTTGTTGCCGGAGGCGCAGACAAATACACGATCCGGCAGCAGGTTCCGATGCTTCGCGAAAGAGAAGAGCGGCAAAGGACGCTCCTCCCCCTCCTTAAAAACTTGAATCTGCGGCCGATCCCCGCTGCCGTTGGAGACCTCTACCACGTGACGGCGGCCGCCCCGCCAAATCTCATATTGAAGGAAAAAATCAAAGCCGGGGAGTTCATCCTGCGCCAGATGGGAAAAAATCAGGCAAAGCCCCTCTAAAAAGGCGGATTTGCCGGAGCCGTTGAGGCCAATCAAAAACCGGATAGGAATGCCGTCCCGGAACAGAGGATTTCCCTCCTCCGGCGGGACAAAGGAGACGGATAGATCCCGCAAATGCTTGTAGCCGTTGATGGACACCTGCATCAGCCTCATACTCTTCCTCCTTTCGGCGCAGCCCATAGCCAAGTGCTGATACCGATGGGGCGGCCCCGGTGGTCCAGAATCCGGCGGCGCTCCCGGCCGTCCTCCGACGGATATTCCAGCTCCCGGCCCTGGCGGAACTCCAGGAGTCCGACGTTTTCCAGCAGCCGCACAGCGGCAATAACGTCCTGGAGCCCCCGCTCCGGAAAGGGCGTTCTATTCCCCCGCAGCCAGATCTGTTTTTCCACCATGTGGCAGGTCAGAGGCTGCATGGACAGCAGAAATTCCTCGTACACCGCCTGCTGGAAGGGAGAGAGAAGACGGATAAAAGACGCCGCCGCGCTGGGCAGCCTTGCCAGACGGGAATACCCTTCCGGCGCCGCCTCCTTCAAAAGGAGTTCGGCTGCCGGCTCCTCGGTGTGGGCGCAAAGGGGTCCCTCGTGCCGAAGATAGCCGAAATCCTCCTGTTCGCTGAGGATGCCCTCCTTCTCCAGGCGGTCCGCAGCCTCCTTTGTCTCTCCATCCAGGCGGTAGGCCGCAGCCTCCATCCGGATAAGCCTCCAGCCCTCCGGCCCCTCCCGGCGGAGGCGGAGATGGGACAGCTCCCCATAGCAGTGATGGTCCGCCTCCCGCACGGGAGGCAGGAATTGAACGTCCTCACCCTGGGGCAGCTGGGCCGTTGTAAGCGCACGGCCCTCATCAAATGGGATCTGGAAGCACTCCAGATGGGTATCATAGAAGAACACTGCGCCGGAGGGCGCGGTCCAGTAGCGGCCCTTCTCATAGGGAGGCCGGGCCTCCCCGGCCTCAGGCTCCCGGGAAGGGGCGGCTCCCTCCTGGGCCAGGCGGCGTATCCGGTCATACCAGACCGTCCGCTGCTCCTCGAGGATCTCCAGAGCTCGCCGGCTGTTCCGGGCGTAAGCAAAATACGCCCGATACCCCGTTTCAAAACGCTGCTGCGCCTTCAGAGGGACCTCAGGAAGGGGCAGCTGGGTCAGCGCTTCCCTGGTCAGCCTGCACTGGAAGGAGGTGGAGCGCCTGATATTGCTCTGCAGATATTGTCTCACATAAGGGTGCAGCAGCCACGCAAAGAGGAAGCCCGGGCACACCTTCTCCCGGTCCGCCCGTATCAGCAGGGTGTTCTGGGCGAAAACGGCGGGCCCGGACGGGTCTTCCATCAGCCAGCCGCACTTCCCCACCCGGTTTTCCTGATTGACCCGGTTCATAATGATGTCGTCCCGCTGGATTTTGTACCGCTCCTTGGACGAAGGTTCCGTTCCCTCTACGGGAACGGTGTCCCACGGAATCTCCCAATTGTCCAACTGAGCCGTGGACACATAGAAACATGCCGCGCTGTCTGAGCCCTCCTTTTTCAGGGCGCCGTTCAGCTTGAGCTCGGCGGCGGCGCTCAGCGGAACGCCCGCCTCTTTGCCGGCGACCGCCTCAATAGCGTCGGAGAAGGATTTCATAAAAAAGTCCTGCGATGCGTCCTGAATGTCCGCCAGGACCTGCTTTTGCTCCTCCATCGCGCTGTGCAGAAGTTCCAGCTTTTCCGCCGCCTGCCGCTGCCACTCCAGATCCGGCACCGGAATCTGAAACCGGCGGAACTCCTCCAGACGCAGGGAGCGGTACACCGAAATTTCCGCAGCGGCCTCCAGTTCCCCGCGCAGGGCGGCCAGGCAGTACATCCCATAGAGGGGAAGCACCAAGTCCCGGCGGAATTCCACCGCGATAATGTTGTTGCTGGGAGCCATCGGCCCTTTGGCGATCCCTACTTTGCCGACGGTGCCCGCCCGAGAGAAAAAGACGGTGTCCGCCGGGGAAATCTTGGCCGCTTTCATCCCCTCCGGCGTCAGGCGGCGGGCGGTATGCACAACGGCGCCCTGCTGCAAATCCTCCACCATCACCCAGGGGCAATCTCCCTGCCCAAAGGCAGTCTTCGGGGACTTTAGATTTAACCCGGTGTAGATTTTCGCCACATCGGATAGCTGCATGAGCTTCATGTTCATTCCGTCCCTCCTATGTACCGGCGCAGCAGCGACTCCAGCGCACTCTGCCGCTCCTCCGCCTGGCGCAGGGCTTCTCCCTGGTGCTCAATGGCGGCGTAAGGGGAAGCGGACCGGCCGCCCTCCGCGGGGAAAATGGAACCGCCCTGGGCAAGCGCCTCATGGGAAACCGTCCACCAGACCGGTCCCGGTTCCTCCGGGCCGGGCGGCAGTTCCCCGGCGGACCAGTTCTTCCAGGCATCCAGCACCCGCCCAATGCTGGGAAGGTATGCGCCCGCTTCGCCGGGATTCTCCTCCTCCCGGAAAACCCGGCTGAAAAATACGTCCCGCCTTATTTCATCCCTGCCCTTTCGGAATACCAGAAGGGAGGAATGGCTTACGATTTGGGGGGCGTAAATCTCAGGCGGAAGAGAGACCACCGCCTCCAGTGTGTGGTATTGCAGCAAGATCCGCCGCACAGCGTTGGCCTTGGCACGCACGGTACTGCTCAAAAACCCCTCCGGCACCAAAACCGCGCAGCGTCCGCCGGGCTTGAGCACTTTGAGAAATCCGCCGATAAAATGGGCGGTATCCGACAGGTCGTGATCGTATGGCGGGTTGGACAGCACCATATCCCATCGATCCTCCATGCCGGCCGCCAGGCGGAAAAAGTCCTCCGCCTGCACATCTGCCGCCGTTCCGCCGTTGATCAGGAGACGCAGCGCAGCGGCGGCGGCAATAGAACGGTTGATTTCAATCCCCGTCAGCAAGCTGCCGGGGCACCGCTTTTTTGCGGCCAGGAGCAGTCCGCCGCTGCCGCAGGCTGGATCCAGTATGGAGCAGTCCGGCCAAGGCTCCAGCATTTGCACCATCATGTCCGCCAGGAACGCCGGCGTGATGAAATCGCGGATCAATCTCCGTTGGACCATCTTCCAAAGCAGGCAGTCCAGCAGGTCGGAAAGCGCCTCAGGCGGCATCCCGGGAGATTTGGACCGCTCGTTCAAAATGTGCTCTGTTATCTCGAAACAGTCGGCCGATACATTGGTCAAAGGCTGCCGATCCGTGAAAAGCGCCATCCCCGTACTTTCGGCCGCTTCCCGGACCGCCAGGTCCCACCGCCGCTCCCGCAGCAGCGCCCGCATTCTTTCCAGAGAATTCTGCGGGCCGGAACAGAGCAGGAAAAGGTCCGTCAGAAACGCCCAGGCATCCCTAAAAGCGAGCCCTTCCAACAGCGGGCCGGCGTACTGCTCAAACTGTTCCCGGTTCATGCTCGCTCTCTCCTTCCCACTCCCGCCGAATACGCCGGAGAATTTCCCGATTTTCCGTCAGCAGCTCCCCCAGCTCCCGGCTCAATTCGGCGTCTCTCTGCTCCAGCTCCTCCCATGACGGAAGGTTGGGAAGCGGATAGGCGATGTACTTTCTGGGGTCCAGGGTCCAATTCTTTTCCTCAATTTCATAGAGCCCCACGCTGGCACAAAAGCCCGTTTCCGCCGGCGCTCCGCCCTGGCAGAATTCCTGCCACACATCCAAAATCCTCTGCTGGCCCGCCTGGTCCAACACCAATCGTTTTTCGGAGGAAGCATCCGACTTCCGAACACCCAGCTCCCGGGCATCCAGCATCAGCGTCCGGTCCCTCCTGCCGCCTTTTCGCAAAATCCATATGGAGACGGCGGCACTTGTGCCATAGAACATGTCGGAGGGCAGCAGAAGGATGGCCTCCAGCAGCCCGTCCTCCACAATTCCTTTCCGGATTCTGGTTTCCGACAAATTCTGGCTGGAGAGGGAAGACGTATTCAGCACCACCGACATCACGCCGGGGTCTTTTAAGGTATAAAGCATGTGCTGGAGCCACGCCAGATTCCCGTTCCCCTTGGGCGGAACGCCGTATTTCCACCGGGGGTCCGTGCCAAAAGCCAGGTCCTCCTTCTGCTGCCATTTACTGGTGAATGGCGGATTTCCAACGACGACGTCCGCCTTGGGGAGCGCGTCCGGGCTGAGGGTCAGCGCGTTGACCGGGCGGTCCTCCAGATTGGCGGAAAGCCCTTTGAAATAGAGATGGATTTTTGAAATTTTCCAGGCTTGCTCGTCGCTCTCGTGCCCGTATATGCTGAACTGCCGGCAGCGGCGGGCCATATCCTCCCCCAGCGGCGCCAGCAGATTGGCAGCGCCGCAGCAGGGGTCGTAGAGGACGCCGCCCTGCGGCTGCAAGAGCCCCGCCAGCAGGCGGGATACCTCCCCGGGCGCATAGAACCGCTTTTCCGCGCTTTCATAAGGCACCCAGCGCAAGACGCCCTCCAGAAGCTCCGCAAAGTCGAAAGGACCGCTCAGGCTCCGGCGGTACCAGCCGTCATAAAGCTCCAGAAGCTGCTCCAGCTGCTCCGGACTGGCCCGGTGCTCCCACAGCCCCGTCTGAACCGCGCCCCGGATCGCCGGAATCTGGCGCTCGATATACATGAGAAGCGCCAGCAGTCTCGTTTTCAGGTCCTGCACCGGGGCTCTCAGCTGCTCCCATCTGAGATCCGGAGGAAAGAAAACCGCTCCCTCAGCGGCGTACGCCCCCTCGTCCTCAGGGTCTCCGCCCTCGGCCGCAATCGCCTGATAAGCGCGCTGAAAGGCCGACGCCGCCTGACATGCCAGCAGCAGATCGGTCAGCAGCTCCTGCTGTTCAACGCCGCCGAAAAGCGGCGTTAGAACCTCACGGCACCGCAAAAGGATTTCTTGATTTTTCTGATCCATAAAGCACCTCATAAACTCCGGCGTGCGGGCGGATGGGGTAAAGGGGCCAATCGCTTTTATCTATTGCGGCTATTATAAACGAATCCGACAAATTTTGCAAGAATCTGTGGTCCCTCTTCACCCTTTTCGGGCCGCAGAGAGGATACCGGGACTTGCCAGCGGGGAAAAAATCTGTTATACTGATGCTATCAGCCCCTGTGGGCGGAAAAATCCGCGAAACAATGAAAAGGAGACTCATATTATGACATATACCTATGCGCCTACCGGCGTCTGCTCCTCCCAGATTGATCTGGAGCTGGAGGACGGCGTGATCCGCTCCGTATCCTTTACCGGAGGCTGCAACGGCAACTTGCAGGGCATCTCCCGTCTGGTGACGGGTATGCGCGCGCAGGAGGCCATCGAGCGCCTCCAGGGCATTCAGTGCGGCTGGAAGCCCACCAGCTGCCCCGACCAGCTGTCCAAGGCCCTGACTGCGGCGCTGAAGGAGGCGGGCCGGTAAAAGAGGCCGGCAGCGTGTGTGTAGTCCATCATTTTCATTCTGAAAGGTAAGGTGAGATCATGGAGAAGGAGAAATGCAGGCAGAAAATGCTCTTGGCGGTGGTCCAGGGTGACGACTACCCCGAAACCGTGGACGATCTGAACCGCAACGGCTTTTTTGCCACAGTGCTCAGTTCTACCGGCGGCTTTTTGAAAAAGCGGAGCGTGACGCTGATGATCGGCGTGGAGGAACACCGGGTGGAGGCCGCTCTGGACGTCCTCCGGCAGTGCGCAGGGCGGCGGCAGCAGATGACCTACTCCAACCTGTCCATCTCCTCCGGCGGGCCTAACCCCTCCATTCCCATGATGCCGGTACAGATGAGCGTGGGCGGCGTGGTCGTGTTCATCATGGACCTGGATGACATTCAGAAATTCTGACAGCAGCGAACCCCGGGAGCTTTCCGCTTCCGGGGTTCCCCTTTTGTCCCTCCGTGCATAGACTGACGCAGAGGGGGGATGTGTATGAAACCGACGATCTCCATCCTGGGCGGCGATCTGCGGCAGGTCTACCTGGCCCGGATGCTGCTGGAGGATGGCAAAAACGTGGCAACCTGGGGACTGGAGCAGGGCGGCGGGATCAACGGCGTACCGCTGGATCAGGCTCTGGAGGGAGAGATCCTGCTGCTGCCTATGCCGGTGTGCCGGAACGGAATGCTCCACCTGCCGCTGACGGAAACAGAGCTGGAGGCGGAGCGTCTGTGGGCCCGGCTGCGGTACGACCAGCTGCTGCTGGGCGGCCTGACCGGCGATCTGAGCCGGCGGCTGATGGCAGACTATGGACTGACCCTGCTGGACTACTACGCCCGGGAGGAAACCCAGGTGGCCAACGCCGTGCCCACGGCGGAGGGAGCCCTCCAGCTGGCCATGGAGTCCACCGACAGCACGCTCCACGGCAGCCGATGCCTCATTATCGGCTACGGGCGTATCGGGCGGCTGCTGGCGGACCGTCTGCTGGCATTGGGGGCCGAGGTGACGGTATCCGCGCGGAAATACGGCGATCTGGCCTGGATCGAGGCCTGGGGCTGCCGCAGCGTACAGACCGGGGCGCTGACCGGACAGCTGGAACGCTTCGACCTGATTTTCAACACAGCGCCCGCCCTCATCCTGGATGGAGCGCGGCTGCGGGAGACCCGGAAAAACTGCGTCATTATCGACCTGGCCTCCGCTCCCGGCGGCGTGGACCTGGAGGCGGCCAAGCGGCTCTCCCGTCAGGTGATCCCGGCCCCCGGCCTGCCCGGGAAGGTGGCGCCCCGCACCGCCGCTGCCGCCATTCGGGACAGCGTGTATCACATATTGGAAGAACGAGGTGAACTCATGTGAGACATGAGCGCTTAGGATTTGCGCTGTGCGGCTCCTTCTGCACCCACAAGGAGGTCCTGAAGGAGCTTGCCCAGCTGTGCCGGGAGTATGAGACGGTCCTCCCTATCGTCTCCCCGGTATGTCAGACGACGGACACACGGTTCGGCACGGCGGAAGACTTCCTTGCCGAGGTGGAGCGTCTGACCGGACATAGGGCCATTGAGACCATCCGCGACGCGGAGCCCATCGGCCCGAAGAAGCTGCTGGACGCCCTGGTGATCGCTCCCTGCACCGGCAACACCCTGGGCAAGCTGGCCGCCGGCATTACGGATACGCCGGTGACTATGGCGGCCAAGGCCCATCTGCGCAATGACCGGCCGGTTGTTATCGCCGTGGCCACCAACGACGGCCTCAGCGCGGCGGCCCGGAACATCGGAGAGCTGCTGGTGCGGAAGAATTACTTTTTCGTACCATTTGGCCAGGACGATCCAAGCAAAAAGCCCTGCTCTCTGATGGCGGACTTCACCCGCATCGGAGAAACGGTGGACGCCGCCCTCCAGGGGCGGCAGCTCCAGCCGGTGCTGCGGCGCTAGGAGCGCAAATACTGACAAACGGGCCCGGAGCATACGCTCCGAGCCCGTTTTCATACTATTCTTCGACGAAAAGCCCAGTATCGTTACCGGGCATAAATCAAGGAGCAGCACCGGCTTTAGTCTCGAACTTAAAGCTCTTTTTGATCCTTTTTCTCTCGAGAAAAAGGATGGGCCTTGAATTCCTCCAGGTCCACCGTCTCGCCGCCGTTGAGCCGGGAAGCCTCGGCAGCCAGGGCCATCACATGGCTCTCCACGGAGACGTCAATGCCCGTCAAGGCATCGCCTCCCCCGGAGGCGATCAGGCGGCAGAACTGCTCCGTCAATCCGGCATCGCCGCCGCCGTGTCCCGCGAACTCGCTCTTGCCGGCTGCCAGGTCGATCACCTGCTCCGGCCGGCCGAAGCGGCGCAGGCGGATGGTGTTGGCCTCCAGGTCGCCCTCCAGTTCCCCCAGAGTGCCGGTGAGCTTGATGGTCCGGCGGCAGGTCTCTGTAAAAGCCGTCATGGTGAAGGTGGCGCACACGCCGTTGGCAAAGACCATATTCACCGTCTGGTGGTCCACCACGTCGTTGTCGCAGCGGTATACGCACCGGCCATAGGGCCCCGTGCGCAGAGCCTCCCGCAGGGCTTCCTCAGTGGGCGGGCCGCCGGTCACCACGTTATTGGGCCAGCCGGTCTTGCCGTTCCGGATGCCGCACTGGGTGCCGGTGATGTAGATCTTCTCCGCGTCGTAGATGCACTCCTCCTTGCAGGCGCAGCCGTCCAGGCACCGCTCTCCGGCGCCCTCGGGGGCGTTCTCCCGCCGGAAGTGGTCCAGGGAACCGAAGCTCTGGACCTTCAGGCACCGGTCCCCCGCCAGCCAGCGGAGAATGTCCATGTCGTGGCAGCTCTTGGCCAGGATCATGGGGCTGGTCTCCTCCGTCCGCCGCCAGTTGCCTCGGACGAAGCTGTGGGCCTGGTGCCAGTAGGCCACATGCTCCACGGCGTCGATGGTCTCCAGTCTGCCCAGCTCGCCCCGGTCCAGCAGGGCCTTGATGGCGGCGTAGAAGGGCGCGTAGCGCAGCACGTGGCAGACCACCACCGTCCGCCCGGTTTCCCGGGCCTTCTTCTGCAGCCGGAGACACTCCCCCAGGTCCGGGGAAATGGGCTTCTCCAGCAGGACATGGTAGCCCTTGTCCAGGGCTTTCAGGGCATCGGGCACATGCTGCCGGTCCTGAGTGGCAATGAGCATTACGTCCGCCAGCTTCGGCTGGGCCAGCAGCTCCTCATCAGAGGCAAAGCACTTGTCCTCCGACACGCCGTACCACTCCCGCAGAAGCGCCAGACGGCCCGGACGGCAGTCCGCTCCCGCCACGATCTGCATCTCCTCCGGATGAAGCTTCTGGTAGGACGCATAGGCCTCCAGCCCCCTGCTGCCGCAGCCGCAGATCGCAAATGTAATGGGCATATCGTTTTCTCCTTCCCGCCCGCCTGGCTTTAACGGCGGGTGATTTCCGCCATTATACGCTATTCTAAGATTTTTGACAACCCCTGCGAGCCCTTTATTCCACAAACATGGGCGTGGAGAGATACCGGTCCCCCGCGTCAGGGAGCAGAACCACGATGAGCTTCCCCCGGTTCTCCGGCCGCCGGGCCAGGGTCATGGCGGCCCACAGCGCCGCGCCGGAGGAGATGCCCACCAGCACCCCCTCGGTCCTGCCCGCCCGCCGTCCGGCGGCAAAGGCGTCCTCGCTGGATACGGGAATGATCTCATCATAGATGCCGGTATCCAGTACAGCCGGAACAAAGCCCGCGCCAATCCCCTGGAGTTTATGAGGACCGGGCCGTCCCCCGCTGAGGACAGGAGAATCCTTGGGCTCTACCGCCACTACCCGCACCGCCGGGTTCCGCTCCTTCAGGTACTGCCCCACGCCGGTGATGGTCCCGCCGGTGCCCACCCCCGCCACGAAGATATCCACCCGGCCGCCGGTATCCTCCCAGATCTCCGGACCGGTGGAGGCCCGGTGGGCGGCGGGGTTGGCGGGGTTCGTGAACTGTCCGGGGATAAAACTGCCGGGGATCTCCTTCGCCAGCTCCTCCGCCCTGGCGATGGCCCCCTCCATGCCCTTCGCTCCCTCGGTGAGCACCAGCTCCGCGCCGTATGCCTTCATCAGCAGCCGCCGCTCCATGCTCATGGTCTCCGGCATGACGATAATGACCCGGTATCCCCTTGCCGCCGCCACGGAGGCCAGTCCGATGCCGGTGTTCCCGGAGGTGGGCTCGATGATGACCGAGCCGGGATGCAGCAGCCCCCGGGCCTCGGCGTCGTCGATCATGGCCCTGGCAACCCGGTCCTTGGCACTTCCCGCCGGATTGAAGTACTCCAGCTTGGCCAGGACTCTCGCCTCCAGGCCCTCCTCCCTCTCCAAGCGGGACAGCTCCAGCAGCGGGGTCCCTCCAATCAATTGGTCTGCCGATGTATAAATGCGGCCCATAGCGGTCTCCTTCCCTCCATCTATAGAATCATCATTCTCGAATGCCGCCGGCGCTGTCCGGCGGCGCACAGGTTCAGGGCCATTATACGCCAAAAGCGCCCGTTTGAACAGTAGGATTTATAATTTAAGCGAAGCCGCCGGTTTACCCCTCCGCATCCAGCGCCGGAGAAACCCGCCGGGTGAGACGGATACTGACAGCAATCAGCTCCAGGCCCAGAAGAAGCACATGGGTTTCAAATTTCTCCGCAGGGTAAAACAGGAGCATAACGGAAAAGGTCAGACGCACAAGAAATTCTGCGAAGGATGTATAAAACTCCATTCCTTTTCCATGACTCTGGATCATTCGAGCAAGTGACTTCGATGTTTTCCGAAGACCGATGATTGCCCAGGTGGTTCCTAAAGGGACAATGGAGTCCGCCCCGTGGATCATGCAGAGGACACCGACCGCCAGCAGGATCAGAGCATTGGCCAGCTCTGAAGAGCGACTCGCCCACTCTATGCGGCTTCGGAAACAGGATATGCCGTACAGGATGCCTGCCGCCGTCATGGCTCCGCCCAGAACGTAGGGCAGGCCCGCTGTGATCTGACCAGGGAAGACAGCGCACAGCAGACCAATGATGGCAAACAGGCCGCATATAAACCGCTTCATATTTCGCCCGCATCCTTTCTCTTATTTTTACAGCGCTATTGGGTCAGCGGCAAGGAACGGAACGATTTTTTCTCCGTCATGATACCCTTTTTCGTAGAGACGGACCATACAGGCCGGGTCGTGCTTCAAGGTTGTGACACCGCAGGTATCGTCCGGGGCGATAATCAGAAGCTCTCCCCGCTCCGCGTACCGCTTGGCCGCAGCGACCCCCGCGTTATACTGCTCGGCCCGACGCTCCAGACGCTTTGCCGCCAGAGGATATTCTTTGCGGATTCCGGCAGCCAGCAGCCGGTCCTTCTTCGCCGTGCGTACCGTATCCACAGGCAGGGTCAGGAGAAGCACCACTTTGCCGCACCCCAGCTCAAAGGCCTTTTCAATGGGTACCGTATCGCCCAGAGCGCCGTCAAAGTAGGGCCGTCCCTCTATCCACTGTGGCCTGCACACAAAGGGAATGGCGGAGGATGCCTTCAGCACACGGTAGTCATCCGGACGCATCGCCTCCTTGGGGAAATACCGGGGTTTTCCGCTCCACGCCTCGGTAGCCACCATCAAAAGTTCCATGGGGCTTTCCTGCATGGCGGCACAGTCCAGCGGGTCCTCGCCGCCGGCGGCGCTCAAGGTCCCATAGATGTAGTCTAAATCCAGATAAGAGCCCCTGTGAAGCCAATTCCCCCAGCTCATATACTCTTTGCGCTGGGAATACCGTTCAAAAAAGCGGCGGTTGCGCCGGGCCTGCCCGGCAGCGAAGGAGGCCAGATTGGCGCTTCCCGCCGACACGCCGACGCCTGCGTCAAAATGGATGCCTGCATCCATGCAGAAGTCGAATACGCCTGCGGCATATATCCCCCGCATACCGCCGCCTACATCCACGATTCCGGTCTTTTGCCTCATTGTACCTCCCTCTCCTCTGCCGCACTCCGCAGGAACATGACGCCGATCGTATTAGGACCGCAGTGGCAGGCCACGGTACAGCCGGAATAAGCTTCCCAGATTTGGACAAACCGTCCGTCCTCCTCCAAGGCCCGGCGGGCGGCGGCCAGAGGCGCCTCGTCCGCCGGCGGGTGAACGACGATCACCACATCTCCCGTATCTTCCGGTTTCCAGGCGGCCAGCCGGTCCCGGACGTACTGCGCCATCACCTTCTCCAGACTCCCGCGGTATTTCTTCCCGACGACCATTTGCCCGTTCCGAACTTCTATACAGGGCTTCAGCTGGAGCAGATTCGCTCCCAGGACTGTGACCGCGGAACATCGGCCTCCCTTGCGCATATAGTCCAGCCGGTCCAGAATAAAGCTGGCATCCACCCGCTCCCGCGCAGCCTCCAGCCGGGAGACGATCTCATCGGGCGAGCATCCCGCCTCCGCCAGCCGGGCCGCCTCCAATACCAGCAGGCCCTGTCCGCTGGAGAGGTTCCGGGAATCTACCACGCGCACAGCGCAGGTCCCGGCCGCATCCTCCGCTGCCAGGCAGGCGTTCTGATAGCAGGTGGAAAATTCCGCGCCGATGGTCACACAGATGATCGCACCGCAGTTCTGCCCCAGTTTCTGGAAGCAGGCGGCAAATTCGAATACGTTGACCGCCGAAGTCGCGCAGATCTCTCCCCCGCCGGCCACATGGGCAAAAATGTCCTCCGGCGTGATCTCCATACCGTCCAAAAGGGACTGGCCGCTTCTTGTGATATGCAGCGGCAGGACCGTAATATCGTACTGCTCCAGCAATTCCCCGGGCAGATCGCAGGTGGAGTCCGTCACAATGGCTGTCCGCATCCGGCGGCCCTCACTTTCCGCTGCGATCCCACAGCCGCTCAGCCTCGGGCTTCCAGCACTGGGCGTAGGAGACGCACTTGTCGCACAGGTGGTCCACGCTTTCCGGAGATTGCAGGTCGGTGGAATGGGCTCCCGTGCGGTGGACCATCTCCCGCAGCTTCTCCGGATTCTCCAGCATGGGACAGGGCCGCAGATGGTTGTCGTTGAAGGGCTGTCCGTCGTGGTAGGCCATGAACAGCGGGGAGCGCAGGCAGTCCAGCAGAGACATCTCACGGATATTGCAGTTGGAGTAGTGGATGAAGACACAGGGGTCTGCGTCGCCGTTGGCGTTGATATGTAGGTAGCGCCGTCCGCCGGCGATACATCCACCCACGTACTCGCCGTCGTTCTGGAAATCCATGGCGAAGATGGGCTTGGAGGACCGAATCTCCCGAATGCGGCGGTACATGATCTCCCGCTGCTCCGGGAAGCTGTCCGGCCCATTGCCCGCCAGCCGGTCCACCCAGTCCATCAGCTTGGGCAGATTCTTCTCCGGATCTTTCTTAATGTAACCAAAGGCAGTTTTCAGTCCGAGTGTGGTGAGTGTTTTCGGGATCATAGCGATTCTCCTTTTTATCTGTACTTATCCAAGGGCCTGTATTCACAGGTGGGAAATGCCGGATGGACGAGGGATTTTGCCGTCCTGCAAGGCAAAAATCGCAGGAATACCGTATATATTTCAAGATTTTTTAACGCAGCAGGTTGGAAAAGGCCCGGCCAGACAGTGTTCAACACCTGTGAATACAGGTTCTACGTGTGATAGACTTAATTGACGGCTAAGTTCCGCCGAATGTCCCGCATCCAGTTTCAGGCTTTGGAGCAGATCGTAAACGCTCTTCTCTACGCCGGGACAGAAATCGGCGGCGGCCAATAGCCGGGCGCCGGGGGCCAACGCGGGTCCCCGGCGCCGTTTCCGCGCCTGCGGCGCTGCTGTCAGATCACGTGGTATTCCTTCAGCAGCTTTCCAATGTCCGTGCCCTCGACCTTCTTGATCGCCTCGTGCAGGACAAGCTTTTCCTTCAGGCCCAGGTCCATCTCCGTGATGGGCTTGCCGTCCCGGAGGCTGATGGCCGCCTTCAGCAAGTCGCGCACGTCGTACAGGCTGCCCCACACCTCGGGGACGCCCCGGTCCACGTTCAGCAGGGTATAGACCGCCACCATGGCGGTGCGCATGGAATACTCGGTGGTGAACACGGTGTCCCGGGGCACTTCGGCAAACTGACCCAGGAAGGCGAAGTTCACCGCCCCTTCGGGCACCACATCAGGCCGGTCGCCCTTGGCCCGGGGCATGAAGTAGGCGCTGGCGAAGGGCATCATGGTGGGCACGGTGTTGGCGCTGTGGGCGGCCAGCTCCTCGATCTGATCCTCAGGGACCCCGATGTGGTAGAGCCACTCCATGCAGATCTCCTTGCCGGTGCAGTCCTTCATAGGCTTCTTCACGAAGTCGCCCTCGGCATTGGGGAACAGGCCGTAGAGCCATACCAGGCACTGGTCCTTGGGCTGGGAGCGGAACTGAGGCTGGCGGTTGATGGTCCAGCTCAGGAGCCAGCCGGAGTCCCGGGCGGTGACGATGCCGCCGGTGACCACATTGCCGGAGAGAGGGTCCCGCTGGCAGACGTTCCTGATATAGGGCAGGATCTTCTCGTCCAGGGTGTTGACAGTAACGCCCATCCACTTGCACTCCTCCGGGTCGCTGCAGAACTTGTCGGGACGGCCGAAGGAGGGATCCTGGGCCGCGATCTTCCGCCACAGGTCGAAAGAGCCGCCGGGCCGCGGCGTGGGGATGAACTCGCAGGGCTTGTCCTGGCCGCCGATGGTGGAGTTCTCCACATTGCTGCCGTTGGTAATGAAGAGATAATCGTCCTCGGTCAGGTCCAGGAATTCCTGACGGCCCTCCTGAAGCAGCTCCACCCGCTTGGCCACCTTCCGGCCGTCCCGGATGTCGAAGCGCACGTCCATCACCTGCGTATTGAAGTGGAACTGGCACCCGTGGTCCTCCAGGTACTTCACCATGGGCAGGATCATGGACTCATACTGGTTATACTTGGTGAAACGGAGGGCCCGCAGATCGGGCAGGCCGTCGATGTGGTGGATGAAGCGCTGCATGTAGAGCTTCATCTCCAGAGCGCTGTTGCAGTCATAGAAGGCGAACATGGTGCGCCAGTAGGTCCAGAAGTTGGACCGGAAGACCTCGTCGTCAAACACATCGGTGATCCGCTTATCCTCCAGCTCCTCGTTGGGGGTGAAGAACAGCCGCATCAGCTCCATGGCCCCCTTGTCGGAGATGCCGAACTTCCCGTCGGTGTGGGCGTTCTGCCCACGGTTCTCGGTGACCCGGCACAGGGAGTAGTTGGGGTCCTTCTTGTTCAGCCAGTAGTACTCGTCCAGCACGCTGACGCCCTCGGTCTCAATGGAGGGGATGGAGCGGAACAGGTCCCACATGACCTCAAAGTGGTTGTCCATCTCCCGGCCGCCCCGCATGACGTAGCCGATCTCGGGGTATTTCCATCCATCGCAGGCGCCGCCCGCCACCGGGTCCCGGTCAAAGAAGTGGATATTCCTGCCGGGCATCTGGGCATCCCGCACCAGGAAGCATCCGGCGGACAGGGCCGCAAGGCCGGTGCCGATGAAGTAGGCCGATTTGTGGTCCACGCCCTCGGGCTTCTGAGGACGGGCGAAGGCTTCGTAGTTGCCGCTGGAATAATACATGAAAAACATCCTTTCAAATTGTTTTGTTGTGCTCTGCTTGATGGCCTTATCATAAAAGTATGCCCGGATTTTTACAATAAACAAAATGCCTCGCGTGGTGAGTTTTTCACCACGCGAGGCATTTTGTCTGAAATTTAATCATTTCCCGGTATTTGATAAAACAGGCTCGGAGCAAAATGCGTCCAGCGCCCGCAGAACGTTCCCGCGGACCACCTTGCTGGTACGCTCCACAATGGCGGCGGGGTCCTCCCTCATATCGCTGTCGATCCATTCCAGCACCACGCCGATAAACGCGTACTCATAGAAGCTGGCGATAAACTGCTTATCCGGTTCACTGACGGCAATCTGCGCCGATTTTTCTTCCACCACCCCAAAAATCAGGCTGCGGATCAGCGGATTCAGGTACTGCTCGATGCGTTCCCGGCTTACACAGCGGTAAACATTCATAATAAAAGGCTTGTTATCCTGCAGCAGCCGGAAGATATTGAGAAAGCCCTCCTGCCAGGTATCGTAGGTCCTCTTCCCTTCCAGCGCCTGGGCGGCGTCCTTTGCGCAGATCCACTCCGCCAGATCGTAGATATCCTTGAAGTGGTAGTAGAAGGTCATACGGCTGATGCCGCAGTCCTCCGTGATATCATTGATGGTAATTTTGGTCAGCGGCTTCCGGAGCAGCAGATTTTTCAGCGATGCTGCCAAAGCATATTTCGTGGCTTGCGGCATAGGCGCCTCCTTCTCAGCTTACTGCACGAATGCGCTCCCTCATCAATGTATCAGCATAGCAAATCAGAGAATGAAATGCAATATGGATCGGACAGCAATCCGCTGCTCGACCCATATTGCAGACAATTCCTTAAACCTCCGGGCTGAACCCCATATTCCGGGCAAAGGTGCGCCGGAAAGCAGGCAGCTGCGCCAATTCCAGAAATGCAATGCGATCCGCCAGCTCCTGCGTCAGCTCCAGCCCCGGCCTGCCGCAGGCCAGCAGCTTCGCACCGCTCCCTGCAGCGTTGCCCACTGCCGTGATCTTCCCCAGCAGAACGGGCGGAAGCAGCCCAATCCGGCAGGCGCTCTCCGGACGCAGGAAGCTGCCGAATGCACCGGCCAATAAGACCCGGTCGATCTGCTCCAGTGCCAGTCCCATTTGCTCCGCCATCAGCTCCACACCCGCCGCAATCGCCCCCTTGGCAAGCTGAAGCTGCCGGATATCCTCCTGGGTGAGATACACGGTATCCGTCAGGCGGATCACCCGCTCCCCATCCACTGTCTCCTCTGTCTGAATGCGGCCGCGCCGGTTGAGCAGTCCCGCATCCAAAGCGGCGGCCGCCGCGTCGATCAGCCCTGATCCGCAAAACCCCGCCGCTTCTCCGCCGCCGATGACGCTGTACCGCAGCGCACCGCCATCCAGCCATACATGATCGACAGCGCCCGCCGCACCGCGCATCCCGAAGCGGATGCTGGCGCCTTCCAGTGCTGGTCCCGCAGCCGCCGCGCAGGCGATCATGCGGTCCTTTCCGCCCAGGACCATTTCCCCATTGGTACCGATATCCACCAGCAGGACCGTCTCCTCCGATTCATACAAACCGGTGGAGAGCACGCAGCCAATGGTATCCGCGCCTATATAGCCCGAGATATCCGGCACCACCAGCAGCGACGCATTCCGGCACATGGGCAGCAGCGGACCCGCAGGCCGGACCGCCGCCCGGGTCAGCACCGGCGCAAAGGGGACCGCCGCCAGGTTATCCGGCGGAATGCCCAGAAACAGCTGCTGCATACAGGGGTTGCCCACTACGGAGACCACAGAGATCTCCTCCGCGTTCACCCCTGCCTGCCCGCAGACCTCTCGGATCTGGCGGGACATACCGTCCCGCAGGACGCGCCCAAGCGTCTCCAGCTCCCCGCCCAGCGCGGCCTGTATGCGGGTGATCACATCCGCACCGTAGGGTGCCTGGGGATTGAGCATACTGGAAGCGGCAAGCTCCACGCCGGTCCTTCCGTCCAGAAGATAGCAGGCCAGCGTCGTCGTACCAATGTCAAAAGCCAGCAGATAGCCCTCCCGCCGCGGCGCAGCTTCCTGCCCCCCTCCGCAGCCCGCCGTCAGGACCACCGCCGGCGCGGCCTCCGGGAGGACGACGGACATCCCGGGGCGGACCGCCGTCCGGCAGGCCAGCACCGCTTCGCCGTTCACCAGAACACGGCATTTTCCGCAGGCTCCCCGCCCGCCGCAGGGCCCCTCCGGTGCGGCTCCGGCCCGGCGGAGCGCCGTGAACAGATCCTCGCCTGTCTCCGCCTCAATGGTCCGGGTTCCGGGCATCAGCTTGATCGTCGTTTTCATGAAAATCCCTCCTGTACAGGGGCACATTCCTTGACAGACGCGCCCTCGCAATGTATAATAAAAAAGTAAAATAAATGGTAAAAACCCGGCGGATTCTGCGCCGGAACCGGGAGAGGTCAGACGAATGATGGAGCTTATCTGCGCCAAGTGCGGCATCCCTCTGGAGAAGCAAAAAACCGCGTTTCAATATCTGGGCTATGAGATCTACGAGGATCTTCCCCGCTGCCCCAAGTGCGGGCAGGTCTATCTGGATGAGAAGCTGGTCCGGGGACGGATGCACGAGGCCGAGGTAGAAGTCGAAGACAAATAGCGCTGATTCAATTATGACAGCGGCAGGACAGGATTGCAACTGTCCGGCCATGTGTTTTTTACTGGAAGGAGGCTGGAAACAGATGGACCGCCGCGATTTGATGGAACAAGTCCTCATGCGGGGCGTGTGCTGCTCGGAGGCGCTGGTGCGCCTGGGACTGGCGCTGCGGGGAGAGGAGAACGAGCCCTTCGCCCTGGCCTCTGCGGGACTGTGCGACGGCCTGCACGGGGGCCATCTCTGCGGGGCGCTGACAGGCGGCGCACTTCTGCTGGCGATGTTTGACCGGGCCTTTGCGGCCCGGACCATGATTCCTGAGCTCACCGGCTGGTTTGACGACACCTATGGCATGGCGTACGGCTCCATGAACTGTGAGGACATCACCGACGGAAACGCCCACCGCAAAATGGAAGTCTGCCGCCCGCTGATCCGCGCGGTAGGCGATAAGTGCATGGAACTTCTGGAGCGGTACGGGTATTTGGAAAAGGAGGCATCTCTATGAAAATTGCCGCCATGACGGAAGCGCCGGGGCTGGACGGTGTTGTTGCGCAGGATTTCTCCTCCGCAAAGTATCTCCTGATCCTGGAGACCGACCCCTGCGGGATCGATGTTGTCTATCCCCGGGAGGGGCTGTCGGACTGCAGCCTGGCCGAGAAGATCGTGGCCCATGACTGCGAAGCCGTTCTCTGCGGCCCTGTCGAGGAGGCTCCCTTTGTCATTCTGGCGGACGAGGGCTGCGTCACCCGGTACCTGGCCTGCGGCCTCACCGCCGGCGCCGCGCTGCGGGAGATGGAGGCCTACCGCCTCGCGATGATCCCCGACTTCATCGGCGGGACCGGCTGCGGCTCCGGCCGGGAAGGAAGCTGCGCAAAACACCGGGAGGATGGACACCATGGCTGAATTGCTGCACCGTACCCGGTCCCTCTGCCCTATCTGCCTGAAGCCGCTGGAGGCGGAGCTCCGGCAGCGGGAGAGCGGGGAAGTCCTCCTGGAAAAAACCTGTCCGGCCCACGGCTCCTTCAGCGTACCGGTGTGGCGCGGGCGGATTGATTTTGCCGCGTGGACTGCCGGGGCGCAGCGCCTTGGTCCCGGCGAGGGGCTGCACTGTCCCGACGGCTGCGGCATCTGCGCAGAGCATGGACGGGGCACCTGCTGCGCCCTGCTGGAAGTCACCCGGCGCTGCAACCTCTTTTGCCGCTTCTGCTTCGCCCGCGGCGGCGAAGCGGAGGAAGAGCCGTCTCTGGAACACCTGAAAGCTTCTGTGGACGACATCCTGCGCCAGTGCGGTACGCCGCTTCTGCAGCTCTCCGGCGGCGAACCCTCCCTCCGGGACGATCTTCCGGAGTTGGTGGCTTACGCCCGGGAGCGGGGCTGTCCCGCCGTCCAGCTGAACACCAACGGCCTCCGGCTTGCCGGTGATCCGGACTATGTACACCGTCTGGCCGAGGCCGGCCTGACTATTGTTTTCCTGCAGTTTGACGGCGTGACGGACGAAGTGTACCGGACGCTGCGAGGCCGGGATCTCATGGATGTGAAGCTGCGCGCCATTGAGAGCTGCGGACGTGAGCGCATCGGTGTGACTCTTGTTCCCACTGTGGTGCGGGGCGTGAACGACAAAATGCTGGGGGAGATCATCCGCCTGGGCGCGTCCCTGTCTCCTGCCGTGCGGGGCGTCCACTTCCAGCCGGTATCCTACTTCGGACGGTATCCCAATGCTCCAAAGGACGATATGCGCTATACCCTGGATGAACTGATTGATGACATCTGCCGGCAGACGGGCTTGCCTATAGACTGCTTCCGGCCCTCCTGCTGCGACCATCCCCTCTGCGGCTTCCATGTCAGCGCCCTGGCGGAGCCCTGCTGCTGTAATGCCGCACCCGCCCCGGCGGAGCCCTGCTGCGGCATCGTCCCTCTTCCGCCGGCACCGCCCGCACCCCGCAAGGGCCAGTCTGCTGCGGAAGAAAACCGGAACTATGTCATCCGGCACTGGCGGCGGAGCCCATCTTCGGAGGAGGCTCCCACCTCCCCGTCCGCCAAGGACGGCCAGGACCTGGATGCCTTCCTGCGCCTGGTCAGGACCCGCAGCTTCACCCTTACCGCCATGGCCTTCCAGGACGCATGGAATCTGGATATTGAGCGGCTGCACAGCTGCAGCCTGCACGTCTATAGCGAAGGGAAGGTGAAGCCCTTTTGCGCCAACTACCTGACGTCTGCCCAGGAGGAAAGCGAAGCCCCTGTTCTCCCGCAGTAATCGCGGACAAGCTGCCCGCCGACGGCCGGATCGTGGAAATCGGCAGCGGCAGCGGCGTGCTGCTGTCCTATCTGATCAAGGCAGGGTTCCGGGATGTAATCGGCATTGAGCCGGAACCGGGAGCGGCGTATGAGGCCGGTCTGCCGGTCCTGGCAGGCCGGGCAGAGGCCCTTCCCCTGCCGGACGCCTGCTGCGCCGCGGCGGTCATGGAATGCGTCTTTTCTCTGTGCGAGCCGGGACCGTCTGTCCGGGAGCTGGCCAGGGTCCTCCTTCCCGGCGGGATCGCCGTCATTGCCGACCTGTTCTCTGAGACGGAGGGCCGCGTCCTGGGCAGCAGCCCTATGGTCCGCCGGGTCCTGCCCCGGGAGGAGCTGTGCGCCCCTTTCCGGGAGCGCTTTACCCTGGAGTCCTATGAGGACCATACCCCGGCGCTGCGGAATATGTTCCTGCAGATGGTTTTCCAGGGAAATACCTGCAGTTTCCTGGCCCCCTCGGATCTGGGAGAATTAAAAAAAATAAAAGCCGGATATGGATTATGGATCTGGAAAAAATGCTGACGCTCTTAAACCAACAAATCGCATATGCCCGCACGCACAGCCGGTTTTACGCCAAGCTGCCGGAGGCCCCCCTTACGGACCTCCGGCAGCTTTCCGCGCTCCCCATGGTCACAGCGGAGGACATCTCCCGG
Source organism: Oscillospiraceae bacterium (assembly GCA_021768185.1). Lineage (GTDB taxonomy): Bacteria > Bacillota > Clostridia > Oscillospirales > Oscillospiraceae > Pelethomonas. The sequence goes on from JAETNP010000016.1 coordinate 22,400, forward strand.
CGAGGGATGGAGATGCTGTGCTGCTCCCCCGCCAGGGTGCGGCGCATGGTAACGCTGGCGACCTCCGGCACCACAGGCCCTAATAAGCGTCTGGCCTTCTCAGACGGCGATCTGGAGCGAACCGTGGACTTTTTCCACCACGGCATGAACGCTCTGTGCGGAAAGGGCTCCATCGTCGCCATTTTCATGCCGGGGAACCATCCGGACGGACTTTGCCGGCTTTTGGCCGAAGGCCTGCGCCGGTTTGGTGCGGTTCCCCATATTTATGGACCGGTGACCGACCCGGAAGATGCGGCACGGTTCTGCCGGAGGGCGAATGTCCAGGTGATGGTCGGCATTCCCGTACAAATGCGCCGCCTGGCCCTGGCATACCCGGACCTCCGCCCGGAAACCGTGCTGCTGTCCTCGGACTATCTGTCCCCTCCCCTGGCGGAGACCATCGCCCGATGCTGGAGCTGCCAGGTCTACAACCACTACGGTCTGACGGAGAGCGGCCTGGGCTGCGCCGTAGAGACGCCCCGCCGCGCAGGGATGGAGCTGCGACCGGACGTTCTTCTGGAGACACTGCCCGACAGCGAACTGGTATTGACGACTCTCTGCCGCGAGGCCATGCCCCTCATCCGCTTCCGCACGGGCGATCTGGGGCGGCTGCTCCCGGACGGCAGTCTGGACGCCGTATTCGGGCGGAAAGCGGAACTGGAGAAGCCCGTCCCCATCTACCGGCTGGATGAACTGCTGTTCGGCTTGGATGAGGTACTGGATTTCTCCGCATGGTTCGGGCAGGGCGTGCTGAAAGTCGCCCTGCTGGGGGATGCCAGCCGCGCCGTCCAGGTGCTGCGGGAAGCTTTCCCAGCCTATAAGGTGCAGGTTGAAACCGTTCCGGCACTGGAGCGCCGCTCCGGCGCCAAGCGCGGCGCCGGCAGCCTCCAGCAGGTTATCCTTCCGCCCCGTACTCCTCTTTGATTGTCATCCGGTGGGAGTATGCGTTGTAGACGATGCACACGCTGCCCTCCCGGCGGGCATATTCCACCCAATAGGTGACATACCCGATCTTCAGGTGGCAGACCCGCCGCCCGCTTTGGGGATCGATCAGATATTTCTGCTCACTTTCGCAGGTCTCAATGGCCTGGGCCAGATCCTCCTCCAGGATCAGGTCCTCGCTCATTCGGGCGGCGACCTGGTCCTCCATCATCAGCTGCAGCATGGGACGTTCCTCCATTTTCTCCGCCTCCTCCGTGGGATAGGCCGTCAAAAGCTCCCGCTTCAGCGCCCGGCGGTTATTCCTGCGCTCGGTCGCCGTAGGCGGCCTGCGGGGCCCATCATTGATGCCGTTCACCAGATCCAGAATGTGACGGCAGCTCTTGCCCCTGCCGGAGAAAATATCCCGGCAGTTTGTGCAGTACGTAATATACGGCAGAGGGCTCTGCTCCGCCTGCTCCCTGGCCTGGGCCCTGGTCACCACCGGATTCACCGCATATCCATGCCCTCCCCAGCTGCAGCACTGGGCTTTTTCCCCCGCGTACTGCAATTCCTCCAGCCGGATGCCGCTCTGGGCCGCAAGGCGGCGCACCGCCGCCTGTATTTCCGGGAAATCCCGGCTGGAGCAGGGGTCGAACACCGCCGCCTCCTGCGCCCCGGCCTGCGCCTCAGCCTCCAGCAGCTCGTATACGATCTTCACCGGGATGTCCGGCATGTACTCCCGGAATATCCGGCAGCAGGACGGGCAGGACACCAGCACCACCGGCCGGCCCGCCTGTTCCCAGAAGCTGAGGATCGCCGTGTGCTCCTGCCGGAAGGCTTCCGCCTCCCCGGCCCACAGAGCCGGCGCGCCGCAGCACCGCAGCAGCAGGGCAGTCCCCGGGTCCCGGGCCAGCAGTTTTTTGTAAGTCATGGTGACATAGCGGGGGTCCGAGCCCCCGGACTGGCACCCCGGAAAGAACAGGAAGCGGCAAACCGGCTGGGGACGGTAAAAATACGACGCCTGAGGCCCGTTGGAAAAGGCCATATCCCGCAGCCAGAACTCGTGGTGCGCCGGGGGCAGCAGCCCCTTGGAGCACAGCTCCGTCCTTGAGCGCAGCAGGAACGCGCCGATATCGATCCCGGATGGGCAGATTGTCTTGCACAGCCCGCAGAAATTGCAGGCCCCGATCTCCCGCATTCCCGCCCGCCCCTGGGTTTCCGGAAATACGTTCAGCGCCAGCCCCACGTCCTTGGACAGGTCCCTGGGGGTCTGACCGTACTGCCTCATCAGCATACACTCCTGCATACAGGCGGAGCAGTCACACCGGGTACACCGGCCTGCCTCCTGCCGGGCCTCCGCCTTGGAGAGCGCCTCCCCTTCTCTGGCCGCCGGGAGCGGCGCACTGCCGGAGCGCTCCGCCGGGAGCGGTTTTTTCCGTCCCGTCCGCAAATACCACTCAATGCCGTCTGCGGCCCGCACGCCCTCGACCAGCGCCTCCACCGGGGAGAGGCCCTCCGGCGAGCGGAACACATGAGCGCCGTCCCCCGCCGACACCGCGCCGGAGGAGAGGTATACCGCGTCAAAGTCCAGATCCGCCAGCTCCGTCACCGGATGGCCGGTCAAAAAACTGCAGGCAGTAAACCGGAATTCTCCCATGAGGGCCGGCTCAAAAACATCCCGGGGCAGCAGCTCCTCCAGCTCCGGGCAGATCCGGTCCTGCTTCTCGAATACTGTGACGCTGTAGTTGAGCACGGACAGCCGCAAGGCGCAGGACAGCCCCGACAGCCCCGCGCCTACGACGGCGATCCGTCCGCTCTTGGCAGGGAGGTTATACTGTATGGGCGCGGTGGATCGGGCGTAAGCCAGAGCCGCCTGCTCCAGAGCCGGCATATCCACAGCCTTCTCCAGCACTGCGCGGCATACGTCCCTGCAGGGGGCCGGGCAGATGCGCCATACCAGATCGGGAAAGACTACCGCCTCCCGGTACAGGTTGAAGGCCCCGTGGAAGCTGCCTTTCTTGATCTTTGTCAGGAAATCCCGCACATTCAGCGGGAAAGGGCAGGCGCCGCTGCACGGCGCCTCCCGGCCATGGAGGCACCGCAGTTCGATCTCGTTGACTGCTGTATTCTGTTCCATACTTTGAAAGCCTTTCTGACAACACAAACGCCGCCCCGCCGCTCCAAATGAGCGGACAGGGCGGCGCTTTTTTCGGCCGCACGTCCCCCCAAAGGCGAGAGACATATGCCGCTCGTGCCTAAAAAATCACAGCTCTACGATGCCTTTGGCCTCGCCGTCCGCTTTCTTCTCCTCCTGCGCGGGCTTGGCGGGCTCCGCCGCCGTCATGGAGGCAATCAGCCGCGCCACCCAGTCAGACGGAACAGGCGTATCCATCAGCTCTTCCAGCTCGTCATAGAAGTCGGAGCCCAGGAAGTAAGGGGCGGGGGGCTCGACAGTCTCGCCGCGCTCTACTTGGTCCAAAGCGGCCTTGACCATCTCCGGACGGGCGGGGATACTGTACACCCGTGCGCCGGTGGCATCGTGGATGCCGTTGAGGAAGGCGTTGTGCTCCCCGGAGAAGAAACACTCGGACAGGCCGTTGGACCCAAAGGGACCCGCCGGACAGGGGTCGTCCTCGATCCAGACCACCTCCATATGGTCCGGGACCTCCTCAATGGAGGGCAGGCCCGCGCCAATAATGTTGCCGTGGCGCTTCACATCGTCATAGTCCTCGGTGAGCGCATAGCCGATATTCTGGGCGTAGCCGCCATAGACCTGGCCCTCCGCCGAGAGGCGGTTGGCGATCTTGCCGCAGTTGGCCCAGGTCTTGATGCTCAGGACCTTCGTCCTGCCTGTGGCGGTCTCCACGCCCACCTCCGCTACACAGAAACCGATCATCGGCTTCGGCTGCCAGCCGCCCAGGCCCGTGCTGTAGTCAATCTTTACGTAATCCTGGGGCGTGATGGTGAAGTGTCCAAGGAAGGAGGTCTTTAACCCCTCCGCTTTCAGCTCCTCATAGGTGCGGTATGTGCCGTCCGGCTTCCGCAGTTCCTCCAGCATCAGCTTGGCGGCCTCGCGGATGGCGCCGCCGTTCATGAAGTGGGACCGGCTGCCGGCGGAAATGCCGCTGTTGGGACAGTCCTGGGAGTCGTTGATGTCCAGGACGATGTCCTCCGGATTCACGCCCATGGGCTTGAGGGCCTCCAGGGCGCTGGAGAGGCTTCCGATGTCTCCTCCCTGCCCCATCTCGTGGTAGGTGTTGTAGACGTAGATCTTGTTATCCTCTTTGATCTCCAGCCGGGCCTCGGCCTTGTCCTTGTTGCTGCCCAGGGGAATGAAGAACATGGGGGCGATGCCTACGCCGCGCTTGAACGCCGGGGTGGTCTCCCTGGCGGCGCGCTCTTTGCACTCATGGTAATATGGGCGGGCCATATCCATGATCCGCTGGTACTGCGTGCAGTCGAAGGTCTCATTGCAGACGGAGACGTCGCCTTCCTTCAGGATGTTCTGATACCGGAACTCGAAGGGGTCCATCCCGATCTGCTCCGCCATCATGTCCATCAGGCCCTCCATGGCGGTGCTCACCTGAGGAATGCCGTATCCGCGCCAGGCGGTGGTGTGGTTATGGTTGGTCGTCACCATGCGCACCACGCCCCGCACATTGGGAATCCGATAGGGCACGCCGAAATGCATGTACTTGGTCATGATGGAGTCCGCACCCTCTACATAGGCGCCGTGGTCCACCGCCAGGTCGTACTCCAGAGCCGTCAGCTTGCCCTCCTCATCGCAGCCCAGGCGGCAGTTCGTGTACATGGAGGACCGCTTTCCGGCGTAATGCTGATGCTCCTCCCAGCTCATGACCAGAGAGACGGGCCGGCCGGTGATTACGCAGGCCGCTCCGGCCAGCGCGAAGGAGGCCGGATCAATGGACCAGCCGAAGCTGGCGCCCACGGCGCCGTGCTGCATGACCCGCAGGTCCTTCTCCGCCACGCCGATGCCCTTCCCGATGGTCATCAGGTTGGGATATACCGCCTGTGTCTTGCACTCGATGGTCAGCTTGTTCTCCTCGTCCCGGTAAGCGATAACAATATCTCCCTCCATGCTCAGATGGGGCTGACGGGAGGTCTTGAACCGTCCGGACACCGCATGGGCAGAGGCTTCGATGACCTCGGCGGCGTCCTCGCCCATGGCGGTATGCTGGGTAATGAACATATTGGGATACCCGGGGTGGATCTCCACCGCGCCGGGGGCCACCGCCTCCAGGGGATTCATGTACTCGGGAAGCTGCTCATAGTCCATCCTGACCTTCTTGGCCGCCGCGCGGGCGTGTTCCACACTGTCCGCCGCGACCAGGCCGATGACATCGCCCCAGCGGAGGATCTTCTTCTCGCTCAGGACCGGGCGGGTGGGGGCGGTGATCTTGGAACGGGGATGGGCTACGTACTGGTTGATCAGGTTGTTGCCGCCTGCGGCATAGATGTCCTTGGCGGTGATGACTTTCACTACGCCGGGCATCTTTTCCGCCTCGGACGTGTCGATGCTCAGGATGTTGGCGTGGTGGGTCACCCGCGGCTGCACCAGCGCCACATGCAGCAGGTCGGAGGGCAGCTTCAGGCTCATGTCCTCCCCATAGTCCAGGGTGCCGGTCACCTTGCCCAATGCGCTGGGCCGGGGCAGAGTGGAGCCATAGTACTCACCCTTGCAGTCCTCGTTATGGAAGGTAATGTCCTCCATGGCAGCTTCGCCCCGCATAACCTTTGCCGCAGCCATCACCGCATCCACGATCTGCTTATAGCCGGTACAGCGGCAGTAGTTCCGGTTTTTCTTGAACCAGGCGCGGACCTCCTGACGGGTGGGGTCAGGGTTCTCCTGGAGTAGCTGATAGGCGGATACGATGAAGCCGGGCGTGCAGAAGCCGCACTGGATGCCGCCATAGTATATGAACGCCTGCTGCAGCGGATGGAGGTGCATCGGCGTGCCCACGCCCTCCACAGTGACGATCCTGGAAAACTCCTTGACGGTCTTCATCTTCTTGGTGCAGCTGCGCACCACCTTCCCGTCCAGCAGGACGGAACACACGCCGCATACGCCGGTCCCGCACCCGATCTTTACGCCGGTGAGGCCGATTCTGCGCAGGACATCCGCCAGGGTGTCCTTTTCCAGATCAAATACGACCATCCGGTTGGCGCCGTTAATGTTCAGCCAAAGTTTTTTATAGGCCATCTCATGACTCCTTTTTCAGTTTTGTTGCAGAGCCTTTTTTATCTTCCTGCGCACATCTTGACAACGGGGTTCCATCTTGAACGCGCTTGAATACGGCTCTAAGCGGGAAACCCGCCATCCTTGAGGCGCTTTGTCCGCTGCTTGTATATCTGCTCCATGACTGCAGGGTCAACCTTATAGAACATCATGACCACAACGCTGACCAGGATAATCGCCGCGCTGCCATAAATCATCAGGTTGGATATTCCACTGGCAATCTCCGGCGTTACCGTGCCGCCGCTGGAGTAGCCCACCGCCACCAAGCCGAAGGAGGCGATAGCACCCCCCAGGATCTGAGAACAGCGCAGCGCGGTCCCGCCCACCGAGGAGGTGAATGCACGGGCATGTACGCCCACCGTATACTCGTTGTAGTCCGCGATCTCCATCATGAACGCCGGGATGAACGCCCCCGAGAAAATCTCAAAGAAGGCCTTCACTGCCACCAGCGCCAGAAAGGCCGTGGGCATGTGGGCGGTGAACCGCATCAAAAGGATGCACCCGCAGGCCGCCAGGGACCCCACGATGAACATCAGCTTTTTTCCATAGACGTTCGCAAGCTTCCTCCCGAAGAAATGGCCGATCAGTCCGGAAAAGGTGATGACAGACAGATAAACGGACATCAGCCCCGGGTCCTCCATCACATAGGTGAAATAGTACACCAGCAGCGTGGGCAGCACAGTGGAAGCCGCTTCCCGCAGGGTGACCACCAGGAAAAAGACGCACATAGGCCGCGAAAACACCTTTCCCATATCCCTGAGGCGGAAGGGCTCCGGGTTCGCCGTCCCGGTGCAGAGCGTTCCGTTGTCAAAGGGCTTGGTGATGCGGCTGACGATGAGCATACAGGCCACAATAATGCCGCCATAGACCAGCGCGGAAACCGTGTATCCCGTTTCCGGCCTGTCGAAGCCGTTGAGCAGGCGCACGCAGACAAAACTGAAGCACAGCCCGGCGATAGACCCCATCTGCGCGGAGGCGCTGTTGAGCACAATGGTATCCTGCGGATTCCGGCCCAGGGGCCCCAGCAGAGACCGGTAGGACACCCACATCAGGTTGTAACCCCAGTATGCCGCCAGGTACGCCGCCACGAAGATCACTGCTTTGGCTGCCACAGGTACGTCGAAGGCCGTATAGAACAGCACCGTACCCACCAGCAGGATCACGCTGCCGCTCACCATCCACGGGCGGAACTGGCCGCTTTTGCGTGGGTGGCGGTCAATGTAGAGCCCCGCACCGATCATTGTTGCCGCTTCCAGCCACTGTACGCCGCTGTAGAGCACCGCTGCCAGTTCCATGGGAAGCCGCAGAACATCGGTCAGAAAGACCATCAGATAGTAGGAAACAAAGAACAGGAAAAATGTAAAACCAAACTCTCCCAGCGCATAACCATAGATAAAAGCCATGCTGTGCGTAGGCCTGTTGGCAGAACGCTTCCCTTCGATTGCCGACACCTCCTCCCTTCACAGCCTTTGTACGGCGCCGTCTTCTGGCGGCACCGTACAAAGAAATCATTCCCTTTCGCTGCTTGGACCGTTATGTTTGCTTATTGATGCTGCGCCGCCTCATGGATCTTCGCTGCCTTCGCGGCGCGGAAAGCATCCACTTCCTGCTCATCAATCTTATAGAAGATGAAGCAGACCGCAGAGAGGATGCAGACCGCGGCGGGCGCAAAGGCCATCAAATAGGTAATGCTGTTGATGACTGCAGGCGTCACCTCGGCAGTTGCGCTGAAGCCCACAGCCGCCAGGGAGAAGGAGGCGATGGTGGCGGACAGGGCGGAACCGAAGCGGATGGTGGTGCCGGCAATGGACTGGATCACCGCGCGGGCATCCGTCTCACCCTTCATCTCCTTGTAGTCCGCGATGTCGTTGGCGAACACGGGAATCAGCATACCGCCAACCACGCTGAAGCAGCCGATGGCTACGCGGATGATGAGGAAGGGGATGGACGTCTTGCCGATAAAGGCAATCAGCATGTAGAGCACGCCGGTCAGAATGGAGAAGTAGATAAACGCCTTCTTTTTGCCCATGTTGTTGCAGATGATCTTGCTCAGCCACGCGCCGATCAGGCCGGCTATGGAGCCCGCCGTCACGGAAATGCTCAGGATGACGGGGTCATTGAGTACGTATTGGGTGAAATAGGCCAGCAGGGTCATGAAGAAGCCCAGGTGGCAGTTGTTCAGGATCATGGCAAAGAAGAAGGGAATGGTGGGGCCGGTCATGGCCTTGAGGAAGCCGCCCCTCGGCTTCTTGGGGGCATCGGCCGCCTTGGCTGCCGCCTCCTGGGGCAAATCGTACTTGCGCGTCAGGAAGAACATGCCGATGGTGCCGCCCAGGATAAACAGGCCGTACAGCAGGGCGGTCAGGGTGTAGCTGCCGCCCAGCATATTCATGATGGGCGTGTTGACCACGCCGAAGATCAGGCCGCCCAGGGTGCTGCCCTGCTGGGCCATCATCGCCAGGGAGTTGGCATCCGCCGCATTGCCGCTGAGGGGGCCCACCAGAGACCGCTCGGCGACCCACAGGCAGTTATAGGAGATGGACTGCACCACAAACAGGATTACAAACAGCACGCCGGCTGCGCTCTGGCTGAGGCCCAGATTGCTGAACAGCAGGGGAAAGCTGATGGACATACCGATACCGCCGATGACGGCCCAGCCGCAGAACTTGCCGCACTTTTTGAAGTTGATGCGGTCCACAAGCCCGCCGGCCAGCATCATGGTCACCACATTGCCCCAGACGGACAGGGTGTTCACCAGCGCGGACACGCCGGTGCTCAGCTGGAGGACATTGGTCAGGTAGAACAGCCTGAAGTATGCCAGGAACATGAGATAGAAGGTATTCAGGAACATGCCGCAGAAGCCGTACAACAGCAGCTGGCTCTGCTTCAGGGTGGGTTTTTGCGCTTGAATCTTATTTTCCATGCCGGGACCCTCCTCTTGATCCACACTTGTTTTTTTCTTTCTGCCGGAAACGGCGTCCGGCGCGCCTGCCTTACTGGCGAACCAGGGTGCCAATCAAATTAAAGATGAAATTTTTCCGCGCCTCCATATTGTCTGCCAGCGCCGGGGGAAGCGGCAGCCGCAGGTTCTCCGCCAGATACTCCAGCCCCTCGGGATAGGTCGGGATCACAGCATCCTTCCTGTTCTCTTCCATTACACTTTCCTCCTTCCCGTTCAGCCGTTATACTCCCGCACGAAATTGCAGACCGCCTTCACATTCTCGGGGTTCGCGTCGTTGCGGAACGAGACCATCTTATCCTGGGTCAGCATGAAGCCGCCGTCCCTGCCCAGCTCCTCAAACAGCCGCCGGACCCGGTCCACGCACTGCTCCTTGGTGCCCGTGCCCAGCAGCGAAACCGGCATTCCTCCCAGGATCGCCACGTTGGGCAGCTCTTTGCGCAGCTCAAACACATCGTCCTGCTCCGGGTGCATCACGATCACGCCCTTGGGCACATCCTTGAAGTATTCCCAGAAGCGCTTGCTGCTGCCTTCCATAAACAGGCGGACGGTCATCTTCTTCTCAGCCAGCACATCCAGCGTCTCCTTCATGAAGGGCCACAGGTACTCGGCAAACTGCTTGTTGTTGAGGATGGTATGGCACAGCAGCGTCAGGTCGTAGTCGAAGGCCGCGTGCATAGCCGGCCCCTCCGGGGCCGCCCGCAGGGCGTCGATGCCCGGCTTGTAATAAATCTCGTTGAGCGCCGCACAGGCCTCCTGCAGCGCGCCCTTGTCCTTGCGCATATCAATGGAGAGGCCCCGGATGCCGCGCACCGTGTTGAACATAAAGTCCAGGCCGATGTATCCGTAGCCCTTGGGCGCGGCATAGGGCGGCAGGGCGTACTCGTCCTGCATGATCTGGGTGATCCGCCCCATATACTGCATGAAAGCGGTCTGCTCGTCCACCACCCTCTGCATATCCTCCAGGGTCACGGTCCCGTCGGCCCACTTGTCATACTTGCGGGCCATACCCTTTTCCCAGAAGAATTTCTTCACGTCGGCAGCCAGCTCCCGCAGCTCATCGTGCTCGCAGATGGCCTTGTCCACGTAGTTGACCGTGCCTGCCTCGTCATTGACGTAGTAGGAGCAGTTGCCCAGCGCCATGGGAATGCGGATAGCATTACGGGCGCCCATCTCCAGGATGCAGTCAAAGCCGTACTCCTCCTGGTGGCGGCGCACTACCTTCTCCATGATGTCGTAGTCGTTCATCGCCTCGCTGAGCTTGTACCCGGCATCCAGGATCTTCCAGGTGACGAAAAAGGACATGTGGGGAATTTTCTCCGGCTTCCTCTCCAGAGAGGAGGCGTCCCGGAACAGCTTTGCCCGGTACAAACGCAGTTCTTCATTGGTCATCGTTTTTTCCTCCCTTCAAACTCTGCATTCTGCCGGCGCGTCACAGCTGTGCCGCCCAGTCGCTGCAGATACGGACCGTCTCCTGGGGATTGATGGCCCACGCATCCGCCCCCACATGGGCGCAGGCATCCGCACTGACAGGCGCGCCGCCGATGATGATTTTTACATCATCCCGCATCCCGGCGGCCTTGAAGGCGTCCACAGTATTCTTCATGGAGTCGATTGCCAGCGTCAGCACGCCGGAGAGGCCCACAATCCGGATATTGTTCTCCCTGGCGGTCTCCACGATCTTCTCCGGGGGGACATCAATGCCCAGATCCGTCACCTCGAAGCCTCCCGCTTCCAGCATAGAGCGGACAATGTTCTTTCCAATGTCGTGCAGGTCGTCCTTCACCGTGCAGAGGATCATTTTCGCCTTCGTTCCGGAACCTCCATCGCCGCTGACCAGGGCATCCTTCAAAATACCCACGGCGTCGGTCATCAGTTCGCCGGCAAAGATCAGGTCGCCCACAAAGTACTCCCCGCTCTCAAACTGACTGCCCACGATGTCCATGCCTTTCTGGCAGGCCTCCATGGCCTTGGCGGCCTGGGAACCTCCGTCTGCCATCACCTCATTGAGCATCTCCTTGACGGCATCCTCGTCCAGTTCGCCCATGGCCTGGGCCAGTTCCTCAAAATCAATCATCCGGGAATCCCTCCTTTACTTCTCTTATTTCTTCACGCCAATTTTGCCGGCGCGATAGGCCCGATTGTATTTTCTCCCGCCCTTATCTATCATACACAGCGCCTCGCAGGCATAGATCGTGCTCATCATATCCACATTGCAGGGGTCCATGATGGCGGAATCCAGGCCTGCCTGGATGGCGTAGGCCATGCAGTTGGCGTTGACGTATTTGCGGGCGGGCATCTCAAAGCTGATGTTGGAGATCGCGCCGGTCACCTTCACGCCGGGGGCGTATTCATGGATGCCCCGAATGCACCGGATGAAGTCCTCCATGGCGGAGGGCATGGTGGCAAGCGCCATAACGCAGGGATCGATGTGCAGGTTCTCCAGTTTCACGCCGTACCGGTCCGCCTTGTCGATGATGCGTTTGGCAATGTCGATCTTCTTCTCCGGGTCGGCCGGGATGCCGCCCTTATCGCAGGTCAGGCCTACCACGTTCCAGTCCGTACCGGCAATGATGGGGAAAATGGTCTCGCACTTGTCCCCCTCCTCGTTGACCGAGTTGACCATGCCGGGCCTTGTGACATGCCCCTCCTCCAGAATGCGGGCCAGAAGCCTGGCGTTGGGGCTGTCGATGCAGATGGGCTTCTGGGTGGTCTCCTGGATCAGACGGATCATCCAGACCATCGCGTCATATTCCAGTTCCGTGGCCGTACTGGGAGCGCAGTCCAGATAGTGGGCGCCAGCCTGATCCTGGGCGGCGGCCCGCTGCCGGATCAGGTCCTCGTCCCGGTCTGCAATAGCGGCCTTGATCAGCGGAATCGCACCGTTCAGCTTTTCACCAATAATAATCACTTGATGCCTTCCCCTCCTTCAAAATGCAGTCGAGATTTATATGCTCTTCTTGTACGTACAAATTATACGACTATTGCCGCAATCTGTCAATTCCTTCGGTGCTGATTGTCGCATTTCTACGATCCAGACAATTTTCTCTGCAAAGATTTAGGCAGTTCGCTTATATGCCCGACAGCCGGATAGGCGCGCGTACCTTGACTTTCGTGTGAATATCCACTATAATTTTTGTTGATAACACATTACTCTGATTGATAAGCGGAGGAATTTACCATGCGGCAGGAAGATCTGATCGAAGCCGTTGCGGCGTTGAATGAGACGCAGAGCCTCGAAATTGCCCGAGCATTATTAGACGAGGGATGCAGCACCCAGGAGATCCTGCGTCTGCTCAACGAGGGCGTCAAACGTGTAGGCGACCTTTTTGAGACCGGGGAGTTCTTCATCGGGGATCTCATCGTCTCCGGGATGCTCTACCGCGCGGTGGTCAACCTGTTCCCGTCGAAGACCGGAAATATCCAGGTCCTGGGCCGCATCGTCATCGGCGTAGCCCAGGATGACATCCATGACATTGGAAAGGACATTATCGTTACCATGCTGCGGGTGGAGGGCTTTGATGTGATTGATCTGGGCGTCGATGTGAAGCCGGAGCGCTTTGTCCATGCCGTGGAAACCTACCACCCCGATATCCTGCTGATGAGCGGCCTGATGGGCTATACGGTGGATTGTATGCGCCAGGCAGTGAATATCCTGAACGAGCGGGGCCTGCGCAATGATGTGGCCGTCCTGGTGGGCGGGAGCGCGATCACCGATTCCACGAAAGAATATGTGGGCGCCGACGCGGCGTGCAAGGACCCCGTGGAGACCCTGCAGTTCTGCAAAGACGTGGTCTCGAGAGCAGGTGGCCGCAATGGGTGAGGAGAGAAAGAAGCGGACGCCCGCCTATCTGAAAATCGCGGACATCCTGCGCAAGCAGATCATCGGCGGCGACCTGAACCCCGGAGACATGCTTCCGTCGGAGAGCGCTATCTGCGAAGTCTACGGCATCAGCCGCGATACGGTGCGCAAGGGCCTCCAGAAGCTGGAGTACGACGGGCTGATCTTTTCCCGGCCCAAGATCGGCTATTTTGTCGCCGCACCCAAGCACGAGGATTTCTCCATGACGTTCGCTGAGCAGATACCGGGGTGCGTCACGCGGTATCGCGACATTCATGGAGTCGTCGCCGATGAGCGGGTCCAGGCGGCGCTGGACATCCCTCCAACCCGGCAGGTCATTGAGTTCACGCAGATCACCAAGAGTCCGGACGGAGAGCCGGTCGCCTACGACATCAAATACATCCCCTATGAGCGGGCTTACCCTTCCGTTGAGAGCGAGCTGCGCTTCGCCGTATTTCCGGACATCACTTTCCCAAAAGTCTCCCCACACACCTACCATACGGAGCTGGCCATCCAGGCCATTGCCGCTACTGCGGAGCTGGCGGACATTCTGGCGTGCCCGCCGGGTGAGCCGCTGCTGCTCATCGAGCGGATATTCATCCAGCACGACGGGAACCGGATTGGGTATGCGCTGCGTTTCATGCGCGCCTCCGCTGGACCGCTGCATGGGAGTTCCGGCTATGTCCGGGCGCCTGCGCCCCAACAGGAGACGATCGTCTGGCAGTCGGGAGAAAGCCATGAGAACTGAGATCATTGCCTGCGAGACGGTCCGGCAGGAACTGCTGACTGCAGCCAGCCGGTGCGGCTGCAGCTATCCAATCCACTGGATCAAGTCCGGCCTGCACAATGTGCCCGCCCGGCTCCACGCCGCGCTCCAGGGGGCGCTGGATACCTGCAGCGGGTGCACGCGCATCCTGCTGGCCTTCGGCTTCTGTGGGAATGCCGTCATCGGGCTGCGCGGCGGCACGGCGGAGCTGATCCTTCCCAGGATCGACGACTGCATCTCCCTGCTGTGCGGCTCCCAGGAGCGGCGGGCCGGCTTCCGGGAGACCTACTTCTTCACGGAGGGCTGGCTGCGCGGGGAGCGCACCATCTGGAACGAATTTCAGCACACCGTTGACCGGTACGGCGAGGAGCGGGCGAAGCAGATCTTCCAGGTAATGCTGTGCCACTACCGGTACTGTGCGCTGCTCAACACAGGCTGTTTCCCCCTTGAGGCTGCAGCGGAAGAGGTCCAGCGCATCGCCCAGGCGCTGGGACTGGAATTCAAAACCATTGAAGGGACCATCACCTATCTGGAAAAGCTCCTGACCGGCCCGTGGGATCCTGCTTCTTTCCTTGTCGTTCCCCCAGGCCGTACGCTGACCAGCGATCTGCTTGTGCGCCCCTGATTTTTCCCAACCAGGCAGCAGGGCCGTATTGACAGGAATACCGCCGCACGTCTGTGCAGCGGTATTCCTGTCAATACGGCCCGCTTTTTCTACTCTGCGGCCTTTTCCAGCTTTTCCCTGCACGCCTGGTAGTCTGCCGGGGTATCCAGATCCATCCAGACGCCTACGTCATCTACCGGAACAGTGCGTATCCACTCCTCATGCTGTGCCCAAAGAGCCCGCAGACCGCCTTCCATCTGCCAGGCCAGAAGCTCCGGCACCAGGCGGAAGTCAATAAGAGGCGGGTGTTTCCGGTACCCATCCAGGGTAGGAAATATCACGCGGGGGCCTTCCGGCGACCACGCCGCCGTCAGCCGCTGAAAAGTCTCATGGCGCACCGCCGGCATATCGCCGGGGAGAAGGAAAAAGCCATCGCAGGCCGGCAGAGCCCGGCAGCCGATCTGGATGGAGCGCAGCATATCTGTGCTGGCATAATCGGAGTTCCAGGCAATGCAGGTCCGCTCCCCGTATCGGGCTTGCAGGAGAGCAGATACTTCTTCGCCCCGATACCCGACTACCACCGTTACCGTCGCCGCACCGCCGGCAAAGATGCTGTCCACCGTATTTTCAATCAGTGTTTTGCCCCGCAGCGGCATCAGAGGCTTGAATTCCCCCATGCGGGAGGATAGTCCCGCCGCCAGGACCAGTCCGCGTATCAGCGGTGAGTACTCAACAGACTGCAAAAAGCCGCCCCCTATATACTGTTCTTCGCATTACCTTTCCTGCTTAACTGGAAGCCAAAGCAGATCCCGCAAATCCCTCCTACAATATGCATGAGGTTTGCCACATTATCATCCACAAACAGAATCGAATAAAGTTCTTGCCCAAGGTACATGATCGCCACAAGTATCAGCGTGATCGGTATTTGCCCGCTCCTTGCTCCCGATAGAGAGGAGAGCATAATAAGCATAAATACGATACCGCTTGCACCCAGCAAAGCACTGTTCGGAAAAATCAGGACCTGAAGGACTCCGGTGATTACTGCGGTGACCAGTACGCAGATCGCTATCGTTTTGCTCCCATATATTTTTTCCAGCGGAGGACCAACAACCAACAGGAGGAGCATGTTGCCAAAGAAATGAGAAATGCTGGCGTGTCCAAAGATATGTCCTACTAAGCGCAGATAAAACAGCGGGCTCAAGAGCGAAGACCTATAAACAGAAAAAAGCGCTATTGTAGACGAGCCCCGTGTCACCTCCCCTGCGATAAGCGCAGCCATGGAGATGAAAAAAATCCCGATAATGACAGGAGCATTAAATTGCAGTTTTTTCACAGCGCAAATCCTCCAGGCAAAAATGACGTGCATATATCTTTACTGTACAAAGTCAAGGAATGAGTTTTCTGTTTTTTATCATACCATGCCTGCGGTTTGAATTCAATATGCGCCTGCCAGAATTTATGGACAATGACGAGGATGATCACCGAAAAGCATGACACATATCTGACGAGGCAAGGAATTTATACCTTATGCTCCGAAACTGCGCTTCTACGGCATAACAACTCCACAGCAAAAGGAGTGATACGCAATGAGAGTTTTCCGGGTGGAATGAAACACGGGCTATCAGCAGACTTTTACCCTACATATAATCCGGCGCTGGCGTTTGGGCGAGTATTGCTCCTTTTTAATGGAAATTTGAAAAAGAGCAACGCAACTTCCTGTGTTTCAGCCGTTTTTATGGAAAGCAGCAAACATTTATACAGCTTTATACGGAATTTCGCGCTTTAAAAAATTATTTGAAAAATTGGGATTTTCCTCTTGCTTTTTTCAGGAAAGTGTGGTAATATATAAAAGCTGTTTGTGAGGACATGCGCCGTTAGCTCAGCTGGATAGAGCGTCTGGCTACGGACCAGAAGGCCGGGGGTTCGAATCCCTCACGGCGTGCCAGGAAAACCGCTAGTTTCGAAAGAAATTGGCGGTTTTCTTGTACTTTTCACCGTGCCTGAAAAAGTCAAAACCGCCACTTGGCGCACATTTAGCGCACAAGGCCGAAAAAATCTGGACGGCACCCGGAAATGGGTCCCGTCCTTTTGCTATGCTTGTTTTCGGCGGAGCATAATGTCCGCTATGCACTCTGTGGCCTGGGCTTTGGCTTCCTCGATCACATGGGAATAGATGTCCCCGGTGGTGCTGACCTGAGCGTGGCCCAGCTGCTTTGACACGGTGACAATATCCGTTCCCGCCGAGATCAGGATACTTGCCACGCTGTGCCGGAAAGCGTGTGGGTTGATATGAGGCAGGCCCCGGCGGATAGAGAACTTCCGCAGCCATGCCGTGATGCTGGTGGGATTCATAGGCCGCCCATCATCCTGTGTGAACAGGTACCCGGTATCCTGCCACCGGTCCCCGTTGGCAAGCTGGAGCATTCCCTGGGATGTCTTGTACCTTCGCAGCAGGGCCACGGTCTCCTGGGGGATATTCACATACCGGGTACCGCCGGTTTTGGTGGTAGTCTCATAGATGCCCCGCTCCTTCGAGTAACAGAGGTTCGCGCTGATCTCCAGCCGCCCCGCCTCCAGGTCCACTTTGGACCACTTCAACGCTACGATCTCTCCCCGGCGGCAGCCGGTGACGATCAGGAGGTGGGTCAGGACCCGCCATTTCTCCGGTTCATCCTCTAGCGCATCCAGAATGGCGGTGATCTCTTCCGGCTGAAAATAGTTGGGTGTTTTCCTGGACACGGATGGCGGTGTGGCTTTGGCGGCAGCGTTGTAGGGGACAAGCATCTCCTTCTCTGCCTGATCCAGGACAGTATGAATGAACCGGTGATGCTCCAGGACAGTCTTGTTTGACAGAGGCTTGAGGTTTTGGGTCATGTCAAAAAGGTCCTGGACGGGTGTTTCAAGCACTGCTGCCATAGCTGCCGCCTTGTCTCCATTGACCGGCTCCCCGCGGCAAGCATTGGTTACCGTGGTATGGGATACCCCTGCTGCCTTTGCCAGGGCTTCACGGGTCAACCCGGCAGCTTTGAGCTTGTCCGGCAGATCAGCCTTACCCGTTGCCTTGATACCCTCCAGCCGTTCCTCCGGGGATTGCAGGGATTTATATAGGCGGTTCAAATGTTGCGGGCGTATGTCTGTCAGCTTCAGCCCGCCGAGGGCCGGGTCTACCCTCCGGAGGATGTCCCGGTAGCTGCGGATCGTGTTGTGTTTGGCCCCGTTGCGCTCCTTCAGCTCGATCACATACAGGGCATAGTCATGGAAGGTCTGCCGGTTGTCTGTCTGAAAGCCCTGTTCAATCTCCTTCTCGAACTCCACGGCCACGCGCTGGATCTCCTTCTCCATCTGACGGGCGGTCATGGGCCGGTCAGGCTTCCAGGTCTTGAAGTGGCGAATCTGCTTCCCGGCGCTGTCCCGGCCCGTGGTGACGGTGATCTTATAGCTGGTTCCGGTCTTACCCTCAATTTTCTTTATGTTTGCCATTACGATACCCCCGTTGCACTATTTTTGATATTTCAAAAATAATTTTAAATTCAGCCTCTTTTACATCAGATTCTAACAGTTCATAAAATTCTTTTTTACTCATTTCTGAACTATCGCATTTCGGCTTCATCTGATTATAGAATTCGAACCGATTGTCATACCTATTTGCTGCTGTCCTGTATTCTTCGTAAAGGGTACCTATATAAAATCCATTGACGATTATTGTTGACAATATTTCTAAAAAACTAGAATTTTGCAATATAGAATCTTTGTTTCGTTCACATAATTTTTTTACTGCCTCATGAGAAAGCCCAGTTTCACGTTGAATATCTGTGTGAGCTTTGATAGGTTCATCAATTCCTCCAAAAAGATATTCAAAATCACATTCCAGGGCTTCACAAAGAGAAATTATATTAGAAACTTTCGGACCGTTTCCGTCTTTTGGGTCAGCATTTTCCCATGTGTTTATCGTCTTTGTAGAAATTCCGGTTTTCGCACTGAGCTCTTGTTGGGTCAATTTTTTCTCATCTCTCTGCGCTTTTAGTCTTTTAGGAAATACAGAAATATCAAGTTTACTTCCCATATATCAAAAATCCTTTTCTTAATATTTGAATAAAAAGCGAATTGAACTTCTCTTTTCCACATGATATCATAGTTTATGCAAGAACGCAATGGCTAAAAGCAAAAAAAGAAAATTGGAGAAAGGAGCAACAAGAAATGAAACCCCAAATGCGAACGATTGACCAGATCTATGAGCACTTCAAAACGGCTGATCCTGCAACAGCACTCACAAAAACTGCAATTCGCCGCCTGGTGACGACTGGTGCAATACACTCCGTGAAGATAGGCGCAAAGTACCTTGTTTCTGTGGAAGCTGTCGAGGATTATCTGAGCAACGCCGGAAAAGCGAGTTAAATTTTTTTGCCGGAGCGTTTCCGATTGGCTAACATTCGGCGGCTTCCTTATGACGGCTATTGGCTTGTAAGTAGCAACACGAACACTGTAGCCGCTCCCGGTCCAATGACCTTGGAGCAAGTGGCGCTATGGCTGGACGACCTGGAAACATAGTAAGGGGCCGCCCGACAAGCTAGCGGCCCCCAGGCGAACCCCGAATACCTCAATGAAGCTGTGTTATTATTTTATCACAATGGGGGCTGCTTGCAACAATGGAATCATCGAAAAATCAGCACGAAGCCTTGAAACGGTGGCTACGCCGATACCGAGAACTTAAGCGCGACGTAGATCTGCTCTATGACCGCGTGGACGATTTGCGGGGCCGGGTTGAGGCTGCGCGGACATCCCACCTGGACGGCCTGCCGCATGGCAGCAGTGTCGATGCTGACCGGATCGGCGGGATCGTTGCCGAACTGGAGGAGACCGAGAGCGAGGCGATGGTCGCTCAACAGGAGGCCACCGCCACCCGCCGGGAGATCGCGGCGGCGATAAAACAGATCCACGGCCCTCGGTGGGCAGACTTGCACGAAATCCTACGCTTACGCTACCTTGACGACCTGAAATGGGAAGATATCGCTGAAAAAATGTTCGGAGATGATCCGAAATATTGGGACCGGGCGGACGCGTTTTTGCGTAGGGCGTACAAGCTCCACAGTGAGGCGCTGGCAGAGTTAGAGCAATTTGTCTCGCTTCCAGCGGGACAGGAAAGCAGCACATAGGAGGATGACAGGAAATGAGCGTTTTTACACAGGTAGAACAGACGGTTTCAGACTACAACATACTTTGGGAGGCATTCCGCGAAAGCGCACAGCAGGCGGCAGACGTTACCGCCGCAGTAGCCGCCCGGATTGCGGCAGATCGGGATCAAGTCGATGAGCGAACCGCCACACTGACCGCCCAGAGCCGGGATCCGGCCCGCCCGCCTGTGGTCCGGCAGCTGGCACAGCAGGAGCTTGACCGCCTCCAGGAGCACATATTTGAGCCGACATCGGACGAAACAGCCGCTTTTGCTGCCGTCATGGAAACAGCAGAAGCCGCATTGCGAGACTTTGTTGCAACCAAAAGAAAACTGCGGGATCTTTTTGAGCAAGCAAGCGGGGAGCTGAAGACGATGAGGGCCAACACTCTGGGCGATGGCAGCCGCGATGCTGAACTCGCCCGGCGGCACCTCGACGGCGAGCAATGCTCTTTTGAACTTTTGGGAAAAACCGGACGGGCAGGTGGGCAGGCATGAGCGGCGGGGAGGCTGTACCGCTGTTCACCCCTGAAGAGCTGGCAGCAATGGCCGCTGAAGCAGCAGAGGCCCGGCGGGAGTTTGACGCATGGGCTGAACAGCTCCAGACACCAGAGGCAAAAGCGGAATATGCTGCGCTGGCGAAAGAACTGATGGATATGGCCGAGGCATTGAAGCGAGACTGTGCCGCCGGGAAATATGCTCTTTCCCCCGCCGAGCTTGAGCAACTACAGCGGGACGGTATTCTTGTGAAGTGTCACACCATAAAAAGCGGCGGAGGTGGTCCCGATGAATGACCAATGGGCGGACCTTCCCCAACTCCGCGCCGATGGGCGGCGGACGCTCCGCTGGATCAGGCAACGGGGCGTGATTATGTGCCGTGATCCCGTCGAGCGGGTAAAAGCGTCAAAGTTCATTTTGCCTGTGTTCCAGGCGTTGGAAGATGTGATCCGGCCTATGCCGCTGGTGGCGCTGTATCTCTACTGGCAGGCGGATCAGCCGTCCAGCCTGCGGACAACCGGCGGGACGCCAATGCGGGACGTTGACGGGATCGAATGGGTGGACGCCACACCAGACCGGGGCAACCTTCACGTTATCGGCCTGAGTGTCGAGGCGTTGGGCCGTGGGCCAGAGTACACACAATTTTTGCTTCTGCATGAGCTGGCCCACATCGACGGCGACGGGGAGCATACCCCGGAATTTCATCGGCAGCTTGACCGCATGATTGAGCAATTCAACCGGCGTACTGGCGGGCACCTTGTCAATGACTGTTGCAAATAGCTCCAGAACGGCCCAGAAAGGCCGCTGGAGGCGTTTTGCAGGTCGAGTAGTACCAGAGCATAGACACGCTTTCCCGGCGCTTTCCTGCGGTTATGAGTGCCGTTGCGATGGGAGGTGAAACAGTGAGACGGAGAGAGACAAGGTTTGACGCAAGGCCGCTGTCGGGGAAATTGACGGCGTTCGTCACTCCGCAAGCAGCACACGAACACTTGACCGGCCAGAAGTCCGGCGCAGAGCAAGCCCGCCTGCGGATGCTGGCCCGCATGGGCTTGGACCGGGAGGGCGGCCCCGCCGCTGATGCACGGGAACGCATGATTCAGCGGCGGGAGCGTCAGGAACGATAAACAGCAGCGAACCAGGGCCGGGGACCATCCCTTGCCCTGGTTCTTTGTCCTATGGACAGTCCGGTGGACATTCCACGGAAAATCCGAGTATAACCGTAACCGTAACCGTAACCTATACCGTAACCTCTTTGATATTTTCTATCGAAAATATCTTGTGCGGCTGGCAGCAAAAAGAGGCCGGGGCGGGGATCATCCCCCGTCCCGGTTTTTCCGTTCGGCAGCTTTGGTGATTGCCTGGTATACCAGCAAGTGCCCCTTAACAGCGGCGGTATCCCCGCAAACGGCAGCCTGTAGCAAATGTCCACTGACGATCCGCTGAGCGGCGTTGTCTGTATTCCCCTTCATGCCGCGCCCCTCCCTGGATGCTCTGCGGTGGCTACAAGCTTATCCAAATGCTCTTGCAGGAGATCCACCAGACAAATCGCCTGATCCCCCGCATCGCTGGGGGTGTACGTCACGGCGCTGGTGATCGCGTCATCCAGGCAGCTTACAATGGCCTGGATTTTGCACAGTTCGAGCGATATAGCGTAAAAATCGTTCATGCAAATTCCTCCTTGATTTTTTGAAGGGAGGCCGGTATAATATTTTTTGTTCACCGGCCCCCTGGGTTCCTCGCTGGGGGAGGTTAATTCCCGGATAGGCTCCATACCCTTTGCTTTGGCGGGCTGGGTGTGGGGCCATTCTCATACGCTGAGAACAAAGCGGGCGGTAGTGGTCTGGCGGCTATACTGGCCGTAGAGGTCGGCGTGGTCAGCCTTGAAGCTCTTAGAATCAAACCGGCTGCTGCTGACGTTCTTCCACGTGGCTTTCCATCCGTCCCCCTGGAGGATCTCCGTGCCCTGGTCCACCATCGCGGCCTTGAGCTTGTCGGTCAGGGCTTTCGCCTCTGCCTGGAGATCTTCGATCATCTGCCGGACGCTGATAAGGTCCTTCGCGGTGCTGTTCAGTTCGTTGATGCTCATTGTCTGTTCTCCTTTCGACTGTTGCAGGGCCCGGGGCGTGAGTCCGTTCGCGCCTTCTGGCCTAATGGGGAATGCGTTTCCCGGATCCTGCTGGTTGTGTGGGAACGGGACCGGGCGGCTTCTGTAGCGGCTCTTTGCGCCATATCCGGTTCCGGTTTAAGGGCGGGCTTTGTATCGCGTCCCCCTGTTCCCTCCTGACAATGATAAGTATAGCATACTGTACCCAGTATGTCTACTGGCATATTCGCCAAATGTACCCAGTATGATTTGTTGATTTTGCATACTGTACCCACCATGCATTTTGTGATATAATATCTTTGGGAGGTGGTTCTATGGGAAGAACATCCAGCACAGTCAAAGATAGATATAATGCTAAAGCATACGATGAAATCAAAGTCAGAGTAGGTAAAGGCCAAAAGGATACAATCCAGGTCCACGCCGTAACCCACGGCGAAAGCGTAAACGGCTTCATAGGCCGGGCAATCCTGGAGGCTATGGAGCGGGACGGCGGCGGAATGCCGTCAAAAAGCGCACAGCAGGGTCAGGAAGGGCTGCCTGGGGGCAGGGTAGTATCTCTACCCTCTGAAACGGTTGAGGCCGCCCAGAGGGCCGCAAAAGCCGCAGGAGAGGCCGTACCGGTATTCGTGGCCCGGGCCGTGGAGACGCAAGCGCAGCGGGATAAAGCGGCCCTTCGGCTGGGTATCAACCCAGTCACAGGGGGCAAACTGGAAAAGGAGGTGTGAAGTTATGGCATTACCAGCGAAGAAAGAGCGGTACACATTTGCCGATTGCCTCGCCTGGGGCGAGGATGAGCGTATAGAGATCATCAACGGAGAAGCCGTCATGATGGCCCCGCCGTCCAGGATCCACCAAAAAGTCAGCATGGAGTTATCCCGGCAGATCGCCAACTATCTCGAAGGAAAGAAATGCGAGGTCTACCCGGCCCCATTCGGTGTGCGTCTGTTCGAGAAAGACGGGGATAGTCCGGACGATGTTGATACGATGGTCGAGCCGGATATATCCGTTGTGTGCGACAAGAATAAGCTGGACAATTACGGCTGCAAGGGTGCGCCCGATATGGTTATTGAAGTCCTGTCGCCCTCTTCCTTGCGTCATGACAGGTTTGTCAAACTGGCCTTGTACCAGCGGGCAGGAGTGCGGGAATACTGGATGGTCGAGCCGGAAACAAGGACCGTGCAGGTTTACACACTGGACAACGGTATGATGCAGCCCCGCGCCTTTTATGGGCCTGAGGACGTGGCAAAAGTCAACGTTCTGGATGGCTGCTTTATTGACCTGAGTAAGGTGTTTTCTGAATAGCAGCGTGAAGGGCTGGGGTTGATCCCCGGCCCTTCGCTATAGCCTCAAAATAAAGCGTCATTTTGCAATCCCCATTTAGCGCACATTTGGCGCACAAGCAAATCTGTGTGCGCCAAAGGATATGAGAGGACACAAGAAGAGCTCCGTCAAAAATCTAGGATTATCAACGGTTTTCTGACTTTATAAAAAACTGTGAAAAGCGAAAATCACATCTACGGACCAGAAGGCCGGGGGTTCGAATCCCTCACGGCGTGCCAAAATCCCGGAGAAATCAGTTGATTTCTCCGGGATTTTGCTTGTTTTCTGTACTTTTTGAGGGCGTTGATTTTCGCTTGTTTCTTTTGACCCATATCCTGACCCATACGGGGAAATGTCCAGAGACTACTGGATAGCGCCGGAGAGGAAGTTGCTGACGGTGTTGGCGGCTTTGGTCTGCATCGTGGTCGTCACGTGGGCGTAGGTGTCCAGGGTGAACCCCGCGGA
>JAETNP010000017.1 GCA_021768185.1 Oscillospiraceae bacterium
GTTCACACAAAAAGTACCCGAGGAGTCCGCGATTGTGCAATGACCCCATCGAGGGGTCATGCACAATCTAATTTTGCACGGCCACTCGATGTGGCCGTTGCAAAATCTTGGGCGAGGAGCCCCCGGGCCAAAGGTCAGAATACGCTTTCCAAAGAAGAAAGAGGCAGGTCATTCCAGACCTGCCTCTTACGATTAGTCACCCAATAATCCAACCACGGTTAAAAAGAACTCCCCATGGGAGATTTTCTCCCATCCCCCCAGGGGCGGGGTCCGCCCCAACCGGGTGGCGCAGAACTGCGCCAGCTCCACGGGGGTCACCGGCGCATCGGGCCGGAACCGCCCCCCGGGGGCGGCCATGGACCCGGTCTCCACCGCCAGCGCCGCTGCCGCGGCATAGGAATCCCTTGGCCCCATGTCCCGGAAGGGGGCCTTCCCCGAGCGGATCAGGTCCACCCGCCGCCGGACGGTTTCCCATCCATAGGCCATCATGGCCAACTCCCCCCGGGCGAGTACGGCCTCCGGCCGCAAAGTATTGTCCTGAAAGGCGGGACACCACCCCAGCCCCAGCAGCCGCCGGGCGGCCCGCCCGTACCTGCTGTCCGCCGGAACGTCCCGGAAGGGCGCCTGCTCCAGCAGTTCGGAGACCGTCACCACCCGGTAACCCTGGTCGCTGAGCAGCCGCAGCTGCCGCTCCAGCCCGTCGGCCACCGGGGTGCGCCGGGCCATATTGCACCCATCCTTCATCAGAATGATCTGCCCGCAGAAGGCGTCCGGGTCCTCCAGCAGCAGCCGCTCCATGGGCCGCCAGACGGATCCCACCTCCGCCTCATAGCTCCCCATAGGCGCACGCCCCGCCCCATCGAACCCGGCGGCCAGGTACTGATACCCCATGAGGGCATAGGCGTCATAGCTGGAAAATCCCCCCTTGATGTTGTCCACCCCTCTGGGCGGGCGGCTCAGCCGCAGGGGATACCCCCATCCGTCCTCCATGACCTTGTGGAGCCGCCGCAGATCCGTCATGACCCCCTCCAGATCCGGCAGATACCGCCGCACGCCCTGGGCCGCCGTCCACCCGAAGGGGACGTGGGCATACCCATGGCTGGCGATCTCGTGTCCCCCGGCCAGCAGCCGGGAGATCAGCTCCGGACAGTGGACCGCGCCCCCTTGGCCGTCCCGGCCGAAGTCGGGAAAATGGTCCCAGACGGTTCCGTTCCAGGCGGAGGACCCGGCCCGGCCCGGATGGTCCGGGTAGTTGCCGGAGGTATCCCCCACCACGGTGAAGGTCCCCTTAGCGCCGTACCGCTCCAGCATTTCCGCCAGCACCAAAGTCAGAGGTTTCCCCCTGAACCGGTCCGGCAGAGCCGGCAGGCGGCAGGGGCCGTCCTCAAAGGTAATGGCGCAGACCCGCCCTGCTGCGGCCACCCGTTCGATGCGCCGCACAGGGGAGATCCGAAGCGCTTCCTTCTCCCTCCGGCGGAAGTCCGACTCCGCCGGACGCACGTTCTTTTTGATAAAAGGCATTCTGATCCCCCCGTTCCAGGAGGACCCCCTGGAAGGGTGTCTCTCCATCTAATCTTAATGATATAGTATACTACAATTTTTCCATCAGGACAAGCAGTCCGGCAGTCCCGGCGCAAAAAAATCACCCGAAATCAAAATCAGAGCATCCTACAAATCTCACCCCTTCAATTCCCCCGGATTTTGTCACCGCCGTCTTGCCGCCGCCTCTGACCGGCAAATTCGGCTTCTGCTGTCCGCACATCACGTACAAGCGGCCTTTTGTGAAATAATCAACAAAAACCCGAAGAAATTTTTAGCATTCCCGCAAAAATTTTCAGCTTGACAAAAAATCCATATAGGGGTAAGATACGCCCATCTTGAACAGAGCAAACGGCAATGATGGAGAAAAGTAACCTGGACGGCCACCCACAGTGAGCGAGGGACAGTGGAAACCCCGCGGCGGAATCCTCGTGAAGAACACTTCGGAGCCTTGAACCCAACGGCGTGAACGCCCAGTAGGGGATACGGGAGCGGCCCGTTACAGCCGTCAGGCTTGTTAGAGCTGAAGTGACCGCTCAGGCGGTAAATTAGGTGGCACCACGGATTCCGGCGATTCGTCCTAAAATTTTTATTTTAGAGACGCCGGTTCATCTGGAGGTGCTTTTTATGTGTTCTATCATGGGTTACACTGGGACGGACATTTCCCTCTCCCGTCTGGAGACGGCCTTCGCGGCCACGAAAAGCCGGGGGCCTGACGACACCCGCGCCCTGTCCCTTTCCGCCGGGACGCTGCTGTTCCACCGTCTGGCGATCATGGGCCCCGAGCCCGCCGGGATGCAGCCCTTCACCGCCCCCGACGGCAGCGCGGTGGTCTGCAACGGCGAGCTCTACGGCTTCCGGAAGCTGAAGCGGGAGCTGGAGGCCAAGGGCTGCTGGTTTGCCAGCGGTTCCGACTGCGAGCTGCTGCTGCCCCTGTGGCGTGAGCACGGGACGGCAATGTTTGCAGAGCTGGACGCGGAGTTCGCCCTGATCCTCTACGACGCCTCCACAAACAGCTTCATCGCCGCCCGGGACCCCATCGGCATCCGGCCGTTGTATTACGGGTACAGCGAGAGCGGCCATATCCTGTTTGCCAGCGAGCCGAAAAGCCTGCTGGGCCTGACAGATAGGATCATGCCCTTCCCCCCGGGCCACTATTATAAGGACGGCGCGTTCATCTGCTACCAGGATATGTCCAAGGTGGAGGCCGTCTGTGAGGACGATCTGGAAACCATCTGCGCCAACATCCATGAAAAGCTGATCCTGGGCGTGGAGAAACGCCTGGACGCGGACGTGCCGGTAGGCTTTCTGCTTTCCGGCGGACTGGACAGCTCCCTTGTGTGTGCCATCGCGGCCAAGCTCCTGGGCCGTCCCATCGAGACCTACGCGGTAGGCATGTCCACCGACGCCATCGACCTCAAGTATGCCAAGCAGGTGGCCGATTACATCGGCAGCCATCATCACGAAATTTATATTACCGAGCAGGATGTGCTGGACACCCTGGACGAATTGATTTATACTCTAGGTACCTACGACATCACCACTATCCGGGCCAGTATGGGGATGTACCTCATCTGCAAGGCCATCCATGAGCAGAGCGATGTCCGGGTACTGTTGACGGGGGAGATCAGCGACGAGCTGTTCGGGTATAAATATACGGACTTCGCCCCCTCACCCGAGGCTTTCCAGCGGGAAGCGGAGAAGCGCATTCGGGAGATCCACATGTACGATGTCCTCCGGGCGGACCGGTGCATCTCTGCCAACAGCCTGGAGGCCCGCGTCCCCTTCGGGGACCTGGATTTTGTCCGGTATGTCATGAGCATTGACCCGGCCAAGAAGGTCAACGTCTACGGCAAGGGCAAATATCTTCTCCGCCACGCCTTCGAGGGAGACTATCTGCCCCCCTCCATTCTCCAGCGGGAGAAGGCCGCCTTCTCCGACGCCGTGGGTCACAGTCTTGTGGACGACCTGAAAGCCTGTGCGGAGCGGACCTACGGCGACGACTGGAAAGCGGTTGCTGAGAAATACGCATATCACGCCAAGCCCTTTACAAAGGAGTCCCTGCTGTACCGGGAGATTTTTGAGAAGCACTATCCCGGTCAGGCGGAGATGGTAGTTGATTTCTGGATGCCCAACAAGGAGTGGGAGGGGTGCAATGTGGATGATCCTTCCGCCCGGGTGCTGAGCAACTACGGAGCGTCGGGGGAGTAATATCAATATCAACCGGAGGAATTCTTCATGGCAAATGAATTTATCACACCCGAAGGACATACGGCGTTTTTGGCAAAAAAGCTGTTTGATGGTATGGGGAAAATTCATTGGGGAGCCGTCGCCTATATAGAAAAGGGCGGCGGCGGCCCCGCAGGGAATCATACCCACAGCGATAATCATATATTTATTGTTGTTGACGGGGAGGTTGAGATCTTTCTGGAGGATACGCCTCATACCGTCAAAAAGGATGAAATGTTTTTTGTAGACGGTATGGTTCCCCATTCCATCTGGAATCATGGAGAGACTACGGCAAAGGTGATTAAAATTTCTGTTGAGAGATAAGGTTTCTTAGCCGCCCTGCGGGCGGCGCGGCAGATTCTTCTTCAACCGGCCCGGGGCTTTCCCAGCCCCGGACCCCGGGCCTACTTTTGCCCCGCGGCAAAAGTAGGCAAAAACGCGCTTAAACCTGGCGGTTTAAGAATCCCTCATTTTTTGATTAGTTTTGCGCCCGAGGCACAGTCGGTTTTGTCTGCCGATAGTACCGTCCGCTTCGTTCCTCGCCAGCGTCTATTTCAGCGTGGTCATCGACAGCCCCTACCGTCTAGCGGGGCTAACTCCCCGGGGTGCGTGACGAGGCTTCCCCGTTCCACTGCACTTCTGGCGATGGACGAACACCCAGGGCCGTCATTCGGCCTTCGTCCGAACGACTGGCCCGGCAGTGTTGCTGACGCACCACTGCCCAGAAGCGGCGCCGCAGCAAGCACTAACGTAAGGACTCGTGGGTAGACGCACCAGTCCGGCGCACCAACGAAGAATCCAGGGTAGAACCAAACCCGGTACCGTCGGAGGGAAAATAATCACCCCCGTAATGAAGGAGGATTCTTAAGGAACGTAGTTCCTTAAGCGCTCTTTTGGTACTTTTCCCGCGCGGGAAAAGTACGTCCCCGCCCGGCAGGGCGAATCTATCTGATAGATAGGCAGCAGAGGCGGCGCGCAGCGCCGCAGATAGAAAGGAGCACAACGATGGCCAAGGAAAGAGTAACGGAAATGTTCGGGAGCATGGTGTTCAACGAAAACGTCATGAAACAGCGCCTCTCCGCCACCTGCTACCGCGCATGGAAAAAGTGCGTGGAAGAAGGCACCCCCCTCTCCCTTGACACCGCCCACGAAATGGCGGCGGAGATGAAGAACTGGGCCATGGACCACGGGGCCACCCACTACACCCACTGGTTCCAGCCCATGACCGGCGTCACCGCCGAGAAGCACGACAGCTTCATCACCCCCGAGAGCCCCAGCCAGGTGCTCATGGGCTTCTCCGGCAAGGAGCTGGTCCGGGGCGAGCCCGACGCCTCCTCCTTCCCCTCCGGCGGCCTGCGGGCCACCTTCGAGGCCCGGGGCTACACCGCCTGGGACCCCACCTCCTTCGCCTTCATCAAGGACGGGAGCCTCTGCATCCCCACCATTTTCTGCTCCTACAGCGGGCAGGCCCTGGATAAGAAGACCCCCCTCCTCCGCTCCATGGACGAACTGAGCCGTCAGGCGGTCCGTGTGCTCAAGCTCTTCGGCGACACCGACGTAAAGAAGGTAGTCAGCCAGGTGGGCCCCGAGCAGGAGTACTTCCTCATCGACAAGGACGTATTCAACAAGCGGGAGGATCTGGTCCTCACCGGCCGCACCCTCTTCGGAGCCAAGCCCCCCAAGGGCCAGGAGCTGGAGGACCACTACTTCGGCACCATCAAGCCCCGGGTGGCGGCCTATATGCAGGAGCTGGACGAGGAGCTGTGGAAGCTGGGCATCCTCGCCAAGACCAAGCACAACGAGGTAGCTCCCGCCCAGCACGAGCTGGCCCCCATCTACTCCGATGCCAACACCGCCTGCGACCACAACCAGCTGACCATGGAGATCATGAAGAAGGTTGCCGGGCGGCACAACATGGTGTGCCTGCTCCATGAGAAGCCCTTCGCCGGGGTCAACGGCTCCGGCAAGCACGACAACTGGTCCCTCTCCACCGACACGGGCCACAACCTCTTCAAGCCCGGTTCCACCCCCAGCCAGAACGCCCGCTTCCTCCTGTTCCTGGCGGCCTTCATCAAGGGCGTGGACGAGTACCAGGATCTGCTGCGCTGCTCCGTGGCCAACCCGGGCAACGACCACCGCCTGGGCGCTCAGGAGGCCCCCCCGGCCATCATCTCCGTCTTCCTGGGCGACGAGCTCACCGCCATTGTGGACGCCATCATCCACGGCACCAAGTACGTGGACCAGCGGATGAAGAGCATCTCCATCGGCGTAGACGCCCTGCCCCCCATCCCCCAGGATACCACCGACCGCAACCGCACCTCCCCCCTGGCCTTCACCGGCAACAAGTTTGAGTTCCGGATGCTGGGCTCCAGCCAGTCCATCACCGGCCCCAATGTAGCGCTGAATACCATCATGGCCGAGGAGCTCAGCCAGTTCGCCGACGAGCTGGAAAAAGCCCCGGATTTCAACACCGCCCTCCACGACGTGGTCCAGCGGGCCTTCACCGAGCACCAGCGGATCATCTTCAACGGCAACGGCTACGAGGACGCCTGGGTGACGGAGGCCAAGAAGCGGGGCCTCAGCAACCTCACCTGCACCGCCGACGCCCTGAAGACCTATATCCAGCCCAAGCATATCGAGCTGTTCAGCAAGCACCATGTCTTCACCGAGGAGGAGCTGCGGGCCCGGAACGAGATCCACCTGGAGAACTACTGCGAGGTGATAGGCATCGAGGCCCGGACCATGATCGACATGGTGAACCGGAACATTTTCCCCGCCGTCAGCGCCTTCTCCGGAGCCACCGCGTCCGGTATCGCGGCCAAGAAGGCTGTGCTGTCGGACCTGGACTGCTCCGACGAGGAGCATCTGCTCAAGGAGCTGTCCCGTCTCTCCGCTGAGATGATGAAGGAGACCCGGGCCCTGGAAGCGGCCCTGGCCGCCCCCAAGGGTGATGACGCCTACGAGGCCGCCCACTACTACCGCTACACCGTTTTTGAGATCATGACCCGTCTCCGGGAGGCCGTGGACGGATTGGAGACCATCACCGCCGCCGAGGCGTGGCCCTACCCCAGCTATACCGATCTGCTGTTCTCCGTGAAATAAGCGAAAATACCGGGAGCCCCCGGCTGGCATTGCCAGCCGGGGGCTCCCTGATCTGATAGGAGGGAAAATCAATCAGAATGTGTAGGAAACAGAATTGATCCTGACGGTGTTCTCGTCATCGTCATCCTCCCCGTCAT
This sequence comes from Oscillospiraceae bacterium, assembly GCA_021768185.1. Classification (GTDB taxonomy): domain Bacteria; phylum Bacillota; class Clostridia; order Oscillospirales; family Oscillospiraceae; genus Pelethomonas. Next base: position 7,008 of record JAETNP010000017.1, read on the forward strand.
CGTCCGCGGACTTCTCGCCAAGCAGGAGGAGGGAGGCGATATTCTCGGCTATAGACTCGACCACGGCCTTCTGCTCCTTGTTGGCGCAGATCACTGTCGCGCAGTCGGAGAAGCTCACCAGCTTCTCCTTCAGCAACTCCGGCGTCACGTCCCCGTCGAAGGTCACGCTGGCGCAGTCCTGTACGCTCACGCCGTCCTCCGCGCCCGAGAGCAGAGCGGCGGTCAGTTCCACGTGGGACCGGTCGCGGATCAACAGGCCGCCCACCACCCGCAGCCTGTCATAGCTCAGATCCATTTCCAGCGCTCGGTCCTTCAAGCTCCTGCAAACCAGCAGGTCGCCGTTCACCCGCAGGAAGGACGCCTGATCCAGCACGGTCACGCTGTCCGGGGTGATGGAGAGGTTGCCGTCGATATACAGGTTCCCGCCGTACCGCTTGAGCAGGGCTCCATTGAGCTCCGCGTCGTCGTCCACATAGGCGCAGCCGTCGGGCAGGATCATGATGTCCGTCTTCTCATCAAAGAGGGGCACGGCGGCCTCCGCCAGGGACTCGGATACAAGCAGCTTCCTGGTGACAAAGCGGACGTTCTTCTCCGCCAGCTTGCCAAAGTCGATGTCGGGGGCCAGGGCGATGATCTTGCTGGCAGCATAGTAGAGGGCATCCTGCCTGGCGCGGAGGTAGAAAACGCGGTCCAGCACTGTCCGGTTTTTCAGGCGGATCGCGCCATCAGGATAGGCGCGGACGGGCCCGTTGATCTGAAAGCCGCCCAGCAGGCCCGCAATGCTCTCCGGGCAGGTGACGGGGCCGTTGATGGACATGCCCGCGTAGCTCTTCAGCACCGCCTCGCATCCGGCTTCGATATCCACGGGGCCGTTGGCTACAAGAAACAGCTTTTCCTCCGGCACAGTCTGGCTCGCCGTGATGGACATGGGGCCGTTGATGATGGAAAAGCGGACGTTCCCTTCCAGGACGATCGTATTGGCGCAGTTGATGCTGACATTGGCCTGGCTCAGCAGCGTTTGAACGGCAGGACTGGTGATGACGGCGGCGGCGTTGATGCGGATCTCTCCGTAGCCGTCCAGCAGCTCCTTGGTGACGTTGCGCACGTCGCAGAGGGCGCAGTTGACACGCAGATTCTTCTTGGTTTCCATAGTAAATACCTCCAAAAAATTATAGAATAGAAAAAAGTTTCACTTACAGCCTGGTGCGGTACATCCGGCAGTAGGACTCCAGCAAAGCCCGGCTCTCCCGGTCAGCGCCCATCCGGACCAGACCGTTCTCCATCCGGCAGCGCCGCTCCTCCTTCTCCACGGGGTTGTACCACAGGGGGAATTTCTTCGTTTGCTTCATATCGTTACCATCCTTTCTATTCCTCGATCCACTCTCTCAGCCGCCGCTTGGCGGAGGCCAGCCGGGAGCGCACGGTGGCGGGCGGCAGGTCGAAGAGCTCTCCCAATTCTTTTGAGTTGTAGCCCTCGAAGTACCGCATGGTAAAGAGCGCCTTCTCGCTCTCCGGCAGGCGGGCGATGAGCTGGCCCACGGCGGCCTGGCTCAGGTCCTCCTGGAAGGCGGCCAGGGCCAGCTGCTCCTCCTCCGCCGGGGTTTCCCGGGACTGCTTCCGCACCTGGTCAATAAAGAGGTTCCGCGCGGTCTTGTAGAGCCAGGCCCGGCACTGCCCTCTGGAGCGGTCCTCCAGGTCCTCCCAGTGGGTCATGGCCCGCATGTAGGTCTCCTGGACCAGGTCCTCGGCGGTGGCCCTGTCTTTCGTCATGGCGGAGCAGTATGCCAATATATCCTTGTAGAACTTGCCGTAAAGCTCTTCGATTTCCATTGTCGGGCGGCTCCTCTCTCGCGTGTTCACCTATAAAACGGATGGGACGGGGAAAGTGTTGACGGAAAAGCAAAAAAATTTTGCCGCCCCTTGAGAGGCGGCAAAATGTTTAACCAAAGATGGCCAATCCCGGCGACCCGTCGTCGGGCAGCTCCGGCTCCGGGGGCAGGATAGGCCCGTCGGTCCAATCGTCCGGGGGCAGCGTAGGTCCGGTTTCCCCGCCGCTTCCTCCGCCGGACTCCCCGCCGAACTCAGGAATGGTGGTCCCCATAGCCGGCTTGCCCCGGGTACCCACCAGGATAATTTCATTCCGGCTTTTATAATTGCTCTTGGCCTCCTGGGTACTGGAGATCAGGGTGCCGTCTCCCTTGTAGACGTTCCGGTAGGAGACCACCTGATGGCCGGTGTAGGGGCTCTGCTTCTGCTGCTCGGTGCCCCAATCCAGGTCCGCCGTCTCGATCCGCTCCGTTTCATAGGGAATGTCGCCCAGATTCTTGTAGGTCATCTTGACGTAGGTATCGTCGGTCTTGGTGCCCACGATGTCCACCTTGATGTTGTTTTTCGAGTCATAGGTGACGTCCAGCCGGATAGGGTAGCCCGTGTCGTTTTTGAACCGGAACTCCGGCCCGCCCCAGCTGACGGTAGCGTCCATGCCCCAGGTGATGTAGCTGGGGGCGTACCGGTGGGCGTACCGCTCGACAATTTCCAAATTTGCCAGGAGGGTGGCATAATAGATGGTGCTGGACACCTGGCAGATGCCGCCGCCGATGGTGTCCACGGTCTCGCCGTTGACGTAGGCCGGCGCAGCGCCGAAGCCCCGGTCGGTGGTCCGTTTGCCCACCACGGCGTTGTAGTCAAACACGTCCCCGTCGTTGAGGACCACGCCGTTGCAGGATTCCCCCGCCAGCTTCACATTGCCCCGGCGGATGCTGGTGCCGCCCACATGGGTGGAGGCAGAGCCCAGCACGTCCCGGAACAGCACCGCCTCCAGCTCCTCGGCGGTCATGGAAGGATAAGTAACGTCCGCCGGCAGCCGGATCCGCTCGCCGGGGGCCGCCGCGTCCAGGGCGAAGGCCGCCTTCTCCGGGTCCAGGTTCACGCCGATCTGCCCATCCACCACCTTACCGGTGGGGATGTCGTACCGTGCGGGGCTGGGGTCCGCGTTCAGCTCCAGGGCAATGGCCTCCAGATCCAGCTCCTTGCCGGGGACGGCCTCAAAGGGGGCGTCCGCCGTTCCCGCTCCGCCGTCCAGGGCGGTAATGGCCCGGATGAGGGCCGGCTGGTCCAGAGTGCGTCCCTCAGCGGGCTTGACGGCGTAGATGCCGTCCTCAGTCAGCTCATAGCTGCCGTCCACCTGTTCCTGGTCAAAGAGGGCCGCCATCTCCGCCGCCGTCTGCCGGAGGGTTTCATCGTTATAGTAGACCACCAAATTCGAGGACGTGCGTCCTCCCAGAAGGCCCTTCAGCATGGTCCAGCCGTTTTTCACCCAGCCCAGGGTGCCTTCCTCCCGGCCAACCCGCCAGGCCGCTCCGGAGAGGGCGCTGCCGTCGATATACGCTCCCAGCTCCTTCTGGGTGCGCCGGCCCAGCTCCTCGCCGCCGGCGGTGATGGTCACCTCGCCGGAGAGGAGCGCGTCCGTAGTCAAGGTCTGACGAAGCTGGTCCTGAGAGAGCCCCGAGAGGCTCCTGTCCCCCAGCGTAACGCCGGGGAAGACTTTATCATAGCTGGCCGCGTAAGCACACAGCCCCGCCATGCCGCCCACCAGCAGGGCGGCCACGATCCCCAGGGCGATCCACGCCGCCCCGGAGCCTTTCTTTTTGGTCTGCGCCAGATCTCCCTGGGCGACCCGTTTCCCGCTCATGGCAACCTCCTTCTTCCCCGGCGGGACGGGCGGTCAGCCGTCCCAAAATAATGGGGAAGCATCTGCATAAAATCACATGATCTAGTGTACCACACTCCGGGCAAAAAAGATTTACAATTTTGTAACAAGCGGGCGAAAATTTTTCCATGGGGCCTGCGGGTCTCCGGCCCCATGGAAACTTCTCCGCTTCCGTCATTGCCTGTTGCGAATTTTGCAGAAATGTGGTATGCTGAATGCAGGAGTCCGCCCGGAGCGGACCGGCCGTTGGGCGATGCCCAATGGCGGTCCCCAGAGACTGAGCCCGTTGCTGTTCCTGGATTTTTGCCCGTCGGCTGGGGCGGCCCACGGGTAATAAAAGAAAGAATTTAACAGTATGAAACGACAGAAGAAAGCGAAGCTGTCCAGCGTGCAGATCATCGCCCTGGGCTTCTTTATCATGATTGGGCTGGGGACGGCGCTGCTGATGCTCCCCCTGTCCAGCTATTCCCCCGGGGGCGCGTCCTTTCTGGACGCGCTGTTCACGGCCACCTCCGCCTCCTGCGTGACGGGGCTGGTCCCCCAGGACACGGGGACCTACTGGACCACTTTCGGCCAGGTGGTCATCATCCTGCTCATCCAGGTGGGCGGCCTGGGCTTCATGTCCATCGCCACCCTGTTTCTCCTCCTATTGCGCCAGCGTCTGGGCCTGCGCCAGCGGGAGGTGGTGGTGGACAGCGTGAGCTATGACCGTCTGGGGGGCTTTGTGCCCTTCATCCGGCTGGTCTTTCTGGGGACGCTGCTGGCGGAGGGTCTGGGGGCCATCCTGCTGTCCATTCGCTTCATACCCCAGCTGGGCTGGGGCCGGGGCATTTACTATGGCGTGTGGCACAGCATTTCCGCCTTCTGCAACGCGGGCTTTGACCTGATGGGCCCCTACAGCGGGGCATACTCCTCCTTCACAGCCTACGCCGGCGACCCCTTGGTAAGCCTCACCATCTGCGCCCTCATCCTGTTTGGCGGCACAGGCTTCCTTGTCTGGGAGGACCTTGTCCATAACAAACATCACTGGCGGCGCTACCGTCTCCAGACCAAGGTAGTACTGACGGTCAATCTGGTCCTGACGCTGGGCGGCGGCACGCTGTTCTTCCTGCTGGAACGGAACAATCTGGGGGCTGGCCGCCCCTTGGGCGAGCAGATCCTCTCCGCTCTTTTCGACGCGGTAACTCCCCGCACGGCGGGCTTCAACTCCACGGACACCGGCGCGCTGACCAGCGGCAGTCTTCTGCTGACGATTATTTTCATGTTCATCGGCGGCAGTCCCGGCTCCACCGCCGGCGGTGTAAAAACAACGACGGTTTTTGTCATCCTGCTCCACGCTCTCTCCGGCGTCCGCCGGGAGCGGAGCGCCAACGCCTTTGGCCGGAGCATTGGGGACGACGCCCTGAAGAAGGCCACGGCGGTATTGTATACCAACTTGCTGCTGGCGCTCACCGGCGCGGTTGCCATCTGCGCCATTCAGCCCTTCGGGCTGACGGAGGTTCTATTTGAGACCTTTTCCGCCATTGGCACGGCGGGGATGACCATGGGGATCACCCGCGACCTTCTTCCCTTGAGCCGGTTGATTATTATATTCCTCATGTACTGCGGGAGGGTAGGGAGTATTTCCTTTGCTGTAGCTCTGCTGGAGAAACGGGCGCTGCCGCCCGTTACGCTGCCCAGGGAGGATATCACAATAGGGTAGTTTTTTCCCTGCGGCCCTTCGGGCCGCTCCGAACGATTTCTCGTCGATACCCCGGGGGCTCCGCGCCCCCGGACCCTGCGGTTACTTTTGCCGCGCGGCAAAAGTAACCAAAAACGCGCTTAAACCTGGCGGTTTAAGAATCCCTTGATTACGGGGGAAATTATTTTCGCTACGACCTTTAGACTATCGTTCTATCTCCAGTGCATTTTGCCGATGCCGGTGCTTACTTCTGCGCACGATTCTAACGATACTACTGGTTGCCTCGCGGCACTCGGCACGAGGGTCCCTGCGGGGTGCGCTTTGGGAGCTGATCCTCCTATTCCACAATGGGCCGCAGGCCCTCCATGGTCAGCTGCATCCCAAGGCGGAACCCCAACGCAAAACTGTCCAGATAACCGGCGTAGTCTATGTCCGAAACTGCTTTCCAAAGAGCGTCAAACTCCTCAAGGGTCAAGCGATTCCTTACTGCCTGGACGGCTTTCTCTGATTCCTTGATCGCCCGCCGCTCTGCTTCCGATGAATGCGGACCATTCATCAGGTCAAATAGGTTTTCCATTAGTTGGTTCATTTTGTACGCTCCCACCATTTTAAAGATTTATCTCGTTTATATTATAACGAGTTATTTCTGTAATGTCAAGTAGTTCGGAGGAATCATGGCGAATTTTTCTGAAAGAATCAAAGAGCTGCGCCGCAAAAACAAACTGTCACAGGAAGCATTAGGGAAGATCCTCGGCCTCAGGCAAGACTCGATATCCACATATGAGAGGGGTAAAAACTACCCGGAAGTACGCAATCTGCTCATTTTAGCAGACTATTTTGGTGTATCCCTCGACTATCTGATGGGACGGACAGACGACCCGGAGGTTCATCAGCTCAGCATCCCGGAGAGTTAGCCCCGCTAGACGGTAGGGGCTGCCGACAACCACGCTAAAATAGACGCAGAAGTGGAACGAAGCGGACGGCAGTACGGTAGACAAAACCGACTGTGCCTCGGGCGCAAAACTAAACTCCCCCGTAATTTAGGGATTCTTAAACCGCGAGGTTTAAGCGCGTTTTTGCCTACTTTTGCCGCGCGGCAAAAGTAGGCGCGGGGTCCGGGGCCGCGGAGGCCCCGGGGTAGCGACAAGAAAAAACTCCCCTCGCCGCCGGAGGCGGCGAAGAAAGAGGTATCATCAATGAAGTCATTTTTAGTTATTGGTATGGGTTCCTTCGGCCACCATCTCTGCCGGGCCCTGGTGGAACAGAAGTGTGAAGTCATGGCGGTGGACCAGAACGGCGAATCCCTGGAGGATGTCCTCCCCATTGTAGTCAGCGCCAAAGTAGGCGACTGCACCAACGAGGAGGTCCTGCGCTCCTTCAGCGTGGAGAGCTTCGACGCCTGTTTCGTCTGCCTGGGTGACAGCAACGTCCTGGGCAGCCTTCAGATTACCAGCCTCCTCAAGGAGCTGGGCGCGAAAAAGGTATTCAGCAAAGCCGACGACGACGTTCAGGCAAAATTCCTTCTCCGCAACGGCGCGGACGCCGTCATCTATCCCGAACGGGAGGCCGCCGTCCGTCTTGCCATCAGCGAGAGCTCAGACAGCATTTTCGACTGCATCCCCCTCACCTCCGACCACTCCATCTACGAGCTGGAGCCCATGGACCGCTGGATTGGCAAGAGCCTCAAGGAGCTGAATTTCCGCGTAAAGTACCACCTCACCGTGGTTGCCGTCAAGCGGGGCGACGTGGTCATCCCCAACCTGAGCCCGGACTACGCCTTCCGCAAGGACGAGCATTTACTGGTTCTGGGCCGCATTGAGGATATCCGCAAGGTAATCCGGTAACGGCGCCATGGATACCAAGAAATGGGCCTCCCTGCTGGCGGCGGTGGAGTTGGGCAGCTTCACCCGTGCCGCCCGTCAGCTGGACATCACCCAATCCGGCCTGACCCACATGATGAACGCCCTGGAGCGGGAGACCGGTTTTCCCCTCCTGGTCCGGGACCGTTCCGGCGTGCGCCTCACCGCCGCCGGGGAGCGCCTGCTGCCCGTCATCCGTGAGCTGGTCCAGGCCTCGGATCGCCTGGAGGAGCAGATTGCCGACCAGGCGGGGCGGCGGCGGGAGAGCATCCGCGTAGCCGCCTACTCCAGTATTTGTATGCACTGGCTGCCCACCATCGTCCAGCAGTTCCGCTGGGCCTATCCCCACGTGTCTGTAGATATCCGCATGGGCAGCGTGGAGGAGATCTACCGCTGGCTCCAGGAGGGCACCGTGGACCTGAGCTTCGCCAGCCGCCAGGACCGCTGGCGCTACGACTGGACGCCCCTCTGGGACGACCCCCTGCTGGCCATCCTGCCCCCGGACTACCCGCTGGGCGCCCGGGACCGCTTCCCGGTGGCGGAGTTTGCGGGAAAAGAATTCCTCATGCCCTCCCTGGGCTTCGACCTGGACATCCTGGGCGTATTTGAAGGCCGGAACGTCCAGCCCGACATCCGCAGCAACACCGCCGTAGAGGATGCCGCCATTCTCTCCATGGTGGAGCACGGCCTGGGGGTGAGCATACTGTCCCAGTTGGTTCTCCAGGGCCGCCGGGACAATGTGCGGGTCCTGCCGCTGGACCCTCCCGCCTGCCGGCATATCGGCGTTGCCGTCCGCTCCATGGAGGAGGCCCTGCCGGTGGTCCGGGAGTTCATTGCCTACTCCAAGCGCATCGTGGGCGCACTGCATAGTAGATGAAAAGGGCCCCCGGAGTTCAATCCGGGGGCCCGCTCAGTTTGATTTGCCGTTAGATGCTGGTCAGGATATACTTCAGGATGAACAGCACCGCGATGACATACACCAGCACGGGGACATCCTTAGCCTTGCCCCGGGCCAGCTTGATGACGCTGTAGCTGATGAAGCCGAAGCCGATACCATCAGAGATGGAGTAAGCAAACGGCATCATAGCGATGGTGAGGAACGCGGGGCAGGCCTCCTCGAAGTCGCCCCAGTTCACCTCCGTAGCGCCCTTGATCATCAGCACGCCGACGATAATGAGCGCGGGGGCGGTAGCGGCGGAGGGGATGATGCCCGCCACGGGAGCCAGCAGGCAGGCCAGCAGGAACAGCACGCCAACCACGACGGAGCTCAAACCGGTGCGCGCGCCCTCGGAGATACCGGTGGAGGACTCGACGAAGGTGGTAACGGTAGAAGTACCCAGGCAAGCGCCGCAGCAGGTAGCGATGGCGTCGGCGATGAGGGCCCGGTCACCGCCGGGGAGGTTGCCGTTCTTATCGGTCATGCCGGCGTTCTTGGCGGTGCCGATGAGGGTGCCCACGGTGTCGAAGCAGTCAACCAGGGCGAAGCTGATGACGGCGGTCACCAGGGGCAGGATGCCCTTGGCCATGACGCCGGGCAGATCCAGCTTAAAGGCCACGGTGCCCAGGGAGATGCCCGCCATAGTGATGCTCTCAGGCAGGGTGGTCACGCCCATGGGGAAGCCGATGATGGTGGTAACGATAATGCCGATGACGATAGCGCCCTTCACCTTATAGGCCATAAGGATAGCGGTGATCAGCAGGCCGATGATGGCGAGGATGCCGGCCATGTTGGGTGCGCCGTCAATGATGAACTGGAGGGCGGGCACACCGCCGCCGAAGCCCACCAGGCTCACGTTCAGCAGGCCGATGAAGGCGATGAACAGGCCGATGCCGGCGGAGATAGCGCTCTTAAGGAAGCCGGGGATGGAAGAGATGATCTTGCTGCGCAGGGGGCTGACGGCGATAATCAGGAACAAAATACCGCTGAGCAGCACGATGGCCAAGGCTTCCTGCCAGGTGTACCCCATGCCGAAGCAAACGGTAAAGGTGAAGAAGGCGTTCAGGCCCATGCCGGGCGCCTGTGCGAAGGGGGCGTTAGCCAGCAGGGCGGTCAGCAGGCAGCCGATGGCCGCGCTGATGCAGGTTGCCAGCAGGACGCCGCTGTAATCCATGCCGGTCTGCGAGAGCATATTGGGGTTGACGAAGATGATGTAGGCCATCGCGAAGAAGGTCGTGACGCCGCCTACGATCTCCGTGCGGATGCTGCTGCCCCGCTCGGAAATCTTGAAGAATTTATCCATAGTTCTCCTCCTCTTTCCTTCCCCCGCCAAAGCGGACGCGGAATTGCGGCCTGCCGCGGGGGTGTTCTTATACTCTACACGATTTCACCAAAAAAAGAAAGCACAAAGTTTACATTTTTGGAAACTTTGTGAAACATGACAAATTATGTTCGTCAAATCACCGAAAATTTCTGATGAGCCCACAAAAGAAAATTCCCTCTTCTCAATTTGGAAAAAATGTGTTACATTGGTATCCTGTAAAAACCATCGAGACAAGGAGCCGCACTATGGACACATCCGCCTCCGCCCTGCTGGAAAACGTGACCCAGACGGACCCCGCCTCCACTCTGGAGGGATGGCTGCAGGCCGGCTGGGGCAAACTGACGGTAGGCCGCGTCTTATCTGCGCTGTTTCTGCTGCTGATCTGTCTGGCGGTGGTACGGCTGCTGCTGGGGATGACCCGGCGGCTGGTAAACCGCGCCTCTCTGGACGAGCGCGTCAAGCGCTATATCCTCCGGGGCATGAGGGCCTTCCTGTACCTGCTGACGGCTCTGATAATGGCCGGGAGCCTGAACGTGGACGTCAGCAGTCTCATCGCCATAGTGAGCGTCTTCGGACTGGCGGTGTCCCTGGCGGTTCAGGACGTGCTGGGCAACGTGGCCGGGGGCATGGTGCTGCTGTTCTCCAAGCCCTTCACCCTGGGGGACTACGTCTCCACCGCCGACGGCGAGGGCGAGGTGGCGGAGATCACCCTCACCCACACCAAGCTGGACACCCCCTCCGGCCAGCGCGTCATGCTGCCCAACAGCAAGCTGATGGCGGGCCAGATCGTAAACTACACTGTCCGGGGCGTCCGCCGGGCGGACCACGCGGTCACAGCCTCCTACGACGACGAGCCGGAGGCCGTCCGGGCCGCCTGTCTCAAGGCCCTCTCCCGCACCCCCAATATTCTCCCGGACCCCGCCCCCCAGGTGGTGCTCACCGCCTACGGCGAGAGTTCCATCGAGTATCATGTCCGCTTCTGGGCCAAGACGGAGGACTATTGGGACGCCCATTTCCGTTCCCTGGAGGAGCTCCGCAAAGCCTTTGCCGAGGACGACGTGACCATGACGTACAACCATCTGAATGTGCATATCGTAGAAAACAATACAAAGGAAAAGTAAAAGTTTATGCTGCAATTTACCCCTATTGACGAATCTCACGCTCCCCTTCTCCGCAAGTACTACCGCCAATGCACCTACGGCCTGTGCGAGTACTCCCTGGGTGTGAAGCTCATGTGGCGGGACCACTGGCGTCCGGAGTTCGCCGAATCCCACGGCTGTCTGGTGGTCCTCAACCACAGCGCCCACTACGGCGCCATGTTTGACTTTCCCATTCCCCTCCCCGGAGAGGGCGACGTAGACGCCGCCCTGGACGACATTGACGCCTGGTGCGTAGAAAAGGGCGTTGCCCCCTCCTTTGGCGTGGTGCCGGAATCGGAGCGGGAGCGCCTTCTGCGCCGCTATCCCTATACCACCGTAGACAACGACCGTCTCTGGCAGGATTATTTTTACCGTGCGGAGGATTTATCCACCTTTGCCGGACGCCGCTACTCCGGCCAGCGCAACCACATCAACAAGTTTCATAAGCTCTACCCCGCCGCCGTCTACCGCGAGCTGACCCCCGCCGACCACGACAAGGTGGATGCCTTCTGGCACGAGTTCCATAAGGTGTTCAACAAGGAGGACGCCGACGCGAAGATGGAGGTCTGCTACGCCCGCCGTCTGATGGAGCAGGTAGGCGCGGAGTGGGCCAAAACCGGCTGTGTGGAGGTGGACGGCAAGATCATTGCCATCGCTCTTGCGGAGGTCTGCGGCGACACTCTTGTGTGTCATATCGAAAAGGCCCTCCCCCAGTACGAGGGGGTGTATCCCTTCATCGTCCAATCCTTTGCGGCCGCCAACAGCCAGGGCCTGACCTGGATCAACCGTGAGGACGACGCAGGCGACCGAGGTCTGCGCACCAGCAAATTGCAGTATCTTCCGGCCTATCTGGGGGCCAAGGTCCGCATCCTTGCCCGCAATGAGCTTTCTTCTTTGGAGACAATTCCCGTCCTGAAGGCGGACCGCCTGACTTTAGACGCCCTCCGGGAGGAGGACAAGCCCCTGTATAACCGTCTCTGTCTGGACGACGAGCGCAACCGCTGGTGGGGCTATGACTATCGGGACGATCTGGAGGGGGAGCTGACAGAGGATTATTTTCTCACGGTAGCCCGTGAGGATTTCCGAAATAAGCAGGCGGTCAATTTTGCCATCCGGCTGGAGGGAAAATTTATTGGCGAGGCGGTGCTCTATCGTTTTGACTACAAGGGCGGCGCGGAGCTTGGCTGTCGGATTCTTCCGGAATTTTCCGGAAACGGCTATGGGGCGGAGGCTTTCCGCCGGGCGGCGGAGTGGAGCCTTTATTCACTGGGGCTTTATTGTTTAACTGCCAAATGTTTCCACGAGAATGAGGCATCGAGGAGGATGCTTTCTTCTTGTATGCGGCCTGCCGGCGAGGATGAAAAATTCCTTTACTTTGAAAAAAAGGTATAGAGTTTTCTGCCGCCGCTGCGCGGCGGCACGGGGGCCGTTTCTCGTTGATAGCCCGGGGGCTACGCGCCCCCGGACCCTGCGCCTACTTTTGCCCCGCGGCAAAAGTAGGCAAAAACGCGCCAAAACCTACGGTTCTGGACTCCCTTCTCGGTCCCGCCTGTCGGCAAGGGACCTCGGCGAGGGGTTTGCGAGGGTTCGGTGGAAATGAAGAGTTGCGGTGCCACGTGAACTAGCAGTCCTACGGGCATCTAATCTAGTGGACTGGTAATTAACCAACTCCGGCTGCCGCCCTTTCAAAGGGGTAGAGCCATCTACGGGGATTTGTTCTAACGGAACATCCAGCAAAAACGCACCCCGGGGAGTTAGCCCCGCTATACGGTAGGGGCCGCCGACAACCACGCTGAAATAGACGCAGAAGGGGAACGAAGCGGACGGCAGTAAGTTTAGACCAAACCGACTGTGCCTTGGGCGCAAAACTAATCAAAAAATGGGGGATTCTTAAACCGCCAGGTTTAAGCGCGTTTTTGCCTACTTTTGGCGCGGGCCAAAAGTAGGCGCGGAGTCCGGGGCCGCGTAGGTCCCGGGCCATCGACAAGAAACAAGCTGCAGATAAAAAGGGAGGCATTCCGTTGAATGCCTCCCTTTTTATTCCTCCGGATCTCCCTCCAGGAAGACCTCCTCAGCCTCCTCCAGAGCGCCGGCCAATTCCTTAGCGGTAAACTGGGCAGCCGCGCTGTCGAAGGAATGTACTGCGGCGGAATCCTCCAGTTTGGTAATGATGGTATCGATCCGCCCCACAAGGGTTGCATAGGCCTTTTGGCACTGTTCCAGCTTTGTCATAAAATAGCTCTCCTCCCACTATAATGGATTACATACCCAATATATCATACAATTTGTAATTATACAAGGATACTTTGTACATCTTTGGATTGACTACTCTCCTTCTAACAGAGGATACAATATAATTGAAGGAGGGCTCGTCTGATGAAACTTATTTATGAATCCTACTACAGGAATCTGGGGCAGAATATTGCGTTCTATCGGAAGCGCCGGGGGTGGACCCAATTAAATTTATGTGAGCTTGCGGAAATCAGCCGCAACCACCTGAGCCATATCGAGAACGCCGACTGTGCGGTGTCATTAGATGTTATCTTTGCCATTGCCGACGCCTTGGGCGTAGAGCCCTATAAGCTGTTCCAGAATAAGGAATGACCGCCGCCCGGAAAATCCGGACGGCGGATTTTCAAATGTTTCACGTGAAACATTTGTTCCTTATAAAAAGAGCATACCGAACAGAGGCGACAGGGGGATCATAAATAATGAAAAAGCCATGGAGGCCACGCTGACCAGCGTGGCCCGCTGGGCCGAGGGGAACCGGTCGTTGAGCCGCTTGTCGCTGATCAGCTGGAGGGAATCGTCCAGCAGCCCCGCCGCCAGCCCGGAAGCCATCAGCACCGGCAGGAAGCTCCCCCGGGCCGCCGCCGCGCACAGGATTGTCCCCGCCCCGGTGATTAGGACCGCCCTGCCGTAGGCCAGCCGGTCCAGCCTTACCGCCAGCAGACCCGCCAGTCCGCCGCCCAGTCCCAGCACGAACAGCGCCGGACCCAGCAGGGCGGGCGCGGCCACCGCCGCCTCCACCCGCTGCTGGAGGAAGAACCGGGTCAAGGTGGCGCAGGCTCCCACCAGGGCGTTGACCAGCATGATGCCCACCGCCGTCCGGTCGGTCTTCAGCAGCGTCCAGGCCCCCCGGACCGTCTCCGCCAGGGCGGCGGGCAGGGACCGGCGGACGGTCTTCTCCCGTCCCGGGCACACCGGCTCCCGCAGGCTCAGCGCCGCGGTCAGCCCCAGCAGGGCGACCCCTGCGTCCAGCAGGTACGCCGTCCGCCAGCCCAGCAGCATTGTAACGCCCGCCAGCAGCATGGCCCCGCCGCTGCTGAACCGGTAGACGCCGTTCTGCAGGGAGGAGAATTTCAGATACGCCGCCTCCTGTCCGGCCTCCAGCATACTCTCATAGGTAATGGCCTCCCGGGTGCCGGACTGGAGGTTGTAGGCCATGGCCGACATCGCCAGGGAGAGGCATACCCCCCACGGGCTGTCCCAGGCCGCCATCATCAGCGCGGAGAGCAGGAACATCCCCTCGCTGGCCGCCAGGGTCCGCCTGCGGCCCATCACGTCCGCCAGCAGCCCCGAGGGCAGCTCGCAGCACAAGCTCACCACATGGAACAATCCCTCCGCCAGGCCGATCTCCACCAGGGACCATCCCCGGGCGGCCAGCAGCAGCACCCATACGCTCCCCGCCGGCTGGAAGCCCACCGCCCACTCCAGAGCCAGCAGTGCCCTCCTCTGCCGGAGGAGGGAAAAATGTCTTTGCTTTTCAGGCATAAAAATAGCGCCATCCTTTCTTTTTTGGGTCAAAAAGAAGGACCGGCGCGACCATTTACAGTGACGTTATATCACTTAAAAAAGGGCGCACTGATCCTGTGGACGGCTTTCCCGCAGCCGAGAAAGTGCAGTACCAGACCATTCCGCATCCACCGCATCCTTCGCGCCCTCCTTTCATAGAATGAAAGGAGTATAGCATAAGCGTAAAATCCTGTCAAGGGTCTTGCCTTGGGAGAAAATATGTGGTAAAATTCATGTATCAATATTCTTGATGAGGTGATTGCTATGGTAGGCGCGGTTTCCGGCGCAAACGCTTACTACAATGTATATGGCGCGTATGGTTCCCGTCCCGGCGCCGCCCAGGCCCAGGGCGTACAGGACCCGGCGAGCGCCAGGTCCGCCCAGGGGACCGCGCTCTGGGCCGCCCGGCGCTCCGCTTCTCCCGAGACGCCGGTGCAGCCGGTGGCTCCCGTCCGCCCTGTGGAGGGCGACAAGACCCAGCCTGTCCGTCTGGGCCCCGCCGTCCGGGAGGGGGCCGACCCGGCGGAGATGGCTGTGCGTATGCGCATCAAGCCCTACGAGGAGTCCGCCCCGGGGCAGGTCCAGGAGAAGAGCCAGGACGCCAACGGCGAGGATCTGAAGGTGGGCGCCGAGGGCGCGCAGGCCGCCGTGGAGGATGGCAAGTGCCAGACCTGCGAGAAGCGGAAGTATCAGGACGAGTCCGACGACATGGGCGTGTCCTTCCAGACCCCCACCAACATTTCCCCCGAGCAGGCGGCTTCCGCCGTGCGGGGCCATGAGAACGAGCACGTGGTCCGGGAACAGGCCAAGGCCCAGCGGGAGGACCGCAAGGTGGTCAGCCAGTCGGTGACCCTCCACACGGACATCTGCCCGGAGTGCGGCAAGGTCTACATCTCCGGCGGCACCACCCGCACCGTCACCGCCAACAAGAGCGAGCAGCCCGACCCCGCTCAGGAGGCGGAACAGCAGGCGGAGCAGAAGGGCTTCTCTGTCTTCGGTTAAGCGGGCCGGATTTTCCAACAAGGATGAATTGAAAACGCCTCTCCGGGATGTGCCGGAGAGGCGTTTTGCTGCTGTAAGGCAGGGCGGGGCTATTGAGCCTCCCTCCGCTTTTTGCGGTAGTAGATCCAGTAGCCGCCGATGAAGACGGCGCTGACCAGCACCTGAATGACAATGGAGGCCCAGAACCACGGGGAGGCTGGCTCGGTGATGTTCATGCCCATGATGGGGAAGGTGATGAGGGACAGGAGCATCCCCAGGATGCTCCCCGCCAGATACTTGGGGTAGTTGATCCCTGTGGCCCCCATGTAGAGGCTCAGGATATCGCTGGGCAGGATGTTGATGGCCCGGGTAATGAAGGACAGGGAGAACTCCCGGCCGGTGCGCATCCGGCGCAGGGCCTCCGCCTTGGGATACTTCGCAATGACGCTGTCCACCGCGTCCTTCCCCAGCCGCCGTCCCAGCCAGTAGGGCAGGGAGACCATGACTGCCGCCCCCAGCACGTTCAGGGCGATGGCCGCCGGAAGGGGGAACAGAATGCCGTTGGCCGCGAAGAGGATGCCGCTGAAAATAAAGACGCTGAGGCTCTTCAGGGCGAACAGCAGCAGCATGAACATGGCCGCCAGCAGGGGATTCCGGGGGGAGTACCGCAGCACGCCGTCCACGGAGAACCGGTCCCGGTTCACAAAGCAGACTGCCAGGATCACCAGCCAGACGCACAGCAGGATCACCTTATATTTCCTGGAGCGCAGGATATCTCCGCCGCCGTTCTCTTTTGCCATGGGGTTCCTCCTTTGCGGGGGCGGACCTGCCGGCCCGCCCCTGGCGTTTGGTATGTATGCGGGTTATCCCGCCGCTTTCTTTCCTTTGGCCTCCTGGCTGGCGTCCCAGAGGCGGTCCGCCTCGGGCTTCCAGCACTGGGCGTAGCTTACGCACTTGTCGCACAGGTGGTCCACGCTCTCCGGAGACTGGAGGTCTGTGGAGTGGGCGCCGGTGTCGTGGACCATCTTCCGCAGCAGCTCCGGGTTCTCCAGCATGGGGCAGGGGAGCAGGTGGTTGCCGTTGAAGGGCTGTCCGTCGTGGTAGGCCATGAAGATGGGAGAACGCAGGCAATCCAGCAGGGGCGTCTCCCGGATGTTGCAGTTGGAGTAGTGGATAAAGACGCAGGGGTCCACGTCGCCGTTGGCGTTGATGTGGAGGTAGCGCCGCCCGCCGGCGATGCACCCGCCCACGTACTCGCCGTCGTTCTGGAAGTCCATGGCGAAGATGGGCTTGGTGGAACGGATCTCCCGGATGCGGCGGTACATGGTCTCCCGCTGCTGGGGATTGGGCAGCAGAGCGGGCACCGCGTCGTTGCCCACGGGCATGTAGTGGAAGTACCAGATGAATTTTGCGCCCCACTCCACCAGCTTGTCCATGAATTCGTCGGAACTGATGGAGTCCAGGTTCTGGCTGGTGTAGCAGGCGGAGATGCCGAAGGGCAGTTTCTTTTCCTTGAGGATCGCCATGGCCCGGAGCACCTTCTGATAGACGCCGTCTCCCCGGCGGCCGTCGGTGGCGTCCTCGAAACCCTCCAGGCTGATGGCGGGGATAAAGTTCTTTACACGAAGCATATCGTCCGCAAAAGCCTCGTCGATAAGGGTGGCGTTGGTGAAGGAGAGGAACTGGCAGTCCGAATGCTTCTCGCACAGGGCGATCAGGTCCTTTTTCCGCACCAGGGGCTCGCCGCCGGTATAGATGTACATATACACGCCCAGGGCCTTGCCCTGGCGGATGATGGAGTCGATCTCATCGAAGGTCAGATTCAGCTTGTTGCCGTACTCCGCCGCCCAGCAGCCGGTGCAGTGGAGGTTGCAGGCGCTGGTGGGGTCCAGAAGGATGGCCCAGGGGATGTTGCAGTTGTATTCCGCCCGGAACTTCTCCTGGATGGGCCAGCCGATGATGTTGGCGTTGAGGAAGAAATTCTCAAAGGTTGCCTTCAATACGTCGTTGTCCACATTCTGGAAGATATCCATGATGAGCTTGTACATGTTGTTGGAGGGGTCATTGATAACCGCACGGAAAGCGTCCCGCTGCTCCTGGAAGCTGTCCGGCCCGCTGCCCGCCAGCTTATCCACCCACTCCATCAGCTTGGGCAGATTCTTCTCCGGGTCCTTCTCTATATAGCCAAAGGCGGTTTTCAGTCCGAGCGTGGTGAGCGTTTTGGAAATCATAGTGTTTCTCCCTTTCTGTCTGTATTGGATTCTCTCTGCCGCGGGGCGGTCCCGCGGCGGCCTGTTTTATTTTGATGGCCTTACTATACTGTCCCATCCGTTTTTTCACAATAGACAGAATGCCTCGCGTGATGAAAATTTCAACACGCGAGGCATTCTGTCTGAATTTCCTATTTTTCCGGTGAGGAGGAACATCCTGCCTCTTTTGCCGCGCCAATAAATTCCCGGAACAGGGGATGGGCACGATTGGGGCGGCTTTTCAGCTCCGGGTGGAACTGGACGCCCACAAACCAGGGGTGGTCCGCCAGCTCCACGATCTCCACCAGCCGCCCGTCGGGGGACAGGCCGGAGAGGGTTAATCCCGCCTCCGTCAGCTTCTCCCGGAAGGCGTTGTTGAACTCGTACCGGTGGCGGTGGCGCTCGTCGATCTGCTCCCGGCCGTAGGCCGCCAGAGCCCGGCTGTCCGCCGCCAGCCGGCAGGGATAGCTCCCCAGGCGCATGGTGCCGCCCTTGTCCGTCACATCCGCCTGGTCGGGCATCAGGTCGATGACCGGATATTGGGTGTGGGGGTCCAGCTCGCTGGAGTGGGCTCCCGTCAGGCCGGCGGCATGGCGGGCAAACTCCACCACCGCCATCTGCATCCCCAGGCAGATGCCCAGGAAGGGGACCTTATTTTCCCGGGCGTACCGGATGGCGGAGATCTTGCCCTCCACCCCCCGGCTGCCGAAGCCCCCGGGGACCAGGATGCCCTGGCAGTCCGCCAGAAGCCGGGCGGCGTTCTCGTCCGTTACGGTCTCGCTGTCCAGCCAGCGGATGTCCACCTTTACGCCGTTCTCGATGCCGCCGTGGGTCAGGGCCTCCACCACGGAGAGATAGGCGTCGTGAAGGGCGACGTACTTGCCCACCAGGGCAATAGTCACCCTGCCGGAGGGGTGCTTGGCCCGGTGGACCATGGTGGCCCATTCGGTGAGGTCCGGCATGTGACAGATGAGCCCCAGACGGCGGACCACCACGTCCGCCAGGCCCTCCCGTTCCAGCATCAGGGGCACCTCGTAGAGGAGCTCCGCCGTCAGGTTGGGGATGGCGTTCTCCACGGGGATGTTGCAGAAGAGGGAAATTTTTTCCAGGATCTCCCGGGGGACGGGCTGGTCGCTGCGGCACATGATCACGTCCGGCTGGATGCCCAGGCTCAGCAGCTCCTTGGCGGAGTGCTGGGTGGGCTTGCTCTTCAATTCCCCGGTGCCGGGGATGGAGACGATGAGGGAGACGTGGATGAACATCACATTATGCCGTCCCCGCTCCGCCGCCACCTGGCGGATGGACTCCAGGAAGGGCTGGGACTCGATGTCGCCCACGGTGCCGCCGATCTCCACAATGGCCACGTCGGCGTCCGGGGTGTCCAGCTGGTAGATGCGGCGCTTGATCTCACCGGTGATATGGGGGATGATCTGAACCGTGCCCCCCAGGTAGTCCCCATGGCGCTCCCGGTTGAGCACGTCCCAGTACACCTTGCCGGAGGACACAGAGGAATTCACGTCCAGATTCTCGTCGATGAACCGCTCGTAGTGGCCCAGGTCCAGGTCCGTCTCCGCGCCGTCGTCGGTGACGAAGACCTCCCCGTGCTGGTAGGGGTTCATGGTGCCGGGGTCCACATTGAGATAGGGGTCCAGCTTCTGGACCTTTACCCGCAGGCCCCGCTGCTTCAGCAGACGGCCCAGGGAGGCGGCGGTGATGCCCTTGCCCAGACCGGACACCACGCCCCCAGTGACAAAAATATACTTCACGGACACAGATATCCCTCCATTCGCCCCGCGGCTTCGCCGCAGAGAAAAAATATATTACTTCCGAGCTTAAAGCTTGGAAGTAATATGTGCCATGTTTTTCGGTTGCCGCCGTTTACGGCGGCGAGAAAAACGGCTCAAATCGAATATGTTATTTCCGAATTTTAAATTTGGAAATTATAATTACACATGATAGACCCTGCCGGGAAGAAAGTCAAGGAATTTTCCTGCGGTCCCTGGAGGAATCATCCACCGCCCCGCGGGGAAAACTGGTAGAAAAGATGCACCAAAGGACGTGCCACAAAGACAATTGTTTTGGTTACGCAGACAAAATTTTGAGTGAACCGCAAAAAAACGTTGACGAATGGGAAAACCGGTGCTACGATTTAAATAATTAAAGCCCCGGCGTAAGCCGGGATTTGGCTTGGAGGTAATGAAAAATGAGCATTAAACATGCGTATTTGAACGGACTGATGGAGCGGGTCATCGCCCGGAATCCGGCGGAGCCGGAGTTCCATCAGGCGGTGCGGGAGGTCCTCACCTCCCTGGTTCCCGTGGTGGAGGCCCGGCCTGAGTTCATCAAAGAGGGCGTCATGGACTGCCTGGTGGAGCCGGAGCGGATCATCAAGTTCCGTGTGCCCTGGGAGGATGAGAAGGGGAATATCCACGTCAACCGGGGCTTCCGGGTGCAGTTCAACTCCGCCATCGGCCCCTACAAGGGAGGACTGCGGTTCCACCCCAGCGTGTACGAGGGCATCATCAAGTTCCTGGGCTTTGAGCAGATCTTTAAGAACAGCCTCACCGGCCTGCCCATCGGCGGCGGCAAGGGCGGCAGCGACTTCGACCCCAAGGGCAAGACCGACCTGGAGGTCATGCGCTTCTGCCAGAGCTTCATGACGGAGCTGTTCAAGTATATCGGGCCGGACACCGACGTGCCCGCCGGAGACATCGGCGTGGGCGGACGGGAGATCGGGTATCTCTTCGGCCAGTATAAGCGCCTGCGCAACGAGTTCACCGGCGTGCTCACCGGCAAGGGCCTCACCTACGGCGGCTCCCTGGCCAGGACGGAGGCCACCGGCTACGGCCTGTGCTACTTCACCGACTGTATGCTGCGGGACGCGGGCAAGAGCTTCGATGGCGCCACGGTGGTCATCTCCGGGTCCGGCAATGTGGCCCTATACGCCTGCGAGAAGGCCTCCCAGTTCGGAGCCAAGGTGGTGGCCATGAGCGACTCCGGCGGCTATATTTACGACAAGAACGGCATCGACCTGCCCCTCATGAAACAGCTCAAGGAGGTGGAGCGCAAGCGGATCTCCGCCTATATTGACACCCACCCCGAGGCGGAGTACCACGCCGGCTGCTCCGGCGTGTGGCAGATCCCCTGCGACATCGCCCTGCCCTGCGCCACCCAGAACGAGCTTGATCTCAATTCCGCCAAGGCTCTGATTGCCAGCGGCTGCTTCGCCGTGGCCGAGGGAGCCAACATGCCCTGCACCCCCGAGGCGGTGGACGCCTTCCAGGCGTCCGGCATCCTCTTCGCTCCCGCCAAGGCGGCCAACGCCGGCGGCGTAGCCACCTCCGCCCTGGAGATGAGCCAGAACTCCATGCGCTTCTACTGGACCTTCGAGGAGGTGGACGACCATCTCCGGAAGATCATGACCGACCTGTACCACAACGCCAGCAGCGCCGCCGCCCAGTACGGCACGCCCGGCAACCTGGTGGCGGGAGCCAACATCGCCGGATTCCTGAAGGTAGGCGAGTCCATGCTGGCCTACGGCATTGTGTAAGGAGGCGGGCATATGAACGACTATATCTCCCGCGTATCGGAGAGGCTGGCGAAAACCTACGCCCATGAGCCGGAATATCTCCAGTGCGTGAATTCCTGGCTGGAGATGATCGCTCCCGCCACGGAGGACCCCCGGTATGAGAAGCTGGATCTCATTACCCGCATGGTGGAGCCGGAGCGGATGTTCTCCTTTCTAATCCCCTGGGTGGACGACAACGGCGCCACCCACACCAACCACGGCTACCGGGTCCAGTTTTCCAGCGCCATCGGGCCCTATAAAGGGGGCCTATGCTCTGTACCGGTATATCGGCGCGGACACCGACGTGCCCGCCGGAGACATCGGCGTGGGCTCGCGGGAGGTTGGCTGGCTCTACGGCGCGTACAAGAAGGTGACGGGCCGGGCGGAGAGTTCCGCCCTCACCGGCAAGGGCCTCACCTACGGCGGCAGCCGTATCCGCCAGGAGGCGGCGGGCTTCGGCACGGTGTACTTCCTGGCCCGGATGCTGGAGCACCAGGGGGAGACCCTGGAGGGCAAGCGGCTGATCGTCTCTGGCTTCGGCAACATGAGCTGGGGCGTGTGCCGCAAGGCCGCCGAGCTGGGCGGCAAAGTGGTCACCCTCTCTGGCCCCGATGGGTATATCTACGACCCCGATGGCGTGAACACCCAGGAGAAGTATGATTTCATGGTGAAGATGCGCTACAGCGGGGAGGATCGGGTGGAGGCATATGCCGACCAGTTTGGCGTGGAGTTCCATCCTGGGAAGAAGCCCTGGGAGGTCCCCGGCGACGTGGCCGTCCCCTGCGCCACCCAGAACGAGCTGGTGGTGGACGATGCGGTGATGCTTATTGCCAACAATGTGCGCTACTATGTGGAGGGGGCCAATATGCCCGCTACCACGGAGGCGCTGAAGCTGCTGCGGCTCAGCCCCAAGATCCTGACGGCGGGGGCGAAGGCTTCCGGTTCCGGCGGCGTGGCCGTGTCCGCCCTGGAGATGGCCCAGAACGCCATCCGCTACAGCTGGTCCCGGAAAGAAGTGGATCAGAAGCTGCGGGCCATTATGAGCAGCATCTACGACGCTTCCGCCGCCGCGGCGGAGGAGTATGGCCTGGGGTATGACCTGATCGCCGGGAATGATATTGCGGCATTTAAGAAGATTTCTGAGGCAATGATTGCTCAGGGGTTGTAAGGGACTTATGCCGCTTCTCCGCCGCCCTGCGGGCGGCGCGGCAAATTCTTCTTCAATCGGCCCGGGGGCTACGCGCCCCCGGACCCTGCGCCTACTTTTGCCACGCGGCAAAAGTAGGCAAAAACGCGCTTAAACCTGGCGGTTTAAGAATCCCTCATTTTTTGATTAGTTTTGCGCCCAAGGCACAGCCGGTTTTGTCTAAACTTACTGCCGTCCGCTTCGGTCATCTTCTGCGTCTATTTCAACGTGGTCATCGGTGCCCCCTACCGTCTAGCCGGGCTAACTCCCCGGGGTGCATAATGAAAATTTCTCCGTTTCACCCAAAGTTCTGGCGATGGTGAAAGGTTGGTTATAGAAGCGGCGCCGCAGTAAGCACTAACGTAAGGACCCGTGGGTAGGCGCAGGAGTCTGGCGCACCAACGAAGATACTGGGGTAGAATTAAACCCGGTTCGTCGGAGGGGAAATAATCACCCTCGTAATTCAGGAAGGTCCTTAGGAAACGTAGTTTCCTAAGCGCGTTTTTGCCTACTTTTGGCGCGGGCCAAAAGTAGGCCCGGGGTCCGGGGCTGGGAAAGCCCCGGGCCATCAGTGAGAAATCGTTCGGGGCGGCCCGAAGGGCCGCAGATCAGTCCCAGGATGCCGCAAAAAATTTCCTCTTGCATTCTGCCGTGGAATCGTGTATAATAAATCCGCTTGATAGAATATCCTCCGCAGGCATTCGTGTTGAGGTTCCGGTCTCGCGCAATGGAAGCCTGTGAACCATGTCAGGCGGGGAACCGAGCAGCATTAAGCGGGACGAAATGTGCCGCGAGGGCTGGGAGGCAAAACCATGTATCAGGCACTCTACCGCAAATGGAGGCCCAAATCCTTTGCCGACGTGGTGGGACAGGAGCATATTACCGAGACCCTCCGCCGCCAGGCGGCCCAGGGGCGGCTCAGCCACGCCTACCTGTTCACCGGCACCCGTGGCACCGGCAAGACCACCTGCGCCAAGATCCTGGCCAAGGCGGTGAACTGCCAGCACCCCGTGGACGGCGACCCCTGCAACCAGTGCCCCGCCTGCCTGGGCATCGACAACGGCAGCCTTCTGGACGTGCTGGAGCTGGATGCGGCCTCCAACAACGGCGTGGACCAGGTCCGCGCCCTCCGGGACGAGGCGGTCTACTCCCCCGCCAGCGTGAAGTACCGGGTGTATATCATCGACGAGGTCCACATGCTGTCCATCTCCGCCTTCAACGCCCTGCTGAAAATTCTGGAGGAGCCCCCGGCCCACCTCATCTTTATCCTGGCCACCACGGAGCTCCACAAGGTCCCTGCCACCATTCTTTCACGGTGCCAGCGGTTTGCTTTCAAACGCCTTCAGCCCCGGGACATCGCCGCCCGGCTGCAATATGTGGCGGAGCAGGAGGACATGGACCTGACAGAGGACGCCGCCGGGCTCCTCAGCCGCCTCTCCGACGGGGCCATGCGGGACGCCCTGAGCCTGCTGGACCAGTGCGGCGCGGCGGGAGGCCGGATTGACAGCGGGCGGGTCCTGGACGTGCTGGGGCTGGCGGGGAACGTGCAGACGGCGGATCTGATGGACTGCGTCCTGCGCCGGGACGCCCAGGCCGCCCTCCTGCTGCTGGACCGGCTTTACAGCGGCGGCAAGGACGTGGGCGCTCTGCTGGGAGAGCTGTCCACCCTGACCCGGGACCTGCTTATCCGTATGACCGCACCCGAGGGGGGCGCGGCGCTGTTGTCCGGCGGGTATGACAACGCCGTGATGGACGGCCTCTCCCAGGGCGTCAGCCCCACCCGGCTGATCTTCATGGCCTCCCAGCTGCAAGCCGTCTCCGCCGGACTGCCCCTCAGCGCCAACCGACGCACGGACGCGGAGCTGTGCCTGCTGCGGCTGTGCGACGAGAGCCTGTGCGGCGACGTGACGGCACTGGCCGCCCGGCTGGCCCGGCTGGAGGAGGGAGGCGGCCGGGAGGCCGCCGGGACGGTCGTTCAGACGCCGGCAAGGCGGCTGAATGACGTCCCCGCGAAGCCGGTTTCCGCGCCCAGGCCCCAATCGAAGCCTGCGCCAGCCCCCGTACCGGCGGACGATCCGCCGCCCTGGGCAGAGGAGGACCGTCCCCCTCTGCCGGACGCACCCCCCTGGGAGGAGGAGAGCGCCCCGCCGCCCTCCGTGTCCGACGGACCGCCGCCCTACGGCGAACCTGCGGCCCCGCCAGCCGCCCGGGAGCAGCCTCCCCGGCGGAAAGTGGGCGTTCCGACTGAACCCGCCCCAATTTCTGCGCCCCCGGCAGCCGGAGAGAGCGCGCTGTGGGGCGAGCTGGTGGAGCAGTACAAAAATCGCCTGACCCCCATGTACTGGTTTATGCTGGATGATGCACGGGGAACCCTGGAGGGAGACGAGATGGTGGTCCGCTGCGGCGACGAACTGACCCTGGAGAGCCTCAATTGTCCGGAAGTATCCGGTGTGATCAGCCAGGTTACCGGCGAAAAGCTGGGACGCCCTGTTCGGGTGCGCTTCGCTATGGGCGGCGGAGAGACCCCTCCGGCGGACAAGCTGGAGGAGCTTATCCGGCAGGGAAGCCGGTTTGACAGCTTTACCGTGAAGCCGTAAATAAAATGGCAGCGCGTTCCGAACGCGCTGCCATTTATTTTTGTCCTGTTCGACCGGCGAGCCACGCGAAGACGGGGCCGCTGTCCTCCGGATGGCGAGGAGAAAAGCCGATGGAAACCGCCTGCCCCGTATCCATGACAAATTTTGCAAAAGGCACCCTTTGCAGTCCTACCCGGTCGGTGCGCTCCTCCACCCGCTCGATCCTGTCAACGGGGAGAAACAGCAGGCGGCCCCTGCTCCGGCAGACGATGATGCCGGGCAGCAGGTGAATTTCTCCCTGCCAGACCCGGTAAACAGGATGGGGCGCGGCGTACTCCCGCTCCAGCAGGCAGATGTCGCCGTCGTTCAGACTGCGTGTGCTGATATGCGCCTGCACAGCCGCCCGCAGCACGGCCAGCACAAGAATGGCCGCAATCCCCGCCGTCAGCTGGGGCAGCAAGTCCCTTCCCCGGGGCCAGAACCGCAGCAGGACCAGCAGGCATACGGCGAAACCCGCGGCGCACAGAGCCAGCCGGCTCAGCTCTCTGCGCAGAAAATCTCCCTTTATTTTGCTCATGGACCGTACTCCCCCGCTTGTCTTACAGGCTGTCCGGCGTGTATTCCCCGAAGCCCTCTCCCAATACCTCGTGGGCCTCGCAGACAATAATGAAAGCGTTGGGGTCAATGGTGGTGATGGCGGCCTTGATGACGGCGAACTGGCTGCGCTTGAAGGCGCACAGCACCACCTGCTTCCGGTCGCCGCTGAAACCGCCCCGCCCGTCCAGGAGGGTGATGCCCAGGTCCATGCCCAGCAGCCGCTGAGCTACCTCCCCGCTGCGCGCGCTAATGATATAGGCGATCTTGGCGTTGAGGGAGCCGTAGACCACTGTGTCCATGGCCAGACTGGAAATATACATGGCTACGATGCCGTAGAGAGCGTTGTTGACGCTGCGGAAAGTGAGCGCGTAGAGGCAGATCACCGTCACGTCGATACCCAGGCACAGCCGCCCGATGGAGAGATTGCGCAGCTTGTACTTCAGCAACCGGGCGGCCAGCTCAGTGCCGCCGGTGGTGGCCCCCACCGTCAGCATCAGTCCCATGGACACGCCCAGCAGCACGCCGCCGTAGATGCACGCCAGCAGCGGCTCATCCATAGGCGTGAAGGTGTGGATCGCCGCCAGACCGTCCAGCATAAGGGACCCCACGCTCATGGCGTACAGAGAGGAGATCAGCAGCTTCACACCCTGTTTGCGCACCCCGATATAGAAGAGGGGGATGTTCAATACGATGGACATGATACCGATAGGCAGAACCGGGAGGTAGTGGTTGACGATCTGGGCGATGCCGGTAAAGCCCCCCATGGAGATGTTGTTGGGCTGGAAAAACCAGTTGAAGCTCAGGGCGTAGATGGCGCAGCCCAGGGTGATGACGCCGTACTCGTACAGCCACCGCAGGGCCGGGTTTTTGATCTTCATGGGTGACCCCTCCATCAAAAGCGCGGGGCGTCCGCCGCCCCGCTTTCTGTATTATTCACTTCATTATACATTTTTTCCCGCCGGTTGGCAAGTGGGAAAATCCAGGAAAGCCGAAAGCACTGCCCCCTATTCCGCCGCCCAGCGGTCCGCCAGGGCCGCGCAGATGACCTGGGGGTCGAAATTGTCGTAGGTATCCATCATACACTCGATATATACCACCAGTTCCCCCTTTACCGCCACCAGTTCCAGGCCATCAGTGGCCCAGGCTTCATCCAGACCGGGAGCCTCAACTTTGTGGTAACTGTCCGCGTCCCGGGCAAAAACAGAATCTTCCATCAATGCCCGGGCCAGTTTGTCCGCCATGCCGGGAAAGCGCAGGCGGTAGACATACTGGTACATCCACGCCTGGTGGTCGCCGGGCCGGTCAATGATCTCGAAGACCTCCCAATAGTCCGACAAAAGGGAGCAGGTGTGGGTGATGCCGCTCTCCCGGTCCTGATAGAACAATGTGCCCCGCTCCCCCTCATAGCCCAGATCGCTGAGTACGATATATGGCCCGTCCGGCTGGAGGGGCAGGTCGTCGGAGCGGGTAATGATGAGCTGCCCCACGGTCAGCAGCAGGCACAATAGAGACAGACCCAGCAGACCTTGATTCAGGATCTTATGGAGGACCCGGTTTCCCTTGGGGGCGTGGTCCATGGGCCTGCCCTTTTTCAGGCGGTAATAGATGCGGTTGATCTTCCACGTCCCCCACAGCAGCTGCCAGACCGCCCAGACCAGCCAGAGAACGTAGAAGGCGTACAGCGTGGGAAGCTGGACGGCCCGTTTGATGTGTCCGGCGGCGGAGCGGCCAAAAGGCAGGGCAAACAGCCCCAGCATAATCGCCGACAGCGCTATGCTCCACCACAGGTCTCGGCGGACCTTTTTCAGAGTGGCGGCCTGCTGAGCGGGATCGGTGTAGAACTCCGGGGCATCGCTGCCCTCCGGGGCCCGGAAAATGTGCAGAAAGCTGTAGTCCGCCACGTACTCCCAGCCGCAGTCCTCGTAGACCGCGATCTGTCCCTCCGGCAGCGTCCGGTCCTCCAGAAAAGGAGGCGTGTAGACTTCAATGCGGTACCGGGCGTTGCTGGGTTCCACTGGTTTGAAGCGGCTGAGATATCTCCCCCGCTTCACCAGCCGCCAGCCCTTGGCCTCCATGTCGCTGTAAAACTTTTCGTTTTCCCCCAGCTCGTACTCGCCGGGGTGGAACTTATATTTCCGGTTCATTTCCCGACCTCCTCCAGCAGTTTCCCGTCCGCCGCCATACGCTTGATCCTGTCATACTCCGCCAGGAGGGCGGTTCTCCCCGCCTCGGTAATGGCGTAGGTTTTTCGCCGGCCCTCCTCGCCGGTGAGAACGATCCAGCCCTCCCGGTTCATCCGGCTGAGGACCCCGTAGAGGGTCCCGGGACCCATTTCCAGCCGTCCGCCGGAGAGCTCCCGGATGCGCTGCATCATGCCGTAGCCGTGGCCCGGCTGCAGCAGGGCCAGGAGAATATAGTACATGGCTTCCGTCATGGGGGCCTGCTCCGCCACCGGGACCATCTCCTTCGCTATTATGTCTCTCGTTATATCGCGTAACATAATAGTAGCAGATGGGAGAATGGTTGTCAAGGGGGAGTTCTTCTGCCGCCCTGCGGGCGGCTTCGGCTTTTTTCTCGTCGATGGCCCGGGGGCTTCTCGCCCCCGGACTCCTCACCTACTTTTTGTGTGAACAAAAAGTAGGCAAAAAGTCACTTAAACCTGGCGGTTTAAGAATCCCTCATTTTTTGTTTAGTTTTGCGCCCAAGGCACAGTCCGTTTGGTCTAAACCTTACTGCTGTCCGCTTCGTTCCTCTTCTGCGTCTGTTTCAGCATTCTTGTCGGCAGCCCCTACCGTTTAGCGGGGCTAACTCCCCGGGGTGCGTGGACGAGGACTTCCCCGGTCTATTGCACTTTTGGCGATGGTGACAGACTGGTTATAGAAGCGGCGCTGCAGTAAGCACTCCCGTAAGGACCCGTGGGTAGCCGCAGAAGTCCGGCGCACCAACGAAGGTACCACCGACAGAAGTAACCTGGTCCGTCGGAGGGCAAATAATCACCCCCGTAATCAGGAAGGTTCTTAGGAAACGTAGTTTCCTAAGCCCGCTTTTGCCTACTTTTCGCGGGCGCGAAAAGTAGGCGAGGAGTCCGGGGGCGAGAAGCCCCCGGGCTATCGAATAGAAACGGCTCCCCCGCAGCGCGCAGCGCCGCAGCGCAGCCGCCGCCTTGACAGGCCGGTAAAAAGATGATAAGATTTCAGTCAAAGCAAAAAGACAAGGTAAATCCCGCCAAAGGGCGGGATTTACAGAAGGAGAATGCAATGGCAATTTCTACCGCCATTATTAAATTTACCAATAAAATCTTCCCCAAGGTGGTCCACCCCTTCAACCTCCAGAACCAGGGAACGGAAACCTACGCCCAGTGGCAGTATCGGAAGGGCGAGGACACCATCCGATTCTTCCTGGAGGCCCGGACCGCAGACGAGATGTTCAAAAACAAACAGGTGCTGGATATGGGCTGCGGCGCGGCGGGGAAAAGCCTCTACTACTGCTCCCTGGGAGCGGAAAAAGTCACCGGCGTGGAAATCGTCGCCCACTATGAGCAGGAGGCCAACGCCCTGGCGGCGGAGCTGGGCTTCGCAGACCGGTTCCAGTTCGTGTGCGCTTCCGCCTTTGAACTGCCCTTCCCGGACAACTCCTTTGACACCATCATCATGAACGACTTCATGGAGCACGTCTCCGACCCCGCCCGGACTCTGAAGGAGGCCCTGCGCCTCATCCGTCCTACGGGGGCCATCTATATCAACTTCCCTCCCTATTACCACCCCACCGGGGCCCACCTCAGCGACGTCATCAACATGCCCTGGGTCCACCTGTTCTTTACGGAGAACATGCTGGTCAAGGCTTACAAGGAATTGGTGAAGGGCCTCCCCGACGAGAAGGAGCGGCTGGAACTGCGCATCTCCAAGGATGAGAACGGACGGGAGTACTTCGGGTACATCAATAAGATGACCCTGAAAAAGTTCAAGAGAATCCTTGCCCAGCTGAACATTCAGCCCGCCTATTATCGGGAGGTACCCCTGCGCAGCTGGATGGCCCCCTTGGCAAAGCTCCCGGGGATCAAGGAGATGTTTGTCAAAATGGGCGTGTGCATCATCCAAAAGCAGTGAAGCGGACTTCTCCGCAGACAGAAAAGCCGCGCCGGGGTTTGACCCGGCGCGGCTTTGTGTAATGGATTTTATCGGCCGCCGCGCTCCGCGCAGGCGTCCATGGCCAGCTTGACCGCGCCCATGACGCCCTGGTTATCCCCAAGACTCACAGGAACGATATAGTGCTCCAGATCGTCCAGCCCCTTGCCCTGCAAGTAGCCGTGGAGCTGCCGGTGTACCTCCCGGCGCACCAGAGGCAGCATCTGGGGCTGGTGCATCACGCCGCCCCCCAAGATGATCCGCTCCGGAGACAGCACCATAATGTAGTCGCACACCGCCTGGGCGATATAGTAGGACTCCAGCTCCCACACCGCGTCGCAGCCGGACAGCTCCTGGGCCTTCCGGCCCCAGCGGCGCTCAATGGCCGGACCGCTGGCAAGGCCCTCCAGGCAGTTGCCATGATAGGGGCACACCCCCTGCTCCAGGGGGTCGTCGGGACGGCGGTCCATGAAAAGGTGGCCCGCCTCCGGGTGCATCATGCCGTGGTGGGGCTTGCCGTTGATAATGACCCCCACGCCCACGCCGGTGCCCACCGTAATATAGATGCTGGTGGACATCCCCTGGGTGCAGCCCCAGACGGACTCCCCCAGAGCGGCGGCGTTTACATCGGTATCAAAGCCCACGGGAACGCCCAGGGCCTGTTCAAAGCGCTGAACAATGGGGAAATTCCGCCAGCTCAGCTTGGGAGTGGATAAGATCGAGCCATAGGTGGGAGAACTCCGGTCCAGGTCCACAGGGCCGAAACAGCCAATCCCCATGCCGGCCAGATCCTTCCCCTGGAAAAACGCCAGCATCTCCGGCATGGTATTTTCCGGGGTCCGGGTGGGCAGGCTGATCCGCTCCAGGATCTTTCCGTCTTCATTGCCGACAGCACAGACCATCTTGGTACCACCGGCCTCCAGAGCGCCAAAGCAGGGCATATCATCAACTCCTTTTTCCGAATCCGTCAGGACGAATTAGATGAGATTAAAGTAGCATGGCGGAAAGGGAAGCTCAACTGCTGAAACAGCACTTTCCAGTATAGATTTGAATGATTATATCCTTTTCATACTACATTTAACCTTACAAATACTTGCGGGGCAGGGGCCGGGAGAAGGATAATAAGTCAACATAACGGACATGCTTGCGCAGGCGGACCTTCCCTCCGGGCGGGTCCGCCTGCCGCAGTAAGGAGGTGAATCCCGCGAACTACCGTTTGATGATCGTGGACCCCGACCAGGGCGTCTGCGAAACCATCCCCGATCTGCTGGACTGGAGCCAGTACGGCGTCTCCGGCATCCTGACGGCCGGCTCCTATGAAGAGGCGGTGAGCCGGGCCGTGGACTTCCAGCCCCACATCGCCCTGGTGGAGCTGGAGCTGGGGGAGCGCCGGGGCTATGAGCTGGTGGAGTACCTGCGGGAGACGGGACTGGAGACCGTATTCTGCACCATGGGCGCCAAGGAGGACTTCCAGTGGATTCAGCGGTCCATGCGGGCCGGAGCCCGGGACTATCTGCTCAAGCCCATCAGCACCAGGGAGCTTCGCTCCTTCATGGAGCGGGCCGTGGTCCGGGAGCTGGGCGGCGTCCTGCCGGAGCGGACGGCGTCCCAGACGGGAGTGGACCCGGTGCTCCGCACGGAGTACGGAAAGCTCTCCCGGATCACCAACAAAATCATCCTGATCGTTAAAAGCAACTACCGCCGGGGGCTGTCCCTGACCAGCGTCGCGGAGACGCTGAACATGAGCAGCAAGTACATCGGGCGGGTCTTCCTCCAGGACACCGGGATGAAATTTTCCGCCTATCTCACCGCCTACCGGATGATACAGGCCAAGCGGCTCATTGAGAATTCCCAGGAGAAAATATCCGTGGTGGCCAGTATGGTGGGCTACAGCCAGCTGAACAATTTTTACGTGCATTTCAAGAATTACTTCCACATCTCTCCCGGCGCGCTGCGGGACTATGACGGCAGCCGTTCCGAGGAAGCGAAATAGCAGACGCAAAGGAGAACAAGATGAAAAAACACTTCTATCTGGCGGGCATCGCCGCCCTGGTACTGGCGCTGTCCCTGACGGGCTGCGGGGCGGATGTGGGAGCCGTCAGCGGTGAGGACGGCCCCACAGAAATCTATATGGGTGACAGCGCCATCGCCTTCGGCGATGAGGAGGACGCCGCCGGCGAAGAAGAT
This sequence comes from Oscillospiraceae bacterium, assembly GCA_021768185.1. Classification (GTDB taxonomy): domain Bacteria; phylum Bacillota; class Clostridia; order Oscillospirales; family Oscillospiraceae; genus Pelethomonas. Next base: position 38,920 of record JAETNP010000017.1, read on the forward strand.
GACGCCGGGGCCCCGCCGCCAACCGCTCCGGAGGAATCCTCCGCTCCGGAAGACGCTGACGTCCCGGAGGACTCCGGTACCGCCGGCGATGGAGAACAGCTCTATGAGGACCCGTCCGGTCTGGACGAGGACGGCACCTATAACAGCGCCGAGGACGTATCCCTGTACCTCTATACTTACGGTCACCTGCCGGAGAACTACATTACCAAAAACGAGGCCAGGGACTTAGGCTGGTCCGGCGGTTCAGTGGAAAAATATGCCCCCGGTTATGCCATCGGCGGGGACAAATTCGGCAACCGGGAGGGCGTGCTGCCCGAGGGGACGTACCATGAGTGCGATATCGACACCATCGGACAGGACAGCCGGGGAGCCAAGCGGCTGGTCTACGCCGACGACGGGCGGATCTATTACACCGAAGACCACTATGAGACCTTCACCCTGCTGTACGGGGAGGAATAGAAATGGAGACCATTGTCATTGACGGCGAGAAGATGCTGAACCGGCGGGCGGCCCACGACCATCTGGCGGAGCAGCTGTCCCTGCCGGACTACTATGGACGGAATCTGGACGCCCTGTACGACCTGCTCACCGAGCGGGAGGGCCCCGTCCGGCTGATGGTGCGCCACCAGGAGACCATCCTGTCCTGGCTGGGGGAATACGGCGCCGCCCTGTGCCAGACACTGGAGGACGCCGACCGGGCCAACCCTGGACTGGAAGTCCTGTTTCCGAAGGACTGATTATACCAAAACGGGATATTCTAAATATACCATAGTGGGATAATATTGTCAAGGGTGATTTGATTGAGACTCAAGGAGCTGCGAAAGGCACGGCGCATCACACAGCTGAAGCTGGCAATGGATCTGAACCTGACGCAGAACACCGTCAGCCGGTACGAGACCGGCGAGCGGGAGCCGGGGATCGCGGAACTGGTGCGCATCGCGGATTATTTCCATATTTCTGTGGACTACCTGCTGGAGCGGACCGACAATCCGGAGATGAACCTGTAGGCGCGGGAGGAATGCGGCGGCGCGCCCTCCCGCGCCCCGCTTTGCCTGCAAGAGGCTTGGGGCGGAACATAAAAAACAATTGCCAACAGCGGAAACATATGGTAAAATGGGGGGCGGATTTTTTGCATGTGCAGGAATCTGACTTTTGTGAGAGAAGGTGAATTGATTGGCAGGGCAGATCCACAATATGATCCAAACGGTTATTACGCAGAAGGCCAAGGGAAACGCCGTCATTGCAAACTCCATACGGACCAAGATGTACCTGAAGGGAATCGCCGTGGATAAGTTTACGGCGGTGTCTCCCGATGATCCGGCTACTATGCAGAAGGTTCGGGAAATTGCCAGGGAGTTTGGCGTTCTCGTTTAATGCACCTCAAAATTTATTGTAAAGGCGGGATAGACATTGGCAACTAAAACTCTTTCCATCAAGGGAACAGACAGCCGGGATGTGGCCCGGCAGGCAAAGGAAGCCCTGGCAGGTTTTCAGCCGAAACTGCTGCTGTTTTTTGCTTCCAGCACCTATGAACATCCGGAAGCCGCTCTGCAGGAGGCTTTCCCCGACAGCAAAATCATCGGCTCCTCCTCACACAGCGAGTACTGCAACGCCTGCTATACCAGCGGTTCCGTCAGCATTATGGCGATGGACACCGGCAGCGTTGAGGATGTCTGCGTGCAGGTGGTGGAGAATATCGGCGCCGAGCCGGACCTGCGGGAAGTCCTGGACGGGATGCACAATTACTATGGCGGCGCAGAGGAGATCCTCGCAAACTATGAGCGCTATGTGGGCATCGTCCTGTTCGAGTCCAGCGCGAAGGCGGAGGAGATCTTTATGGACCGCCTGGGCATGGCGACCGACCTTCTTTTTGTGGGCGGCTCCTCCTCGGCATCGGACGGCGGCGGCCAGTCCCTGGTCTACGCCAACGGCCAGAGCTACAGCGGCGCGGCGGTGCTGGCAATCCTGAAAACAACAAAGGGCTACGACGTGCTGAAGACCCAGAGCGCCCATATCTTCTCGGAGCGCAAGCTGGAGGTCACAAAGTCCGACCTGCGCAGCCGCATCCTCTATGAATTCGACCATCGTCCCTGCGGCGAGGTGTACGCGGAGGTCCTGGGCATTCCCCAGAATGAGATCCAGAACTACTTTGTGTGCAATCCCCTGGGCGTTGTGGCCGGCGAGGAGATCTTTGTCCGCACCTTCAATCAGATCCAGGACGGCGGCATCACGCTGCACTGCGGCCTGCCGGAGGGAACGGAGATCAACGTTCTGAAAATCGGCAACATTGTGGACGACACCAAGAAGGCGCTGGACGAGGCGATCCCGTATCAGCCTGCCGGCGTGATCAACTTCAACTGTCTGTACCGCACGCTGGAGATCCTGAACGAGAATCAGGTCGAGCCCTACTGCGCGCTGTTCGGCCGGTATCCCAGCATTGGCTTCTCCACCAACGGCGAGGCGTACCTGGGTCACATCAACGAAACTTCTACCATTCTGGTCATCAAATAAACCCTGCTACATCCAATTTGAGGCGGTGCATCCCGGGATGCGCCGCCTCTTTTTCTGTCAGAAATAGAACAGTTCCTCAAATTTTTTATCCAGCGCGATGCACAGCACCAGGGCCAGCTTGGCGGTGGGATTGAACTGCCCGGTCTCGATGGAGCTGATGGTGTTCCGGGACACGCCCACCAGCTCTGCCAGGTCCGTCTGGGAGAGCTTTTTTTCCGCCCGGGCCTCCTTGAGGCGGTTTTTCAAGATGAGCTTGTCATCCATCATGATACTCCCATAAAGAAACAACAGAGGTAGAACAGCATCAGCAGGGTGCAGAGCGCCGCCCAGATGACGTCGGACTTCTTCCGGTTTTTTACACACCGGAAAATGAATCCGGCGGCGCTCATGCCTGTGACCAGGGCGAGGAGGTCAGCTGCAGGCTGTCCCCTGGCAATTTTGACAATGAACAAGATGATGGCCAGCAGCAGACCGAAGCCCAGGGAGACGGAATCCTCCCGCAGGCGCAGACCTCTCTCCCGTTCGTCCATATACCCAGCGGCGTTTTCCGCCCGGCTCTTCTGTAAAATTTCCTCCTTATTCATGGCAGCTTCTCCTTACTTCCAAAAAATCATTTCCCGCAAGAAAAGTCCCAAGAACAGCAGACCTACCAGGGTGGAAATCACCGCCATGATCAGTTCGTGCCGCTTGCGGAGATGGATGTATTTCGTCCAGTACAGGGTGGCGCTGATGCTGAAATAAATCACCCAGCAGCCGTTATTCATCCGGTCTGTCCTGATTACGCTGAATGCCGCGATGAAACAGCACACCATCAGACCTACTTGAGAAGAGAGCTTCCCCGCCTTCTCCAGGACCTGCCGCTCATACTCGTCTCTGCCCTGGTTCTCCGCCCGGCTCTTCGCCAAAATATCGTCCTTATCCATGTCCGGTCCTCCTTTGTTTTGCCAAGTTTACTTGGTAATCTGGAGTATAACACTGCCAAGAAAACTTGTCAAGAGATTTTTCCAAGTTTTCTTGGCAGAATGTCACTGTGCGTCCGACAGAGGCTCCTCCACGGGTACGGCCCAGGGTTGGAGAATGGCCTTGAGGCCGTCGTCATAATCCAGACCGAAGCCCCAGGCGCTGTCCTGGCTGGGCAGGGAGCCCTTGGGGAACCAGGCTTCGATGCTGCCGGGGAAAAAGACGATATACTCCGGCTGGAGGGCGGCCTCCATCTCACTTCGCAGAGGCTGTTCCGTGATCTGGGCCAGGTCCAGCATAGCGCGCTTCGCCTCCTCCGGGGAGCAGGTGAACAGGTCCCAGCCGTCGATGCGCTCCCCGGTCTCCTGGTCGAAGGCATCGGAGAGGCGCAGCTGCTCCATGTTGGCCGTGCCGTCCCCGTGGATGGGCGTGTCCACCGCGGTGAGAAAATATATGACCCGGTCGGAGGAAGCCTGGGCGGTGATGTCCTGCCCTACGCTTGGGACGGGCTTATTGGGGCTGCGGTCCCGATAATTGGCGTAGGATTTTTCCAGTTCCTCCTCTACATCGTACAGCAGTCCCCGCTCTTGAAAATAGGCGGAAACCTTCTTCCGGGCGGTCTCGCTGAGATCGTTGCAGCTCTTCTGTCCCGCCACAATGCTGTTCTCCGGTCCGGCGGGGTCCCGCACGTACAGCAGGTCCGTTCCGTCCTTCAGACGGTAGGAGGTCCCGCTGGTCCAGCGGAACACGTCCAGGGGCGTGCCGTCCCGGAGGACGGCGGCGTCGGGCTCCAGGTACCCGTTCACCGCCACGAACCAGGCGGTGTAGGCGGGAAGCTTCTCGCCGCCGTCCGTGGTCAGCGTGGTTTTTCCGCCGTTGTACTCCACATGGACGGAGGTCCCCGGCCGGCCGGAGAGGAGGAGCTCTTTTTCCGCCTCTGCGTCCAGGTCCACCCGGGAGGTGAAATGGGCGTCCTCCGGGATCAGCACGCCGGTGCGCTTCCCGTTCTCGTCCGTGAGGACAAAGGAGACAATCTCCCCCTTCTCCGTCCGGACATCGGAGACCTCGCCGGAGAGAAAGCGGTGGCTGTCGGAGCAGGCGGGGAGGAAAAGAAGCGCCAGCGCCAGTATGAGAAGTTTTTTCACAGGAAAGCCTCCTTATGGAATAATTCATATGATATCAGTATAGCATCTTTTCCCGCTCCCCCTCAACATTTTTTCACAAATTTAAGAATTTCCCATTGAGCCCCAGCGGCGGTTGGTGTATAATTGTCTTATCTATGCGGGTTCCCACCCGTGATCAACATTACATACGGAGGAAACAAGACTATGTTTACCGCTCTTTTGAACAATTTGAAGGCCAACCGCCGCACCATCGTCTTTACCGAGGGCCCCGACGCCCGCATCCAGGAGGCCGCCGCCCGGCTCATCAAAGAGGACCTGATGAACGTCATCCTGGTGGGCAATGTGGACGAGGTCAACGCCGCCGCCCAGAAAAACGGCTTCGACGTCAGCAAGGCCGAAATCATCGATCCCGAGACCTACGCCGGTATGGACGACATGGTGGCCAAGATGGTGGAACTCCGCAAGGGTAAGATGAGCGAGGACGACTGCCGCGCCGCCCTGAAAAAGGGCAACTACTTCGGCACCATGCTGGTGAAGATGGGCAAGGCCGACGCCCTGCTGGGCGGCGCAACCTACTCCACCGCCGACACCGTCCGCCCCGCCCTCCAGCTCATCAAAACCAAGCCCGGCGCACACCTGGTCTCCTCCTGCTTCATCATGAAGCGAGACACCGGCGACGAGGCCCTGAAAATGCTCTGCATGGGCGACTGCGCCATCAACATCTCCTACGAGGACAGCGTGGACAAGGAGGGCAACGTCACCGTCTCCGCCGCCCAGAAGCTGGCGGAGGTGGCAGTCGAGTCCGCCCGGACCGCCCGGTTCTTCGGCATCGAGCCCAAGGTGGCTATGCTGAGCTTCTCTACCAAGGGCTCCGGCAAGGGCGCTACCGTGCCCCTCTCCGCCGCCGCTACCAAGGCCGCCCAGGAAATGGCCCCCGAGTTCGCCATCGACGGCGAAATGCAGTTCGACGCCGCCGTCTCCCCCACCGTGGGCCAGCTGAAGTTCCCCGGCAGCAAGGTGGCGGGCTACGCCAACACCTTTATCTTCCCCAACATCGAGGCGGGCAACATCGGTTACAAGATCGCCCAGCGTCTGGGCGGCTACGAGGCCTACGGCCCCATCCTGCAGGGCCTCAACGCCCCCATCAACGACCTCTCCCGCGGCTGCAACGCCGAGGAGGTCTATAAGATGGCCATCATCACGGCGGGGATGAAGTAAGCATATACACGGCCAAAAAGCGGACCTCTCGCTGCTTGAGGTCCGCTTTTTGGGAAGATGCAACAGACAATTGCCCCTGTGTAGGCAAATATTGTCTTGTTTTTACTACAAAAAGCTGGTATGCTTTTTGATACAGGAGGGGGGCTTATGGAGCAAAAGGAGACATTACTTCGCCTACGGAAGGCGAAGGGGCTTTCTCAGGGGGAGCTGGCGGAGGAGCTTGGCATCACCAGGCAAACGGTCTCTCGTTGGGAAGTGGGACTCGCCTTGCCGTCTGCGGAAAATCTGATCGGCTTGAGCCGGGTGTATGGGATACCCGCAGAGAAAATACTGGGAAGTGAAGCGGCCACGGAAGCGCGTGAGGGACGAACCGGCGGGAAAAGGTTCTGGTCGGTGGCCGTTTTGGGTGTTGGCGGAATCTGCGCCCTGCTCCTCCTCTGGGGAATATGTAGCCGTCATATGCTGGAGGCGGTTATGCTGGCCCTTTCCGCTTGCAATATATCGATTATTGCATTGGTCATATACGGTCTTGTGAAGGTGATAGAGAGTCCAGATGAATCGTAAGCCTGCAATGACGCTGATCTGTCATTTCTGCGCTTTTCGATTGAATAAATACATCTAAAAGGAGAATAAACCAATGAAAAAGAGCAAAAAAATTGTAAGCCTAATCCTGACCTTGACCATGGCATTCAGTATCATGGCGATGCCTGCCGCAGCAATGGCGACCGGAGGTGAAAGCAAAACAGCCGTGGCGGCAACTGATTTTGTACCAAGGATTATGCCGGCCCCTTACAGTTGGGAGGGTATTCTAAGCGTATACTGTGGTGCGCTGGCACAAGCTTACTTCACAGTTTCCTGTACCGGAACAGTTAATGTTCAGAATGCTGATGTCTTAACCGCTAATGCTACGATTGATCCTCGCAGTAGTGTAAATATGAAGACGGATACTCTCGATGTGCGTGCGTCTATATCGGGAAGAGCAGTAACTATTTATGTTACTGGAACGATTGATTTTGAATGGAGAGAACCTTCAACAGGCGTTACACTCAAAGACAGGGAGAAAATAAATGAATCCTGGGTCATTTATCCTGATGAGCTGGTCGATTAGGAAATCTGTGGAGGGGCGATAAAAATGGGATTTACGGCAGCGGGGGTCTATTTGATGAGCAAGCAGATACTGGAAACGGTGTTTCAACTACTCATCATTCTGGTCTGCATAAAATATCTGCGAAAGAAATCATGATTTCCGAGAGAAAGCGAGGTCTATGGCCTCATCATTTGACGGCTCTTGCCGTTGAATAAATACATTTTTGAAGGAGACAAACACAATAAAGAAGACAAAGAAACTGGCGGCTCTGGTGCTGGCAATGGTGATGGCGTTCAGCTGCCTGACAATGTCTGCACTGGCGCATGATGAGAAAAGTGCTGAGTACGCAGTAACATGTGATGGAAAAGAGATTATGCCTAGAGGAGCGGTCTGCTATATCTGCCATATACAACAGCGCTGGATCAATGGCGCAAAAACTGATACAGTAGATTGCCCAGTTAACAACAAGTACACGCATTATCACTACATGGAGGGAACATTTTGGGAATGTCCTAATTGCGGCATGTATTCCCCTATAGACCTTACACGGAATTTTTGGATGTGCGACAGCAACCCATCAGGAGCGTGCTCCGCCTTGCCATGATCAGGATCGCGCCATAGTGAATTGCATAGTATAGTATGAAGGAAGGAGATGCTGTTATTATGAAAAGAAGAGCTTTGCTGTTTCTCGCTGTATTTCTATTCTTATCAGTTTCTGTGACTGCTAACGCAGCCAGAAACACCGCAAGCAAGGAAAACCCTTATGCTTATGCAGAAGGAATGGAGGATGAGAATACTGGAAATCAATCAATGACATTCAATATTCCAAGCAAATATTCCGAGCAGGTGTTCACCATTCTCCAAAACGATCCGCAATACGATTGGCCATGGAAGCACATTAAGGACCCCGTCCATCATGTTTACGGCTATTACACCAGCATGGGCTGTGACGATGTAGCTTGTACGGATCCTGCTCACACCCATTGGTGTCCAGATTGCATTTGCCAAAATGCAGATCATGGTCACAGCGAGGAGGAATATGCGAGGGCAGCAATGCGTAATAGCTACAGGAATGCACTCACTGTGGCAGAGCCAGTGTATTGAACTTTCTTGAGCCAGTCGGCATTGTCTGTGAGACCCTGGGCCCCTACTTCGCCGGGGACCGGACCCTGGACGGCACCATAACCCTCCTCCAGAACCGGGTGGGGCTGTACCTCCACGAGCAGCAGTAGCGGAGGCGCGGATCCGCTGTTGCAGACGAAGCAAACATGTGATAAACTGGAGGTACAGACTGGAAAAGGGGGGGAGAAATCATGATGAAAAGGCATGGATGGCTTCTTGTCCTGCTATGCGCATTGACGCTCCCCGCTTGCGGGGAGCGCCAGCTTCCCGCAGAACCGGAGGAGGGCGTCTTGATTTATGCCGCGCTGAATCCGGTCACCAATGAGCTCACCCGTTCTATAGAGGCGTTCAACGAAGAGCATGAGGACGTGCAGATTGAAATTCATGATTACTCGGACGAGGGCGGTCTGAAGCGCCTCCAGACGGAGCTGGTCCTCGGGCAGGTTCCGGATATTATGGAGATGCACTATTTTGGAAGGGCTGGTGCCCAAGTGGCTGGAACCACTGGGAGCTACCATGTCCTTCCAGGGCTCTATGAGGAGGCGGAGGACGAATACTGGATGCCATACCGGCAGATGGTACAAAAAGGGTATCTGGAGGATCTGTGGCCCTATATTGAAAACGACCCGGATTTTGGAAGAGACGGAGTCTTACAGGCGCCGGTCAAAGCCGCCGAGATAGACGGCAGTCTCTATATCCTTTTTCAGAGAGTAACGATCTTTACCCTGACCGGACGGGAAAGCGTCGTGGGAGACCGGTACAGCTGGACGGTGGAGGATGTCATGGATATCCTGACCGGGATGCCGGAGGGTTCTACGATTCTGCGGTATAACATGACCCGGCGGGACGCGTTTTTCAATTTCCTTCGCTTTTCTTTGGACCGGTTTGTAGACTGGGAAGCCGGGACATGCCGTTTCGACAGCCAAGACTTTCTCGATCTGGTCCAGTTTTTGGAAAATTTCCCCGATGAAGTGGATTCTGAGAACCCCATAGCGGCGGAGGAAGAGGTCAGGCGGCGGATCATGGCTGGAGAACAGCTGTTGGAAGGCATCATGATCGACTGGCAGATGGACGTAGGCGTTTCAGACGGACTCTGGCAGGAGCGTGCCGCTTTCCCGGGCTACCCGACTGCGGACGGCAGCTCGGGGAGTTTTTTCTATCCGCTGGGGACGATCCTGTCCATGTCCTCCGTATGCCGGAACAAGGACGCCGCCTGGGAGTATATCCGCAGACTGCTCGTACCACGGGTCAGCAAAAAAGATCCCCTTGTTACATTTATGAATATACCGGTCAGTACGCACGATTTTGAGCTGCTCCTTTTGGGGGAAATACAGCAGCAGCATAAAACGGCCGCATTTCTCCATCTTCAGGACGATCCGAAAGAACTTGTGAAACAAGATCATCCGCTTTTGGGAGAACAGCACTTTAAATATGGACCGCAAGTCAGTGTGATGCACCTCCTGTCAGAGGAAGATACCGAGCGGTACAAGAGGCTGATCGACCACACCACACAGCTATACTGGCCGAATGACGAACTGTCCAACATTGTCTGGGAGACCCTGGGCCCCTACTTCGCCGGGGACCGGACCCTGGACGACACCATCGGGCTCCTCAACAATCGGGTAGGGCTGTATCTCCACGAGCAGCAGTAGCGGAGGCCGAGCGTACATCTTTCCGCATCCTTACCGGATAAAATCAGCCCATAGCAGGTGACAAATAGAGCCTGGTGTGGTAAAATAGCCTTATATATAGGGGGACGGCCTGGGCAGACCGTCCCCTCACCCATCTGGAGGAGCAAAATGGAAGCATACAAAAATGCCAGCCTCGCCCCGGCGGAGCGGGCGGCGGACCTGCTGGGGCGCATGACCCTGCGGGAAAAGGTGGGCCAGCTGACCCAGCGGCTGTACGGCTTTGCCTGCTATATGCGGGAAGGGGATTCTATCCGGCTGACGGAGGAGTTTTACCGGGAGGCGGACCGCTGGGGCGGCATCGGCGCGCTGTACGGCCTGTACCGGGCGGACCCCTGGTCCAAGCGGAATTTTGATACGGGGCTGGAGGGAGCGCTGGCACCCAAAGCCCGCAACATGGTCCAGCGGTATCTCATAGAGCATACCCGCCTGGGCATCCCGGCGCTGATGACCACCGAATGCCCCCACGGTCATCAGGCTCTGGACGGCTATCTGCTGCCGGTAAACCTGGCCTCGGCGGCCTCCTGGTCCCCGGCGCTGCTGGAGGAGGCCGCAAAGGTCTGCGGGCGGCAGCTGCGGGATATGGGCGTCGATCTGGCCCTGGCCTCGGCGCTGGACATCCTCCGGGACCCCCGGTGGGGCCGCAGCGAGGAGTGCTTCGGGGAGGACCCGGTGCTGGCCGCCGCCTTCGCCGGGGCGGTGGTCCGGGGCCTGCGCAGCCAGGGCGTGGACGTGACCGCCAAACACCTGTGCGCCCAGGGGGAGACCACCGGCGGCGTCAACGCCAGCGCCGCCCGCATCGGCCCCCGGGAACTCCGGGAGATCCATCTGCCCCCGGTGCGGGCCGCCGTGGAGGCGGGCGCCGCCTCCTTTATGGCGGCCTACAACGAGATCGACGGCGTATACTGCCACGCCAACCCCTGGCTGCTGCGCAAGCTGCTGCGGGAGGAGTACGGCTTCACCGGTGTCGTTATGAGCGACGGAGTGGCCATCGACCAGTTGGATGCAGTCACCGGGGACCGGGCAGCCTCCGGCGCGCTGGCCCTGGAGGCCGGGGTGGACCTGGGCTTGTGGGACACGGCCTTCGGGCGGCTGGAGGAGGCCGTGGAGCGGGGGCTGGTCTCTCCCGACCGGATTGACGAGGCGGCGGGCCGGGTGCTGGAGCTGAAATTCCGCCGGGGCCTCTTCGAGGAGCCCTACATTCCCGAGGACGACCGCTGGCGGGGCTACACCCCCGCCGTCTTTCCCCAGGCGGCCCGGCTGGCGGAGGAGAGCGTGGTGCTGCTGAAAAACAGCGGCGGCCTGCTGCCCCTGAACGGGAAAAAATGCCTGCATATTCTCCTTATCGGCCCCAACGCCGACGACTTGTACTGCCAGCTTGGAGACTACACGCCCCCGGTGCGCCCCGGCGGGGGGACTACGGTCCGTGAGGGGCTGGAGCGCTGGATACAGGCCCACGAGAGCCCGGCAGAGATCTCCTACCGGCCCGGCTGTTCCCGGTTCGGCGAGTCCGGCCCGCAGCTGGCGGAAGCGGCGTGGGCCGCCGGAGAGGCGGATGTGATCCTGGCGGTGCTGGGGGGCACCTCCAGCCGGTTCGGCGGCGGGGCGTTCCAGGACAACGGCGCTCTGGCAGATCAGGAGGAGGTCTCCATGGACTGCGGCGAGAACGTGGACGCGGGACTGCTGCGCCTTCCGGGCGCGCAGCTGGAGCTGCTGCGGCGCTTGAAGGAGAGCGGCAAACCGGTGGTCATCATTCTGATCGGAGGCCGCCCCTACGAGATGGCGGAGATCGAGGCCCATTCCGACGCCATTCTGTATGCCTTCTATCCGGGGCTGACCGGCGGGGAGGCCCTGGCAAAGATCCTGTTTGGGGAGATCTCACCGGCTGGACGGCTGCCGGTATCCCTGCCGGACCACGCGGGGCAGCTGCCGGTGTACTACAATTACAAAGACTCCTACCAGGGAATGCGCTACTGCGACGCGGACGGGCCCCGGTACGCCTTCGGCAGCGGCCTGACCTACAGCCGCTTTGCCTGGACCCTCACCGCCCCGCCGCAGGATACCTTGGACGGCCAGGGCGTTTCGGTTACGTTTACGGTCCGCAACGCGGGGGACCGGGCCGCCTGCGCGGTGCCGCAGCTGTACCTCCACCGGACCCAGGGGGCGGTCACCTCCCGGCGTCGGGCGCTGTGCGCCTTCGGCAAGGTGTACCTGGAGCCCGGAGAGGAGAAGGCCGTAACCCTGGCTATTTCCCGGGAAAGCCTGTGCCAGTGGGACGCAGGAATGCGGCAGGTCCTGCCTCCGGGGAAAATCGAGTGGTTCCTCTGCGACGGCGGCGAGACGCTGCTGGAGGGAAGCTTTGCCGCAGGTGCGTAAAGCATGAAAAGAGAGCGGAACCAGTGAAAGGTTCCGCTCTCTCATTTATTACGGAGCTTTTTGATGTTCCGGTTCATCAGATGCCGCCCCCAGTGTCGGTACAGAAAGGCCTTCGCCGGGGACAGCGCCTGCCCGTGCTCCCTCAGCAGGTCGTCCGGACAGTCGTACAGGCCGAAGTCCCGGCAGATGCCCTCGCTCTGGATGTAGGTGTGGTTCCGATTGAAATCAACAACCGCGTTTTGGAAATCCTTCACGGCGACGCCATAGCCGCAGAATGCGCCCGTACAGTCGGGACAGGCGGACCGCAGCTTCTGCAGATAGGCCCCGTCCAATATCAGCCCCTCCAGCTGGTACCAGGTATCTTCCAGCAGTACCTCCACCCAGCTGTGAAAGATATACTCCGGAGCGCTGCGGTAGACAAGGCCGGTCATGGCGCCCTTCTGCAGGCGCTTGTGGATCATAAACCCGTGGACCCGGCAGGGAACGCCGCAGGCGCGGAGCAGCGCCATGAACAGGGTGGCCTTGGTGTTGCACTGGCCGTAACCGTCGGCCAAAACTTTAGAGGCGGGGATGGAATCGTCCACATTGTAGCCGAACAGGATCTCGTCCCTTACATAGTTGTAAACAGCCTGTATTCTGGAAAACGGGGGCAGATCCCGCCATTGCCGGAGCTGGACCAGATGCTGTATGGAGGGCGCGGAGTAATCCAGCAGGGGAGTTTCCCGCAAAAGGCGGTCCGTATCACTCTTGCTCATCGGATTCTCCGTCATCGCTCTCCTCCGGGACTTCCTCCTGCGGCTCCTCCTTGGGCCGCTCCAGCATCTCAAAGACGGGCCGCAGCAGGAAGGCGTCCGCCTGGGCAAAAAAGCCCAGACCGAAAAACAGCCAGAAGGGCAGGGTAAATACCAGCATATTGGGGAGGAAGAGCGCCAGAAGCAGGGGGAGCAGGTGGAGAAAGACCATGGCAATGGTCTTGGGCAGGTAACGGATGCACAAAATCAGAGCGTTCTGGAAGTGCTGGGAAAACTTATTTTCGTACCGTCCGATAAGGGGCAGGAGAAAAGCCAGCACTCCCATGACCAGAAAGCCCAGCAGATAGATCAGGCAGATGAGGAAAGTGTACGCTCCCCCTGTGTAATACAGCCGCAGCAGAATAAAGTCGCACACCAGCGCCGCCAGCGCCAGCAGGCCCGCCAGCCCGGCGATTATCCCCTGCCGGAGATTGCTGCGGAAGGCCCGGAAATAGGTCCGGAGAATGCCGCCGCCCCGCTCTATGGTCAAATCATATACCGTCTTATTCAGGGCCACCAGCGCCGGTCCGATGGTTACCACCGGCAGGCAGCACACCAGACACAGTATGCTCAGCACCGCCAGATCCGCTATACGGGAGAGGACCTGAAATACCGGGTTGTCCAAATTAAACAGACTTTTCATGCCGTCACTCCTCTTTCCGGAGCCGGGCTTTGCCTGCGGCTCCTTCCCTCTGGGAAGTTTTTATGTGAAGTATAGCACAGAAATACAAAAATGGGAAGGGAAAAGGAGGAATTTGCGAAATCCATCGAATGTATACCGAAGTGTGCTGTTTCTATAGCTTGACTTTTCGGCGGCGGCATGATAGCTTGCGCTCGTGCATTCTCACAAAAAACCGCTCCCGCCCCCCTCCGGGGCGGAGGGAGGATTTATGATGATGGAGGAAAAAATTATGGCGATACTGCAGTTTCCCCAGCCCAAGCTGGCGGAGAAGACCGGCGAGGGCGCGTGGCGTCTGACGGGACGGGTGATCCTGCCGGAGGACGGAAGTCTGGACCGGGCCGCGGCCCTGCTGGGAGAGGATTTCCCCGCCCTGGCTGCGGCGGAGAAGGTCCACGGCGGCGCGGCCCGTCCCGGCGACCTGCTGGTCCGGCTGGGACAGCCGGATGTGCTGGCGGGCAAGACCACCTTTGACGAGGGCTTTGCCGTGGAGGCGGGCGAGGCCGCGGAGCTGACGGCCCAGTCCCACCGGGCGGCGGTCCACGGCCTGCGGACCATTTTTGAGGCGGGCGAGCTGGCCCACGGCCGCCTGGCCGACTGGCCCGGCACCGGCGAGCGGGGCTTCCACCTGGACGCGGGACGGAAGTACTATACGAAGAACTGGATCATGGAGCGGGTGAAGGACCTGTCCCGGAACCGGATGAACGTGCTTTGGCTCCACTTCTCCGAGAACGAGGGCTTCCGCATCGACAGCGAGCGGCACCCGGAGGTCCCCTCCCGGTTCCACCTGACCAAGGACGAGGTGCGGGAGATCATCGCCCTGTGCAATGATCTGTTCATCGACATCAACCCCTCCCTGGACTGCCCCGGCCACCTGGGCACCGCCCTGCTGGAGCATCCCCGGTGGCGGCTGAACCGGGAGATGGCGGAGCCCCTGTACTCCGCCCTGGACATCACCAACCCCGACGCCCGCGCCTTCCTGCTGGAGCTGGTGGACGAGTACGCGGAGCTGTTCGCCGGGTCCAAGGTGTTCCACATCGGCGGGGACGAGTTCATCGACTTCAACCACTTTGAGCGCTTCCCGGAGATGGAGGCCTGCGCCAAGGAGCGCCTGGGCCCCGACTGCGGCGGCGTGGACCTCTACGTGGACTTCCTCAACCAGGTCATCGCCCACGTCCGGGCCAAGGGCTTCCAGGTCCGGGTGTGGAACGACGGGCTGTTCCGTCCCGACCTGGCGGAGCACGTGGAGCTGGACCGGAACGTACAGATCGCCTTCTGGAGCAACTGGGACAAGGGCATGGCCCCCTTGAAGGCCTTCCTGGACCGGGGATACCAGGTGGTGAACTACCACAGCGAGTACCTCTACTATATCCTGCTCATCCGGAAGGACTACAGCGACCCCGACCCGGACAAGATCCTCAGCCAGTGGAACCCCGGCATGTTCCCCACCCATCCCCTCAGCGGCCCCCAGACCCTGGACACCAAGTCGGCACAGATGCTGGGCTGCTGCTACTCCATCTGGAGCGACTGGCCCGACCTGGAGGACGAGGACGAGGTGGACCGGCGCAGCAGGGACTCCATCCGCGCCTTCGGCATCCGCTGCTGGCAGTAACTGTTACGCATCGGGGCTGTTTTATCCGCAATTTGTTTGAAAATCATGGGACGGCGGGCCGGAAGGTCCGCCGTCTCGCTGTTTTGACGAGGTGAAATGTGCAAAACGCCAGTTTTTTGTGCAAGCAGACGGATTTGCTCTTTCCTATACTACAAAATGACTTTAGGATACTTTCCCGGATTCTGGAATGCCGATATAATATCTTCCGTTGAATCGGTGGATTTTGTAAAAAATGCCGAAAATCCACCAAAGCGAGAGAGGAAGGAATGGTGAACCGTATGCAAGACAACAAAGCCCCGGCGAAAACCCTGGCCAAGCCGCCGGCAGAGAAGAAGAGCAAATGGACCAAGGATGACACCGAACTGTCCATCCTGGCGCTGCCTACCACCATTTGGTACATACTCTTCTGCTACCTGCCCATCTTTGGCATCATCCTGGCGTTCAAGGATTACAAGATCACCCCCGGCGCAAGCTTCCTGACCAGCCTGCTCAACAGCGACTGGGTGGGGTTTGAGAACTTCAAGTACTTCTTTACCCTGCAGGACTTCCCCCAGATCCTCCGCAATACGATTTTGTACAACATCGTGTTTATCGTCCTGGACATCGTGCTGCCCGTGGGGCTGGCCATCCTGATCAGCAACATCTACAGCAAGCGCAAGTCCAAGACTTACCAGACCCTGATGTTCATGCCCCACTTCATGAGCTGGGTCGTCATCAGCTACTTCGTCTACGCTTTCCTGGTCACCGACAAGGGCCTGCTCAACTCCATGCTCCGCGCCTTCGGCGGAGAGAACGTCCCCTGGTACTCCACCCCCGCGGCCTGGCCGTTCATCATCATCATCATGCACGTGTGGAAGACCATCGGCTACAAGATGGTGGTTTACCTGGCCAGTATCACCGGCATCGACAGCAGCCTCTATGAGGCGGCGGTGCTGGACGGCGCCACCAAGTACCAGCAGGCCAAGTACATTACGATCCCCTCCCTGCGTCCCATCATCATTATGATGTTCATCCTGGCCATCGGCGGCATCTTCTCCTCCGACTTCGGCCTGTTCTATCAGGTGTCCCGGGGCGCCCAGCAGCCGCTGACCCCCGTGGTGGCCACCTTGGACGTGAAGGTCTACCAGATGCTGACAAGCGGTACCGTCAGCCTGGGCAAGACCTCGGCGGCTTCCCTCTTCCAGGCGGTAGTGGGCTGTATCATGATCCTGTCGGCCAACGCCGTCGTGCGCAAGGTGGACCGCTCCAGCGCACTGATTTAAGGAGGCGGAGACATGAGTAAAAAGAATAAACCCGTCAGCGGCGACACCCTCAGCCGCCTGAACCGGATCAATCCCACGACCAACTTCCTGTTCAATCTGATGTTCCTGATCCTGGCCCTGGCCTGCTTCCTGCCCATCATTTTCATCTTCATCATCTCCGTAACGGACAACGACATCATCCGCAAGGAAGGCTACCAGATCTTCGTGACCGCCCGGACCTTCTCCGGCGATGCCTACAAGTACCTGTGGGGCCAGCGGCAGACCATTCTCCATGCTATGTGGGTGTCTATCTATGTTACGGTGATCGGCACCGTGCTGGGCGTGATGCTCACCAGCCTGATGGGCTACGTCCTGAGCCGGACGGAGCACAAGCTGAACAACTTCCTGACCATCCTGGTGTTCATCCCCATGGTCTTCGGCGGCGGCATGACCGCTTCCTACGTGATCAATACCCAGGTGCTGCACATGTTCGACACCATGTGGATTCTGATCATCCCCCTGGCGGTGAGCAGCTTTAACGTGACCATCGCCCGGACCTTCTTCCGCACCACCATCCCCGACGGCATCATTGAGTCGGCCAAGATCGACGGCGCCAGCCAGTGGACGGTGTTCTTCAAGATCATCCTGCCCATCTCCAAGCCCGTGCTGGCTACCATCGGCCTGTTCCTGGCCTTCGGCTACTGGAACGACTGGTTCCAGGCCAAGCTGTACATCCAGAACGACAACCTCAAGTCCCTCCAGGCCATGCTGGACTCCATGCAGCAGAACCTGGACTACCTGACCAAGAACCCCACGGCCCTGCTGACCACCACCTCGGACCTGAAGAAGAACATGCCTCAGGAGTCCGTGCGTATGGCTATCGCCTTCGTCGTGGCCGTCCCCATCGCCTGCGTGTATCCCTTCTTCCAGAAGTACTTCATCTCCGGCCTGACCGTGGGCGCGGTGAAGGGATAAAAATTCCACCGTATTAAGCGGCCTCGCGCCGTTTGATAAACACGTCACTTACCACACAATAAGGAGGAAACAATGAAAATGAAGAAATTTCTTGCGCTGCTTCTCGCCTGCGTCATGACGCTGGCCCTGCTGGCCGGCTGCGGCGGCAGCGGAAACGACGCCGGCAGCACCGGCGGCGGCGACGAGGGCGGCATCCCCACCATCACCTGGTATCAAGTGGGCGGCGGCCCGCCCGCCAACCTCGACTCCTGGACTGAGAAGGCTAACGCCTACTTGGAGGAGAAGATCGGCGTTCACATCGACATGCAGATCGTCAGCTGGGGCGGCTGGGGCGACCGGCGCAGCATGGTCCTTCAGACCAACGAGCCCTATGATATTATGTTTACCGACTCCGGCTCCTACACCGCCGACGTGGCTATGGGCGCCTTTGCCGACCTGAGCGAGTACATCAAGGAGACCCCGGGCATCACCGACCTGATCCCCGAGGACTACCTGAACGCCTGCAAGATTGACGGCAAGCTCTACGGCATTCCCGCCTACAAGGATTCTTCCATGACCAACTTCTTCGTTTGGACGAAGGAGTATGTGGATGCTTATGCCCCCGACGTGTGGGCGGACGTCCACTCTCTGGAGGATGCCACTCCCGTGGTCCAGGCCATCAAGGAAGGCACCGGCGAGCCGCCCATGCTCCTGAACAAGGACGGCGTCTCCTGCGTGGTGGGCAACCGCTATGACCAGCTGGGCATGGCCGGTATGGCCGCCATCGGCGTGAGCTACTATGACAATTCCGGCAAGGTGGTCTGCACCTTCGAGCAGAAGGACGTCATGGATCAGCTGAAGATCCTGCACCAGTGGATGAACGAGGGCCTCATCAACTCTGACGCCGCCACCGCCAGCGAAGCCACCGGTATGTGCGGTGTGGGCATCAGCCAGGGCTGGCCCGCCGCCGCCAAGGGCTGGGGCGATGGCCGCGGCACCGAGGTCGTGGTTTCCCAGTTCGGCGACAGCGTGGTGTCCAACGATACCATTCAGGGCTCCATGGCCTGCATCAGCGCCTCCTCCGCTCATCCCCAGGAGGCTCTGAAGGTGATCGAGCTGGTCAGCACCGACAGCAAGTTCCGTGATATGCTCTACTACGGCGAGGAAGGCGTGAACTTCCAGTACGTGGAGGAGAACGGCGAGCAGCGCGTTGAGAAGCTCAACGCCGACTGGACGATGGCCGGCTACACCCAGGGTACCACCAAGACCGTGACTCCCGAGAAGGGCTCTGTCCCCTTCTTCGAGGAAGTCGATGCTCAGAACAAGGCTGCCATCTCCTCCGTGGCTCTGGGCTTTGCCTTTGACAAGACCCCCGTTGCCGACAAGATCGCTGCCTGCCAGGCCATCTTCGAGGAGTACAAGGGCCAGCTCCAGACCGGTACCGGCGAGCCTGAGTCCACCGTGGCGTCTATGATGTCGTCCATGCGCGCTTCCGGCTTCGATGACATCGTTGCCGAGGCTCAGTCCCAGCTGGATGCCTTCCTGGGCAAGTAAGATTTATTTCAGAAAATCGAGAGCTAATACTATTCCGGACTAAGATCGCGGTTTCGTAACGGGGCCAAAATCTGAGAATAGCAAAGACTTTAGTCTCGAACTTAAAAAAGGGGCTGTTGCAGCCGGTCGGGTTTGCAGCAGCCCCTCTCTCAAAAATGAGCCCAATTTGATGGAGGCATACATACTTTTCTTTTGAAAAAGAAAAGTATCAAAAGAAAACTTTTGCGCGAAACCATGTTTCGCTTATGTTTTGCATGGGTCTGCCGATATAATGACCTGTAGCGGGGCTTACGCTCCGTGGAAACAAGTTCTTTTTTGATGCGCTTTTCTTTCAAGACAAAAGTATGTGTGCCTCAAAATTTATCACACACAAGAGGAGTTTCAAAGAGGTATTATGAGCAAGATCATTGGAAATGAGCTGAAAAACCTCCCCTGGGAGCCCAAGCCGGCGGACTGCGTCATGCCCGTATGGCGCTACTCCGGCAACCCCATCATTGGCCGCCATGCCATCAAACGGTCCAACAGCGTATTTAACAGCGCCGTGGTGCCCTTCGGCGACGGCTTCGCCGGCGTGTTCCGCTGCGACAGCCGGTCGGTGAGCATGGATATCTTCCCCGGCTTCAGTCCCGACGGCATTCACTGGGAGATCCGGGACGAGCCCGTTCATTTCGAGGGCGATCCGGACGTGACCGTCCGGGAGTACCGCTATGACCCCCGGGTGTGCCTTATCGACGGGAAGTATTATGTGACCTGGTGCAACGGCTACCATGGTCCTACCATCGGCGTGGGCTGGACCGAGGACTTCAAGACCTTCCACCAGCTGGAGAACGCCTTCCTGCCCTATAACCGCAACGGCGTGCTGTTCCCCCGGAAGATCGGCGGCCTCTATATGATGCTCTCCCGGCCCAGCGACACCGGACACACGCCCTTCGGCGACATCTTTATCAGCCAGAGCCCGGACATGAAGTTCTGGGGCTGCCACCGCCACGTGATGAGCACCGTGAAGGGGGACGAGTCCGCCTGGCAGTCCACCAAGATCGGCGCGGGCCCCATTCCCATTGAGACCGACGAGGGCTGGCTGCTGATCTACCACGGGGTCATCAATACCTGCAACGGCTTCGTCTACCGCATGGGCTGCGCCCTGCTGGACATCGACCAGCCCTGGAAGGTGCTGTATCGAAGCAAGGATTATATCATGGCTCCCTGGGAACCCTACGAGTGCATGGGCGACGTGCCCAACGTGGTCTTCCCCTGCGCCACCCTCTCCGATGCCGCCACCGGCCGGATCGCCATCTACTACGGCTGCGCCGACACCGTTACCGGTCTGGCCTTTACCACTGTGGATGAGCTGATGGGATATATGAAGGAGAATTCTCTGTAAAGCAAACGCACAACCGGGGAGGTCCCCGTCAATTTAAAATCACTACAATATTATTTCCTTTTATCAGAGGAGCACCAAAATGATGTATTTCATTGACAAACGCATTCAGGTCATCTGCGACAACCTTAACAAGCTGCGCATCCGCAACGTCCGGCCTATCACGGACTGGCAGTACAAAAAGGGCTTCTTCCTTTACCCCTCCCAGGCGGAGGCGGAGGGCGGCGCATGGGAGGCCTTTGACGGCAAGACCATGCACTGGTACGGCCCCGACGAGCACTACTGGTTCCGGGGCAGCGTCACCATCCCCCAGGACCTGGCGGGCAAGTCCGTCTGGCTGAAGGTCCGCACCCAGATCGACGAGTGGGACGATGGTAAAAATCCCCAGTTCCTCCTGTTCATCAATGGCCGGGAGACCCAGGGCCTGGATATGAACCACCGGGAGGTGCAGCTGTTCGCCGATGCTCCCGCCGGAGAAAAGCTCCAGCTGGACATCCAGGCCTACACCGGCACCCTCCATACGGAGTTTCAGTTCCTGGTGGACCTCTACGAGCAGGATGAGGAGATCAACCGCCTCTATTGGGACATCCAGGTCCCCCTCCGGGCCTTCCCCCGGATGAAGGAAGACAGCCAGGAGCGGCTTGCCATCCAGACGGCCCTCAACGAGACCATCAACCTCCTGGACCTGCGGGAGCCCTACTCCGAGGGCTTCTACGCCTCCCTGCGGGCGGCCCAGTCCTATGTTACGGAGAACCTCTATGAGAAGCTGGGCGGCTGGGACGACGTGGTGGCCACCTGCATCGGCCATACCCATATTGACGTGGCATGGTGGTGGACCGTGGCCCAGACCCGTGAGAAGGTGGCCCGGAGCTTCGCCACGGTGCTCAAGCTCATGGAGGAATTCCCCAATTACCGCTTCATGTCCAGCCAGCCGGTGCTGTACTACTTCCTCAAGGAGCGCTATCCCGCCCTCTTCGAGCGCATCAAGGAGCGGGTGAAGGAGGGCCGCTGGGAGCCCGAGGGCGGCACCTGGGTGGAGCCCGACTGCAACCTGACCTCCGGTGAGTCCCTGGTGCGCCAGTTCATCCACGGCAAGCGGTTCTTCAAGGAGGAATTCGGCGTGGACAACCGGATCCTCTGGCTGCCGGACGTGTTCGGCTACTCCGGAGCCCTGCCCCAGATCATGAAGAAGTCCGGCGTGGACTACTTCATGACCACCAAGATGAGCTGGAACCAGATCGACAAGGTGCCCAACGACACCATGATGTGGCGGGGCATCGACGGCACCGAGATCCTCACCCACCTGATCACCACGCTGGGCGTGGAGCAGCCGGTATCCAACTTCTTCACCACCTACAACGGTATGCTCCACCCGGACGCCATCATGGGCGGCTGGGAGCGCTACCAGAACAAGGAGATCAACAACGACATCCTTATCTCCTACGGCTACGGCGACGGCGGCGGCGGCCCCACCCGGGAGATGCTGGAGACCTCCGTCCGCATGGAGAAGGGCGTCCGGGGCATCCCTAAGGTCCGGCAGGCCTTTGCCCGCACCTACTTTGAGGAGCTGGAGCAGCGGGTGAAGGACAACCGCCGCCTGGAGACCTGGGAGGGCGAGTTCTACTTCGAGTACCACCGGGGCACCTACACCTCCATGGCCCGCAACAAGCGGGGCAACCGCAAGAGCGAGCTGCTGCTGATGGATCTGGAGCTGGCCAGCGTGATGGCGGCGGACCGGTTCGCCTATCCCGGAGCGGAGCTGGACCGGATGTGGAAGACGGTGCTCATCAACCAGTTCCACGACATCCTCCCCGGTTCCTCCATCCATGAGGTCTACGAGGTCACCAAGAAGGAGTACGCCGAGCTGGCCCAGACCGCCGGCGACCTGCTCAGCCAGCGTCTGGCCGCCCTGGCGGGCCAGGGGGACGGCGTGACCGTGTTCAATACCACCGGCTACAGCCGCTCCGACGTGGTGGAGCTGGGCAGGACCGACGCCAAGGCGCTGGCCGACGAGACGGGAAAGACCTATCCGGTGCAGCACACGGCGGACGGCGCGGTGGCCTTTGTGGAAAATCTGCCCTCCAAGGGCTTCAAGACCCTGAAAAAGGCGGAGGCCGCCTCCGTTTCCAGCCCCTTTGTCCGGAAGGACGACAAGCACATCGAGACGCCCTTCTATGCCGTGGCTTTCGACGAACAGGGCCATATCGCCTCCCTCTTTGACAAGGACAATGACCGGGAGCTGGTCCAGCCGGGCAAATGCGCCAATCTGCTGCGCATGTACGAGGATAAGCCCATCTACTACGATAACTGGGACATCGACATGTACTACACCGAGAAGTCCTGGCCGGTGGACGATCTGGTGAGCATGAAATGGACCGAGGAGGGCCCCGTCCGGGCCACGGTGGAGCTGGAGTACAAGATCAGCCTCACCACCATCAAGCAGAAGATCCACTTCTACGCCAATTCCCGCCGCATCGACTTCGACACCTGGGTGGACTGGAAGCAGCACCAGCATCTCCTGAAGGCCGAGTTCCCCGTGGACATCCACAGCGACGAGGCAACCTTCGACATCCAGTTCGGCAACCTCACCCGGAAGGTCCACACCAACACCAGCTGGGACAAGGCCCGCTTCGAGGTCTGCGGCCAGAAGTGGATGGACTTCTCCGAGGGCCGCTACGGCGTGAGCCTCCTCAACGACTGCAAGTACGGCCACAGCGTCCGGGACGGCGTCATCGGCCTGACCCTCATCAAGTCCGGCATCGAGCCCAACCCGGTGGCGGACCAGGAGGAGCACGTGTTCACCTACGCCCTGTATCCCCACGCGGGCACCTGGCGGGACGCCGGGACCGTGCGGGAGAGCTGCTTCCTCAACCAGCCCCTGCGGACGGTGGAGGGCGGTACGCCCGGCGCGGCGTTCTCCTTCGCCGGCGTGGAGCAGCCCAATGTGGTGCTGGAGACCGTCAAGCAGGCGGAGAACGGCCAGGGCACGGTGCTGCGCCTCTACGAGAGCGAGAACGCCAGGACCAAGACCACCCTGCGCGTCCCCGCAGGCGTGAGCAAGGCCTACAGCTGCAATCTGCTGGAGGAGATCGAGGAGGAGCTGCCCGTGGAGGACGGCAAGGTCCGTTTCCTCACCAAGCCCTACGAGATCAAGACCATTCTGCTTCGATAAGATACGCTGCCATCAATTAACAGGAGGATATGCCCTATGGAACTGCACAATATTCCCCAGGTCAAGCTGGGCGTGATCGCCGTTTCCCGGTCCTGCTTCCCCGCCGCTCTCAGCGAGCGGCGGCGGACGGCGCTGAAAGCGGCCTATGGCGAGGGTCTCTATGAGTGCCCCGTCACCGTGGAGAACGAGGTCCAGGCCAAGGAGGCCGTGAAGGACGTGAAGGCCAACGGGGTCAACGCTTTGGTGGTGTTCCTGGGCAACTTCGGCCCTGAGACGCCGGAGACGCTGATCGCCCAGTGGTTCCACGGCCCCATCATGTATGTGGCCGCCGCCGAGGGCGACGGCGACCTCCACGACGGCCGCGGCGACGCCTACTGCGGGATGCTCAACTGCTCCTACAACCTGGGGCTCCGGGGCAAGACCGCGTACATCCCCGAGTACCCCGTGGGGACGGCGGAGGAGCTGGCGGAGAAGATCCGGGAGTTCGTGCCCATCGCCCGGGCCATCCTGGGCCTCAAGGGCCTCAAGCTCATCACCTTCGGCCCCCGGCCCGACGACTTCCTGGCCTGCAACGGCCCCATCAAGGCGCTGTACGATCTGGGCGTGGCCGTGGAGGAAAACTCCGAGCTGGACCTGCTGGTGGCCTACAACAAGCACGCCGGTGACTCCCGCATCCCGGAGAAGATGAAGGAGATGGAGGCCGAGCTGGGCGGGAACAACCCCTACGGCGGCATCCTGCCCCGGCTGGCTCAGTACGAGCTGACCCTGCTGGACTGGGCGGAGCAGCACAAGGGCGCCCGGCAGTACGTGGCCTTCGCCAACAAGTGCTGGCCTGCCTTCCAGACCGAATTCAAGTTCGTGCCCTGCTACGTCAATAGCCGCCTGGCCGCCCGAGGCATCCCCGTGTCCTGCGAGGTGGATATCTACGGGGCCCTCAGCGAGTACATCGGGACCTGCGTATCCGGCGCGCCCACCACTTTGCTGGATATCAACAACACGGTGCCCGCCTCCATTTATGACAAGGGCATCAAGGGTAAGTACGACTGCCGCCTGAATGAGACCTTCATGGGCTTCCACTGCGGCAACACGTCCTGCTCCCTGCTGAAGAACCCCCACATGGGCTACCAGCTCATCATGAAGCGGGACCTGGAGCCGGACCTGCCGGAGCCGGACATCACCCGGGGCACCATGGAGGGGAATATCAAGGCCGGAGATATCACCTTCTTCCGCCTCCAGTCCACCGCGGACACCCAGCTGAAAGCCTACGTGGCCCAGGGCGCGGTGCTGGACGTGGACTGCGAGAGCTTCGGCTCCATCGGCGCGTTCGCCATCCCGGAGATGGACCGGTTCTACCGCCATGTGCTCATCGCCAAGCGGTACCCCCACCACGGGGCGGTGGCCTTCGGTCACTGGGGCAAGGCGCTGTTTGAGGTGTTCAAGTACTTGGGCATCCAGGACATCGCCTACAATCAGCCCGCCTCTCTGCCTTATCCCGGGGAGAATCCCTTTAAATAACACACGGAAGACCCGTGGGCTGCGCCCACGGGCCTTTTTCAGGAGATTGCTATGGAAAGCCGGAGATCCAACTACGACATCACCCGGGACCGGGTGGAGGGAGAATTCCCCCGGTACGATCAGGAAGCCGCCATTAAAAAATTCAACCTTGCCCATGACGAAGATTACATCTATCTCCGCTTCACGGCCCATGACTACCGGATCGACCGGCGCACAGGCCGGGTAGAGCGGCTGCCGGAGGCGTCCCACGCCGGTTTCAACGAGGTTATGACCATCTATGACGTGCTGTGCGGCTCCAAACCCGGGGCACGGCTCAGCGGGGAGTTCGTCCGGGTGAACGACCTGGACGGCGTGACCAAGACCGCCTACCTGGGTGGGAACCTCTTTGACGGCAGCGCCCGGGCCTTCACCCACCGGACGGAGGCTCTGCGCGCCGCCTGCGAAAAGCTGGGCGGCACGCCGGGGACCGTGGGAGACGTGTCCTATATCATCCCCCTTTTCGACTTCTTCCCGGTGACGCTGCAATTCTGGGACGGGGATGAAGAATTTGACCCGGTGCTGAAACTTATGTGGGACCGGCGGACCCTGGACTTCATGCGCTATGAGACCACATACTACGCCGCGGGACACCTGCTGGAGCGGCTGCGGGAGCTTATGGACAAGGAGAAGAGCTGAATATGCAGCTCTCCTCCCTGTTTGTTACCGGACAAAGTTGGTAAACGTCTTGGGCTCTTTTTCCGGGAGGCCGTATTTCTCCTTGGCCAGAGCCACGCCCCGCATAAGGAAAATCATGTTCCGGGCCAGGGTGCGCATTCCCTGCAGGCCCTCCTCGTCCTGGGCGGCCTCGCCGGGGGCTGAACCGTGGATGCTGTTCCAGTACTGGCCGGAGGCGATGGGCATACCGGAGATGCCGAAAAACTTGTTCAGCTCGTCGTAGGTGGCGGACAGTCCGCCCCGGCGGGCGGCCACCACGGAAGCTCCCACCTTCATGGTCTTGTCAAAGCTCGTGCTGTAAAAGAGCCGGGTGAGGAAGGCCATCAGGGTGGCGTTGGCGGAGGCGTAGTACACCGGACTGCCCACCACCAGGCCGTCGCAGACCTCGAACTTGGGGGCGGTCTCGTTGACCAGGTCGTCGAAGACGCACTTACCCGCGGTCCTGCACTTGCGGCAGCCGATGCAGCCGCGGATGTCCTTGCCGCCCACATGGACGGTCTCGGTCAGAATGCCCTCCTGGGTGAAGATCTTTTCCATCTCGCTGAGGGCGGCGGCGGTGTTGCCGTTGGAGCGGGGACTGCCGTTGATCATCAGAACTTTCATAGCCATTGTCCTTTCTTTGTTGGAATGGGAACTTTTTTATCGTATGCCGCTATTATAAAGAATTTGAGGCCTTATGTAAAGGGCTGACAAAAAAATCGCCGGAACCGGAGCGAAAAACGCCCCGGCTCCGGTGATTTTTTATTCCGATTCCGTCACGGTGACCCGGAAAGTGACGGTGTCCGTCATTTGGACCGTCCCGTTTATTGTATGAACATCAAAGACATAGTCGCCCGTGATCACCGCTTCGCCGGGTGCGGCGCTGTTGAGCCAGCAGCAGTACCAGGTGCTGCTGACTGCCTCGACAGCAACGACGGAGGGGGCGCTGCTCGCCCAACTGCAGGATACGAACTTTGGGCCATAATACATGTCTATATTGGTGAGCATGTGGATCTTTTGACTGCCGGCCTGAATGGAGACATCACTGACACTATATTTCCAGTCCAGGCGGTCCTGAACATGGATGGTCATGATGTACAGGCGGTTCGGATCATATTTGTTTCTGGCACTCAGCTCTGCCGTGCCTGCCGCCAGGGTGCTGAACATCCCGTCTTCTTCCGAGATGCAGACCACTGAGGGGTCGGAGGACGCAAAGTCAGTCAGCTGGTTCTTGATAGAAAAGTCTCCCCACATTATACCAAAGCTGCTTGTAAAGCCGTAGCCGGAGCAGTTGCCAAATCGGGGCAGCTCCTTCCGATATACGGAGGACTCCGGCTCCTCCGGCACAGGGGGATCAGGCTCCTCCGGCGCTTCCACCGTCACCTGAAACGAAAGGTTGTCCTCCATCATTTTCAGTCCGTCCGCGGTAAGCACTGCAAAAGTGAGCTTACCATGGACAGTGGCCGTGCCGGGAGCGATACCATGGATCTCACAGCCCATTAAATTGGGTAACGGTGTGACCTCCGCTATGCTCTCGTCGCTGCTGGTCCACTCGGATGCAGCCAGATCAATTGTATATCCCGCTATCGTTGACCATTGCGAGGTGGAAATAGAATTTATGCACGTATCCTCACACTCCACGGAAGCATCGGGTAAATTATACTCCCAGCGGAAATGGTCTTCCACAGTGATTGTGAGGTCGTACCGGAGGGGGGAATCCGGCTGGCTCATGTCCATGGCAGATATTACCGCCGTTCCCGGTGCGAGAGTTGTAAAGATCCCCAGGCTGTTCACCGCCACCACTTCGGGGTTGGAGGACGAAAAGACCATCTTCCCCCACGGCAGATCGCCGCCCCACGCCCCGGCAAAGGTTGCGGAGTATCCATATCCGCCATTGCCCAGATCATCAACAAAAGCTTTCTCGTAGATGACCGGCTCCGGCGGATCGGGCTCCACCGGGCCGGGGTCCGGTTCCTCTGGCCCTGGGTCCGGCTCCACCGGCTCAGGATCGGGCTCCACCGGTTCCGGCTCCGGCGGGCGGAACGGGGGTATGTAGACAGGAGGACTTTCCGGCTCGGGTTCGGGGGCCGGTTCCGGCTCCGCCGGCTGGGCAGGCAGGGAGATAAAGAAGTCCACAGGCTCCGGCAGGACCGTGGGCTCCGCGGGAAGCTCCGGCAGCGGCGAAACTTCCTCCTCCGGAGCGGGCAGAGGCGCCGGTTCGCCGGTTTGCTCCGGCGACGGTTTCGGTCGGATATGAACCATCGGGACCGTCTGGACCGGCGGCGAGACCACGGGAGGAACCGGGTCCGGCGCGGCGGGCTCCGGCGTATCCAGCACGGCAGGCGGCGGGGATTCCGGCACGGGGGCGGGTTCCTCCTGCCGGACCTCCGGCGGGGAGGGCGGCGGGGACGCCTCCGGGCGGGACAGCAGCGTTCCTCCGGCGACGGCGGCAGCCAGGGCCAGCCCGGCAAGCACCAGTGCGCCCCGGCCCGCCAATCCGGCTGCGCCTGCGGCAGCCGCGCCGGATCCTGCCGCCAGGACCGCTCCGGCCAGGGACTTCGCCGCCGCCGCGCCCAGGCCGCAGGTGGCAGCCTCCTGCTGGAGGAAATACCGCAGGAAGGGGAGGGGGGAGAGGCCGTATAGGGGAGAACCCTGGGCAGCATACGCCTCCGCACCTTTTTTGATGCGCTGGCGGGCGTAGTGCAGACGGCTCTTAACGGTGCCCTCGGAGATGTTCAGAGCGGCGGAAATATCCTTGACGGACATCTCGTCGTAGTAATACATAAGGATGCACAGCCGCTGGACCTCCGGCAGGTCGTCCACCAGCTCACGGATGATCCTGCGGTTCTCCTCGGTGTCCAGCGCCCGCTCGGGAATCACCTGGCCGTCCGTCTCCTCGCAGAACGCCTCAGCCCCGTCAATGTCCGAAAAGGAGAGGAATGGCCGCCGCAGGGCATACTGCTTACAGCAGGCACGGCAGGTGATACGGTTCAGCCAGGGCCAGAATGCGGCGGGTTCCCGCAGCGAGGGCAGACCCTTCAGAAGAGAAATGAGGACATCCTGGGCAGTATCCCGCGCGTCATCCTCATTGCACAGCATTTTGCGGCAATGGTAGTATACGTGGTTTTGTACGGCCAGAATCAGCTGCTCCTGCGCCTGACGGTCTCCCGCCTGGCTATTCACAATCAGATTTTGCAGTTCCGCATCCATCGGTTGCGCCCTCCGTCACAGCACGCCGCGCCCGAACAGCGACACCGGACTCCCCCGGAGAGGGGGAGCCCGGCGCGTTAGGAGGAACCATCCTCCGCCCGGCGGCCGCAGTTCATGTTTTCCTCATGATACCATAGGAAAACCAAAGTTGCAACCGCCCGGCGGGGGACTTGAAAGCATTTTGGTAATTCTGCCGAAGGCAGGGAGGCATGGCCCCAGGGCCGGCCTCCTTTCAACGGATTACTCCGCCAGCTCCCGGTACAGGTAGGTCACAATATTTGCCCTGGGGGACTGGCTGCCGGGGTTGAAGGCCGTTCCGGTATCCTTCAGCAGGCCGCTGGTATCCGCCCAGGCCACCGCGTTGGTATAGAAGTCCTTGGGGAAGGATCCGGCCAGGGCGCTGGTTCCGCTGGCGGCGGGCTTTCCGTTGGCCCGCCACAGGAAGGTGACCACATGTCCGTTGGTGCAGGTGTCGTTGGGGCCGAAGGTGGTGGCGCTGGTCCCGGCGGTGATGCCGTTCTCGGCCGCCCAGAGGATCGCTTTATAGAACGGACTGGAGGTGCTGACATCCCGGAAGGGATTGTTTTTGGTGGCGGGTTCCGGCTCGCCCTTGGCCCGCCAGAGGAAGGTCACCACCTGGCCCCGGGTGCAGGTGGTATACGGCTCAAAGGTGGTGGCGGTGGTCCCGGCGGTCACGCCGTTCTCCAGGGCCCACAGCACCGCGTCGGTGTAGTACGCCCCTGCGGGCACGTCCGTGAAGGGATTTTTCGTGCCGGTAGATCCGCTGGGTGTGGTGGGCGTGGTAGGAGTCGTGGGCTGGGTGGGATTGGTGGGCGTGGTAGGTGTCGTAGGCTGGGTGGGGGTGTCCGGCTTGGAGGGGGTGCCGCCGACTGCGCCGGGCAGCTTCACGCCGTCCAGGATCTTCTGAAAACTGCCGTAGGAGTTGGTGCTGTCATTGAAGGACAGATTCCACAGGGATCCGTCCTGCTTCAGCACCGTGCTGTCGCGGACCGCTGCCACGCCGTCCATGACCTTCCGGGGCGTGCTCTGACAGACGACGCTTGTCCCGCGGTCATCGATCCGGATGTCGCCGCCGGTGAAGCCCAGCCAGTTATTGTCGTTTTTACCCCAGGCGTACAATGTGCCGTCAGAGGTGATTGCGAACTGGCCGTCTACCGCCACAACGTCATCCATGATCTTGACCGGCGTCTCCTCATATTTCGACACATAACCCTGACCCAGCTGGGCCTCGTCGTTGCAGCCCCAGCCCCAGAGGGAGCCGTCCGCCTTGATGCCATAGATGGTGTTGCCTCCGTCGCCGGTGCCGAAGGCTTTATAGCCGGAGCCGATCTGCTCAATGTCCTCAGCCTCATAGCCATAGGCATACCAGAGGGTGCCGTCCTTCTTCAGCGCGTACCAGTCGTAGCCGGGATTCGCGATCTGCACCACATCGTCCAGCACCTTGACCGCGCTGGAGGGCGCCTTGCCGCTGCCCCAGCGCCAGAGGGTGCCGTCCGTTTTCAGGGCGGAAGCAGCGCCGCTGTCGTTGATCCCGGCATAGAGCACGTTGTCCATGATTTTCACCGGGGTGGGGTCCATGCTGTAGTCGCTGGATCCGTTCTGATAGCCCTTGAAGCCCCAGATCCACAGGCTGTTGTCCTCCGTGATGCAGGCGTAGGCGCTGGCAGACTTGCCCTTGATGCCGCTTTTCAGCACGGGCGTGGGGTTCTGGTTGTCCCAGGTCCAGACGGTGCCGTCGGTCTTGAGCGCCGTGTTCCAGCCGAAGGTGGGGGCTGCCAGCATGGTATCAATGGTCAGCTTACCGCCGGAGGGCGTCGTGGGATTGGTGGGCGTAGTAGGCGTGGTGGGGGTGGTAGGCGTGGTAGGCTGCGCAGGTGTGGTCGGCTGGTCGGGCTGCTGTCCGGCGCTGTAGCTTTCCGGATCAAAGAAGTCCACCTGATAGGAGATGGAATTGCCGCCGCCGTTCCTGCCCCGCAGGCCGCTGATGGTAACGGTGTAGATCCCCTCATAGGCGCTGATTCCGTCGGGCCGGAAGATGATGCAGCCGGGCACACCGTAGTTGTCCGTATTCACGTTGAAGTACTTGCCGGAATTGGACGCGGTATACCGCTCCCCGCCGCCGAAGGTCCAGGTCTTGCCGTCGCTCTCCCGCTTGAGGGTAACGGAGATAGAGCCGGGGGAGACCGTGTACTTCTGGGGATTGGGGGTCACGCTCCAGGCGAAGCTGCCGGTAAAGAGCTGCTCATTGGCGGGGAAGTTCCCGGAGGCGGGCCAGGAGATGAAATCGTAGTCGCAGCCTGCGCCGGAGTTATCAAAGGCGTACTCCGCCGCGTAGCTGAAGCTGCCGCCCTTTGCCGCGCCCCAGCCGGTTTTGCCCATCCTGGGGTTCAGCTGCCAGCGGCGGTGGCCCAGGCGGTCGATGTTGCTCCCGTCGCTGTCCTCCATCCACATGTCCACGCAGTAGGCAATGGGCCCGTTGGCGGTGTAGGATATAAAGGCGGCGATATTGCTGCTGCCCGCGCCGTCTTTGCCCAGGTTATAGAGGGTGTTGTCCATCCCCGCGGGCTTGCCGGGGAAGTGGGAGAGCTGGTTGTTGGCGGCGTTGAGCAGGGCGGCTGCCTGGGCCTTGGCGGTATAGCCGCTGTCCAGGGCCACCTCGGGGAGCCCGGCGATGCGCCGCAGGGCGTTGAGCCGGTCCAGCCCGGCCTGGAGCACTTCCTGCTTCAGGGAGCCGGCGGCATAGGGCTGGCTGACGGAGGGGGCGGACTGATAGGGCGCGTTGGCGCTGGCAACAGGCCGGATAGCCGTCAGCTCCGCGATCTCCTCCTTGCTGAGCTTGGTCAGAGACGTACTGCCGCTGTCCATATAGACGTCCGCCGCAAACGCGGCGGCGGGCAGCAGACTCAGCAGCAGCGCCAGGGCGCAGACTGCCGCAGTCAGCTTGGCGTAAAAGCTGTTTTTCATGAACGGGTCCTCCTTGTTTATTTGATGATCTTGTGCCGCACTTTTGCGGCCTCTGCTTATTAGTGCCGCCGGAAGGGTCATCGGTTCGATTTATCAAAAAATTTCCCGATGATTTCCATTTTCCGCCGGTTTCTCCGCCGGACTTGACAAAAGCCGGGGAAGGCGGTATGCTGAGAGGGCCGGGCTCCCCGGCGAAGTCAGGACAGGAGGACAAGCCATGCCCATCAGATTACCGTCCATCCGGCGGGAGAACCGGATGTTTCAAATTTCCGAGCTGAACCTGCATTGGATCGGCATTCTTCTGCTCTGTCTGAGCACGCTGAGTACGGGAGTGATTCAGCGGGGGATGCTGGGCCTGGACGGCTCTGTCTCCACGGAGGAGATGGAGCAGCTCCTGGCCTCCGGCGCCGGTCAGTGGGCCGTTCAGGCGATCATGCTCTCTATGGCGGCGTCCCTGGCCCTGCCGCTGTATGCCAGACTGCTGGCGGAGGCCGTCGGACAGGCGGAGGACCGGCGGATGCTGCTGCTGGAGCTGGGAGGCTGCGCCCTGATCTCCGAGGTGCCCTACGACTGGGCCATGACCGGGAAGCTGGTGGACGCCGGCGTGCAGAACCCGGCCTGGGGCCTGCTGCTGGGAGGGATCATGCTGCTGTTTTTCCAGCGGCAGAAGTCCTCATCCCGGGGGACCGTAATAGCGTCTCAGGCGGTGGCGGTTTTTGCGGCGGCGGCCTGGGCGCTGCTGCTGCGGGTCCGCATGGGGGTGCCCCTGGTGCTGCTGTGCGCGCTGTTCTTCTTCGCGTACAGGGCGAAAAAGGCGTGGATCGCCATGGTGGGCGGCGCGGCGCTGACCGCGTTCTATTTCCCCGCGCCTCTGGGCCTTCTGCTGGCCTACTGCTACGATAACAAGTCCCGGGCCCGCTGCCGGGTGTTCTGCGTGCTGTATACCGTGCAGCTGCTGGCCTTCGGCATTTTGGGTACGATCATGGCTGCCCGGTAGATGATTTCGATAGAAGCGCGGCCCCGTGTTCCCACGGGGCCGCGTCTGCCTTATTTCAGCGGCTGGATGTATATCTTGAATGTCCAATCTTTATATTCATGCGCATAGCTGAGGGTGTCCACATCTACCCGATAGCCAAGAGCTTCATTCATATTGACAAGAATCCTGTCGCCAAAGACATTTTTTACCAATTTCTCCTCATATCCGCACTCCGCAAGGATACGGTAATAGTCATCCTTCAGCCTCATAAGCATATTGGCCTCTTCGTAAGGTTTTACATTCCCGTTGCCGAAGAGCTCTATCGCCCGCTTTGTAACTTCGTCATAGTCGTAACTGCACACGATCATACCTGACGTGGTATGGCTCTCCTCCATACTCACCCCGTAAATTGCACCGAAATCGGGCACCCCAGGCCAATCGGCGTAGGTGGGGTACTTGGAAACAGCTTCCCCCTGCTCATTCAGCTTCTTGGCCTGCGCATCCCACTCACTTTTCAGCGGGGATGCCCCAATCCTGCGCGTGGTCTCATCCACATAGATACCAGGCCTTATAAAGGTCCCATTCTCCAAATCAAGCTTCTTGATCGTGATATAGCCTACGCGGTCGCTTCCCTCTTCATCCGGTTCCGCGCTGCCATTTGTACCGTGCGTATCCCAATGCAGCTCAATGATGTAGGGATATTTTGTACTCCCCTGGCCTAAAAAAGCATCTTTCTTCAAAACAGCCGTTCCGGAATTATAATAGATTTTATCGTCCAATTTAGAAAAATTTTGAACAGTATTTCCACTAAAGATCCACTCATCACCAAGCGCATCCACCCAAGCACCGGCAAAATCCTCGATCGTCGGCCCGGTCTCCGTTGGGACGGCAGGCTCGGCCTCCGCACCCGTCTCAATAAACACGCCCCGTTCCCCGCTCCAGTCCACCTTGAACCCCAGGGCGGTCCCCAGGTCCCGGAGCTTGAAGTAAGTGTAGGCCCCGCCGCCGTCGTCGGTGAGGACGATGGCGTCCAGGGTCACGTCCGCGCCGTTGACCTTCACGGAGCCGGGTCCGGGCTGATAGGCCCGGTCGCCGGAGTAGGGCGTGGTCATCTCCGAGCCGTTGTCGGTGTAATCCGCCCCCGTGGTGATGCTGATGACGCCGTCGTAGCCCACGGAGAACTTGGCCGGGGTGCCGCTCAGCACGTGGGCCACGTCCCGGAGCTTGACGTAGTTGGTCAGACCCCCGTCACTCTCCAGGGCGTACATCTGGAACTGGACGCTCTGTCCATCCACCTCCACGCTCTGGGTGGAGGCCTTTGCGATCCCGGCGGGGGCCGCTGAGGCCGCAGGGACCAGGGTCAGCGCCAGCGCAATGGCCAGCGCCAGGGATACGAGCTTCTTGCGCATAAAAATCATCCTTCCTTTCTCTTGGAGGTTTGTCGCTTCCATTATACAGAGCCCTGGCGGAAAAAACCATATGCCGGCTGCATAGGGGCGGACATTTTTTTGCCGCAGGGCGGCAAAAAACCCGCCCTGCGGCATATAATACAGGTTTTCAGTTCACCTTGGGCAGCTGCGCCAGGCTCTTTGCGATGTCCTCATCGCTGGGGATGACGTTCTTCATCTGTCCCTCGTGGAATTTCTCGTAGGCCACCAGGTCGAAGTATCCCGTTCCGGTGAGGCCGAAGAGAATGGTCTTCTCCTCGCCGGTCTCCTTGCAGCGCTTGGCCTCGTTGATGGCCTCCAGGATGGCATGGGCGGACTCCGGCGCGGGCAGGATGCCCTCCACCCGGGCGAAGTACTCCGCCGCCTCAAACACATCCGTCTGCTTCACGGATACGGCCTCCATAAGCCCGTCGGCGTACAGCTGGCTGAGGATGGAGCTCATGCCGTGGAACCGCAGGCCGCCGGCGTGGTCGGCGTTGGGGATGAAGGAGCTGCCCAGGGTATACATCTTAGCCAGGGGGCACACCATGCCGGTGTCGCAGAAGTCATAGCGGTACTCGCCCCGTGTAAAGCTGGGGCAGGAGGCGGGCTCCACGGCGATGAAGCGGTAGTCCGCCTCTCCACGGAGCTTCTCGCCCATGAAGGGGGCGATGAGGCCGCCCAGGTTGCTGCCGCCGCCGGCGCAGCCGATGATGACGTCCGGCTTCACGCCGTACTTGTCCATGGCGGTCTTGGCCTCCAGGCCGATAACGGACTGATGGAGCAGCACCTGGTTGAGCACGCTGCCCAGCACATAGCGGTAGCCGGGATTGCTCACCGCGGTCTCCACCGCCTCGCTGATGGCGCAGCCCAGGCTCCCGGTGGTGCCGGGGAATTCGGCCAGGATCTTCCGGCCCACGTTGGTGGTGTCGGAGGGGGAGGGGGTGACGGAGGAACCGTAGACCTTCATGACCTCCCGGCGGAAGGGCTTCTGCTCATAGGAGCATTTGACCATAAACACCTTGCAGTCCAGCCCCAGATAGCCGCAGGCCATGGAGAGGGCGGTGCCCCACTGGCCCGCGCCGGTCTCGGTGGTCACGCCCTTGAGGCCCTGCTGCTTGGCGTAGTAGGCCTGGGCGATGGCGGAGTTGAGCTTGTGGGACCCGGAGGTGTTGTTGCCCTCGAACTTGTAGTAGATGTGAGCCGGGGTCTGGAGCTTCTCCTCCAGGCAGTAGGCCCGCACCAGGGGGGAGGGGCGGTACATCTTGTAGAAGTCCCGGATCTCCGTGGGGATCTCAAAATAGGCGGTGTCGTTGTCCAGCTCCTGCTTCACCAGCTCGGAACAGAACACGCCTTCCAGCTCCTGAGCGGTCATGGGCTGCAGGGTACCGGGGTTCAGAAGGGGAGCGGGCTTGTTCTTCATGTCCGCCCGGAGGTTGTACCAGGTATGGGGCATCTCATCCTCGGACAGATAGATCTTGTACGGAATCTTGTTCTCGCTCATGGTTTCATTCTCCTTTTCATTTAATGGGGGACAAAAGAAAACGCCTCTGTCCCTAGCTTTCTCTGCTGGGACAGAAGCGATACATACACTTCTGCGGTGCCACCCGGCTTGACGTATCAAACATACGCCCTCTCAGTGCGCGCCAACACGCGCCGGCTTTGGTAACGGAGATCCCCTCCGGCTCGCCTACTTGCCCTTGCGTTCGGTCTGCCCTCGGAAGCCCATTCGGCCCGGCCGTCCCCGCCGCGGTCCCACCATTCCGCGGCTCTCTGAAGAGTCCCTGCCAGACGTACTTACACTTCCTCAACGGTTTGATGGTGGCAGTATACCACGCCTTCGGCAAGGTGTCAAGTATTTTTTCTCCGGACCCGGATCATCCGCAGCTTCAGAAGAAAATTATAGCTCCCCCGCATAAAAAAGCCTCGGTTGGCGCACAATGTGGCTGGAGGGGTTCCCCTCCAAAACAAGCCGCCGCCTGGGCGGCGGGATGATGAAAGGAAGACATGTTATGGACAACAGAGGCAAGCGGCAGGCTGCCTCCATCTTCGGCGGCATGGGCTTTTACATAGCCCTGCTCGTCTGCGTGGTCGCAGCCGGAGTGGTTGGCTATTTCGCCCTGCTGAAAGATGATCCCAAGCCCGTGGAAGACCCCGTTCCCAGCGCCGTTTCCGAGCCGGAGCCGGCCCAGAGCGTTACAGCTCCCGAACCTGAGCCCGCCAAACCGGTCATCAGCGAGACCCCCGTCATCGTGGAGAACCCCACCGTCCGCCCCATCCTGGAGGAGGAACCGGACAAGCCGGATACCCTTCCCGTCCTTGACGCGGAGGGCATCCCCCTCAACGAGGACGACGCCCCCGTAATGGAGCCCGCGCCCATTGAGGCGGTGGAGCCGATGATCGTAGTAGCGCCCCTGGCCGGGGAGACCGTGGCGGCCTTTTCCGCAGACCGGCTGGCCTATGACGCCACTCTGGGGGACTGGCGCACCCATGACGGCATCGACATCCGGGCCGAAGCGGGAACGGCGGTGGTCTCCGCCGCCGCAGGCATTGTCGCTTCCGTGGAAGACGACGGGCGCATGGGCACCACCGTCACCGTGGACCACCGCAACGGCTATGTCACCACCTACGCCAGCCTCCAGCCGGAGGTCAGCGTACTGAAGGGGGACGAGATCCCCGCCGGCGCGGTCCTGGGCGCGGTGGGCAACACCTCCCTGGCCGAGGCGGGCTGGGGCGCGCACCTCCATTTCAGCGTCTCCAAGGATGGGGAACTGGTGGACCCCGAGGTATTTTTAGGCGAATAAATGCTCCATTTTTGAAGGGACGGAACTGTTTGCTCCGTCCCTTCGTCTTTTTGCTTGACTTTTTGCGGCAGTCTGCTACAATATGTCTCAGATATAGTAAAACCAGTTGAAAAGAGGTGAAGAAGGGAGTAGAATGGGGGCATGAGCTATTCAAAAAAATATAGGGAACGGACAATCGAATACAGGCAGGCGGGGCACAGCTTG
>JAETNP010000082.1 GCA_021768185.1 Oscillospiraceae bacterium
AGGTTTAGACCAAACTGACTGTGCCTCGGGCGCAAAACTAATCAAAACATGAGGGATTCTTAAACCGCCAGGTTTAAGTGGCTTTTTGCCTACTTTTTGTCCATACAAAAAGTAGGCGCGGGGTCCGGGGCCGCGCAGGCCCCGGGCCGATTGAAGAAGAAAGTCCCGTGCCGCCCGCAGGGCGGCAGAGAAGAAAGGCAACCAAAGTTGCACCAGTGTTTCACGTGAAACATTCGTTCTATTTTACTGCGGGATAAAACCATCTCTTTGTACCGAGGTAGCAAAGAGGAATCAGCCAAAGAAGGAACGCGTACAGGATTGCGGAATTCCCCGCCCCCAGCATGGAAAGAGGAACACTGCAGGCAATAGACCAGGGAATCAACCCCGCAATCAGGATACCGGAATTTTCGATATCCATGGCCAGCTCCCCCCGGTCAGTATATGCGCCCTCCAGCAGCTGCACCCCCATCATACTGGTGACCGCCTGGTTGCAGAGCACGGCGGCGCAGAGCACAGAGACAGCAATCATCGCCGGGAACCGGCCGATTTTTCCGGCCAGCGCCTCCGCCCTGCCGCTGAGGGGCTCCAGCGTCCCGGTGCCCTCCAGAATCCCCGCATAAAGCCCCGTGAGGGCCACGATCACATAGCTGGAGGTCATGCTGGTGACCCCGCCGCCGGAGAGCACGGCGGCCAGCGTCTCACTCCTGGGATGGTAGCCGCTCCACGCGGCGGCCAGGACCTCCCCTGCGGAGAATCCCTGCATTCCCACCGCCAGAATGGCGGCAGCCGCCGTGCTGGCGGCAATAGTCCAGTGAATGGGGACCTTGAAGAGGGGCAGGAGGAACATAATGACTGCCGGCACCAGCGTCCACCAGGAGAGGACAAAGCGCTCCTCCAGCGCCGCCAGCACCTCCCCGTCCAGCGCCGAGAGCGGGTGGCGAAGGGAAAGCGGCAAATAGAGCACTATGGTCAGCAGCGTGGGCAGCAGGCCCGTGCGGAGCATCTGCCGGACGTTGCCGTACAAATCGGTGTCCGTCACCGCCGCCACCAGGCTGGCCGCCGAGGAGGCCGGGGAGCACCGGTCCCCGAAGTACACGCCGGAGAGGATGACCCCGGCGGCAGCGGCAGTGTCCACGCCGCCGGACCGGGCCAGCGCCATGAGAATGACCCCCAGCGTACTGCTGACGCCATAGGACGTTCCCAGCACATAGCTGAACGCGGCGCACAGAAGAAAGGCCGTCAGCAGGAACAGCCGGGGCGTCACCAGCCCCACGCCCCACACAATGCAGCAGGCGATGGTCCCGCTGCACCGCCACACACCGGTGATGACCCCGATGAGGACGATGATCCGCACCACGATCAGGGATTTTTTGCACTTGCTCCAGGCCATGGCCCACAGCTGCCGGTGGGTGAAGCCCTTCCGCCATCCCAGCAGCCAGAACAGGACCAGTCCTCCCAGCAGCGCCCAGGCCACGGACCATCCCGCCACCAGACAGGATGCTACCATGACAAAAAAGAGCAGAAAGCAGCAGGCCGTCATGTTACTTTTTCCCCGGAATGGTCAGGGTGCACTGGCAGCACAGGCGGTCCAGATCCTCGTCGGTGGCGGCGGGCAGCCGCAGCCTCCCGCCGCAGGCGGGGCAGACCAGGTCCACCGCCGCTCCATGGACCTCCAGAGAGCACCCCCTGGACCCGCAGGCGCAGGAGATGCCGCCCCGCGCGGAGATGTCCTTCAGCTCGGAGAGGACCTCGTACATGATGACGTCGTCTACAAAGGTGTCGGCCTCCCGCTCCTTTTTCTTTTCAAGCGTCCGCTCCAGTTCCGCCAGAGAGCGCTCCACCCGGTCCTGCTCCCCGATGTAGCAGCACAGCTGCCGGGTATCCGGGCAGGCCAAACCTACGCCGGGACCCTCCAGCAGAGATCGGGCAGAGACCTCCGCCCGGTGCTCCCCGCCGCACACGCCGCAGGGTACGGTTATGCGGTATTTCTCCCCCAGGGGCTCCGCCGTCAGCTCGCTGTGTCCGCAGTCGCAGACCACGCCGATGGCCGCCGCCGCCAGAGCGAACCGGGTCCGGTCTGCCAGCACCGCCTTGCCGCAGGAGGGACAGATATATCCAAACGTCCTTGTTTCTTCCTTCATGACGCATCGTCCTTTGCTTTCGTGATTTCTCCCATTATACGCTCCTTATAAGGAAATTTCCACAGGAATTTTTGGTCCGGATCTACCACCGGATACATTGCAGATAGCGCCCCTCTCCCGGACGCCGGAGCGGGGCGGCGGCAAGGCCCCGGGTGATGATCGCCTCAAACGATCAAGCGGCCTCATTATATCATGCCGGACACCGTATGGCAAGGTTTCCGCCGGCAGAAGGTCTGAGGACCGGACTTGCGTTGAACGTCCGGCGGTGATATAGTAAAATAGAATAGGGAAAGGAGTGCGCCATGACGGATTTTACCATCAATGAAATGTTGGAAATGCAGCGAGCCCTTCAGGAGAAATATAAAGATAAATGGGAACCGATCTCTCCGGAAGCAGGGCAGAGCCATCTGCTCTGGATGGTCGGCGAGATCGGCGAGGTGATCGACATCATCAAAAAGAACGGCGGAACAAAGGCATCCGGCGACGCCGCGCTGCGAAAAGATCTTGTGGAAGAATTGTCGGACGTCCTGATGCACTACAATGACATCCTGCTGTGCTATGGGATTTCCGCCGGGGAACTGAAACGGGCGTTTACGGAAAAATTTGAAAAGAATATGCGGCGCTGGTAAACCTGCCGGCCGGTCGTCCCTCGCGGATGACCGGCCGGTATTTTTTGCAGCCCGCTTATATTCCGGAAAAAAATGTGCAAACTAGCCTCACAGCGCGGGCAATGCCCGCAGTTCGGTTTTGGAGGCGAGACCATGCAGAAACGATTGGGGCGGCAGACCGTGGCCCTGGAAAAACCGGCGGTCATCCTCGCCCACGCCGCCGTGGGCGGCAAGCAGGAGGGCGAGGGACCCCTGGCCGGCTATTTTGACTACCTCTGCGAGGACAGCTTCTTCGGAGAGGAAACCTGGGAGAAAGCCGAGAGCACAATGCAGAAGATTGCGCTCAGCCGGGCGCTGGAGAAGGGGGGCTTCTCCCCGGGGCAGATGGACTACGTGCTGGCGGGGGACCTGCTCAACCAGTGCATCGGCACGTCCTTCGGTCTGCGGGACTTCAACATCCCCTTCTATGGCCTCTACGGGGCCTGCTCCACCATGGGGGAATCCCTGGCGCTGGGGTCCCTGCTGATCGCGGGGGGCTTCGCCCAGCGGGCGGCGGCTCTGACCTCCAGCCACTTCTGTACCGCCGAGCGGCAGTACCGGATGCCCGTGCCCTACGGCAACCAGCGCACCCCCACCGCCCAGTGGACCGCTACGGCCTCCGGCTGCGTCATCCTGGGGGACGAGGGGAACGGACCGAAGATCACCGCCGTCACCTGCGGGAAGATCGTGGACAAGGGCATCAGCGACGTGAACAACATGGGGGCCGCCATGGCCCCGGCGGCCTACGACACCCTGGCCGCCCACTTCAAGGCCACCGGGACCAGGCCGGAGGACTATGATCTGGTGCTGACCGGGGACCTGGGGGTGTTGGGACATCAGATTGTGACGGAGTTCTTCCAGCAGGACGGGGTGGACATGAGCAAAAACTATCAGGACTGCGGGATGCTGCTCTACGACATCCAGAAGCAGGACATGCACGCCGGGGCCAGCGGCTGCGGCTGCTCTGCCAGCGTGCTGTGCGGGTATCTGCTGCGGCAGATGGAGGCGAACCACCTGAAAAAGATCCTCTTCGCCCCCACGGGAGCGCTGCTGTCGCCCACGTCCAGCTTCCAGGGGGAGAGTATCCCGTCCATCTGCCACGCATTGACCATCGAGAAATGACAAGGAGGGCAACCATGTATGCAGTATCTGAACGCGTTCCTGTGCGGCGGCATCCTATGTGCCATCGGACAGATTTTCATAGACAAAACCCAGTTGACGCCTGCCCGTATTCTGACGGGGTATGTGGTGATCGGCGTGTTTTTGGAGGCCATCGGTGTGTACGGGCCCGTTGCGGACTGGGGCGGAGCGGGTGCCAGCGTACCCCTGACGGGGTTTGGTTCTAATCTGGCCAAGGGCGTGGCCAAAGCCGTGGGAGAAAAGGGCTGGCTGGGGGTCATGACCGGCGGGCTCACCGCCACGGCGGGAGGTATCGCGGCAGCGGTTTTGTTTTCTTTTCTGGCGGCGTTGGTGTTCCGGCCAGGGGAAAAGCGGTAGGCTCAAAAGGCGGAAGCGGCCCCGTGGCCGCTTCCGCCTTTTCCTCCTGCGGCGCTGCGCGCCGCCCCGGCTCTGATCTTTCAATTAGATTCGCCCTGCCGGGCGGGGGCCT
Source organism: Oscillospiraceae bacterium (assembly GCA_021768185.1). Classification (GTDB taxonomy): domain Bacteria; phylum Bacillota; class Clostridia; order Oscillospirales; family Oscillospiraceae; genus Pelethomonas. The sequence goes on from JAETNP010000082.1 coordinate 4,398, forward strand.
TCTTTTCGTGCGAACGAAAAGAAGCAAAAGGTCGCTCAAGGAACTACGTTCCTTGAGAATCCTCCTGAATTACGGGGGAATTGATTTGCACAACCTGGTTCTCCATTCTCCCGTCGGCTCGCATCAGAACCCGCCGGACTTCTGCGTCTACCCACGGATTCTAACGGCAGATTTCGCTGCGGCGCCGCTTCTATAACCAGTGCTCGTCCATCGCCGGAACTTCCGGCAAAACGGAGCAGACCAGTATCACGCACCCCGGGGAGTTAGCCCCGCTATACGGTAGGGGCCGCCGATGACCACGCTAAAATAGACGCAGAAGAGGAACGAAGCGGACAGCAGTAAGTTTAGACAAAACCGACTGTGCCTCGGGCGCAAAACTAAACTCCCCCGTAATTCAGGGATTCTTAAACCGCCAGGTTTAAGTGACTTTTTGGGTACTTTTTGTTCACACAAAAAGTACCCGAGGAGTCCG
>JAETNP010000018.1 GCA_021768185.1 Oscillospiraceae bacterium
TTTTCTCATATGCTTCTACCAGTAAATTCCGAGCTTCGTTATGCAGCATCCTGTTCACCTCGCTGCTATTGTACCACTTTTTTTGCTTTATTGCTATTTCGGAGAACTGCTCTAAATCAGAGGAGGAGGCCACATAGACCTGGGGAATGGTCTGCGCCGCCAGCGCTTGCTGGGTTCGGAGAACAGGAAAGCGTTCCCCTGTATTGCCCCGCCATGTACCGAAGGGCGCCAACTGTACGGTGAGGAAGGGAAGGGCGTCCTGCTCCGGATTCCGTGCCCGCCATGCCCGCCGCCAGCAGTCCGCCAGACCCGCGAACAGCCGGGCATAGCCATCCGCCTGGGTCTCATCCGTCTCTCCCTGATACCAGATCACGCCGCGTACGGAAAAGCCGGAGATTTCTGTGACCATATTTGCGTACAGCGCGCCGGGCTCGTGGGGGTCCCCGGGGCCCGCCGCCATGATGTCGGTAATGGAGAGGCCCGCCAGAGGATTGCTCTGTGCGTCCGCAGGCCGGTTCCCGCTCATCATCTGCCGCTCCAATTCGCTGGGGCGGAACGTATACTTCAACATCTGCCCCATCGTTTGCCGGGACTCCCGACTGGCCATAGCCGGACGGATCAGCTTCTTGATCGCATAGTACCGCCCCAGATCCATACCTGCCACCAGCGCATCAAAGTCCTCCACATATCCTTTCAGTTCGGGATGGGCCAGGAGGTATGCCCTGTCCGTCCAGGCGGCGGCGCTGGTACCACCCCAGTTGCAGCTGACGATCCCTACTGGAATGCCGGATTTTCGCAATTCCTGGGCAAAATGCACCCCGGCGGCGGTCATTTCCGCCGCGTGCCCGCTGGTATAGGGCAGCCAGCGATCCCATGGATTCCAGGCTTTATAGCCCTCCTCCCGCTCTCCGGCGAAGGAGTACTGCCCCACGGTGTAGCAGCGCAGGTGGCTGTCGTTGGCGGCGGCGATCTCCGTCTCGCCGCCGGAGGTATATTGCAGCATGAATTCCATGTTGCTCTGCCCTCCGGCCACCCAGACCTCGCCAATGTCTACATGGGAGAGGCGCACCGGGCCAACGTCCAGGGCTGCGTCCTCCATCGCCTCCTGGGGCGGGAGCAGGAAGGAAAACTCCCCCGCCGGGATTTTCCGCGAACACAGAAGTTTCCCGTTGAGTTTTACCTCAATGTCCGCCTCGCTGCCGCTGCTGCCCCAGATCAGGATCGGCCTCTGCCGCTGTAAGACCATATAGTCGCCGAAAATTCGTGCAAGCCGCATAGCATTCCTCCTTATAACCGGTCAAAGCGAATGGACAGCAGCTGGCAGGGAGCGCCGTCCTCATACCGCAGCTCCAGCGCGGCATCGCCGTCGGCCTCCAGCGTCAGGCTGGTCTCCGTCCAGCAGTCCCCAGCGGGAATGGCCGCTTCTCCCTTTGCCTCGCCGCCGGCGAATACCGCAAAGCGTCCTCCGCCGCCGCGAGCCTTCAGCGTCAGCTGCACCGGGCCGCTGAACGCAAAATATTTGAAGACGATCCGGGTATCCGGCTTGATGTTTGTGATAAACCGCTCACACTTCAATCCGGAGCCGGAGTGGGTGATGTATGGGATGTCCGCGCCTACGATCCGATTGGTGGCGTGGGGCATCTTTCCGTTGGTGATGTTGCAGGCAATGGCTGCGGGGTATTCGCCTTCCGCCGGCAGAGGGCCGCCGTTGAGCCCGCAGCTGGTACACTCCGCTTGAGCGATGCTGCCGTCGGGGGCGATGGTCACCGGCTCGGCGCAGGCCTGACGGCTATAAGTGGAGTTGTGGGTCTGGCGGTGATAGAAGATGTACCACTGGCCGTTGACACATTCCAGGCTTCCGTGGTTATTGGCCGTCATGTTCAGCCGGTCCTCGCCCTTCCTGCCGTCCAAGCCCACGTCGCCGTTGGATTGCAGGATGCCGCGGTATACGAAGTCCCGATCCGGATATTGGCTGGTTGCATAGGAGAGCATGCTGCTGTTTTCATCGGAGTAGATGAAATAATACGTGCCGTTGATCTTCCGGATGCTGCTGGCCTCATAGAAGCCGTGACCCTCAAAGCTAGTTCCAAAGGCTTCAAACTGGCTGGGCAGAATTCGACTGGTGTCGCTTATGACCGTCAGCATGTCGTCTGCAAGCACGACATGGTTCGCTCCCATGATGTCCCTTGGTTCGGCCAGAAGCTGCTCCCTGGTGCGATGGAACAGCATCTGTTCCAACCCCAGCAGAAATTCCTTTAACTGCCCTGGCTCCATCTGACGGACATCTGGGACGGACGGTTTTTCCTGGACGGGCGCATTGTTTCCGCCTCCATGGGCCGTGGCGGCTACCATGGAGAACGCCCAGCCGTGGTAGAGCCGAATCACGCCGTCATCGTTGATGACCGCCGGGTCAGCGGGGAGGTAGCGCAGATAAGGACTTCCATCCGCGTTCCGGACAAACCCCAGATACTCATACCGGCCCGCCGGCGTATCGCACACCGCCACCCCGATAGGCGTGTTGTGGTCGTCCCCGGCGCTGCCTACGCCGCCGCTGATGCAGTAATAGAGGTAATACCGGCCGTCATTTCCCCGTACCACGTCGGGCGCATACAGGTCCGCGAAATCGCCGTGGACACGGGGGTCCTGGCGGGCCTCATAGATCACGCCCTCGTACCGCCAGTCGCTCAGATCGTCCACCGGGGCGCTCCACCCGACGTAGTTTCCCTCGGCGCAGTAGCGCTCCCCGCCCTCGGAATCGTGGGAGCCGAACAGATACAGCCGCCCGTCAAAAACATGGGGTTCGCCATCAGGGATATACTCCCAGAGCGGCAGGAAGGGGTTAAACACCTGCTTTTTCATAAAACTACCTCCCAGCTCAACATCAAGTGTTGATTTTCTTTCTGATGCCAATTATAATAGGCGCAGGCTGGTGAAACAACCACCAGATTTTGAAAAAACGAAAGAAAAGCAACAGATTTATCGAAACTGTTGCTTTTCTCAGGAGGAGGCTGCTTATGAAAACAGATGCCCGCGTTCGTTACACGCAAATGAGGATTCGGGACGCAACCACTTGCAATATCTTCTAATGCACGCCAGAGGAATTGGGCCACAAGCGGCGGTATTCCTGGGGAGTCAGCGCCTCGCTCCTCTTAAAGAGGCGGGAGAAATAGCCGGGATTTTCAAAGCCGACGGCGTAGGCGACCTCGCTGACGGATCTTTGTGTCGTGCGCAGCAGCTCCTTGGCGTGGACGATGCGCTGAAAGGCAAGGTATTCGGAGGGCGACTGGCCATAATACTGCTTGAACTGCCGTTGCAGATAGCAGGGACTGAGGCCGAATCTCGCACCCAACTGGGAAAGCGTGCAATTTTTCTGGTACGTCTGCGTCAGGTATGCCCGGATCTTCTCCATGATCGCCGGGGTCTGCGCCGGCTGCGCGGCGTTCGCGGCGCATTGCAGAAGCTGCGTCAGGAGCTGGGTCAGGAGCAGCGCGGAGTGCAGATCTTTTTCCGCCTGCGGCTGATCGCCGCTGTGGAGCTCCAGGATCCGCCGCAGCGTGTCATAGGCTCCGGAGTCCTGCCCGAGGCTGCCCACCGGGTCCCCGCCGGTCTGATGGAGAAAGCTCTCATAGTAAAACCGCGCCGCCCCGCCGTAAAAATGCACCCACAGTACGCGCCAGCTCCCGGCGTCCGGGTCCGTGCGGTAGTCCTGCCGGTTTTGGCAGTCGATCCAGAAGAAACGCCCCGGCGGGACGCGGTATTGCCGTCCGCCGTAGCTCAGCAGGCCGCAGCCGGAAACCGTCAGCTTCAGAAGGAAGGAGTCAAAGCCCTCTCTTGAGGTGTAGTATCCAGAGCGTGCGAAAAACTCACCGGCCTCCTGCACAAACATAAGGCAGTTTCTTGCGCGGAGAGACGCGGTGTGAATCACCCAGCGGCTCTCCTCCGTAATATTCAGCCGGTATTCGAGACTCTGCGCCATACAAGTCCTCCTCAAAACAGCAAGATCGTACCAGACCTTCGCAAGATTGCACCGTGTGAGGATCCTGCTCTCATGTTATTATACAAATATGGAACGCGGATGTCCAGAGCAAGATCGTTCTATTCTGCTGGAAAATACTGATGGAGGAAAAGCAATGACAAGATTTGAAAGTGCAAAGGAGCGTTACACCCACTTTGGCGTGGATGTGGAAAAAGCGCTGGCGCTGGCGGCGGGAAAGCCTGTCAGCATCCACTGCTGGCAGGGCGACGACGTGGTGGGCTTCGACAATCCCGCAGGCGGCGCGGGCAACGGCATCCAGACCACCGGAAATTACCCGGGCAGAGCCAGGAACTTTGAAGAGCTGAAAGCGGACTTCCTGAAAGCTGCTTCTCTCATCCCGGGGAAAAAGCGCATCAACCTGCACGCCTGCTATGCCGTGTTTTCCAACGGCGAATGGGTGGACCGCGACAGGCTGGAGTACAGGCACTTCGCGCCGTGGGTGGAATTTGCGAAGGAAAATGGCCTTGGCATCGACTTCAACCCCACCGTGTTCAGCCACCCGATGATGAAGGACGGCCTGAGCCTGTCCTCTCCCGACGAGACGGTGCGCAAATTCTGGATCGATCACTGCGCCGCCTGCCGCCGCATCGCGCAGCGCATCGGGGAGGAGCTGAACGACCAGGTCTTAAACAACGTCTGGATCCCCGATGGCTTTAAGGACATCCCCGCCGACCGACTGGGGCCGCGCCTGCGGCTCAAGGACAGCCTCGATCAGATTTTTGCGGAGAAGTGCCCCAACGTCATCGACTGCGTGGAGAGCAAGGTCTTCGCCATCGGCGTGGAGAGCTACACCGTCGGCAGCAACGAGTTCTACATGAGCTACGCCGCGACCCATCCCGGCGTTTACAACCTCCTCGACAACGGCCATTACCATCCCACGGAGTACGTGAGCGATAAGATCCCGGCCCTGCTGGCCTTCTTCGACAAGGTCCCCCTGCACGTCACCCGGGGCGTGCGCTGGGACTCGGACCACGTCGTCATTTTTGAGGACGAGCTGAAGGAGATCATGAAGGAGATCGTCCGCAATGACGCCCTGGACAAGGTGCTCATCGGACTCGACTTCTTCGACGCCTCCATCAACCGGGTGGCCGCCTGGATCATCGGCGCGCGCAGCGCGCAGAAGGCGCTTTTGTGGGCGCTGCTGCAGCCGAACGAGCAGCTTAGAGCCATGCAGGACGCCGCCGACTTCACACGAAAGCTCATGCTCATGGAGGAAACCAAAACGCTGCCCTTCGGCGATATCTGGGAAGAATACTGCCGCCGTCAGAGCGTGCCTGCTAATGAGGACTGGTATGAGACAGTCATGCAGTACGAACAAGACGTGCTGCTGAAGCGGTGATCGAGAGGAGCGGACAGCATATGTTCTTTACAGAAAATCAGGCGCTTCTTTCCGACTTCGCCCGCATGTCCCGCGCCGCCGGAAGCAGGGCGGACTTCGTACAGGGCGGCGGCGGCAACACGTCGGTCAAGCTGCCCGGCGGGCTGATGGCCGTCAAGGCTTCGGGCTTCCGCCTGAGCGATATCCGCCCGGACAAGGCATACGCCGTATTGGATTATGAGGCGCTGCGCCGGTTCTATCTTGAAAACGAGCCGGAAACGCTTGGCGATGTGGAAAAAGAGGGCGCGGCCTGCGCCGGGGAAAACGTGAAACAGATCGAAGGTCTGGACGCGCTGCGGCCGTCCGTCGAGGCGGGCTTTCATTCGATCCTCAACACGTTCGTGCTGCATACCCACAGCGTGTACGCTGATCTGGCCGCCTGCTCGGCGGCCTGCCGCGAGATCGCCGCGCTGGCATTTTCAGGCGCGGGATATGGCTGGGGCTGGGTGGACTACACCGACCCCGGCGCGCGCCTGACCTTTGCCATCCGCGACGAACTGCGCCGCGTCCAGAGCGAGACGGGCAGAGCGCCCTCCGTCATCCTGATGCAGAACCACGGCGTCATCGTCCGCGCGGACACGGCCAGCGAGTGCCTTGCCATCCACACGGACGCCAACGAGCGGCTGGCGCGCTTCTTCGGCCTCAGCGGCACGGCGTTTCCGGAGGTGGCCGTGCGCGAACTGGCGGGCGGCCTGTACTGCGCGGACACGCCATATCTGAAGCGGCAGCTGCAAAACTGCACCTACACCCAGCGGCAGCTCATGGAGCAGCCGCTCTACCCCGACCAGCTGGTGTTTTTAACGGATACCTTTACCATGGACGCGCACGGCATCCCCGAGGGCAGGGCCGTGGCCAGCACGAAAACGGGCGAACTGGTCATGAACATGCCCCTCCGGCAGGCGCAGGCGCTGAGCGAGACGCTTACCGCCGTGTTCTTCGTCACGGAGCACATCAAGGCCGCGGGGTATCCCCTCTCCACCATGGGCGAGGCGGCGAAAAACTTCATCGCCAACTGGGAGAGTGAGAAATACCGCAAGGCCCTCGCCGGAAAGGACGGGCTTCCATGAGGAATTTATTGGCCTTTGACCTGGGAGCCAGCAATGGCCGCGCGATCCTGGGCTGTCTGGAGGGCGGCAGGCTGACCATGGAGGAGCTGCACCGCTTTGAGAACAACTATATCGTCCGGGACGGCGTATCCCAATGGGATCTGCCCTATCTGCTGGATCAGCTGAAGCAGGGATTTGCCGCATTCCGGGACGCCGGAGTGGGGAACCTGGACTGCTTCGGCATCGACACCTGGGGCGTGGACTACGGCCTGCTGGACGAAAACGGCCGGCTGCTGGGCAATCCCCGGGCTTACCGCTGCGCCGTGGACGAGGACATGGAGGCCGTATGGCGGACCGTGGATTTCCCCACGCAGTTCCGGCGCACGGGCATCGCGGCCCTGAACTTCAACACGGTATACCAGCTCTACCGCCGCAAGCGGGAGGGCGACCGGGAGCTGGCGCAGGCCGGAACGCTGCTCCTGCTGCCGGACCTGCTGGGCTATCTGCTCACCGGCGAAGCCAGGTCCGAATACACCAACGTCACCACCACCATGCTCTATGACCCCACGGCGAAGGACTGGGACCGGGAGACCATCCGCGCGCTGGGGCTTCCGGAGCATATCTTTACCGAGATCGACCGGGCCGGTCAGCTGCGGGGCCGCCTGCGGGCGGACCTGGCCGGAGAGATCGGCCTCAATCAGGCGGCCTTCGCCGCAGTCGGCACCCATGACACCGCCTCCGCCGTGGCGGCGATCCCCGGCAGCGGCAGCTTTGCCTTCTGCTCCAGCGGCACCTGGTCGCTGTTTGGCGTGGAAACGGATCGGCCGATCCTGACGGACGCGGTCCGTAGCGCCAACTTCTCCAATGAGGGCACCATTCAGGGCGGCTTCCGGCCTCTGAAAAATATCATGGGTCTGTGGCTCATTCAGGAGTGCCGCCGGGACTGGGAGCGTCAGGGCCGGAAGTACGGCTGGGACGAGATTGTCGCAGCGGCGCGGGCCGCCGAACCCCTCCGCTCCGTCATTGACCCGGACGATGGCGAATTTTTCGCCGGAAGCGATATGGTAAGGAAAATTCAGGGCTTCTGCCGCAGGACCGGCCAGCCGGTCCCTGAGACGGTGGGCCAGATGGCCCGGTGCGTCTACGAATCCCTGGCCCTCAAATACCGCTGGGCCATGGAGCGGCTGGAGGAGATCAAGGGGCAGCCGCTGGAGCAGCTGAACATCGTCGGCGGCGGCATCCAGAACAGGCTCCTGAACCAGATGGCGGCGGACTCCATCGACCGTCCCGTGATCACCGGCCCGGTGGAGGGCGCGGCTATGGGCAACTTGCTGGCCCAGGCCATGGCGCTGGGCGAAATAAAGGATGTGAACGAGCTTCGCCGGATCGTCCGAAACTCTGAGGCCGTGGAAACATATTTGCCGCATCACACCGCCCAGTGGGAAAGCGCGTATCAGAAATTGCTGACACTGCTATAGAAAGGAAGAACACCATGAATATTCAATACATCCATCCCGCCGACCAACTGGTCATGTTTATGCAGAGAATTTATGACAAGGGCCTGACCACCACCTCCGGCGGCAATTTGTCCATCATGGACTCCGACGGCAACATCTGGATCACGCCCGCCAGCGTGGACAAGGGGACGCTGAGCAGAAAGGACATCATCTGCGTCCACCCCGACGGCACCTGCGAAGGTCCCCACAAGCCCTCGTCCGAGCTGCCGTTTCATCAGTCCGTTTATAAAATGCGGCCCGACCTGAAAGCGGTTCTCCACGCCCACCCGCCGGCGCTGGTGGCGTTTTCTATCGTTCGGAAGATCCCTGACCTGGATCTGATCCCCTCGGTGCGAAAGGTCTGCCCCGACGTGCGCGTCGCCCAATACGATGTCCCCGGCAGCGACGCGCTGGGCGAGAAGATCGGCGCCGTCTTTGCCGACGGCTGCGACATCGCCATTCTGGAGAACCACGGCGTGTGCATCGGCGCGCCGGATATGTTCACGGCATTCCAGCGCTTTGAGACCCTCAATTATACCGCCGAACTGGAGATCCTGGCCGGCAGGATCGGTACGGTGCGGCCGCTGGACGAGGACGCGCAGCGCCTTACGGCGACCAACGACCACACCAAGCTGGACGATTTTATTCCCCGGGTCTATTCCTCGGAGGAACTGTCCGCCCGCAGGGACATGATCACGCTGATCAAGCGCTCCTACCGCATGGGGCTGTTCACCGCCACCCACGGCACCTACTCCGTGCGCCTGGCGGACGACAGCTTCCTCATCACGCCCTTCGGACAGGACAGGGCCTATCTCACCGAGGGCGACCTGGTGCGGGTCAAGGCCGGCATGAAGGAGCTTGACAAGATCCCCTCCCGGGCGGTGCATCTGCACGAGCAGATATACCGCTGCAACCCGGAGATCCGCGCCATTTTGCAGGCGCACCCCGTACACGCCATGGCCTTTGCCGTCACCGACGCCGAATTTGACCCGCGCACCATCCCCGAGAGCTACATCCTGCTGCGGGATATCAAGAAACTGCCCTATCAGAAGATCTACGCGGACCCCGCCGGAGCCGCGCGGGAGTTTGGCCCGGCCCACCCCGCCGTCATGGTCGAGGGCGACTGCGTCATCGTCACAGGCAACAGCCTGCTGCAGGCGTTCGACCGGCTGGAGGTGCTGGAGGTCACGGCGCATTCGATCATCGACAGCGCCCCGCTGGGGAAGATCGTACACATCACGGACGAGGAAGTGGAGGATCTGAAAAAGGCCTTCCATCTGGAGGGCTGATCCGGCACAAGCGGGAGGAAGCATATAGATGCCGAAAAAGCGCTTAATCCTTCTGATATTCCCCCAGCGTCACGCCAGTGTACTTCTTGAATACTTTCTGAAAACAGCTTTGGGAGGAAAAGCCCAGGCACTCAGCAATTTCGGCAATACTTTTATGCGTGACCCGCATCAAACGTTTTGCTTCGTCCATTTTTGCGCTGGCGATATAGTGGTTCACCGTCATGCCGGTTTCACGCATGAACAGATTGCAGAGATAGGTCCGCTTCATCCTTAAAAAGGCGGCCAATGCGTCTGTTGAAATCGGCTCGTTGATATGATCGAAAATATAGTCCCTTGCGGCGCGTACCAGCTTCGAGTTGTGCGCGCCGCATTTTGCCCGCTCTCTCCTCCAAAGGCTGCTGAAAAAGTTCCAGGACCTCCTGGACTTGTCCGTATTCTACATAAGAAAGCATCCGGTCTTCCAGTTCAAGCGTGTTATGGGGCGCGGGCATATCTGATTCCCGGTCTATGGGAGGCGGAAAAAACGACGGCATCGGGTCTTCTCCCAGAAGGAGTTGGCCCGCCTCTATTTTTCCTCATTCACGCAGTAATTGACCGTACACAGCATTTGGAGAAAATTCCGCAGGGGATATGCGGGCATAGCAGAAAAATAGTCGATCACCTCTCCGGCACGGCCTATTTTCTCTCCCATGGCACGCAAAATATGTACTTCCTCTGTGATCGCTAAGTCAGGTTTGAACTTAATTGGATGATACAGCGTTGCTGGCTGCTATTTGGCAATTCTCTGCAATGCGGAGTTAAGCGCCTTGACCTGCTCCGGCTTTACGGCATTTCCCGCCTGCTTGAGCAGACTTTGCAGACTCATGCCGGCCATCATCCTTTGCAGGTTGGCGTTGCCGCTGGTAGACTTTGCCACATCTCCCCGGCTGGCGCTGGCCTGGGCCATCAGCGCGCCTACGATCTTTCCTGCCTCCGGATGGGCCAGGAGCGTCCCCATGGTATCCCTGATGGAGAAATACCCCTCTTTGAAATCGTCCTTGTCGAACCAGTTGACAATACCTCCCTTTTGGGCAAATTGGTAGGCGGGATCCGCTTTATCCACTTTCTTGATGGTAATGCTGTCCTCGCAGCCGCCGGAGACGGCACGGATCATGTGCTCGCCAGTAATGGGGACTCGGAAAGTGAAGACACGATCTGCTTCCTTTTTGCTTACCAGTACGCCGTCCAGATATAACTCGATGACCGGCTGATTGGAATACACCCTGATCTCCGTATCCGCCTTTGCCCGGTTGATGTACCGCCGGCCGCAAATATGGACGAAGGGATCGCTGCTCCATGCGGCCTTATAGAGATAAAAAGCGTCCTTTTTCAGTTTCCGGTCGAAAGTGACCAGACCCTTTTGGTTGACGCCGTGCTTACCGCCCTCATCCCGGCCATCGGCGGCAAAGTCAAACAGGTTCCACACATGAGTAGCCCAGAGGTAGGGACGCTGTTCAATGCAGCGCAGGATATGCTCATGATAGACGCACTGGTAACTCTCGGAATAATCCCCTCGCTCCGGCGCGGCGGATTGAAACTGCGGATTGGCGTCCGCACCGTATTCGGAGAAACCGATGACCCGGTTGGGAAATTTGGCATGGTACTCATCGAAAAAGCTGTCGTTCTGCGATAACCCGCCCAGATACCATCCAAAATAGAGATTGTAACTGCCGATATCGGCAATCTCGATCAGAGGACTGTCCGTTTCCAACATAAACACGTGGGCCATGGCAGTAGGCCGGGTGGAGTCCAGTTTATGACAGAGGTCATTGAGGAGCCGGTGATCTTCCACCACATCCTCATCCGCCGGGCCGCCGGCGGTGATCTCGTTGGAGAGGCCCCAGCAGACGATGGAAGGATGGTTATAGCACTGGGTTACCAGTTCCCGCATTTGGGAGAGGGCGTTGTCCCGGCCATTTGGCATGTGCTGAGTGATGTAGGGGATCTCCGCCCAGACGATCAGGCCGTACTCGTCACACAGATCATAAAACTCCTGGGCGTGCTGGTAGTGGGCCAGCCGGACGGTGTTCGCGCCGATCTCCCGGATGATCTCCATGTCCTCCCGATGCTCCTTCATGGTCAGAGCGTTTCCCAGCCCCGCCCGGTCCTGGTGACGGCTGACGCCCCGGAGAGGGTAGATTCTGCCGTTGAGCAGGAAACCCTTTTCCGGATCAAATTCGATTTTCCGGCAGCCGAAGCGTGTGGAAACTTCGTCCCCGCTGTCCAGCTTCGCGGCGGCGGTATAGAGGAACGGGCCTTCTGTGCCGTCCCAAAGATGAACGCTTTCAATTGTAAATTCCACTTGAGCATGGCCGCCCACGGGGACGGCGGTCTGGGTCTGCCCTGCCACATGGAAAGTGACGGGGCTTTCTCCCGTTTGCCAGGTCTCCACTGTGACAGAAGCCATCATTTTCTCCAGATCAACTACCGGTGTTACCTTGATACCAGGGGCGCCGTCCTTCAGGAGCTCAAAATGTACGGCAGGAACGATCACCAGATCAACATCCCGGTACAAACCACCGTAGAAGGTGAAATCCGCCTTCTGCGGGTACACTCGGTCATTTTCGCTGTTATCTACGGCGATCACAAGCTGATTGTCCTCCTGCAGGAAGTCCGTCATGTCAGCCCGGAAGGTGGAGTAGCCGCCCTCATGGTGAGCAATCTGCGTTCCGTTGAGCTCCACGGCAGCGGTCATCGCCGCGCCTCTGCACTCGATGAACATCCTCTCGCCGTCTTGCAGCTCCGGCCTGGCGAAGCTCTTACGGTACACCGCCGTCCCCCGCCAGTAGTCATTGCCGCCGTCCTGTCCGTCAACGGCGTTCCAGGTATGGGGCAGAGTGACGGGCTCCAGCTCCTGACCCGGCTTGGCAAACAGCCAGCCATCGTTAAAAGGAATTACTTTTCGCATTCTTCTATCTCCTGATCCTCCAATAACACCGGAACATTGGCGTCCAGCATCAGCCGCAGCACCCGACAGGCACACCGGCGCACCGTGGCGGCATCCAGCCGTCCATCTGCAATCGCTTCTAAAACGCCCTTGCGGTCAAAGTCTCCGCCGGGCATGATCAGGTCATTTCCGGCGGGAGCACACTGTTCGGGGACCGCCGCCGTTCCGCCGCAGCTGCCCCAGTCGGTCATGACCAGGCCCTCAAAGCCCCACTCGCAGCGAAGAATATCTGTCAGCAGATCATGCCGGTTGGCGGTATAGGTATGGTTAAGTTGGTTGTAGCTGCTCATGACCGTTTTCGGCTGGCTCTTTCGCACGGCGATCTCGAAGCCTTTGAGATAGATCTCCCGCAGGGCCCGCTCGCTGACGTTGCTGCTGATGCCGTTGCGGTTGTCCTCGGTGTTGTTGCAGCAGAAGTGCTTGATGCTGACGCCCGCCCCCGGGTGGCTCTGCACGCCTGCTGTCAGAGCCGCCGCCATCTCTCCGGTGAGCACCGGGTCCTCGCTGTAATACTCAAAGGTTCTGCCGCCCAAGGGGTTGCGATGGATATTCATGCCGGGAGCCAGCCAGACGGTGATGCCGAAGGCGCACATCTCCTCCCCCACCGCCGCGCCGATCTCCCGCAGCAGCGGCGTGTTCCAGGTCTGAGCCAGCAGCATCTCCACCGGCCACGCCGTGGCATAGCGGTGGACGATGGGGCCGGGGATGTTTGCCAGCCGCGCTTTCATCCCGGCGCCCAGCGCGCCCCAGTTGTACCGCTCCGGGATGTCCGCCGGAGCGAAGCCGCCTGTGGGCAGGGCATGAACGCGGTTGACAATGTTCACCCCCGCCGGGCCGTCGGAGAACACCACATTGCGGATGCCCTTGTCCAGCAGAGCGGTGACAGTTTTTCCCGCCGCGCCGTGAATATCGAAGGTTCCGGGAGGCGGATTCTGCAGCGCCCCGCCCTGGAGGAACCACGCCTGCTCCTCCGTAGTCAGACGATCCAGAATTTCCTTTTCCTGCGCGGTTTCCGTGACGGCCGGTTCGGTGTAATCCACAGTTTCAGTGGTGAAATCAGCCGGATCTGCCTGTAGGACCGGCACATCTGCGGGTGTCTCCCACTCCGCCGGGGCTTCAGGCGCAAAGGCGGGCAGCTCGTCCGCCGCCCCGCAGCAGTTTCTGCACCGGCGCACGATCACCGTTTCCGGCAGGTCGATCGCTGCGGCAATGGCCGTATCCCGGCTGCTGTTTCCCACCCGGACGGCGTACCGTCCGGCGTCCAGTACCCAGGCGGCGGATGCCTCGTCATAGCTGGCGCCGTCCGTCAGGTCAAACGCCAGCTCCAGCGTCTGCGTTCCACCGGGCCGGATTTCCTCCGTCTTTGCGAAAGCGATCAGCCGCTGATATTCTTTGCTCCTGCCAGTCTGCGGCGCGGAGAGATAGACCTGCACGACCTCCTTACCGGGGCATTTTCCCATGTTGGAGACTTTCACCCGGAGCCGCACAGCGGTTCCCGCAAGTTCTGCCAACTCTGTTTCTGTTTGGAAGCTGGTGTAGCTCAGTCCAAAGCCGAAGGGATACCGCACCGGCTTCCGGAAGGAATCAAAATAACGGTAGCCAACGTAGATCCCCTCTTTGTAATACTCGTTTTCCAGATCTCCGTTGAGGCAGCTGAACTCGTTCCCGAAGGGAATATCCTCATACCGCAGAGGGATGGTATCCGCCAGCTTGCCGGAGAAGTTAACCTTCCCGGACAGTACATCCGCCAGGGCGTTTCCGCCTTCCTCGCCGCCCTGGATAAACAGCACCACGGCGTCTATGCCCTCGATCTCGTCCAGAAACGCCATATCAATATGTCCGCCCACGTTGATGACCAGAATGGTGTGGGCGTAGGAGGCGGCGACCGTTTTCAGATTCTCCCGCTCGATATCGGTGATGTAATAGTCGCCCTTCTCCAGCTTCCGGTCATTGCCCTCTCCGGCCTGCCGCATGAGGACGTAGACGGCGGTATCCGTGCCGCTCTGTGCAGCATCCTCCGCAGTGATGGCCCGCCCGCTGGGAAAGCGGTAGACGAAGCTGTGGGCCAATGGGATGATCTCCATGGGATTGGTCAGGCCCTTGATCTTCTCCTCCACCATATCATGGTATTCCCGGTAGGTCTCCCGGTACTCCCGATCGTAATCGTCCAGCCAGCGGCCCGTGGTGATCTCATACCCGGCGTTTTTCAGGCCGTCCTCAATATTGACGCTATAGCGTTCCTCCACGCTGCCGCTGCCCAGGCCGCCCTTGACGGTGAGCCGGGCTCCCATGCCGTAGAGGGCGATCTTTTTGCTCTGCAAGGGCAGCGCGCCGCCCTCGTTTTTCAGCAGCACAAAGCCCTCAGCTGCTGCGGCGCGGGCCAGGGCGCGGTTTTGGAGCTCCAGCCCGCTGGGATCATGGGAGGTGGTTCCGTAAAGATTTCTCATGCCGAATACTCCTTTCATAGCCTGAAAATATCGCCTTCTGTGATTCCGTTTTCATTAAAGCTGTCTACACAGATGTAATAATCCTGGCCTTTTATCAATGTGGACAGATTTACTTCGTTGGCATCGTAAACCAGCCAACTCAAATACAGCTTATCCGGCGCTATGCCATAGCGCACATTGCAGCCCTGGGCGCCGGGGATAGGCGCCCAGCACACCAGCGCATCCAGATCACCTTGCCTCCGGGCCGAGGCGTTGGCCTTGGGCGGCTTCTGACCACCGCCGCTGCCGAATATCCGCAAACCGCTCACCCGCAGCGCCTGCCCGTAGGGCAGCGCTCCTCCGGTCAGCCGGATATACCGGGCCTCAATGCCCGCAGGGTACTCATAGTAGCCGTTGGAGCACTCGCGGGCCGTATCCTCCAGCAATTCCCAGCACTGTCCGTCCCGGCTGGCCTCCAGCCTGTACCGGGAAATCTGGGGCCGCAGTTCGATATGGCGGGTTTTGCGGTCATCACCGTAGCTTTCTTCCGAAAAGTCCACGACCAAATCCTCATCAGCCAGATTGACCTGGATCGCCCGCACATCACAGACCTTTTCCAGATCCACTGTCAGCCATTGGCCCTCCGAAGCCGTCCCCGCGCTCCACCATGTGCGGATGTCCTCGTCCACCGACAGGGCAGGATCGCTGCCGGGCGCTGTGGAAGAAGCGGATACCGGTTTGCGGTAGCTGAGGAGCATCCATTCCGGCTGGAGGGCAGCCGCATTGAACTTCCCTTCCGGGATGCGGAAGGGGTAATCCGCAAAATTCTGATTGCAGAAGAGCATACCGTCATTATCAAAACCAGCCGGGAATAATCCTACCCTGCGCTCAAAACTGTGGTTGACGCTGATGCGCATAGTGGAGGCGTGCCAGTAGTTGCCGTACTTGTCGGCAATGGTGCTGCCATGACCGGCGCCGGTAATGAATCCGCCGGGCTTGGAGGAAAAGGGATTGTTGGTCTGCAGAATGAACGGTCCCAGCGGATCGTCCCCAACGTAAACTCCGTCGCAGTAGGTGTTGTACTCCGTACCGGGGCAGGCATATTGCAGATAATATTTCCCGTTGTGCTTGGTCATGAAGGCTCCTTCGATGTAAGGCTTTCCAATGCTGAGGAACATTTTGGTCAAGTGCTCTGCGGGAAACACGCTGTCCGGTACGCCATCCGGTTTTCTGATCTTCTGTGTCACAGGGTCAAAGTGCGGCTTGAGATGCTGGTAAACCAGGCTGGATTCCTTGTCCACCACGCCGTTGTCGCCGGGACGCTCGTAGCCCAGTTCCGCCTCCCGGCCAAAAATCAATTCCCGTTTCTCCCCAAGGGGCGTCATGGTCTCCGGGTCCATTTCCACGCCGTAAATCGGGTCGGTGTTGGTACAGCCCCAGTAGAGATACACCCGGCCGTCATCGTCGCAGAAAATATCCGGGTCCCAGAAGTCAAAGGGAGCGGATACCTCCTCAAAAGCATCCGTCAGCGGGTCCTTTGCACGCAAAATGGGACAGTTCACCTCCCGGCGTGAGGCACAGAAATACAGATAGTCCCCGATCTGCCGTACATCCGGTGCATAATCGTAGATCAGCAGGTTCTCATTGGCGTGAAATTCCCAGTTGAGGAGATCATCGCTGTACCAGAAGCCCGCCGACATTGAGACAAACATATAGTAGGTTCCCTTAAAGCAGATCAAGGTAGGGTCCGCGCCTTCCCGACAGCCGCTGCGCTTATCGCCCTCTCTGTGATGCTGGTAGCGATAACCAAGATCCAAAGGATTACAGTAGGTCAGCTTCTTTTGATTCATACGATAGGTTCCTCCTGTTTTTGATCAAATCGAATCGCCAGCAGTTCCGCCCTTCCATCGCCCTCATATTGCAGCTCCAGCGGACAGACACCTTCAGCACAAAGATCAAGGGCTACTTCCTGCCATGTGCTTTCGGATACAGCGGCACAGCCTTGCTCCTGCCCTTCGGTCAGGACGGTAAAGTGCCCTCTATCTTTTCCTCGAAGGATCAGCGTCAGCTTTACTGGGCTCTCAAATGCAAAATATTTGAATACGATACGGGTTCCATTTTTGATATTGGTAATATATCTTTCGACATTTCGGCCCTCTCCGCTATGGGTAATATAGGGAATGTCCGCGTTCACGACCCGATTGGTGGCGTGGGGCATCTTTCCGTTGGTGATATTACAGGCAATCACTGCGGGGTACTCGCCTTCCGCCCGCAGGGGCCCTCCGTTGAGTCCGCAACTGGTACATTCCGCCTGGGCGATGCTGCCGTCCGGGGCAATGGTCACCGGCTCCGCGCAGGCTTGGCGGCTGTAGGTGGAGTTATGGGTATGGCGGTGATAGAAAATGTACCACTGGCCGTTTACGTATTCCAGACTGCCATGGTTGTTGGCCGTCATGTTCAGCCGATCCTCGCCCTTCCTGCCGTCCAGCCCCACGTCACCGTTGGATTGCAGGATGCCGCGGTATACGAAGTCCCGGTCCGGATATTGGCTGGTTGCATAGGAGAGCATATTGCTGTTTTCATCGGAGTAGATGAAGTAATATGTGCCGTTGATCTTTCGGATGCTGCTGGCCTCATAGAAGCCGTGCCCCTCGAAGCTGGTTCCCAAGGCCATGAACTGGCTGGGGACGATACGCCTTGTCTCGCTTGTGACAGTGAGCATATCATCCGCAAGTGTTACATGGTTCGCTCCCATCACATCCTCCGGCTCGGAGAGCAGCTGTTCTCTGGTGCGGTGGAACAGCATCTGCTCCGCGCCCAGCAGGAACTGTCGTAGCTGATCTTTACTCATTTTTCGGAAGTCCGGCAACTTCTGCCCGTTCCTGCCCCTGCCGCCGTGGGCCCCGGAGGCCACCGTGGACAGCGCCCAGCCGTGGTAGAGCCGGATCACACCATCATCGTTAATGACCGCAGGGTCGCCTGGAAGGTAGCGCAGGTAGGGCGAACCGTCCGGATTGCGGACGAATCCCAGATACTCATATTTCCCCGCAGGGGTGTCGCAGACGGCTACGCCAATGGGCGTATTGTGATCGTCTCCGGTGCTGCCAATACCTCCGCTGATGCAATAATAGAGATAGTACCGCCCGTCGTTCCCACGTACCACGTCGGGGGCGTACAGGTCGGCAAAATTGCCCCGGGCGCGAGGCTCCTGCCGGGCCTCATAGAGGACGCCCTCATACCGCCAGTCGCTGAGATCGTCCACCGGTGCGCTCCAGCCCACGTAATTCCCAGCGGCGCAGTAGTGCTCGCCGCCCTCTAGATCATGGGAGCCGAACAGGTACAGCCGGTCTCCAAATACATGAGGCTCACCGTCCGGGATGTACTCCCACAGAGGGAGGAAGGGGTTAAAAACTTGTATGTTATCGCAGCCTCCTGTCTTTGGCCGCCACTCGTCCCGCCAGCGCAGGCGGGGCAACCCGCCGTCAAATTCAATGGGAAGCCACACATAGTCTGCAATCTCCGTCCGCGCTGTCTCCAGCACGTTGGCGGCGTACATTTCCTTCCGTTCATTGTCGGCTGCCCGGTAATGCTCGGGGTCATAGGTGCTGGCTACCACGCGGGTAAAGAGGTCGGCAATGCGGGCATCCACCCTGTATTCCGGCACCCAGCGGTCCGCCATGGCGATCCACTGATTCGTCCCCTCCACCCGGAACACCTTCGAGATCTGGCTGTTGAAGGAGGCACGGGAGGCGTCGTCCACATGGGGGTCGCCCAGGCTGGTGAACACGCCGTCCCAGGTATCTGCCGCCGCGCTGTCGGAGCGGTTGGGGATATACCCCGTCATGCCGCTGGTGAGCATGTATTTCTTCCCATTTGCCTCGAACAGCGCCGGTCCTTCGCGGGTAAAGGGCGGGTGCAGATCCGGATAACTCCGGGCAACCTCCCCAGCCGCGTGGAGGTAGTCCTCCGTCAGCTCCATGCAGACCATGGCGGAGTGGTCCGCGTCAAAATAGAGGTACCCCTTTCCGGTTTCTCCGTCAGCAATAAGGTCAAAGTCCCCCGCCTTATGTCCGCCGGGATTGTAGAGGTTCTCCACCATCTTGTAAGGCCCCCGCAGCCGGTCTGCCTGCCAGACAGTAAATGCAGCCTCCGGTCCGGAGAGCTTGATCCAACAGACATACTTTCCTGTCTTCTCACATTTCAGGATATGGGGCCGATCCACATGCTTCGCCGGGAAAAGGGCTGAGTTGGGATCATCCAGCACCGGCGGGATGAGAAATCCCAGGTCCGTCCAGTTGCAGAGGTCCGTGGAGGAATAGACCTTGATCCCCCATGTCCAGACGCCATTTTCCCCGTCGGTATGTTCTTTGTTTTCACCGTACCAGTAGTACACGCCGTCCTCGAAGAACACCGCGCCGCCGTGGGCCTGGATGCGCTCCCCCTTAGTATCCAGCCAGGGCTGTCCGGGATAGACGGCGTCCTGATGGTGGGTTTCCGGGGCGGGAACCTTTTCTCTGTCCGCAGCGTCCAGGGCGAGAAACCGTTCGATCTGTTTCGCCTCGCTGGGGCTGACAGCGTTTTCCGGTGTGTTCAGCGCGGCGAGGGCGGCGTCCAGCTTGGGCAGCAGCTCCCTGCCCTGGGGCAGCCGGGAATAGCGGACCAGCTGCTCTACAGAGAGCTGCTTCGCCTGGGGATTGCTCTCCGCCATCTTCCGCATACCGGGGAGAAATTGGTCGAAAACAGCAACGGCTTCTTCGTTTTCCAACAGGTACCCTATTCTCATGCTAATATTATAAATCATGCCGCTTCTCCTTGCAAACATATTGATAGGTCCCCCAGCCAAGTGTTTCCGTCCGCCCGTCCGGCAGATGGAGCTCGGCCGTGGTGTTGGCGGGGATCGCAAAGCTGAACTGAGTCTCCTCCGCCGTCTGCTCCCACTTACTGGTTATTCGCCCATAAGGCGAGTCATATGCCGCCTGGGCATAGGTCAGTGTCCTGCCGGGAACAGGCGCGAGAACAAAATGATTTTCGCCGGAGACCCGGATGCCGCAGACTGTCTCAAACAGAAATGCGCAGACCGCACCGGGAGAATAGTGGTTCATGGACTGGAGCAGGGGATGCCCCTCCTCGTCATAAGCCTTATAGGTCTCCCACACCGTGGTGGCTCCCTGCTCCACCATGGCCAGCCAGCCGGGAGCGGCGGTGTTCTCCAGCATCCGGTAGGCCGTATCCGTATAGCCATACTTTACAAGCATACTGAGCACGAACGGCGTGGAGAGAAACCCGGTGCCCACCTTATAGTCCCGCGCAATGGCATCCGCGTTCAGCCGGGCGGCAGCCTTTTCGTTTTCTGTTCCCTCCAGCAGCCCCAGCGCCAGCGCCCGCACCATGGGAGCCTGCCGGGGAGCGTTGATTTCCCCATCCTTCACAAAATGGAATTGATAAGCGTTCCGCGCCCCCTCGGCGTATTCCTCGCACTGGGCGGCTTCCTCTGTCCGGCCGGTTTCCCGCAGCATCTCCGCCAGCAGCGTCATGGAGTAGTGGAGGTAGGCCGCTGTGACCTCCTGTTTGGGACGGATCAGCTCCTTGGTGGGGTCGCCCTCCGGCTCGCACCACTCGCCCCAGTGCAGGCCGCTTTCGATGATATACTGGTTATACGGGGAATCCGGCAGCAGGAACGGCGCGATCATCCCCTTGAGCGGGTGCCCGTCCGGGAGATGATAGAAGGACTTATCCGCGGCGGCTTTGACGGCGTATTCCTTCCAGCCGTGCATCAATTCGTAGTTTTCCGTAATAAATCGGCTGTCCCCATACAGCTTCCATAAGGTATAGGGGAGGATGATTGCCGCATCGGCCCAGCCGCTGGCTCCATTGAGAGCGTCCCGGTTGTCCACGCCCCGAACCTTCGGGCAGACATTGTCTACCCGCCCATCTTCCCGCTGGCAGTCCCGCACATCCCGCAGCCACTTGCGGTAAAACGCAGCGGTGTCAGCCAGATAGCTGGCGGTCCCGGCAAAAACCTGGGCATCGCCTGTCCAGCCGGCCTTTTCCCGCTGGGGACAATCGGTGGGGATGTCCACAAAATTGCTTTTCAGGCTCCAGCGGGTGTTGCGCAGGAACTGGTTGACCTTCTCGTTGGAACACCGGAAATCGCCCACGAACTCCAAATCGCTGTAAACTGCCACCGCCTCAAAATCATGAGGATCAATCTGCTCCATTCCTTCCGCCAATGCGTACCGGAAGCCGGAATAGAAAAATTCCGGCTGGAACCGTTCCCTCCCTCCGGCACAGGTATAGACGATCTCCTGCTTCGTGGGCGGAAGATCCGGCAGGACATGCAGCAGGGTATTATTGTTGTACTCCCCCTGGTCAAGTGCCTCGCACATCCGCAGGCGGATCGTCTGTCCCGGTTTGCCGCAAATAGAAAACCGGATGTATCCAGCCAGGTTCTGCCCAAAGTCCAGAATTTTTGCCCCGCTGGGGCTGATTAGCAGCTCAGGCGTAAAGGTCTCATGTTCCGCGATCCCATCCGCCGGAGACGCCGTGGGCAGATCCCCAAAGTCCGCCAGCCGCGCGTGCGCGCCATAACCGGGAATTTTGCGGGCGTCGTACACTTCCCCGTCCTTCAAGTCGGTATAGACAATGGGGCCGTCATTGCACCAGAGAAAGCTCTCGTCCGTTCCGATCACGGTTTTCCGCCCGGCATGATCTGTCAGTACCAGCTGCGCCAGGAGGGCCGTCTGTTCCCCGAAAAAGTATTCGTTGTTGGTGCTGCCAAGCTTGCCCTTATACCAGCCGTCTCCGACAACAAAGTCCAAGGTGTTTTCTCCGGACCGCAGGTATTCCGTTACATCGTATGTCTGGTAATAAAGCCGCTTCTCATACTCCGTACAACCGGGAGCCAATACGCCGGGCAGACGCTTCCCATTGAGAAACGCGGCATACATCCCGCGGGCGGAAGCATACAAACGAGCTGTCTGCGGAATATTTTCCAGAATAAAGGTTTTCCGGTAATAGTCGGCGGGCAGGCGCTCACGCTTCGCCGTATCCACGCCGCAGATCCATTTTGCCCGCCAGTCGCCGGCATCCAGACCGGTCTCAAACCACACGCTTTCGGAAACATGCCCCTGACCGTTCTCATCCCAAAGTGTCACATTCCAGCTCACCCGTTCCATAGAGCACAGCGGTTCCCCCGCATACACGCAGCGCATCCGGCCGCTCTCTATCCGGCCGCTGTCGAACAGGACACGGCCCGCCGCGCTCACTGCGCATACCCGATAAGCGCGCTGCTCCGCGCCGTCCGCGCACTTCCAGGTGAATTGAGGCCGCCGCTCGTCAATGCCCAGCGGATTGCGGCGGTATTCGGTTCTCAGTGAAATAGCTCTCATGCCAAAGCCTCCTCTTTCAGAAAAGTAGATTACGGCGGGCAGCAGCCGGTGGCCGCTGCCCGCCTTGCGTGAGGGGGAGAATCATCCTTATTTACTGCGCGGCGGTATTTTCAGCCGCCTTTTTCTTTGCCTCAAACTCAGCAACCTGCGGTTCCAGCCGGGAGAAGGCCAGGCAGCATACCGCAATAATGGTCAGAAGAACAATGGGAACAATAGCAAAGTCGATCCGAATCATCATCAGAGCGCTGGCGGGCTGAGAGCTGACGCCCTCGGCGGAGACGTAACCGGCCAGCATCAGCAGGATACCGGTGATCCACGCGCCCATTGCACCGCCCGCCTTGGAGCAGAAGTTGGCAAGGATCGCAGAAGAGCCGTCCATACGGGGCATTCCCTGCATCTCATTGTAAGTACAGATATTCATAATGAACAAAACGCCATAGTAGGCGATGGGCAGCGTGCCGATCTGGCCGATAACATAGCCCAGCATAACCCCCATCATGTTGGATCCGGAGAAAAAGGCGATCAGGAAACCCACAATGCTGATCCCGCACAGATAGGTGATCATCTTACCCATGGAGCCGATCTTCTTCATAATGAACGGGAAGACCAGCATAATAGGAAGCAGCAGCATACCGCCGGCAGAGAGAATACCCATCATACTCACATCGCCTACGATCCACTTGAAATAATAGGAGCCGACGGCCAGATTGGTGATAATGTTATAGCACAGCATGATGACAGCGTAGAACCAGACGTACTTGTTGCGGCGGAAGAGCATGAATATCTCCTTCAGCTTGATGGGGTCCTGCTTCGAGGTGGCGTCCACACTGGGGTCTTCCTTGCAGAAAATGAAGCGCAGGAGCCCGATCAGGGTAGCAGGGATCATGACCAGCGCGACGGCGGCGGTCCAGCCCGAGGCGCTGGTGGCGATGCGGGCCTGCAGAATGGGGAACACAATATTGAGGATCATTGAGCCGGCCATGGTTACGATGCCGCCGTAGGAGGAAACCTTGGTCAGCAGCGTCTTGTTGTTGCTGAAGTGACGGATCGTATAGGGATTGCCGGCAGCCTGCCGCAGCGTGGCAAAGATGGAAAAGGTGAAGGTGTACATGCAGAAGATCCACGCGCATTTGACCACGCTGCTCCATGCCGGATTGCCCGCAAAAATCAATATTGAGCAGATGGTCATGCCTACGATGCCCAGCTCGTATGGGCGTCCCTTCCCCCATTTGGTATGGGTGTTGTCCACCAGCCATCCGGCAAAAACGTCGGTAAAGCCGTCCACGATCTTGCTGGCCAGCAGCAGCGTGCTGACAACGCCGATGTTGATGCCCAGCGTGTCGCTGCAATAGAGGGACAGGAAATTCAAGGTAATCACGTTGACCCATGCCGCGGAAATATCCGAGGACTTCCAGAGCAGGAGCCGTCCCAGTCCCAACTTGTCGGGGTTCCTTACTTTCTCAATTTTCCCTGCCATAATTCTCTTCTCCTTTTCAAATTGCGAGGAAACCTATTCCTCACTGCTTGATTTGATTATAGGAGCGGACCGCTTTGGTGTAAAGCTATAATTTAGCTTTCAACACAATATATTAAACATATTTCCAAAATAGATTTAATATATTGCATCAATATCGAATTCATGATACACTAAAAGAAACCTGCGTCTGGGAGGCTGGGATGCTATGGAGGAATCGTCGATAAGTCGGGAAGAAAAGCTGCTTTTGCTGAGGGAAATGTTGACCTGCGGCGCATCCGTCTATTTATGGACATACGCCGCCAGAGGACACCTGATGCAGACCAACTGTCCGGAGCTGGTGTTGGACGTTGTTTTTGAATCCACCGGCTGCAAGGCATATATGCTGGAGTACGGCAGACAGAATACCGCTCCGCTGATCCTCGGTGCGCCCCTGGGGCTGATGTGGTGCGCCGCCTTTGAACAGCAAGACGGAGCGCTTCACAAAATGCATGTTATCGGCCCGGTGTTCAGCTCAGAGCTCAGCCTGCAGGGACTGAGAGACGCGCTGCGGGAGTTCGACATCCCGCTGGACTTCAAGCCCCGCCTGGGAGCGCTGCTGCACGATCTCCCTGTGGTAGCGACGTCCCTGTTTTTTCAGTATGGCCTGATGCTCCATTACTGCGCTACCGGCGAGAAGCTGGAACGCAGCGACATCCAGTTCCAGGAGGGGGAGATCGGCGGCAGTGCCCCCCAGAGAGCGCTCCGCCCGAAGGATCGCCACCGCACCTACAGCGCTGAGCAGACTCTGCTGTGGATGGTGCGGGAGGGAAATCTGGACTATCAGTCTGCCACGGACCGGGCCAGCGAACTGAGCAGCGGCGTCCGCATTAACTCCGGCAAGCCCATGGAACAGGCTGTCATCAGCTGCGCAGTATTCACTTCTCTGTGCGTCCGGGCTGCCATTGAAGGTGGGTTGTCGCCGGAAAATGCCTACGCTCTGGGGGATTCCTATATCCAGAGTATGATTCAATGCCGCACCATTGCTGAGCTGACCGGTATTAACCACGAGATGTATAGCGATTTCATCCATCGGGTCCACAAGCATCGGGTCGATACGGAGCGATCCAAGCAGGTCAGAGCCTGCTGTGAGTATATCGAAATGCATCTGGAGGAACCAGTCTCACTGAAACAGTTAGCATCGCTGGTGGGATACAGGGACTACTATCTTTCAAGAAAATTCAAAAAGGAAACCGGATTCAGCATTATCGACTACATCAAATTTGCCAGAATTGAGAAAGCTAAATTATTGCTGTCCACCACAAGAGATCCTGTTCAGGACATCGCCAAACGCCTGCGCTTCTGCTCCAGCAGCTATTTTTCACAGACCTTTCAGCAAGTCACGGGCATTCTGCCTCAACAGTACCGGCGGGAGCACCAAACGATCTGAGCGATTCACTCAAATTCATGGGGCCTTTTAAGGGGTTATCCCCGGTCGGGCAGTGCAATGGTCACTTCATTCACATTCGTCCCTGTGGGACCGGCTTTGGTGCGGCAGCCCACCGCTTCTGATGCCTTGCGGGACAACATGTCAAATGCTATAATGTAAAAAAGTCTGAGGAGCTGATCAAATGGAAGCGTTCCGTCTGGAGCAGTTTTGGTTTACACTGCTGCACAGCAGCGACCTCCGGGAGCTGTGGCATCCGGAATTAGAGCTTGTGTTCCTTTTGCAGGGTACTGGCCGGGTCTATTTCTCGGATTTGAAAACGACCTATACCCTGCGGGAAAAGGACATTTTCGCCGTAAACAGCTTCGAGGTGCAGTCCTTTGAGCTGGACGAGGACGCCGCCGCGCTGTCCTTTTGGGCAACGCCGGAGTTTGTGGGAAATGTGGCCCCGGAACTGCTGAAATATCGGGTCAACTGCCGCTCCTTCCTCTATGTGGAAGAGAAACAGCCGGCCTTTGACGTGCTGCGGCAGGATCTGGCCCGGGCGTTTCAGACCGTCAACAAACGGGACAAAAGCGGCGTTTCCTTTTCCAAGAGCAGCGCCGCCGCCATTCTGGAGGACCTGAACCGTTATTTCCTGGACGACAGGCATCCTCTGGAATACGGCCATGTCCAGCAGACCCTGAGACAGGTCACCCAGTACATCCAGAATCATTACCGGGAAAAGATCACCTTGGAGGATCTGGCGAAGCACACCTTTCTGAGTAAGACTTACCTTTCCAGGTGCTTTACCCGGTATCTTGGCATTTCCTTCACCGGCTACCTGGAGCTGCTGCGGCTGTCCCATGCCGCCCGGCTGCTGGCAGGGCAGGGAACGCTTTCCGGGATCGCCGAAGAAAGCGGCTTCCCCAATGTCAACGCGATGATTCAGGCCTTCAAGCGCTATCGGGGCGTCACTCCCGGAGAATACCGCCGCACTTTGAACCGCTGGGGAGAAACCAACTCGAGGTGGGACATGCCGGAGGAAGGCAGCGGCGTATTTGACGCTCTGCTGCGCTATGCCGCACCCCCGCCGGCCGCGGCCGCGGCGGAGCGTGTTCAGTAACTGACCGTGGACGCCGCCGGGAAAAGAGAGCCCCTGTCCGCCCATTGGAAGCGCCTTTTGAACGCGGGCTACGCCCGGAGCCTGACAGACGGCGCCATACAGCAGGAGCTGCGCCGGCTGCAGGAGACGGTGGGCTTTGAGTTCCTGCGGGTCAAGGGCGTTCTGGACGACGACATGTGCCTGCTGCGTCTGGATATGAACGGCGATCCGGTGATCAACTGCGCCTATGTGGACGAGGGCATCGACTTTATCCTCTCCCTGGGCGCCAAGCCCATGCTGGAGCTGGGCTTTATGCCCGGGCTCTTAGTCAAAAACGCCGCCGTGCGCTCCATGCGGGGAGGCATCCTCTCCGCTCCAAAGGATCTGGCCCGCTGGCAGGCGCTGATCACCACGCTGATGACCCATCTGAAGGAGCGATACGGCGAGAGAGCGGTATCCCTGTGGCTGTTCTCCCCCTGGCTGAATCCGGATTTCATCGACGTGGGCCTTTGCAGCCGGGAGGAATACGGGGACGTCTATGCCGCGTCCTGTCACGCCATCCGGCAGGCCGTGCCCCAGGCGATGATCGTGGGCCCCGGCAGCGTCAACTTTCCGCTCTACTGGCCCTGGTACCTGGAAATGTGCCGCAGCCGGGACTGTATGCCGGATATCCTTTCCTTCCGCAGCTATGCCGCCGTAGGGGAACGGGAAGAAGACGGTATGAAGCTCATCGGCAACAACGAGAGCTTCCCCTTCGCCGTCAGTGAGGACGAGAATTTCCTCGCCCATGCCACGGCCGAGATCCGCGCTATCCTGAAGCGGGACGGCCTGGAAAATATGCCGCTGATCCTGGAGGAATGGAGCAACAACATCTGGCAGCGGGATCTGTGCAACGACACCTGCTATAAATCCGCCTATCTATTTAAGAACATTCTGGAAAACAACCAAAATCTCGGTGCGATGGGGTACTTTTCCCTGAATGACCGTCTGGATGAGGTGCCCCCCTCTCCGGAAACCTTTCACGGCGGCTTCGGCCTGTTTACCCAGGACGGCATCCCCAAAAGCGCCTGCCTTGCCCTGGAGCTGCTTGCGCAGATGGGGGACAAGCTGCTGGGGCAGGGCGACGGGTATCTGATTTCCCAAAAGGGGGAAGAGTTCCAGATCTTTCTCTATAACTACAGCCACTACGATCTGCTGTACCGCTACCGCCATGTGGCAAATATCAGCAAAACCGACCGGGATCAGGTCTTTATCCACCGGGAATCCAGGGCGTACTACATCCGGCTGAAAAATCTTCCGGAGGGAACGTACCAGGTCCGCCGATATGGAATCGTCCGGTCCGGCGGCAGCAGCTATGACGACTGGGTGCGGATGGGCGCGCCCAGTCCGCTGGCCCGGGAAGAGCGGGAGCTCCTCCAGCGGCTTGCCTGTCCCCAATACTGCACGGAACAGGTGCCGACAGCAGAGGGTGAGCTGCACATTCGAGCAAGTCTCGCGCCCCAGGATGTTTGTCTGATTCGGACAAGGAAATCATAGAGTGAAGGGCAAGATTGCGGAAATCCTCAATTCTTGCCCTTTTTATCATCAATTTATGTGCTCTCCGCAAATCTTTTTCGACGCGCCTTGAAAAAAACGGCAATAAACCCAAGGAAAGTGGAAAGGATATTCTCTTGTTGGAACCAGCCGCGTTTTGTATAATTAGCACATATCAAGCTAAGGAGGCGGCTTAATATGAGCAAACATGTACAAACCAAAGTTCCGAAAAGTCAATACACGGAACCCATCAGCTTAGGTGAGAAGATCGCTTACGGCGGCGGCGACCTGGCCAGCAACCTGATCCTGGTGCTGACATCCACCTTCGTCACCTTCTTCTATACCGACGCGCTGGGCTTAAATGCCGGCATCATCGGCACCATCATGCTCCTGTCCCGCGTATTCGACGGCTTCAGCGACATCTTCATGGGCTTTATCATGGACCAGGTAAAGTCCAAACACGGCAAAGCCAGATGTTGGCTGCTGTGGCTTGCAATCCCTATTTCGCTTGCCACCGTGCTGGTCTTTCTGGTCCCCAACATTGGTCCTGCGGGGCAGTACATCTTTGTAATTATCACCTATAACCTGGTCACCACCTTCCTGTACACCATGATCAACATCCCCTACGGCGCGCTGACCTCCCTGATGACCCGGGATCAGAACCAGCGCACCGTTATCAACGTCTTCCGTATGTTCATGGCGCAGGTGGGCTCCCTGATTATCAACGCGTTCACCCTGCCCCTCATCAACGCCGTCGGCGGTTCTTCCCACCAGAAGAGCTGGATCATCGTTTCCGTTATCTATGGCGTCATCGCCGCGGCCCTGTTCCTGGCCTGCTTCTTTAAGACCAAGGAGCGGGTGCAGATCAGCTCCCAGCAGAAGGAGAGCATACCGCTGGGCGAATCCTTCCACCTCATTATGCGGAATAACTACTGGCTGATCATCGTAGGCGTGTGGGTCGTCACCGCCCTGGGCATGGGGATGGGCATGAGCGTGGGTACCTACTACGCGAAGTACATCCTGGGCGATGAAAACATGGCTGGATTCCTGACCGCCATTTCTCTGATCCCCACCCTGATCTGCATGATCTTTGTCGCGCCCCTGAGCAAGAAGTTCGGCAAGCGCAATGTCGCGCTGGTGGGCAGCATCATCAGCGTCCTGGGGCAGGCGCTCATGCTCCTGAATCCCACAAGCTTCGGCTGGCTGATCGTATGCAATGTGGTGAAGGGCATCGGCAGCGGCGGCCTCACCGGCACTCTGTTCGCCATGGTAGCCGACACCATCGAATACGGTCAGTGGAAGACCGGCAAACGGGTGGAAGGGATGCTCTACTCCAGCACCACCTTCGGCGCGAAGATCGGCGCGGGCGCGGGCATGGCCATTGCCATGGGCATCCTTGGCGCTGCGGGCTACGACGGCCTTGCCGCCGTCCAGAACGCTTCCGCCGTTTCCGCCATCCGCAATCTCTATCTGCTGGCGCCCCTGCCCTTTTTGATCGCACTGCCCATTCTGTATGCGTTCTACAAGCTGGATAAGATCTATCCTCAGGTCATGGCTGATCTGGAAAAGCGTGAGCAGAAAGGCAAACTGTAATTCGACATCAGGAGGAAATGAATATGGTCAAAACTTTCCGTTATGACGATGTGCCGGTACTGGAAACCACTTCCGGCAAACTGAAAGGGTATTATTACGACGGCGCGTATATCTTCAAGGGCGTTCCCTACGCCCATGCGGATCGGTTCCAGATGCCCGCGCCCGCCCGCTGGGAGGGCGTGAAGGACGCGACTTCCTACGGCTTCGTATGTCCCCTGATGGCCCAGGATACCCCCAGCGCCGAGCTGATGGTGCCCCACCGGTATTGGCCCATGGACGAGCACTGCCAGAACCTGAACATCTGGACGACGGCGCTGGACAAGGACGCCGGGAAGCCAGTGATCGTCTGGCTCCACGGCGGCGGCTACTTCGCCGGATCTTCCATTGAGCAGACGGCGTATGACGGCCGGAATATGTGCGTGGACGGCGACGTGGTGGTGGTTTCCGTGAACCACCGGCTGAACATCCTGGGGTATCTGGACCTTTCTCCCTTTGGCGAAAAATATGAAAATTCCGGAAACGCCGGCCACGCCGACATGGTGGCCGCCCTGCAGTGGGTCCACGACAACATCGCCCTCTTCGGCGGCGACCCGGGCAATGTGACGGTCTTTGGTCAGTCCGGCGGCGGCATGAAAGTGGCCGATCTGATGCAGATCCCTGCGGCTGACGGCCTGTTCCATAAGGGGCTGATTATGAGCGGCGTGGCGGACGAGCAGCTGATGCCCTCCTGCACGGGAAACGGCGCCGCCATCGTCGGGGCCATGCTCTCCCAGCTGGGACTGACGGACAAGGATGTGGAAGCCCTGGAGACCATCCCCTATCCCCAACTCGTGCAGGCCTATACGAAAGCGGCGCCCGCCGTGGCCGCGGCCGGAGGATATGTGGGCGGCGCGCCGGTGGTGAACGACTGGTTCCTGGGGAATCCCCTCCAGCACGGCTTCCGGGAAACCGCCGGGGAGATCCCCTTGATGATCGGCTCCGTATTCGGAGAATTCGCCTTCGCCCCCGCTCCCTTTGATAAGAAGACCGTTTCCGAGGCGGAAACGAAGGCCGCCATTGCCCAGGTCTGCGGAGAACACGCCGGGGAAATGATCGCCGCTTTCCGGGAGGCCTACCCCGGCAAGCATCCATCCGACCTTCTCTTCCTCGACCGGGTCATGCGCGTCCCCAGCAAGAAGCTGGCCGCCCTTCACGCCCGGTGCGGCAAGGCGGGGACCTACCTGTACAACTTCACCCTGGAGTTCCCCATGGGCGATAAGATCGCGTGGCACTGCTCTGATATTCCCTTCTTCTTCCACAATACGGACAAGGTGGAGGTCTGCGCCATCCCCGATGTCTCGGAGGAGCTGGAGGCGAAGATGTTCGGCGCGTTCATGGCCTTCGCCCGCACCGGCGTTCCCACCCAGAAGGATCTGCCCCGGTGGGACGGCGTTACGGAGACGGCGGAGCCGACCATGATCTTTGACCGGGAGTGCGCCGTTCGCGAAAGGTACGACGATAAGCTGTACGCTCTGATCGACAGCATCCTTCCTCCCTTTAACCTGATGGAAATGATGGCAAGCCAGAACGTGCAGCACTAAAAGAAGGAGGAGAAGACGTGGAAAAGAAAGAACGCCGCATCGTATTCGCCGCCGGCCTTGCCCTGCTGCTCATTTTTACCTTTACGGACCTGCAGATCTCCATGGCCATCGCGAAAAAGCCCGCCTGGGCAAGAGTGTTTGAGGTGGTGGGCGAGATTCCCTTCACGACCCTGACCGCGGCGGCCTGCGCCCTTCTGTTCCGGTTCCGCACGCGGAAGAATACCGCGCTGAACGTCCTGGCGGCGGCGGGCTCCGGGCTGCTGTTCGCCGCCATCGCCGCCATGGGCGGATTCATGACCTACAACTACCTCCGGGAAAACCTGGCGCATGTGTCCCCGGTGTGGGCGGCAGTGATAGGGCTCGCCATCGCGGCCCTGGGTATTTGGATCGCAAGATCCGTACCCGAGGAGAATCGGGCTCTGGCGCTGAAGTACGCCGCCACCGCGCTGCTGTATTTCCTGTTGGTCATTCTCATCATGAACTCGGTGAAGACCGTCTGGAGCCGGATGCGGTTCCGGGAAATGACCGACCCGGTCAATGAGTTCACCCGCTGGTACCAGATCGTGCCCCGGGGCGGCTTCAACAACATCTACGCCTCCTTCCCCTCCGGACACTCCATGAACTCCGCCGGGGTGATCCTGCTGATGCTGCTGCCGCCTATGATTCCGGCGCTGAAAGGCAAGGAAAAGCTGCTACATGTCATCGTCTACATTTGGTGCGCCGTGGTCGGCATCAGCAGGGTGTTTATGGGCGCGCATTTCAGCAGCGACGTCACCGTGGGCGTGCTGCTGTCCCTTGCCATCTTTGAAGTGCTTCGGAGTATTCTCTACCGCAAAAAGGCACAAGAAAGGACGTTTTTATGACACGAAAATGGCGATCCCTTGAAAAAGAAGACTACGTTATTATTGAAAACCAAGGGGGCAAAACCCTGGGGCTGGGAAAAAACAGCCGCGTCGCCCTGTTGGAGGTGGACGGCTGCGCCTTTAAGGACTTCCTGGGCACCGGAGAACTGGCGCCATACGAGGACTGGCGTCTTTCCTATGAAGACCGGGCAAAGGATCTGGCGGGCAGGCTGTCCATCCGCGACATCGCGGGGCTGATGCTCTACAGCGCCCACCAGCTGATTCCCGCCAAAGGCCCCCTGGCGGCCGCCTTCGGCGGCACCTACGGAGGGAAATCCTACGAAGAGAGCGGCGCAAAGCCCTGGGCGCTGACGGATCAGCAGAAGAAATTCATTGCGGAAGACAAGATCCGCCACGTCTTGATCATGGGCCTGGAAAGCACGGAAGCCACCGTGCGCTGGAACAACCAAATCCAGGCGCTGGCGGAAAGCGACGGCTTCGGCATTCCCGCCAACAACAGCTCCGATCCCCGCCACGGCGCGGGCTCCATGGCGGAATACATGGGCGTGACCGGAGAGCCCATTTCCAAGTGGGCAAACGGCATTGGCCTTTCCGCCTCCTTTGACCCGGAGGCCGTCCGGGAATTCGGCGAGATCGGCGCCGCGGAATACCGGGCTCTGGGCATCGCCACCGCCCTGTCCCCTCAGATCGACCTTGCCACCGAGCCCCGGTGGATGCGGTTTGCGGATACCTTCGGCGAGCACACCCGGATGACCATCGACATGGCCAAGGCCTACTGCGACGGCTTCCAGACTACCAAGGGCAGCGCCGGTGGGTGGGGCAGCGGCAGCGTCAACACCATGGTCAAGCACTTCCCCGGCGGCGGCTCCGGCGAAGGCGGCCGGGACGCCCACTACGCCTACGGCAAGTACGCCGTGTACCCCGGGAACAATTTCCAGGAGCACTTGAAGCCCTTTACCCAGGGCGCTTTCTCCCTGGACGGGCCGACGAAGAAGGCCAGCGCCGTCATGCCCTACTACACCATTTCCTACGGCGTGGACCAGAAAAACGGGGAAAACGTGGGCAATTCCTACAACCGCTGGCCGATCAACGATCTCCTCCGGGAGAAGCTGGGCTATGAGGGCGTGGTCTGCACCGACTGGGGCATCACCCACGACATGGGCCCCACGGAGGAGGCTTTCGCCGGAAAGTGCTGGGGTGTGGAGGGCCTTACCGAGGCCCAGCGGCACTGCAAGGCTCTGGAGGCGGGGGTCGATCAGTTCGGCGGCAATAACGACGCCGGGCCCGTGCTGGAGGCCTACCGGATGCTGTGTGAAAAGTACGGGGAAGAGGCGGCTGCCGCCCGGTTCCGCCGGTCCGCCTACCGGCTGCTGCTGAACATCTTCCGCACAGGCCTGTTTGAGAACCCCTACCTGGACCTGGAAACCTCCGAAAAAATCGTGGGCTGTCCGGAGTTTGTGGAAAAGGGCTACCGGTCCCAGCTTCGCTCCATTACCATGCTGAAAAATAAAAATCATACCCTGCCCCTGGCTTCCCGCAAGAAGGTCTATGTCCCCGACCGGTTTATCCGCTCCTACCTGGACTTCATGAGTATGCCGGCCCCCGAGCAGGCCGTTACGCCGGCCGGAAAGGCGAGCCTTGCCCAACGCTTCACCCTGGTAGACGCCCCGGAGGAAGCGGACGTGGCGGTGTGCTACCTGGAATCCCCCATCAGCATCGGCTACAGCCCGGAGGACCGCAGCCGGGGCGGCAGCGGCTATGTGCCCATCAGCCTCCAATACCGTCCCTATCAGGCGGCAGACGCCCGTGAGCACAGCATTGCGGGCGGAGATCCTCTGGAGGAGACCGCCGACCGGAGTTATCGCGGCAAGTGGAACCAGACCGCCAACGAGCAGGACCTGGATAACGTCATCGAAACCAAGAGGCGCATGGGAGAGAAACCCGTTATCGCCGTCATCACCCTGAAAAATCCTATGGTCATGGCGGAGCTGGAGCCCTACTGCGACGCTATTCTGGTGGAATACGGCGTACAGCCCCAGGCGGTGACGGATGTCCTGACAGGGACGTTTACCCCGGAGGGTCTGCTTCCCATCCAGCTGCCCAAGGATATGTCCACGGTGGAGCGGCAGCAGGAGGACGTCGCCTTCGACATGGAATGCTACCGGGACGGGGAAGGCCATGTCTATGACTTTGGCTTCGGCTTAAACTTTGAAGGCGTGATCTCCGACGAGAGAACCCTCCGCTATAAAAAGGAGAATGGGTAATATGGCAAAGCAATACGAGGAGAGCCTTGTTCGGGCGCTGAAGGACCGCCAGACTTTGGAGGACTACCACGGTGCGCCGCTGCTGGTGAAAAACCTGCCGGACTGCGACGAGAAAGGGGCAATGGACCCCCGGCTCTACCGGGACCAGAAGAAGGCCCTGCGGATGATGGCGTGGATGCCCTCCTTCCTGATGAAGATGGACACCTCGGAGAAGGGCATCGCGAATCTCCGGCAGATGTTCAACGGCGTTAAGAGCGTCCCCTGCGTGGACGCGCCGATTTCCATTGATAAGCGCACGGTCAAAGCGGAGGACGGCTATGACATCCCCATCCGGATCTATAAAAAGCCCGGCGCGGAAGCCGTACCGGAGGGCATTTTCTACTATATCCATGGCGGCGGCTTCTTCGGCGGCTCTCCGGACGTGGTGGAAGAATCCGTGAAGATGTTCGTTGCCAAGGCCGGCATGTGGACGGTGTCTGTCGATTACCGGCTGGCGCCGGAGAACCCCTACCCCGCCGGACACGAGGACTGCTATCGGGTGGCCCGTTGGATCGGGGATAACGCCGACGAATTCGGGGAGAAGGCGCACAATATCTTCGTCGCCGGCGACAGCGCGGGCGGCAACCTGGCCCAGTACTGCACCACCCGGGACTGGGAGGACGGCAGAAGGTACATCAAGGGCCAGCTTCTCCTCTACCCCACGGTGAACATGGCCATGGTGGAGGATGAATATTATAATGAAGGCATGAAGAAATTCGACATGGCTCCCAGGCAGAAGCGGGGGCTGAGCAAAATGCTGGGGATGTTCGCCGGAATGAGCAGCGGCCTGGAGCCGATCCTCGGCACCAGGGACGTCCGCACGGACTACCTGAACCCGTACACCCGTGATCCCTCCCGGAACCCGCCCACCTTTCTGACGGTAGGCGAGCACGACTTCCTGAAGGTGGAGACCCTTGGCTACGGCGTGAAGCTCCACAAGGCGGGCGTAGAAACAAAGATGGTGCTCTATAAGGGCTTTGGTCACGCCTATTTCGACAACACCGGCGTTTATCCCCAAACCGAGGACTGCATTGACGAAATGGCGTCCTTCGTTCTGGCGCACTGCAAGGGATAACCTCTGAATATACTTTGCGCCTCCCCGCTTGGGGAGGCGCATTTCTGTTGAGTGCTTACGGCGCTCTGTTCCTGTGGTCGGAGACGTACTGATCATACAGCGCCTGCGCCATTCCTGCCGCTTCAGCAGAGGAAATTCTGCTGTGTACCATTTTACATACGTCGGTTCCCAGCGCCCATTCATACTCCCGTATCAAAAAACTGGAAAATACTGATCTCCCATCCCGCGGAGCTAATGGCAAGATTTTATGCCTCCTATCGGGGCCGCAGCGCCCTGCCTGGGGAGATTATCCGCATCGCTCCAACGTCCATCACTATCAGGAATTGTCCTCGATTTCCTCGGTGCTGTCACTGGCGGCAGCCTCCATGGGTCCTGGAGCCAAATATTGATGTTTTTGCCGTCCGGCAGGTTGGCTTCCAGGCAAATTTTTAGGCCACCGCTCCACGCGTTCACACCGCCGGCGGTGCTGTAATAAATGGAATAGCCTGCCCATTTGCTGCGGTAGGTGTCATACTTATTATCAGTGGGGAAAATCTTGTTTGCCTCAATCCAGGCGTATTTAATGCTTTTAACTTTCATTTTCAGGCCCTTCTTGAGCTTTTTGGAGGTGTGATATACAAAAGAATTAGGCTGCATCTGGCCGTTTGGCTTTGTGCAACCTAATATTAACGCCTGCCTTGCAAGAAAAATATAGGAAGGGCTCTTGACAAGCGGAACATTTTGGGGTATACTAACTCCTGCCTGATCGGTTTGGCGGTTAATATGGCGGCGTAGCTCAGTTGGCCAGAGCATTCGGTTCATACCCGAAGTGTCACCGGTTCGAATCCAGTCGCCGCTACCATTGGTTCATTTTGGACCAAGCCCTTGGCGCGTTGGTCAAGCGGCTAAGACACCGCCCTTTCACGGCGGTAACACGGGTTCGATTCCCGTACGCGTCACCACGACGGGAAGGGATCGCTTCCCGTCACATGGAGGCTTAGCTCAGCTGGTTAGAGCGCATGCTTCACACGCATGAGGCCACTGGTTCGAGTCCAGTAGTCTCCACCAAAACCCATCAAATCTGAATGGATTTGATGGGTTTTCTCTTGTTTTTGCAACTTTTTGAGTGGATTGGATTTTGCGGTTCTGGGGTAGACCCACACCGTGACCCACACGGGGATAGACTTGGATAGGACGGGACAGCACCGGACGGGATCTTCTCGTCCGGTGCTGCCGTGTTATGGAATATTTTTGTTACATCGCTTGACTGATGACTGCGCCGATGGTGTCTGCTGCGTCCTGCTTCATCTGGGCGGTGGCGTGGGTGTAGGTGTTGAGCGTGAATCCTGCGGAGTAGTGACCCAGGGCTCCGGAGAGGGTTTTCACGTCTACGCCGTTCTTGAGAGACAACGTGGCGAAAAGATGCCTCATGTCGTGGAAGCGGACGTGTTCCGCGCCGATGGCTTTTAGGATTTTGTCGTGGATGCGGCGGAAAGCGTCCGGGTCGTACATGGTGCCGGTTTTGGGTGAGGGGAACATGTACTGGTTTCCAGGGTGCTTTCGGTGCTCCTCTATTAACAGGTCTACCGCCTGCTGCGGGATCGCCAGCGTGCGGATGGAGTTCTGTGTCTTGGGCTGGCTGACCACCAGTTCGCCGTTGATCCGATTGACTTGCTTTGTCACAGAGATCGTCCGGGCTTCTGCGTCCAGGTCAGTCCAGAGGAGCGCCAGCAGCTCGCCCCGCCGCAGGCCGGTGGCCAACTCCAGGTAGAACAGGGCGAGGAGGCCGCGACGGTCTGCTTCTGCCAGATAGAGGCCGATTTTCTCCTGTGGTAGAATCTGCATCTCCTTTTTCTCCAGCTTTGGGAGCTTGCAGCCCTTGGCAGGATTCACCAGAATCAGCCGCTCCGCCACTGCTTGATCCAGGCAGTTGCTCAGGAGAGTGTGAACGCCTCGCACTACTCTGGGACTGAGGCTTTTGTCTTTCAGCTCAACTTGGTTGTCACGCTGGACACGCCCGCTCTTTTGGAGGTTGTTGTAGAACCGCTGGATCTGGATCGTGGTCAGCTTCTCCAGTTTGATACTGCCGATGCCGGGGATGATATGGTTGTTGATGTAGTTCTGGTAGTACAATTTTGTGTTGGGCCGGAGCCGGGGTTCGGCGTAGACCTCGTACCAGGTGGTGAGCCAAGTTGCCACCGTGTAGTTGTTCGTTTTGGTGACGTCCAGCTGCTGGTTGTCAGCGATGGCCTTTGCCAGCTTCTCCTTGACCTCTGCCTGGGTCTTGCCCAGAACGTTCTTTGTGATCCGCTTGCCGGTGGCTGGGTCGTATGCGGCGGTGTAGCGCCCTTCCCAGCGTCCATCCTTGCGCTTGCGGATGTTCCCCTCGCCGTTTGCTCTGCGTTTTGCCATTGTGCAGCGCCTCCTTTCAGCGACACACAATACCGTATGCTGGCCTCAATATCCAGTGGGAGGCAGCAGAGTTATCAAACTGTTATCAATTTGAGGGGTGGCTTCTATTCATATATTTCCCCTGTCCCACGGAGAGGGCATCCCTCCCTGCATTTCTTTTCAATCCATAGAAGGAATTTTTTCCTTCGGGATGATAATTCTATTGTCGAATTTCATACAGGAGAGCGTTTGATATTTACAAAAAATTGGAAGTCGTTTATAATGAATTCAGTGCAGAAACTTGCTACGGGATGTGCAGATATACGGAAGGAAGGATTATACTGTGAAGAATACCATTCAAAACATTTCTTCTCTGATGATGGCCCTTGAACACCGCCGCATCACATATGTATTCGGGGC
The DNA here is from genome assembly GCA_021768185.1 of Oscillospiraceae bacterium. Classification (GTDB taxonomy): domain Bacteria; phylum Bacillota; class Clostridia; order Oscillospirales; family Oscillospiraceae; genus Pelethomonas. The sequence goes on from JAETNP010000018.1 coordinate 37,767, forward strand.
CGGCATTTCCTCCGCCCTTGTCGGAAAACCAATTGGATGGACAAATTGGCTCCGGGCAGGGCTTGAGGCAGTACAAGACCATTCTCTTTCCGCAACCTTGAAAGAGCGCTTGGATGCCTCTACTTCGGCGGAGGAGCTGGTCACACTATGCGGAGAAATTATGCAGCTTTGCCGGAAGCAGGGCGTATATCAGGCGTGGATGCAGGAATCAATCGAGTCTCTTACGGTTCAAAATCAGTTTCTGGCGCAAACGTTGAAACAAACAGCGGTCACGCGGGACGTTCTGACCACCACCAATTACGACACTCTGCTGGAGCAGTCTGCGGGTTTGGATTCCGTCACCTATCGTCAGCCGGGGAAAATCTTGAATATGCTTCAAGCGGGGGAATCCAGTTTGGTTGTGCATCTTCATGGGATGTATAGCAGTGCGCTGGGAATAGACGACATTGTTGCGGACAAAGAGCAGTATCGGGCGCTTTATCAGGATGAGGGCGCGCAATTCATTCAAAACTTGTTTGGAACTTCTACGTTGATTTTTATCGGGTGTGGGCAGACGATGGAAGATGAGAATATCTCCCGCCTGACCCGTTTCATGCACGATAAACTTGGGATTCAGGAGGCCTATTTCTATCTGAAAAGAAGCGGGGAAGCGGCCGGCTCTTTGCCGGAAAATATTATTGTTGTCGACTATGGCAATGATTATGATGATTTGCCGCTGTTTTTGGAAGAAATGATTCAGTATCGAATTGCCTGCTTTCAAAAGAGCACGTCTTTTGTGGGTCGGACCGTGTTTGGAGCGAGATTGGCCGCGGAGGGCACCTTAGGTCAATACCATTACGCCAACGAAACCCTCGCCTTTGTGGGAAGGCAGCCGGAGACAGAGCAGTTTCTTTGCTTTTTAGCGGCGGAACCCCAGATTCAATGGTGGACCGTTGCGGGACAAGCAGGAAGCGGAAAAAGCCGACTTGTTTTTGAGTGGATGAAACGCAACCAGGCACACTGGTATTCCTTTTTCGTCCATGACCGCGCCACGGCGGCGGATGCGGAAAAATTTGCGCCCAGCTGCAATACTCTGATCGCTGTTGATTACATCATGGGCCGGGAAACCCAAGTGGCTGCCATCATCAGCGCCATTTTGCAGAAATTCCAGGCATCCCCCTTTCGTCTGCGGCTTCTTCTGATTGAACGCGAAAGCGGCGTGGGGCTTGGCTCCTGGTATGAACGTATGGCATCCGCGATGGGTCCCGCCAACCGGGCGTTGTTTGAACAGATGAAGTTTGGGCCGTTTTTAGAACTTGGGGATTTGGATGACAATGCGGTATCCGAGCTGATTGGGGAAGTGTGCGCGTCTCACAAACTGCCCCCAGATCGGAAGCGCGACGAGCGGCTGCGGGAGGAGTATTGGAGCAAATTCGAAACACTGCACTACCGGCCGTTGTTTGTACAACTGTTTGTGGAGGGCTGGATTGACAACGGCTGTCAAACCCAGCGGTATGACTCCTTTAACGGGATTCTGGAGCGGGTGCTCCTGCGGGAACAAACGCGCTGGATGACGTTGATGGGTGAGGACAAGCGGGCCTGCTCCGCATTGATCCGGCTGTTGGTACGGGCAGTCGCCGGGGATGGCCTCCAGATTAACGCCATACCGGAACGGTACCGGGAGGACTGGCAGCTTGTCCGCCGGCAGCTTGGCCGGGATGCTCTGCCCGGACGGCAGCGAAAGGAGACCGCTAACGCGCTCCTGGCAGATATTCTCCAGAGTCTGATCCCCGTTGACGGTGTGATTTCCCCCATGTATCCCGATCTTATCAAGGAATTTCTGTTCCTCTTTTATCTGGACGAGGACGACTGCATGGAGGTTGCCGGCGAGCTCTGGGAAAATGCGGGAGAAAGCTTTTCCACGTTTATGCACCGGGCTTTGAGCGATTTCCGAAGCAGTGAGCTGTTAATTCGCATCATTGAAGCTGCGCCGGACCCCTACCAAAATCCTAGCGTTCTGATAGCCCGGCTTGCGCTTTTGGAGCGCTGCGGGATCATTCCGGGGGAAACCCATGAAAAACTGCTCCGCCGGGTGAAAAAGGAGTATACATTCTGGCGTGCCATGCCGGTAGAGCCGGCGGTTGGGGAGGATGTGCGAAAAACTCTGCTGGCCAGCCTGAAATTCCGGGGGCTGTCCTGCGCTGCGGCTCAATTCGGTGCGATGTATGAGTTGGAGTCTATGCTGGACTGTATCCGGGAAGCAGTGGAGGTTCCGCTGGGACAGATTGAGATGGTAAAAATTCATTTCCTGGATGAACAGCTCAACGCAGCGTCAATCGCCGGGGAATATGAACTAGTGGAACAGATTCGCAGACTCCGGACGCTCTGGGTGGATTTCCACCCGGGGAACGAGGGGGTCTCCTCGCTAAGGGGAATGATTCAGCTTGTGAACGACAACACTCAGATGATGGAATACCTGATGCGCGGAAATCTGTTCGAGGGCTATGAAGTTTTAAAGCGAATGTCCGACGGTCTGGACCCTGACAGCAAGGAGGAAAACCGGATGTTTGCCCAGTCCTGTATGGCCTTGGCCGACTTTTCCTTCTGGCAGAGAAAACGGAAGTATCTGGACCGCAGCGTACAAATGCTGGAGCGATGTGTAAACCGTATGCCGCATTTTATGCCGGTACGGGCTCGGTATTACGGCGTACTGGCCCGACTGTATCACGACCAACTGCGCAGCGGAGAGAAATCCCCTAAACACGTCAGGGAGGGTTTGGAGGCCCTGCTCCGGGGACTGGAGCAGGCGGAAGACTGGGGCGAAGAGGTATGCTCCGCTTGGTCGGTCGCAGCCCTCGCTCTGTTGAACGTGATCGAGGATATTGCCGAAATTCAGGTTCTCCTGCGCACAACGGAGACAAAATTAGAGACTGTCTCCTGCGATGGCAGCATGCTGGCCCAGGCGTGGATCATGATGCAGAAAGGCCTCCATGATCTTCAAAAACAGATCGTCTCCAAAGCCGTCGTTGCCCAAGCACACACCTATGTTATGCGCTACCCCGATTCGGAGAACACGCGCAGCGCGTTCTTTGAGTTGCTGCGGGTCTCGGAGGAACGGGATCGGGTAGACCTCTACCAAAACCGGGTGACGGACCATGAGATGGTCCAGGACGCCATGTTCAACCCGCTGTATGGGGGTGATGCGATGGAACAGCTTCTCCAGTCCCGGGGACTCAAGAAGCTGGATGAGGAGGATCTGGAGGACGGCAAAGAGCTGTACGGGCTGAACCTGCGCAGCATTTTCAACGGAATAGAGGACAACTCGCCTTTCGTCCGGGAGTGCCCTAAGCCCGGGCGGAACGATCCGTGTCCCTGCGGCAGCGGGAAGAAATTCAAAAAATGCTGCATTGGAAACGGAAAATATGATTAGCTCAACGACCAACAGCTAAAGCCGGTGGTTTTTGAAGCAATCGAAAAGTTGCGTTTAGGCTAAAGCCAGCTTCTCGTGGCAGACTGAAAAATCAGCCAATAGTTTTACTATACGGGTTGTTGTGAAACTGCTTTCTATTCATACATTTCCCCTGTCCCACGGGGAGGGCGTCAGCCCTCCCCGCATTGCCTTTCAACCCAGAGAAGGAATTTGTCCTTCGGGATGATGATCCGGCTGCCCACCTTCATGGACGGGAAATCCCTGCTGCGTGCCAGCTCGTAGGCTCCAGCTCGGCTGATGCCCAGAACCTTTGCAGCATCTGGAACCGACAGCATCAGTGGTAGTTCATCGTAGGTTTTGTAGCTGGATTTACTCATCTTCATCATCCTCCGGTGGCCTGTACTGGTACTCCGCCGCATCCCGGAACGAGATGTATCCACAAGTCTTTTTGACGTGCTGGATGCACCGGCCGCGTACTTTCTCCACCGCGTCCGGGCTGGCATTGAGTTCAGCGGCCAGGATATTCATCACCATGTCCATATCCACCGCCAGCTTGAACAGCAGCTGGGAGATATGATTTTCGCTGTCATGCACTGTGCCTTTGAATGCAGACACCAGCATCGGCGGCAGATATTGGATCGCATTTTCTGCGGAAACATATCCGGCGTAATATTTCGCGGCTTCCTCCAAAAATTCGCTTCTGCTCTTGCAGTTCGCCTGCTGGATCGCGCCGTCCATCATCGCCAGCGTGGACGGGTACATCCATACCGGGATACGCTCTTTCGTTTCGCGTTTGCACTCTGTTTGAGTTTGTATTTTTGCCATATTGACCTCCTTCATTGGTGTAGACCACCTGCCACAGCCACCTAAAGAATTGCTTTAACCGTTGGTACTGCTTGCTCTTGGTCTCTTTCGACCACCTCTCGTAGCAAAACCGGGAATTTCCGACCACCTGGCAAAAGGCCCCGACCCGCTCTGCGGGGCGATGTTCGTCCGGCAGGAGGGCGCTTGCGACCACCTGCCTTTTTCCTGCACTTTTTTCTTCTTCTGCACTCCCCGCCTGTTTTGGGCATTTTGCCGAAAAGATGCTCTGCGCTGACACGGTCACAAATGCTCCAACGCGGCGGTTTTCGGCTGCCTAGTGCTGGGATACTGCTTTGCTGTGAGAAGCGGTACACAGGGCTTCACGTGGGCAACGGCGGGGTATCTGGGCGGTGGGGCCGGAGCGTCCAGAACCCCACCGCTTTTTGATTCATACATTTCCCCTGTCACTGGGGCATCTGCCACTCGCTGCGATCCAGCAGATAGTAGCAGTTGCAGGTCTGGCGGTGGTTCCCATTCTTCAGCATCTGCACATTACCTTTGATGTCGATGAACCCTTTGGCCTGTAACTCGTGAAGCGTTCGCCGTGCCGTGGATTCCGAACATCCGCAGGCGTTGGCTATAGTCCTGATCCTCGCCTGACAAGCATTCCTGCTCCCGGCGCAGGAAGCCAGGTAGCTGTATATCGCCAACTCATAAGCTGTCAGGCCGTAGTGAAAAACCGTGGTGCTCATCTGGAAATTTCGTTCACCGAAAATCATTTGCTCCTCCTTTCAAATATCTGATTGATTTTTCCTGATGCATCAAGTATACTTGTTGTAACAAAAATCCCGGCCCCTGTCAACGGATCTGGCAGAGGTCGGGTATGAATTCATTTTTCAATCCGATACGGAATGGACGGTGTGGCAATGGGTGAAAAGTATGTGATGACCGGCAGCTTCCTGAACGGTTTTGAGGCTTCCTTCACCAAAAAAGAATGTATCCTGGAGGGGAAACATTACCCCCTGGGCTATTTCGCTGTTGAGTATCTGGAGGTAGACAGGGCGCTTCTTCGAGAACTCGAAAGGTTGATCCCGATTTTCCAGGAGGAGTTTACGGTTTTTCTCTCTGCCCGTGATCCTTCCAGCGCTGCACTGGCACAGCAGGCACTGAACGCGGTATGGGATGTGCTGATACAACTGCCAGTCTATCGGCATTTGGAGGAGCGCAACGGCGGTGTTCACAGACTGCTCCGGGAGATGAAGGAGTTACCGGAGCTTGTGGACGAGATGCTGACACCAGGGACAGGCCGCAGTGAAATGCTGCATGAGTGGCTGGGCCGGCTGACAAAATTACCGGAGTCTATCTGGGATTTTATTCTCGACACCCAGAAGATGTTGATGCAATATTTCGAGGCTCTGCCTGCCAGAAAGCCTGAGAATTATGCGCTGGCCTTTGGCAAATAAGATTGAGTTTGAGGAACTCTCCAGCTTCCTCCACTACGACCTCTGTCGGGGTATGGCGGCGGGAAATATTCCACGGAGCTGTGAATGTTGTGGACACTATTTTTTGGCAATTGGGGCCTACGATACCCGTTACTGTATGAGGATCGCACCGGGAGAAACTGTCAAGACCTGCCGCCAGGTGGGTGCTCACCGGAAAGAAAAGCAGAGGAATGGAACAGAATTTGTGCGGAAGGAGTACCAGAAGGTCTACAACCGCTTGCGGGGGAGAAAGAACCGGGGGAGCATCTCCGTGGATGAATGGAACCGGCAGGTGGCGACAGCGCAGGGGCTGAAGGAGTCTGCTATCAAAGGGGCGATCAGTGACACAGAATTATCACAACGATTTGCAAAGATGTAAGTGAGCCTGCAGAAAATGCAGACTTGGTATATGATTTCATACGTTGGCGGCGAATCTATCTTGTGTTTTGCTCCCAATAGGCATATACTTTTAAAATCTGTACTGATAAGGAGGAGCATACTGTGTGGTACAAAGGCAACCTGCACACGCATACAACAGATTCTGATGGTCAGCATTCTCCGGAGGAAGTTGTGCGCCGTTATAAGGCCCATGGATATGATTTTCTCGCGATTTCCGATCATCATCTGTATACCGACTATCATAGCTCATATGGCGACAAGCAATTTCTGATCCTTCCCGCCGTTGAGGCCGCCGCCTCCTATATTGATAACGAGGGCGTTTTCCGCAAGGTCCATCACATGAACGGCATTCTCGGGCCAAAGGCACTGCAGGACGCCTCTCCCCAGCCGCCCTTCCGCCACGGCGAAAAGGTGGGTCCCTTCCGCTATCACGGCAGTTGGAACGGCATCCAGGCAGCGGCGGACATGGCAAAATATCTGAAGGACCATGGTATGATCGTCACCTATAACCACCCCTTATGGTCCCGGGTGGAGGGGGCAGATTTTCTGGACACGCCCAACGTTGACATCCTGGAGATCCTCAACTATGGAACGGAGCAGGAGAGCGACACCGGCTTTGACACCACCTGGTGGGATGTGATGCTGCGCTCCGGGCGGCGGATGCTGGCAGATGCCACAGACGATGCCCATGCTGTCAGCTGGGACGCTTTCGGCGGCTTTATCATGGTCCGAGCGGAGGAGTTGACCCACGAGGCTATCAGCAGCGCCATCCTGGCGGGGGATTACTACTCCTCGGAGGGACCCGAGATCCTGGACTGGGGTGTGGATAAGAACGGTCTGGTCCGGTTGGTATGCAGCCCCTGCCAGCGGCTGACGTTGGTTTTTGACGGCTATGTGGGTGCAGGACGCACCCGCTTTGCGGAGGATGGAGAAAACGTAGGGGAGATCACCGTGCAGCTGAAGGGCGGAGAGCGGTATATACGGGGCGAGTGCCGGGACTGCCAAGGCAAACGGGCCTGGACCAATCCAATTTATTTAGACGGACGATGACTGACCGGGCGGCAAAAGCCGCCCGGTTTCTTTGCTTGAAATAAAGTACCATAATTTATCGGAAACGTAGACATTTTGTTTTATGGCTGGTATAATGACCACATTGTTTGGTAAATACAAAGATGAATTTGTTAAAAAAGTATAGTGCAGTTGAGGAGGCGCCGGGATGAATAGCGTCATTGTAAGATTCAAAGAACACATGGCCTCTGCCAGCAATACGGAACGGGGGATCATCAACTATGTGCTGGAAAATCCGGAAGAAGCCGTCCAGATGAGTATTCATGAGTTGGCCAAATGCTCCTTCGTCTCCGCTTCCGCTGTCACGCGCCTGTGCAAAAAAACCGGATTCCAGAATTATAAAGATTACCAGCGAAACCTCTCCTGTGAGTTGGCGCTGAAAAAGGCGGACATCTCCCAGCGTCCCGGCGAATTTAAAATACGTCCCGGGGACAACCTGGAGACTCTGGTCAGCAACAGCTTCCAACAGACTATTTCCTCCCTGGACGATACCCACAACCTGTTGGATATACGGACGCTGCAGCACTGCGTGGATCTGCTGGTGAAAGCGGAGAGCGTTACCTTTTTCGGCGTGGGCGCTTCGCTGCTGGTAGCTAAAGATGCATATCTGAAATTCATCCGGCTGAAAAAACGGTGCCAGGTCTATGAGGACCAGGATACGCAGATGGTACTGGCCAAAAACATGAGCCGGGAAGAATTAGCGGTGCTCATCAGCTACTCCGGCCGGACTGAGGCTATCGTGGAGATCGCCGGGATCCTGCAGGAAAACGCGGTGCCCATGATCGCCATTACCGGTTTTGCGGAATCCCCTCTGCGCCGGCGGAGCACATACAATCTGTATGTCAGTGCGGCGGAACTGGCTGTTACCGGAGGGAAACTGGCCTCCCGGATCTCCCAGCTGGCGGTCATCGATGCGCTCTATATCGCCTATTTTCAGCGGACCTACGACAAGAGCGCCGATGCGCTGCAAAATACGCATCTTACCAAGAAGGGAGAGGAAGAATGGAGCGAGTAGAACTGGCCGGATTGGGAACGGAAATGCGTAATCCCTGTACGATGGATCTGGACAAGATGACGCCGGTGGAAATTATTTCCGCCATGAACCGGGAGGACGGCAAGGTGGTAGAGGCCGTAAAAGAGATCCTGCCCCAGGTGGCGGAGATCATCACCTGGACTACCGACAGTCTTCGCCGGGGGGGCAGGGTGATCTACATCGGCGCGGGCACCAGCGGAAGGCTGGGTGTCTTGGACGCCGTGGAGTGCCCTCCCACTTTTGGGGTGACGGACCAGGAGGTCATCGGTCTCATGGCAGGCGGGGAGAGGGCCTTTGTGAAGGCTGTGGAGGGCGCGGAGGACGATGAAGCGCAGGGCGGCAGGGACCTGGAGCAGGTAGGGCTGACCAGCCGGGACACGGTCATCGGCCTGACTGCCAGTGGCCGGACGCCCTATGTCATTGGCGCGCTGCGAAGGGCGCGCGCGGAGGGCTGCCGCACGGCGGCGATCTCCTGCAACTGCGGCGCGGCGGTCTCCGCCCTGGCCGATACTGCGGTGGAAGTGAATACAGGCCCGGAGGTGCTCTCCGGTTCCACCCGGTTAAAAGCCGGTACCGCGGAAAAAATGATCCTGAATATGATCTCCACCGCCAGCATGGTGGGCATGGGGAAGGTCTACCAGAATCTGATGGTAGATGTCCGGCAGACCAATCAGAAGCTGGTCTGCCGTGCACAGGATATCGTTATGCAGGCCGTTGGCTGCACGCGGGATGAGGCCAGCCAGGCGCTCCGGGAAACGGGCGGCGAAGCGAAGACGGCGGTCGTCAAGCTGCTGCTGGATATAGACGCCGCGTCTGCTCAGGCGCTGCTGGACCGCGCGGATGGCCGCGTCCGGCAGGTATTGGATGCCTATCACAGGGAAAAAGAAGCGTAAGCTTTTTTTAAGAATCACAGATCAAAGCAACACGAAAAGGAGGAACAATCATGAAAAAGAGACTGACAGCAATGATCCTGGGTATGGTAATGGTTTTTGGGCTCCTGGCAGGCTGCGGCAGCAAGGCCGGGGACCCGCCTGCGGCCGATCCTGCCGGTCCGTCCGGCGCCTCCGGCGGACAGACGATCCGGGTGTGGATCCCGCCCTATGCCAAATCTGATGCGGAACTGACAGACCAGATGTTCTGGGACCAACAATTTGATGCTTTCGAGGCGGAGAACAACTGCACCGTTGAGGTGGTCATTCTCCCCTGGGACGGCTACAAGCAGAAGGTGACCACGGGCCTGATCTCCGACCAGGGCCCCGATGTTGTATACATCGACACCCCCTATGATCTGGTGGAATCCGGGGCGTTTGAGCCCCTGGACAGCTATTTCACTGCGGAGGAGGCAGAAAACTATCTGTACTGGGATCTGGGACAGATCCTGGGCAAACAGTATATCGCGCCCATGCTGGTGGGCAATGCCAGCGTGATGTACTGCAACATGGATATTCTCAACCAGGCCGGTTTTGACCGTCCGCCGGAAACCTGGGATGAGCTGGTAGAATACTGCCTCGCCATCAAGGAGAAGGTCCCCGGTGTGGATCCCTTCCTCCAGAACTGGGGCGGTACCGGTAAGGGTGTGCTGATGGTCAGTTTCCTCCCCTATTACTGGCAGACTGGCGAGAGTTTCCTGGACGATGCGGGCAGCCCTGCCATCAACAACGCCGGCGGACTGGCAACGCTGGAGTTCCTCAAGAGCCTCCAGGATAAGGGAATATTCGATGAGACGATCACGGCTGTGGACAACCCCAAGGACCGCTTCTATGAGGGTACCCTGGCCATGTATGTGGGCGATACCGGCAGCGCCAGGAAAACGACTGAGGCCGGGATCAACTGGGAAGTCGTTCCCGCGCTGAAGGGACCCACCGGCATCCAGGCCACCTGGATCGCGGCGGATTCCCTGGCTGTTGCCTCCAACAGCAAAAATAAGGATCTGGCAGTCAAGGCTCTGAAATACATGCTCAGCGCGCCCGTCATGGACGCTTTCCACGAGCAGATGTACGCTATGTGCCCCATTACCAAGGACGCCAAGTTCTATGACGATGAGCGCTTCCAGTCCATGTATATGGATCAGGCGGACATTTTCCACAACTGGCCCTCTTACGCAAACTCCGATGCGTTCTATGATTATCTGCTCAAGAACATCCAGTCCATGTATATGGGCGATCTGACGCCCCAGCAGGTGTTGGATGATACCATGAAACAGTATGAGGACTTTGTAAGCTGATTTGTGCCGCTCCAGCGCGGCAGGAAGGGGAGCGAAAATAGATGAATGAAGGGAAACGTCCGTTTTTGACCCGGAACCGGCGGCAGGCGCTCTATGGTGTGGCGTATATCCTGCCCGCCTGCGCAGTCATCACCGTATTTTGTATTGTTACGATCTTTATGACGGTCTACTATAGCCTTACAGAATATAACATGCTGACGCCTGCACAGTTCGTGGGGTTGAAAAACTACATGAAGATATTCCAGGATAAAACTTTCCGGGCCGCGCTGGAGAACACGGTCAAGTATGTGATTGTCACGGTCCCCGCACAGGTATGTATCTCGCTGGGACTGGCAGCCTTCCTTGCAGAAAAAATGCAGAACCGGACGGGCGGCTTTGCAAGAAGCGTTATGTTCGTCCCCTATATCATCTCTGGTATTGCGGCTACCGCCGTATGGTCCATCATATTCAAGCCTGACGGCGTAATCAATACCCTGCTGGGCCAGTTTGATATCAAGGGCCCCAACTGGCTGGGCAGCGGGAACCTGGCTTTCCTGTGCGTCTGCATTGTGGCGGTATGGAAAAACGTTGGCTATTTTCTGGTGATCTACTATGCCGGAGTCCAGGGCGTCTCCAAGGAGCAGCATGAGGCGGCCACCTGCGATGGCGCATCACCCATGCAGCGGTTTTGGTATATTACGGTCCCCAGCGTCAAGCCGATCACCTACATGGTCATCACGCTCAGCGTTATCCAGTCTTTCCAGATCTTCGATGTGGTCTATCAGCTGACCCATGGCGGCCCGGGTACCTCCACGCTGACCCTGGCCTACATCATCTACCAGGCGGCATTCAAGGATTGGAAGATGGGGTATGCCAGCGCGCTGGCTGTGATGCTGCTGGCTTTCGTCCTGCTCGTCAACCTGATACAGGACCTGTTTTTTAAGGAGAAGGAGGGAAAGCGATGAAGAGGACCCGGCAAAAGCGTTCTCCGGTCACGATCCTGGGCATGGTCTTTGTGGCGGTATTCGTGCTGCTATGTGCGCTGCCGCTGATATACATGGTCCTGATGAGCCTGACCCAGTCGGAATCCCCTTACTTCCGGCTGCGGGACATCAGCCTTGATTTTGCCAACTACAAGACGATCCTGATCCGCAACAATTATACCCAGGCGATCGTCAACAGCTCTATCGTGGCGGTTCTGGCGTGCCTGTGGACCTGCTTCGTGTCTGCGCTGGCGGGGTATGGCTTTGAGAAAAAGCCGATCCCCCATAAGGAACTGGTCTATAAGATCATGCTGGCCACCATGATGATCCCCAGCCAGGTAACGCTGGTCCCCCTGTTTCTGATCATCCGGGAAATGAATTGGCTGAACACCTATTCGGCTCTGGTGATCCCGATGGCGGGCGCTTTTGGCGTGATGATGATGCGCTCGTTCATGAAGAGCGTACCGGATGTGCTGATCGAGGCGGCACAGATCGATGGATGCTCGGAGTTCTTCATTTTCTTCAAGGTGGTGCTGCCCCTGGTGAAGCCGGCGACAGTCTCTCTGACGATCTTCACCTTTGTCTCCACCTGGAATTCCTTCATCTGGCCCCTGGTCACCACCACGGACCGCACCCGGTACACGCTGCCTGTGGCGCTGTCCCTGCTGGCGACCAATTTCGAGAAAAACTACGGACTCATTATGGCCGGAGCCACCATAACCTTCCTGGTCCCCTTCATTCTCTACTGCATCCTGCAAAAGCAGTTCGTGGCAGGCATCGCTCTGGGGAGCGTAAAGGAATGATGCTGGCAGAACTGATGAAAAAGCGCTCCAAGCTGGTCATCGGACTGATGGGCGGGACCTCCGCCGATGGTGTGGATGCCGTCCTCGTCCGCATTGACGGCTGGGGCGAGGAGACGCGGATGGAGCAGCTGGCCTACGTCAGCATTCCCTTTGAGAGCGAGGTACGCCGGAGGATCCTGGATATTGCCCGGGGGGACTTTGGCGGCAGCCGGGAGCTGGGGCGGATGAACATGCTGCTGGGAGAACTGTACCTGGATGCTTGCCTTCGGCTGTGCCGCCGGGCGGGAGTGGAGCCCGGTCAGATCGATCTCATCGGCAGCCATGGCCAAACGGTCTACCACCAGCCGGTGAAAGAGCCTTACCTGGGGCGGGAGATATCCGCTACCTATCAGATCGGCGATGTGTCCATACTCTGTGAAAAGATCGGCGCGCCGGTGGTGTCGGACTTCCGGGTCCGGGATATGGCGGCGGGAGGCCAGGGGGCGCCCCTGGTGCCCTACACAGAATATCTGCTCTACCGGAAAGAGGGGAGCGATATCGCGCTGCAAAACATCGGCGGCATGGGCAATATTACTTTCCTGCCCAGAGGCGGCGCGCTGGATGAACTGATCGCTTTCGACACAGGTCCCGGCAACGTACTGATCGATGCGGTGGTGGAGCGGCTCTCCAAGGGGAAACTGCGGTATGACGAGGGCGGCGTCCTAGCGGCGTCCTGCCCAGTCAGCGAAGAGCTGCTGGACCGCCTGCTGGAAGATCCTTACCTCCGGCAAAAGCCGCCCAAGACTACGGGGCGGGAAAAATATGACCAGGCATTCCTGCAAGATATGTACCGGATGGCGGATGCGCTATCGCTTTCGGACGGGGAGGTCCTGTCAACGGTGACCTGTTATACGGCCCGGACCATTGCCCTCGCCGTGCGGCGCCATCTGCCCCGCCTGCCGGAACTTTTGATCGTGGGCGGCGGCGGGAGCTACAACCTTACGCTGCTGAACTTCCTGCGGGAGTCCCTGCCGGAGGTCAAGGTGGTAACCAACGAGGATCTGGGCCGGGACGGAGACGCCAAGGAAGCGGCGGCCTTCGCCCTCCTGGCGAACGAGGCCATCCACGGCGTTTGCAGCAATGCGCCTGCTGCCACGGGAGCATCTCACCCTGTGGTGATGGGTAAGATCAGTCAATAAGTCGATGAAGAGGCCGCTGGTGAAAGAGAATTGCTTTGATCGGCGGCTCTTTTATCTGAAAAGAGGTGCGACAGCTATGAAAAAGACCGTAAGAGATATGACGCTGCAGGAGAAGCTGGGCCAGCTGATCATGACCGGTCTGCCCGGCACGGAGGTGGATGAGAATTTTGTCCGCCTGGTGCGGGAAGAGAAGATTGGCAATGTGATCCTGTTTCAATATAACCAGCGGGAGGAAGATCAGTTGGCCGCACTGTGCGGCGGTCTGCGGGAACTGATCGAGGCGGAGACCGGCCTGCCGCCGCTGATCGCCTCCGATGAGGAGGGAGGCGTGGTCTCCCGCCTGCCGGAGACCATGGGGAAGATGCCCTCCGCTATGGCGCTGGCCGCGTTGGGAGATCCCCAGGCAGTCTATGATGCGGCCCTCTGGACCGGACGGCAGCTGCGGGGCGTGGGGATCAACTTCGTGCTGGCGCCCGTGCTGGACGTCAACAACAATCTGAAGAACCCGGTGATCGGTGTGCGAAGCTTCGGCAGGGACGCGCAGACAGTCTCCCGCCTGGGCCGGGAGGCGCTGCGGGGTTTCCGGGATGCGGGCATCCTCTGCTCGGGGAAGCACTTCCCCGGCCATGGGGATACCACCACAGATCCCCATATCGGCTTTGCCCGGGTGTCCAGGAGCAGAGAGGAACTGCGCCGACTGGAACTGGTCCCCTTCCACATGGCGGTGGAGGAGGATATCCCGGCTATCATGATCGCTCACGTGGCGCTCACGGAGGAGGACGGCCTGCCTGCCACCCTGTCGGAGCGCGTGATTCGGGGACTGCTGCGGGAGGAGCTGGGCTTTGACGGTCTGGCTGTCTCGGACTGCATGGAGATGGACGCCGTCCGCGCCGGTTTCGGTACCGCAGCCGGCGCGGTCCGCAGCATCATGGCGGGGATAGATCTGGTCTGCATCTCCAGGAGTGAGGATCAGGTCCGCGTTGCGCTGCGCGGACTGCGGGAGGCGGCGGAGAGCGGCGCGCTGCCCATGGCGCAGATCGACAGATCCGTGGAACGGGTGCTTGCCTGTAAGGCCCGCTATGCAGGGCCCCCACCCGCATGGACGGCGGAGAAAAGGGAGCGGTGCATCGCTTTGGCAGAGGATCTTTTCGCCGGAAGCGTGGCGTGCGGCGTCCAGCCCAGGGACGGACGTTTCCCCTTGGGCGCCGCGCCAAGATTCCTCAGCCCCATCCGCCAGCAGCTGTCCCTTGTAACAGAGAAAGCCGTGCGGCTCTCCATGGCGGAGGAACTGGCGGCAGAATTTGGCGGCGAGGCCAGAGAAATGCCCCTCCGGCCCGGCGAACGGGAACGGGCGGAGATCCTGCAATGGGTAGCCGGCGGGACCTCGGTGGTAGCCGGGACGCTGAACGCCACGGTATATCCGGAGCAGATGGCGCTGCTGGAAGAACTGACAAAGCTGGAGGTCCCGATGGCCTGTGTGACCTTGCGGGCACCCTTTGAGCTGGAGTGGATGCCGGAGCGGGTATTCCGCATCCCGGTTTATGAATATTCCTGGCGGGGCATCCGGCAGGTGTGCCGGTATTTGCAGGTATAAGGAGGCTGCGGGATGGAACGATGCAACGAGAGGTTTTCCCGGCTGGTGCAGTCCTTTGCGGAACAGGGGTATTTCCAAGCGGCGTCCTTTGCTGTTTTTGACCGGCAGAGGATCCTCTGCCAAGGGGCCTGTGGCGATGCGGTGCCGGAGACGGTGTTCGACCTGGCTTCCCTGACGAAGCTGTTTACCGCCACGATCTTGCTGAAATTGGTGGACGAAGGGCGGCTGGATCTGGAGGAAAAGGTGCTGCCCCTGCTGGATGTCCCGGAAAAGAACGGCATTCTGCGGGAGCATCTGGCGGAGGTATCTCTGTTTGAGCTGCTGACCCACACCTCCGGCCTTCCGGCGTGGTATCCCCTTTATGCCGGAACCGGCAGCCTGTGGGACCGCATGGAGCAGGCGGTCGTGCTGGAGGCCGGCAGAGAGAAGCCGCCCATGGTCTATAGCGATCTGGGCTTCATCCTGGCAGGCCGCCTGGTAGAACAGGCGGCAGAGCGCAGCCTTCCGGAAGCAGTGGAGACGTACATCCGCCGTCCGCTGGGGATCCGGGTGTTGACCTATCTGCCGAAGGGCTGTGGACGGGAGGCCCTGGAGGGGAGGTCTCTGGCAGTATCCTGCTTTGGAAACGGCATCGAGCGGGAGATGTGCCGGCAGAGGGACATTTCCTTTGACAGTTTCCGGCCGGAGGGCGCGGCGGTGGCCGGGGAGGCCAATGATGGCAACGCATGGTACTTTTTTGACGGTGTCAGCGGCCATGCGGGCCTGTTCTCCGATGCTGCCGGTATAGCGGCGCTGGGGAGATTTTATCTGACAGCAGAGGCGGCAGTGTTCCATCAGGCGATGGAGGAGCAGGCGTATGGACGGGGCCTAGGATTTGAGATGGGGCCCCGGTACCCCAGCGGCTGCGGCCATACAGGGTTCACCGGGACGAGCCTCTACCTGTGCCCGGACCGGGGGATCGGCGGTGTTCTGCTGACAAACCGGCTGGCTGTCCCATCGGGAGAGATCAAGAATATCGACCCGTGCCGCAGGGCTTTTCACGAGGCTGTCCTGGCGGCACCGGAGCAAGGAGGCGAGTGGTAAGCTATGCTGAGAAAAGCAACAAAGGACGACATCCCTGCGCTGGCGCGGATCTATGTGGAGGCTCTGCGCGAGACCTACCGGGGCATCCTGCCGGAGGACTATCTGGCCAGCCTGACGTTGGCGGAGGGCGAGGCCACCTGGACGCGCATCCTGACCAGGCCGGACCGGGAGGTGCTGGTGGACCAGCGGGACGGCGCGGTAGCCGGTCTGGCCTCCTGCCAGCCAGATGAGGGATGCAGTAAGTGGCTGAATATGGCCTCCCTCTATGTGGACAGCCGCAGCCAGGGCCAGGGCGTTGGCACATCCCTGATCCGCGCAGTCTGGGAAAAAGCCCGGGCGCAGGGATATGAAGGCGTCTCCGTAGGCGTAGTGCGGGACAATACTCGGGCCAGGGAACTCTATGAGCGCCAGGGCGCGGTGTACCTGCGGGATACGGAATACTGCTTCGGCCCTTATCCGGTGGTGTGCCGCTGCTACGTCTGGCCGCTGTCGGAGGTCCTGCCGGATGGTGATGCAGAGGGGAGAGAGCTGCTGTGAAAATTCCAAATGTCTGGATTTGTAAGATGTCCATTCCGCTGAAAGGGCTCTTTCGGGTCGCTCTGTGAGCATAGACAAAGCTACCAACGCCGCCAACAGGACTTTTGATGTGTTTTCATGCAAGGGCATTTGCTCTGCGGATCATTTCTTGAAAATGATCCGGGATTTTATTCATACATTTCCTCTGCCACACAGGCAGGGTGAGAAATCAGACTTGGGGGATATTCCTCAGCTTTAAGCAAAGTTGGCGGTCATCAACCGGTCAGGTTCAGGAATTGGACTCGTCTTGCCGACCCACAGCCTGACCCACTACGGGAAATGACCGTACGGATACGATGGACGAAGCAGCGCTCCGGAATCATAAAATCCGGGCCCAAAAGGCCCGGACGGAGAGTGAAGTATGTTGTTGTCTGTCCTATCGAATATTCACACGCATGAGGCCACTGGTTCGAGTCCAGTAGTCTCCACCAAAACCCGGCAAATCCGAATGGATTTGCCGGGTTTTCTATTGTTTTTGCAGCTTTTTGAGCAGGTTGGATTTTGCGGTTCTGGGGTAGACCCACACCGTGACCCACACGGGGATAGGTACGGATAGGACAGGGCAGCACAGGAGAGGATTTTAACTCTCCGGTGCTGCCTTTTTTCGGAATATTTTTTGTTACATCGCTTGGCTGATGACTGCGCCGATGGTGTCCGCCGCATCCTGCTTCATTTGGGCGGTGGCGTGGGTGTAGGTGTTGAGTGTGAACCCTGCGGAGTAGTGGCCCAGGGCTCCGGAGAGGGTCTTCACGTCTACGCCGTTCTTGAGGGACAGAGTGGCGAAAAGATGCCTCATGTCGTGGAATCGGACGTGTTCCGCACCGATGGCTTTTAGGATTTTGTCGTGGATACGGCGGAAGGCGTCTGGGTCGTACATGGTGCCGGTTTTGGGCGAGGGGAACATGTACTGGTTTCTGGGGTGCTTTCGGTGTTCCGCTATTAACAGGTCTACCGCCTGCTGAGGAATCGCCAGCGTGCGGATGGAGTTCTGCGTCTTAGGCTGGCTGACTACCAGTTCGCCGTTGATCCGGTTGACCTGCTTTGTCACAGAGATCGTCCGGGCTTCTGCGTCCAGGTCAGTCCAGAGGAGCGCCAGCAGTTCACCTCGCCGTAGGCCGGTGGTCAGCTCCAGGTAGAACAGGGCGAGGAGGCCGCGACGGTCTGCTTCTGCCAGATAGAGGCCGATTTTCTCCTGCGGTAGGATATGCATTTCCTTCTTCTCCAGCTTTGGGAGCTTGCAGCCCTTGGCAGGATTCACCAGAATCAGCCGCTCGGCAACTGCCTGCTCCAAGCAGTTGCTCAGAAGGGTGTGGACGCCGCGTACCACTCGAGGACTGAGGCTCTTGTCCTTCAGCTCAACTTGGTTGTCACGCTGGACACGCCCGCTCTTTTGGAGGTTGTTGTAGAACCGCTGGATCTGGATTGTAGTCAGCTTCTCCAGTTTGATACTGCCGATGCCGGGGATGATATGGTTGTTGATGTAGTTCTGGTAGTACAATTTTGTGTTAGGGCGGAGCCGGGGGTCGGCGTAGACCTCGTACCAGGTGGTGAGCCAGGTTGCCACCGTGTAGTTGTTCGTTTTGGTAACGTCCAGCTGCTGGCTGTCAGTAATTGCTTTTGCCAGCTTTTCCTTGACCTCTGCCTGGGTCTTACCCAGGACATTCTTGGTGATCCGCTTGCCGGTGGCTGGGTCGTAGGCGGCGGTGTAGCGCCCTTCCCAGCGTCCGTCCTTCCGTTTGCGGATGTTTCCTTCTCCGTTTGCCCTGCGTTTTGCCATTGTGCAGCGCCTCCTTTCAGCGACACACAATACCGTATGCTGGCCTCAATATCCAGTGGGTGGCGGCAGAGTTATCAGTTTGTTATCAATTGGGGGCTTCTATTCATATATTTCCCCTGTCCCACGGGGAGGGCGTTTAGCCCTCCCCACATTGCTTTTCGATCCAGAGAAGGAATTTTTCCTTCGGGATGATGATTCGACTGCCCACCTTCATAGAGGGGAATTCTTTGCTGTGCGCCAGCTCGTAAGCCCCGGCCCGGCTGATACCCAGCACCTTCGCTACATCTGGAACCGACAGCATCAGTAGTAGTTCATCGTAGGTTTTGTAGCTGGATTTACTCATCTTCATCATTCTCTGGTGGCCTGTACTGATACTCCGCCGCGTCCCGGAATGAGATGTATCCACAAGTCTTCTTGACATGTTGGATGCACCTGCCGCGTACTTTCTCCACTGCGTCCGGGCTGGCATTGAGTTCAGCGGCCAGGATATTCATCACCATGTCCATCTCCACCGCCAGCTTGAACAGCAGCCGGGAGATATGATTTTCGCTGTCATGCACTGTGCCTTTGAAAGCGGACACCAGCATCGGTGGCAGATATTGGATCGCATTTTCTGCGGAAACATATCCGGCGTAGTATTTCGCAGCTTCCTCCAGAAATTCGCTTCTGCTCTTGCAGTTCGCCTGCTGGATTGCGCCGTCCATCATCGCCAGTGTGGACGGGTACATCCATACCGGGATGCGCTCTTTCGTTTCTCGTTTGCACTCTGTTTGAGTTTGTATTTTTGCCATATTGACCTCCTTCATTGGTGTAGACCACCTGCCACAGCTACCTGGGAAATGGCTGTAACCGCTGGTACTACTGACCTCATTACTATTCCGACCACCTCTCGCAGCAAAACCGGGAATTTCCGACCACCTGACAAAAGTCCCCGACCCGCTCTGCGGGGCGATGTTCATCCGGCAGGAGGGCGCTTGCGACCACCTGCCTTTTTCCTGCACTTTTTTCTTCTTCTGCGCTCTCTGTCCGCTTTGGGCATTTTGCCGAATTGTTGCTCTGCGCTACCTCGGTCACAAACACCGCAACACGGCGGTTTGGGGTCGCTTGGTGCTGGGATGCCACCTCGCTTCGAGAAGCGGCACACAGGGCTTCACAGGGGCAACGGCGGGGTAGTTTGGCGGTGGGGTCGGAGCGTCCTCCGAACCCAGCCGCCTTTTGATTTATACATTTCCCCTGTCACTGGGGTAGCTGCCACTCGCTACGGTCCAGTAGGTAGTAGCGGTTACAAGTCTGTCGGTGACTGCCGTTCTTCAACATTTGCACATTGCCTTTGATGTCGATGAATCCCTTAGACTGTAATTCGTGTTATGTTCGCCGTGCCGTGGATTCTGAACACCCGCAGGCATTAGCAATAGTTTTGATCCTCGCCTGACAGGCGTTCCTGCTTCCGGTGCAGGAAGCCAAGTAGCTGTATATCGCCAGTTCATACGCTGTCAGGCCGTAGTGGAAAACCGTGGTGCTCATCTGGAAATTTCGTTCACCGAAAATCACTTGCTCCTCCTTTTAATTATCTGATTGATTTTTCTCGATGCATCAAGTATATTTGTTGTAACAAAAAATCCGACCCCTGTCAACGGATCCGGCAGAGGTCGGGTACGAATTCATTTTTCAATCCGATACAGAATGGACGGTGCGGCAATGAGCAAAAAGTATGTGATGACCAGCAGTTTCCTGGACGGTTTCAAGGCGTCCTTTACCAAAAAAGAATGTATTCTCGCAGAGAAACATTATCCACTCGGCTATTTTGCTGTCGAGTACCTGGAGGTAGATAGAACGCTCCTGCGAAAGCTCGAAAGGTTGGTTCCAATTTTCCAAGAGGAGTTTACGACTTTTCTCTCTGCTCGTGATCCCTCCAGCGCCGCGTTGGCACAACAGGCACTGAACGCGGTGTGGGATGTGCTGGTACAGATGCCTGTCTATCGGGATTTGCAACAGCGCAACGGCGGTGTTCACAGACTGCTCCGGGAGATGAAGGAGTTACCGGAGCTTGTGGATGAGATGCTGACACCGGGGACAGGCCGCAGTGAGATGCTGCATGAGTGGCTGGGCCGGCTGACGAAATTACCGGAGTCTATCTGGGATTTTATTCTCGACACCCAGAAGATGTTGATGCAATATTTCGAGGCTCTGCCTGCCAGAAAGCCTGAGAATTATGCGCTGGCCTTTGGCAAATA
>JAETNP010000117.1 GCA_021768185.1 Oscillospiraceae bacterium
AAGCTGATCTGCCCTGGGTAAGTCGGGGCCTAAGGCGAGGCGGGGACGCGTAGCCGAAGGACAACAGGTGGAGATTCCTGTACTGCACGGGAGCAGAACTGCAGGGACGCATGTGCGCAGCATGGGCCGGGAGGAGAGAGCCCGGTGCAAGCGGAGGAGGCCGCCTGCCGGAAAATCCGGCAGGCATGAGGCCGGTGACGCGACGCGGAGCGAAGAGGAGTAGCGAAGCATGCGAGGCACGTGCCGAGAAAAGCTGCTATTGCCTGCCGTGCACCCGTACCGCAAACCGACACAGGTGGATGGGGGGAGGACCCCAAGGCCGGCGGGAGAAGCATTGCCAAGGAACTCGGCAAAATGGCCCCGTAACTTCGGGAGAAGGGGCGCCCGTCCGTGAGGACGGGCCGCAGGGAAAAGGCCCAAGCAACTGTTTAGCAAAAACACAGGCCTATGCGAAACCGGAAGGTGAGGTATATGGGCTGACGCCTGCCCGGTGCTGGAAGGTTAACGGGAGCGGTCAGGGGAGACCGAAGCCGCGAACTTAAGCCCCAGTAAACGGCGGCCGTAACTATAACGGTCCTAAGGTAGCGAAATTCCTTGTCGGGTAAGTTCCGACCCGCACGAAAGGCGTAATGATTTGGGCGCTGTCTCGGCGCCGTTGGGATACCACCCCTGCAGCGCTGGGCCTCTAACCGGCGGCCGTGGAACCGGCCGCGGGACACCGCCTGGCGGGGAGTTTGACTGGGGCGGTCGCCTCCGAAAGGGTATCGGAGGCGCTCGAAGGTCCCCTCAGGATGGACGGGAACCATCCGCAGAGTGCAAAGGCAGAAGGGGGCCTGACTGCGACACCGACGGGTGGGGCAGGCAGGAAACTGGGACTTAGTGATCCGGCGGCAACAGGTGGAAGTGCCGTCGCTCAACGGATAAAAGCTACCCTGGGGATAACAGGCTTATCACCCCCAAGAGTTCACATCGACGGGGTGGTTTGGCACCTCGATGTCGGCTCATCGCATCCTGGGGCTG
>JAETNP010000083.1 GCA_021768185.1 Oscillospiraceae bacterium
TTCCAAGCTGTGCCCCGCCTGCCTGTATTCGATTGTCCGTTCCCTATATTTTTTTGAATAGCTCATGCCCCCATTCTACTCCCTTCTTCACCTCTTTTCAACTGGTTTTACTATACCGCCCGTACTGCCGGTCCTCCTCCCCCTGGAACGCGCCCAGCTGGCTCAGGAGGCGGTTGTAGTCGTTGGTGTAGGCGTTGTATGCGAAATCCCGGTCCGCGTTGTACTGCCCCAGCTCCGTCAGGTACCGGTTGTAGTCCAGCTGCTCCTGCCCGTTCACCGCGTCCAGAGCCTGCTGCTGCATCTGAAATTCCTTCAGGTACCGGTCGTAGGCCTGCTGGTACAGGGTGGGGATCACGTCGTTCAGCTTGGTGGCGTAGTAGTCCCCCGCCTGGGCGGCGGCGTTCACGGCGTAGGAGCTGGGCCTCCCGCCGCTGGCGGCGCTGGCCTGCCCCAGCGCGTCCGCCGTGGCCCGTTCCCCCTCCCGCAGGTAGCTCTTTTTGTAGCTGCTCCACTGCGGGTCCGTCTCCTTGCTCCAGGAGAACTCCGGCCGGTTGATGATGGAATCCAGCAGCCTTTGCTGCTCCCGGGCGTAGGCGTTGTCATAGCTGGGTGCCGCCTGTCCGTAATCGAAAGAGCCGAAGGAGCCGATCTCCTCCAGCTTGCTGTCGATCTGCCCCGGCAGCCGCCCCGTGGAAATGTACTGGCTCCCGTCGCTCCCGCCGCTGTAGTATCCGTAGTGCCGGCGCAGCGCGTTGGCCCGCTCGTTTGCCAGGAGCTTCTGCTCCGGCGTCGCCGCGCTGTTGTAGTCCTGCTTGGCGCTCAGGATGCTCATGCCGAAATCCGGGTGCTGCATGGCGGTGTCCATGTCCCACTGAGAAAATTTGTCCGCCAGCCCGGAGGCGTTCAGATTTTTCAGAAAATCATTCTGCGTGTATGCCATACCCTTCTCCTTTCTACGCCCTCGACTTCAATTCGCTGCCGGAATACCGCTCCCTGGCGATGGAGTACACCCGGCACCCGCCATGGCCCTCCAGCCGCAGCCGGTAGTGGTCCGCCCGGTGCGGCACAATCGCCAGATAGTAGCTCCGCTTCACATCCGCCGTCAGCTCCTCTCCCGCCGGGATCCAGTCCCCAACGCTGTCGAACCGGACCCTCAGCTGGCAGGAAGCTCCGTCCTCCAGTTCCAGCCGGATCTGAAACTTGCTCACGCCCTTCTTGTTGGGGTCGTCATCTGTAATGTCCCCGAACTCCGCGAACCAGTCGAAATCCTCCTCCTCGTTGTCTCCTTCGTCCCGGTCCACCGTCCAGATCTTCCCGTTCTCCGCCAGCAGGTAGGTGGTCCCGTCCCACCGGCAGAAGTCCATAGCCGCCGTCTCATCCTCTATGTGCCACATCCGCTTCTGCGTGTCATACACATACAGGCGTTTTACTCCTCCCGCATCCTCCGCCGAGACATAGTATTTCAG
Organism: Oscillospiraceae bacterium; assembly: GCA_021768185.1. GTDB lineage: Bacteria > Bacillota > Clostridia > Oscillospirales > Oscillospiraceae > Pelethomonas. The sequence goes on from JAETNP010000083.1 coordinate 1,467, forward strand.
CCCGTCGCTGCCGCCCACGGCTTTTTTGTGCTTTTCCATTCCGAAGGCGCTCCCCACCGGCTGCGGGATGCCGCCGGAGTACGCCATATATCCCGCCGAGGACAGGTAAAACAGCATCTCCCCCGCGATGGCCAGGCTCCTGTCACCGCCCTTGGCCACCCCCAGGGTCGCGCTGCTCATGATCTCATAGTTGTCCGGCCTGGACCCGTACACCTTGTAGATGTGATCTTCCTTGAAGAAGATCGGATAGCCCAGGAAGCTGATACATCCCGTGAACGTCCCTGCGCTTCCCGTGTCCACCGCGTAGGAATCCGTGGCAAGCCCCTCGTAGACGTTCCAGTTGAAAATATCCCCCAGCTTGGAGGCGTAGATGGTCGTCCCATCGCATCCCCACAGCCGGTTCTCGTTCTCACACAGGTACAGAAGGTCCGGGACCGTCCGCTCCACCTTCAGACTTCCCGTCTCCGTGTAGGGCGTCGTCCCCTCGCTCCCGTCCAGTTTGAATACATATTCATAAAAATACATCTTGTCGCCGTCGATCTCCCGGATCACAGGCGTCTTGTTGTTTTCCGGATGCTTCGTGCATCCGGAGATGGTCACCGCGTCTCCCTTCCGGAAGTACGCCCCCCAGTTGACGCCTCTGGCCTGTATGCAGTTGGCCTCCGCCGCCTCCTCGAACAGCTCCCCGTTGGTGAAGGTCAGGCTGCTGCCGCTCCACCGGCTTTCCAGCGCGCCGAACTCTCCCGTCAGTGTGTTGAAGTACTTCTTGTCCGGCAGAATGACGATATAGGCCCCCAGGGCTGCGAACCGTTTTCTGGACGCTTCCACCGTCCCCTTTGCTGTCCCTTTGTAATAGAACGTGGTTCCGTCCACCCACGCCAGTCCATCCCAGGAAAACATGCCGTAAGGCGTCCCCAGCGTCCTATACAGCCGCCGCTTCCGCCGCGTCGCCAGCAGCGGGTAGTAGTCCCCCGTCAGGTTGCGCATATCCCAGACCGTCCCGTCTCCGGCCCCCAGGTTGTGGTCCAGTCCGCCAAACCTGGTCTGCCCGCCTTTGGAGATCCCGTCTCCATAGGCCATTCCCGGCAATTTCACGTTTTCCCCTCCTCCTCTTTTCCCTTCTGCTCCTTCATGGCCGCCTTATACGCCGCCCCCAGCGCCTTCCTGGCTTCCGCCAGGATCATGACGGAATCCCCTCTGACTTCCAGCATTCCCAGCAGATTGTCTATCTGCAAGATGATCTCTTTCATTCCGCCCCTCCGTTTTTTAATGTCCCCGCTATTCTTTTCAGTTCCTGCACTTAGGCGTTCCGCCCTTGGCGGAATGCCCGAGCGGTCGTTCCGGCTATGCCGGAATGACGCGAGATGTCTTTTTCAGCTCTTGCACTTCGTACACCAGCATGGCGATGATCTCCTCATACCGCAGTCCGCAGCCTCCGTCCCATTCCACGTACCCGGCGAAATCCATGCCGCTCATGCCCTCCGCCTCCATAGCCTCCCGCACCTCCTGGGCGATAAACCCGTGGTGCCGCCGCCCGCTGGTCCCGTTTACACGCAGGAAGGAGCAGGGCCGCAGGCGGTCGAACAGTCCGCTGTATTTTCCCATGTCGTAGTCGACGTCCTTCTTCCCATTCCGGTCCGAGCTGCTGATTGTCCCGTCCGTAGAATAAACGTCCCTCCACGGAAAGGCGTACGTCCCGCAGTTGTAACTGTCCGCCCTGTTCGGGATCAGCTCTCCTGTGATCTGTACTTCGCTGCCGCCCACCTGCAGCGCTCCCCCGCTTCCCGCCGACAGGTAGATGTCTCCCGCCCAAGTACTCAGCTGTATTGCGTCGCTCCATACCGCCATCTTTCTTCCAAGTGTGGAACTGGCCCCCGTCAAGTAGAAAATCGCCGCCGTTCTGTCCCAGTCGTCCCGCAATTCGATCATATTTCCGATGAGCGCCGCCGCCTGCAAGGTTTCAGAGACGGTCACCCCGTCCTTGGTCAGTTCCAGGCTGCTGCCGTTGACGTTGAAGCTGATGCTGTTCACGCTCTGCCGGATCGCCGATATGTTCGCATTCTGATCGGCGACCACCATTTGAAACCCGTCCGCCCTCTGCTGCAGCACGCTGATCTGCCCCGCCTGGTTGGTCACGGTGCTCTGGATGCCCGTTGCGGTCTGCCAGAGCTGGGATATTTGTCCCGCCTGGTTTGATACGGTGGACATGATGCTTGATGCCGTCTGCTGGAGCTGAGAAATATTCCCGTTTGCATCGCTGATCTGGCTGGCCAGTTGTGTCGCCGTCACCTGCAGAGAGGCGATATTCCCCTCCGCGTCGCTGATCTTCGCCGCCAACCCCTGCGCCGTGATGCCCAGCTGGGTGATGTTCCCCTCCGCGTCCTCGATCCTTCCGTAGATCGGCTCCGTGATGGTCCCCGTGAAGCGCTCCACTGCCGCCTGGTTCATGTTTTTCATGTCCAGGTTCCGGAGGGAGTAGCGCAGCTGCTCCACCAGCATGAACAGGTAATTCTGGATAGAGGATACCTTTTCCTCCGTCTCCTCTTCCCCAGTGAATGTCGGGAAATTGGTGTCTATATAAAGCCAGTTGGACGGCATACGCTCTCCCCTCCGTTTTTATCGATGGTCATGCAGGGCGGGCAGCCCCGCCCTGCAATTCAAATCACCAAGTGCCTGGCGATTTACTTCGCCACAACGAAGTAATAGTACCGCTCCAGTTTGTCGGGTGCGGCGTCCTCATCGTCCAGGAACGCCTTTGCCATGTAGGCGTAGAGGTCCAGGCTGCAGGCGCTTGCTTTCTCCACAGCCTTGCAGTAGTCGGAGTACATCATGTTCATCGCGGCATAGAACATGACCGGATCGCATTCGATGCCCCGCTGCTTGCGGACCGTCTCCGTCTCTGCCATGGACCAGTGCCCGCCGCGAGTGCCGTCGGCGTTCTTCATCGACCCCACCCACGCCGCAACCTGAGCCTTTGTCAGCGGTGCGTCTCCTGCGTGAATATGGTCGCCTTCCACGCGGGCAGGGGCGCCGTCCCGCACAAGGTACATCCAGGACAGCATTTACCCAAAAAGGGCACGTCTATGGAAAGCTTTTCCATGCCCTTGAGCGTGTCCGTAGCGGCGACGTATATCCTGTCGATGTCGACGTTGTTCCCTTCGTCCATCACGTTCATTGCGGCCAGCAGAGGGTTCTCCCGGTACTTGAGTAGGGTCCCCTCCAGGTTCTGCACCACAAGGGCCGCTCCCACTCCCATGGCAAACCGCTTTCCGCCCGGCATTCCGGGCAGGATCTCCTTGTCAATGTAGTTGGTCAAACCGTTTTTGACCTGTTCGATGGTTACCATAACAGCGCCTCCTCAGCGTAGGGCGCGGGGGTTCCCCGCGCCCATTTTCGTCAGGCCGTCGCCGCAGCGGCAGCAGTCTCAGGGGTGATCTTCACCGAACCCCAGCCGGGACACACGCTGGAGTTGGGGATCACCAGCTTGGTCATGCCCTGGAGGGCGGCGACCTGATTCTGGAGACAGCCGATGGTTGCGGTGTTGGTGGCGTTGTATGCCACCTGCTGCATGTTGACGCCGGTCTGGTCGTCCTTGTTCTTGCGGACCTCCGCCGCCAGATCCTTGATCTGGCCCATGAGGTAGGCGGTTACATCGGTCAGCTTCTGGTTGGTGTACTCGTTCGCCTTGAGCAGGCCGATCTCCGCATCCTTGGCGGCGATTGTCTGCGCCTGCGTCATCTCGTACCGGGTGGCGGGCGTGTTCTCGGAGCAGTGGCCATTAGAAGCCGCGCACGCCATTCCGCCCAGACTGTTGAGCAGCCCAAAAGCCGCACCGGTGATACCCAGGCCCAACCCGGCCCCGGCAACGCCCTTGCTTGCAAATTCAGCCATGATGATGTCCTCCTGTAAATTTTTGATGATTTCTTTTCGCGTTTATCCCCCGCCGGGCTTA
>JAETNP010000019.1 GCA_021768185.1 Oscillospiraceae bacterium
TGCATTCCGGGCATGGTCATGGCGGCCAAGGGCCTGCTGGACAGCAACCCGGATCCCACCGTGGAGGAGATCCGGTTCGCCCTGCGGACCAACATCTGCCGGTGTACCGGGTATGTGAAAATCATCGAGGGTGTTCGTTTGACGGCGAAAATTCTTCGGGAGGGACGCATCCCCGAGGAGGACGAGGGCCGAGCATGGAAGCTGGGCAGCCGGGTCCACCGCATCGACGTGGCGGAGAAGATCCAGGGCACGGGGCTGTATCCGGACGATGTGTACATGGAGGGGATGGTCTGCGCCTCCGCCGTGCGCTCCGCCTATCCCCGGGCGCGGGTGAAGGCCATCCACACCGAGAAGGCCAAGGCCCTGCCGGGGGTGGTGGGGGTGTTTACCGCCGAGGACATCCCCGGGAAGAACAAGGTGGGCCATCTGGTGAAGGATTGGGACACCATGATCGCCGTGGGGAGCATTACCCACTATCTGGGGGACGCTGTCTGCATCGTGGCCGCCGAGACCCAGGAGATCCTGGAGGAGGCCAAGAAGCTGGTGGAGGTGGAGTACGAGGTGCTGGAGCCGGTGCGGTCCCCCAAGGAGGCCATGCTGCCGGACGCGCCGCTGGTCCATCAGAGCGGGAACCTCATGGCCCACAAGCATATTCAGCGGGGGAACGCCGCCTTTGCCATCGCCAAGAGCAAGTATGTGCTCACCCGGCAGTTCTACACGCCGTACACTGAGCACGCCTTCCTGGAGCCGGAGTGCGCGGTGGCCTTCCCGGACGGGGACGGGGTGATGATCCTCTCCACGGACCAGGGGGCCTACGACACCCAGCACGAGACCGCCCCCATGCTGGGGCTGCCCATGGAGAAGGTGAAAGTGAAGAACCTGCTGGTGGGCGGAGGCTTCGGCGGCAAGGAGGACGTCACCGTCCAGCACCATGCCGCGCTTGTGGCCTACCTGACCAAGCGGCCGGTGAAGTGCAAGCTGACCCGGGCGGAAAGCATCCTCATCCACCCCAAGCGGCACCCTATGGAGATGGAATTTGCTATGGGCTGTGATGAGAATGGGATTATTCAGGGGGTGGCCGCCAACGTGATCGCCGACACCGGGGCCTACGCCTCTCTGGGAGGGCCGGTGCTGGAGCGGGCCTGCACCCATGCGGCGGGACCGTACCACTATGAGAATTTCCAGATCGACGGATATGCGTACTACACCAACAATCCTCCGGCGGGGGCGTTCCGGGGGTTCGGCGTGACACAGACCTGCTTCGGGCTGGAGACTATGCTCAACGAAATGGCGGACCTGGTGGGCATCTCCCCCTGGGAGATCCGCTACCGCAACGCCATTCGGCCTGGCCAGGCGCTGCCCAACGGGCAGATCGTGGGCCCGGAGACGGGGCTGGTGGAGACGCTGGAGGCGGTGAAGCCATACTTCGACAACGCGAAGTATGTGGGGCTGGCCTGCGCCATGAAGAACGCCGGCGTGGGCGTGGGCATCCCCGACACGGGTCGGTGCCGGCTGACGGTGGAGGAGGGGAAGGTCCACATCCGGGCCGGGGCCTCCTGCATCGGGCAGGGGCTGGGGACGGTGCTGGTGCAGATGTGCTGCGATCAGCTGGGCGTGAGGCGGGAGGACGTGGTCTATGAGCGGTCCGATACCTTCGAGGCCCCTGACTCCGGTACGACTTCCGGTTCCCGGCAGACACTGATCACCGGCGAGGCCTGCCGGAGGGCCTGCGAGGATATGAAAAAAGCGATGGAGGGGAAAATACTCTCCGATTTGAACGGGACGGAATATTACGGGGAGTATCTGGCCAAGACGGACCCCCTGGGTGCGCCGGTGCCCAATCCGGTGAGCCATGTGGCCTACGGCTACGCCACCCAGCTGTGCGAGCTGGACGAGGACGGGAAGGTCAAGCGGCTGGTGGCCGCCCATGACGTGGGCAAGGCGGTGAACCCCCTGTCCTGCGAGGGGCAGATCGAGGGCGGCGTGGTGATGAGCATGGGCTTCGCGCTGACGGAGCAGTATCCGCTGGAGGACTGCAGGCCCACCGCGAAATATGGTACTCTGGGGCTGCTCAAGGCCAACCAGGTTCCGGAGATCAAGGCCATCGTGGTGGAGAAGCCGGGGCTGGACGTGGCCTGCGGGGCCATTGGCATCGGGGAAATTACGTCTATCCCTACGGCGCCCGCTATCGCGGACGCGTACTTCCGGTTCGACGGGAAACGGCGGTATGAGCTGCCCTTGGAGGGTACGCCGTACAGCAGGAAAAAGAAATAGTTGCTGCTTTATACTATTCGTCAATTAGAACCATAAAATCGTCACCGGGCGGAAATCCAGGAATAGCAACGATTTTAGTCTCGAAATTAAAGCTCTTTTTGATACTTTTTCTCTCGAGAAAAAGTATTACCCCCGCGTCGGTGTTCCCGGCGCGGGGGCTTCTGTTACCAAACTGTAACTTGCTATTTGAGCTATACGATTGTATAATAAAGTCAAGTTACACAATTGTATAACATATCCATAGGAGGGAATCATATGAAACGATTGGGCGACGCGGAGCTGGAGATCATGCTGGCAGTCTGGTCCGCCGGGGAGCCGGTACAGTCCACCTACGTGCAGGAAAAGCTGCGGGGCGAGCGGGACTGGGCTTTGCCGGCTATCATCACCGCTCTGAACCGGCTGGTGGAAAAGGGCTATCTGGCCTGCGAGAAACGGGGCCGGGGGAACCTGTACCGGGCGCTGATCTCCGAGAGGGACTACAAGGCCGCCGAGGGACGGGGCATCCTGGACCGGCTCTACGGCGGCAGCTTCACCGGCATGGTGGCCTCCCTGTGCGACGGAAAGGCCATCGGAAAGGACGACCTTGCCGAACTGCGGCAGTATCTGGATACATTGGAGGGAGAATAGATGGAAGGACTGCTGAATCTTTTGAAGTGGAGCGTCATCGTGGGGGCGGCCGCGCTGCTGCTGACGCTGCTCAAGCCATTGCTGGACAGGCGGTACAGCGCCAAGTGGCGCTGGGGCGCGTGGCTGGTCATGGCGGTGTTCCTGCTGCTGGCCCCGGTGCGATGGGAGAATTTTGCGCCCCGGGCCGCCGCCGCGCCGCCTGTGGTGATCGAGGTGCCTAAGGTGGAGGTCTCCGTCAGCAGGCAGGAGGGGATCTCCTTCCAGAGGCCGGACGGGGCGGCGGCACTGCCGGACGTGAAGCCCGTTGAGGCGCAGCCCCAGGTCAGGAACCGGACGTTCCCGCTGGAGGAGCTTCTGTTTACCCTGTGGATTACCGGAGCGGCGCTGTTCCTGCTCTATCACGGGCTGGGAACCTGGTACTTCGCCCGGCGGGCACGGCGTTGGAGCCGGTGCGCCGGGGAGGAGACCCTGCGGGTGTATGGGGAGGTCTGCCGGGAGATGGGCGTGAAGCGGGCCCCGGCCCTGCGGGTCAGTCCGGCGGTGGATTCCCCCATGATGGTGGGACTGCTCCGGCCCAGGCTGCTGCTGCCGTCGGAGGAGCTTGAGGAGCGGGAGCTGGCCTTTATCCTCCGGCATGAGCTGACCCATCACCGGCGGCACGACCTGTGGTATAAGCTGGCTCTGCTGCTGGCCAACGGGATGCACTGGTTCAATCCGCTGGTCTTCCTGCTGCGGCGGGAGGCGGAGCGGGATCTGGAGTTGACCTGCGACGACGCGGTGGTGGCCCGGGCGGACGCGGAGACCCGGCGGGCCTACAGCGAGACCCTGCTGGCCTCCGTCCACCGGCAGAAGGGGCTGAGCCGGGCGGTGCTGTCCACTCATTTCTATGGAGGGAAGGAAGTCATGAAGGAGCGGTTCCGGAACATCCTGGGCAAGCGGGGCCGGAAATGGGGCGGATTGGCGCTGGCGCTGGTGCTGCTGTGTACGGTGGCGGCGGCGTATACCTTCGGGGTGAAGGCGTCCCAGGACGGGGCGCTGAGCGCCGGGGAGCTGGCGGCGTGGGAGGAGAAGTGCAACACGCCGGAGGACCTGGGCCAGTACCTGTGGTGCATGTATACCGATGTGAGTTACATCCCGTCGGAGGAATGTATCGAAGCCACCAACGATCTCCAGCGCAGCTATGAGCTGCCCAGCGTCAAGGTTGTCAGCGGGACCCGGGCGGGCAGCACTGTCGTTTTGGAGCTGGAGGGGGATTTTGCTTCCAATCTGCCCGGCGGTATGCTGACGCTGAGGGATGGAGAGCCGGTCAGCTTTTCCTCGCCGCTGTACAGCGCGGTGGAGACAGCAGCTTTTGAAGTAATGAATGATATGGCCGACAGCTGCATCTCTTGGGCCAAGGAATACAAGGATGTGGAGCTGGAGTTTACCGAAAAATATATCACCGGCCTGTCCTGCACGGAAAACTTCGCCTTTGACGGCAAGACCTACTATGTCTGGGAACTCTTTTACCGCATGAAGCCCAACGACATTGCCAACGTCTTTTTTGCCGGCGGCATGGCCGATGACGAAGGCTGGGTTACTGAGCAGCAGTCTGTGGGAAGACCTGTCATTATTGCCAGTGTGGACGAAGACGGCAAGATCGTGGTGGAGGAGCAGACATACACCAGCGTGACACTTGAAATGGGCTACACCTGGGAGGAGTACGTCTACTGCCATACCTATCTGGGGATGGACGGGATGTACGGCATCCTGAACGGCTGGCCGGAGCTGAACAGCGCCTTCCTGGAATCCGCCCTGGCCGGCCGGGAAAAGTGGGCGTCGGACTGGCAGGGCGTATCCGTCGCCTATCTGAGCACGGTATATGACATCTATGCGGAAGACGGCTTTACCGTTATCCCCCATGCCTTCTACGCGGACACCGATAGAAACGGCCACAACAGCGCCATGGTGGCCCAGGCCGTCTGCGGAGACCGCAAGGTCTGGCTGCTGCTGGCAGGTGTGCAGGGCCACCCTGACCCGAACACTACCATATCGCTCTGGCAGGTCTGCGGCGAGAAGTGGGAGCCGGACCGGCCGGAGAAGGTCAAGGAACAGGAGGCCCTTCCGGAGGGGGGGCTGACGCCGGACGAACTGGCGGCTCTTACCAGCTACTTCAACGTGGTCTCCCACAATGGGCTGCTGCGAGCGGCTTACAGCGGCGACCTGAAAGATCTCATTCCTTATCTGCATCTCGTCCTCTATGATCTGGGAGAGCCGGTGACGGACGAGGCGGAGCGTAACGCTGTTGCTGAGCTGTACGGCGGAGCGCTTGAGACCGACTGCCTGAAGCTGACGGCGCAAAACGTATGGGACTTTCTGAGATCGAACTTCCTCCTGAGCACGGCAGGGGAGCGGGAGATCGGTGAGGCACTGGAGGCGCTGAAAGAGCAGGCGGATTATCTGGAGGACTACGACGCCTACTATATGGTCCACGGCGATACGATGATGAGCAGCTATACCTTCGACAGAGGTGAACGGAGCAAGGACGGGACGCTGGTCAACCTGTATTATACCACGGACCTGTGGCAGTACAACGATGAAGGAGAGTTGGATATCCTCTGGGATCAGCCCATGTGCGTCTCCCTGTGGCAGATCGGGGACGTCTGGCGGGTGGTTTCCAACACCATGATGAGCGCGGAATAGATGAACGGCGCCAGCCGGGAGACCGGCTGGCGCATTTTCTGCGGAGAGGCGCATATAATGGAGGGCGGAGAGGCTCCGCCGGGGGGGAGAGAAAAATTTTTCAAAAAAATCAAAATTCTGTATTGACAGAAGAGAGGAGTTTTAGTATAATAACCCTTGCCGTTCGAGAGGCGGACCCTTGGGAGCATAGCTCAGCTGGTTAGAGCACCTGCCTTACAAGCAGGGGGTCACTGGTTCGAGTCCAGTTGTTCCCACCATTGTTTTGTGCGAAGCACAAAACAATAATGTGTAATCGAGTCCCTGTTTCAGCAGGGCGAGATTTACACATCTATGGCGCGCGGCGCAGCCGCACGCCCGTCAGGAAGGATTTTCCGGTCTCGGACAAAAACCTGGCTCAGTAGTTCAGTTGGTTAGAACGCCAGCCTGTCACGCTGGAGGTCGACGGTTCGAGCCCGTTCTGAGTCGCCATAGGGTACGTCGGGTGCCCTATATGCCTCTGTAGCTCAGTTGGTAGAGCAGCGGACTGAAAATCCGCGTGTCGTTGGTTCAATTCCGACCGGAGGCACCAACTTTGTTTACGGCGGAGCCGTAAACAAAAATGTGCAGCGAGCGCGTACGGAACCGTGCGCAGCACGATTCCAGTACGCCGAGTCTGCACATCTACGCGGGCGTAGCTCATCTGGTAGAGCGCCACCTTGCCAAGGTGGAGGTAGCGGGTTCGAGCCCCGTCGCCCGCTCCACAAATGAGAACAGGAGCAAGCAGCCGTTGCTCCTGTTCTCTATATGGCGACATAGCCAAGTGGTAAGGCAAGGGTCTGCAAAACCCTGATTCCCCGGTTCAAATCCGGGTGTCGCCTCCAAAAAAGATGCACCGCGCAGCGGTGCATCTTTTTTGGGTTCCGCGCCGTTTTGCGGCGCTCCACCCCGAGGGCGATTGAAATGCCCAAGCGGAGTGAATCCACCCTGCGCCAAGGTTTTCGCCTTGCGGCGAAAACGCTTGTACGCGCCATCCGGCGCGGCTCGCTTGCGCTCGCATGTCATTCCGGCATCTATAGCGTCTGCCAATTATAAACAGGAGCCTCGAAATCGGTTCGGTTTCGGGGGCCTTCCTCTGGGCTCTGCCCAAATCGGTCCGAATGGGACGTTTGTTTTGAGACTTTCCGGAAGAAGCGTCTTGCTCCGTTGCGCCTGTTTTCGGATCACTATATGGGAAAAAGTACAACAAAACAAGCATATTTACCCGCTAGATAGCTGGGATATAAAAATTTTGGGGTTGTTCTCGTTTATTCTTGACACTTTGGAGTGGAAGAATTTTTGAAAAAAGGCTTTACAAATAGAGAAAGATAGGGTATAATCATTTTGCTTTTAGGCCCATGGCGCAGTTGAAAGTGCAGGCGGGCCGGTTATATGCCCCACGTTTCGGGGGCGTAACTCGGATGGTTGCCATTCGGTTCACATCCGTGCAAGTGATAAAATTGAATATCCAGATAATTGGCCGGTAACTCGTTTGGTAGGCAGCCGGGTCAGTTATATGGGCCTGTAGCTCAGCTGGGAGAGCAAGCGGGCCAGTTATATGCCCCACGTTTTGGGGGCGTAACTCGGATGGTTGCCACTCGGTTCACATCACATAATCGTTAATTCTACAAAATGTGGCACGTAACTCACGTGCTACCCATACGGGCCCATAGCTCAGTTGGGAGAGCGTTCGGTTCGCATCCGAGAGGTCGAGGGTTCGAATCCCTTTGGGTCCACCATTGGCAGACTTGCAATTTGCAAGTCTGCCTTTTTATGCGGTGACATACACAAGGGGGTCTTTATTCCGGCCTTGCTCCTGACACTCGGTAGCCATCGTCTTAAAATCCTCAAAGGAGACGTTAAACTCGATTTCCAGCGTGTAGTCCCGATAAACATAAACGGATTTGATAAACTGGGATATAATCATCTTTTTCTCGTAGAATGTGCAAGTGTCGTATAAATCGGCCCAGCTTTTAATCCTTTCGTACTCCTGCATCTCTACATCCGAGCTTGCCAAATGCTGTTCAAACTCCAACTTGGCGGCATCCACAGTTGCGGTCAAAGACTGGATTTCCTGTTTGGCCTTGCTTACAAGGTCGTTGAGGAGGTCAATATCCAGACGGCTCTCGCCACGGATTACTTTTATCGTCTCCGCTTGATAGTCTGCCAGCTCTTTCTGCTTGTCCGCTAACTGCGTGGAAGCTACGTTGTATCGGGCCTTGGCAAGCTCAATCGCCTTTTCGTTCTGCTTGGCGACAATCTCAGCGCCGGAGGCGGCGCTGATCCTGGAGAGTTGATAGCGTACAATCTGCTCCACAATCCCGTCCAGCTTTTTCACCCCATATCCAGATTGCCCGTCACATTCTCCCGGATGCCGCACATTGTAATGGCATTGGTATCTCGCCCGGACTTCCCTGACAAGCTCACCGTGTTTGTTGATACGCTTGCGCCCGCTGGTGGTCAGCGTCAAACGGTTCCGACAATGGCCGCAGTAGATGTTTCCTACCAGCAGGGACTGCCCTTTCAAGTTGAGCGGCGTTTCCGCATGGTGCGTTGTCCTGTCTGCCATAATTTTCTGCGCCCGCTCAAAAGTTTCCGGGTCAATGATTTGCAGTTCGGGGATAACATCGGATCGGGCCTCTCCGTTACGGATGACGCCGGTATAGATAGGGTTTTTAATGATCCGATTGATGGAGGTGTTGGGGAAGTTGCTCCCGTCAGGTTTCCTGATGTTCATTTCGGTCAAATACCGGCAGAGCCGCTGTGCGCCGAAGCCCTCAAAAACATACTTGTCAAAAATCAACTGAATGATTTTTGCGGCATCCTCGTCTATGACTAAATCAAAGACTTCCCGGTTGCGCTTGTTCATCCGGCCCCGTTTGTCCAGCTGATAGCCGTATGGGATAGAGCCGCCGGTGTAACATCCGCTTTCGGTAAGCTGTTCCAACCTCGTTTTAGTCCGCACGGAGGTTTTAATACTTTCGCCGGATGCCTGCCAATAGCGTATGTAGTTTAAGAGCTTGTCAACGTGATTGTCAAATCGCTGTTCGCCCTCTACCGCGCTCCAGACTTCAATGCCATTCTTTACAAACCACTCCACCACAAAGGGCGTCTCGTCATCCCGCCGTCCGAGCCGGTCAAACATATAAACCAGCAGGACTTCAAATTTCCCTTGCACGGCCTCGCGCTGGATTTCTTGGATGGCGTCCCTCTCCTTGGCGGACTTCTTAAACCCGGAGATTCCCTTTTCGTAAAGTTCTTTTTCGATGTGCCAATCGGGATGGCTGGAGACAAATTCCCGGCAATATTGCTTTCTTCTGTTGAGAAAAAAGATGCAGGCGTGTAACCGTTGCGTTGCAACGGTTTAGAGGATATGGCCTGGTCGATATTAAATTGTTGCTGATACGAAAAGACGTCCGGCAAGGTGGGATCACGCTCCCGCCCTGCCGGACGTCTTTCACAGTTTCAGTCGGATAATCTGTTCGTAAAGCATTGCGTATTTCTTTTCTATGACCATGTTCTCATGGTAGTGTCCAAAAAACCAGTATCGGAATTGGCACCGCTGCCGCAGCTCATCGAAGAAGTCTGTCAGCTTATCACCCTGGTACAGCCCGCCGCCAAATATGTTCTGTATGCTGGTGGGGCAGCAGTGGGTGACGATGTAGTCCACCTCCCAGCCTGCTCTGTCCAGGCTGGTCCTGGCGGTTTGGTATTCCTCCTCACTGGGCAGCTCCTCCGCCCACCAGGACAGGTGGTTCACCCGGTACATTGCGTTCCTGTCCTCCAGCTCCTGCTCTTTCTGTTGGAAGTGTGGATCGTCCGGTTCCAGGATACCGTCCTGGATGTCGTGGCTGCTGGCCCCGCCCATGGTGAAGAACCGTTTTCCGCCCAGGTTGAATATCTGCCCACGTTCCAGCAGGATCACCGAAGGGCGGATTCTTCTGATGTTCCCGCCGTTCCATTCCTCCAGCGGGTATTTCCGCAGAGCGTCATAGTTTTCGTGATTCCCGGTCACGAAGGCCGTGGTGAATGGCCGCTGTTCCAGCCAGTCCAGACCCTCGCCATCCCGCTCATCGCCGTGCCATACCCCGCCGAAGTCACCGCACACCAGGGTGACATCCTCTTTGGTCAGCGCCGCCTGCTCGTAGAATATCTCCGGCTGGAAACGTCGGAAATCTCCGTGGGTGTCGCCTGTAATATAAAGTTCCATCACGCTGTCCCCTTTATCAAACCAGCTTTTTCTCGATTTCCAGACCAGCAACCTTGAATCCGACTCGGATAGTCTCCGCATCCACCACCGTAATCCGCTCGATCATCCTCCGGGCGATCTCATCCTCGAACTCCGTGATTCTGGCAGGGGTCTCACCAAGGAACCGACTCAATTCTTCCAGGCGGTTGCCCTGACCGGCCTGCCGGCGTTCCTCCTCCTGGGCTGCTTCAATTTCCGCCTGCAAGGCTTCCTTTTCCCCTGTCACAGCTCCGAGCTGGGCGTTCAGTTCCTCACTGTCCATGTTTGCCAGTATCTGTTCAATCACCTGTGCCTGCTGTGCAGTCACAGCAGCCAGCCGGTTTTTCAGCTCCAGCAGGCTGGGCTTGCCCTCCCGGCTCCCGGAGCAGACCGTGGCGGCGAGGTCCAGGGCGGCGGCGCTGACCTCGCTCTGGAGCGGAGATATCTCGTTTATGGCCTCCACGATGGCGGTGTGCAGGCGGCTCTCGTCCAGCGTGGGAGAGGTGTGGCAGTATTTTGTGCCGAACTCCAGCCGGGAGACACATCGCCAGACGATGCGCTTTTTGCCGTTTCTGGCCCAGGTACAGCGTTTGTAGGGCGTACCGCACTCCCCGCACACCAGCAGCTCGGACAGAGCGTATTTGGCGGAGTATTTGCCCAGCTCGGTCTTGGCGGACTTCTGCATTACCTTTCGCTTGCCGGCCCGGCGGGCCATCTCCTCCCGCGCCTGATAAAATACCCCCTTGGGGATGATGGCGGGGTGGTTGTTCTCCACATAGACCATGGGACGGTCGCCCTCGTTCTTTTTCACCGTTTTACTGATACAGTCGGTGGTGTAAGTCTTTTGCAGCAGGGCGTCCCCGATGTATTTTTCGTTGCACAAAATGTTGTGTATCACCTGATACGACCAGCCCTTGACCCCGCTGGAGGTAGGGATGCCGTCTGCCTCCAGCTCCGCGCCGATCTGGCCCAGACTGCACCCGTCCAGGTAGCGGCGGTAGATGCGCCTGACCGTCTCCGCCTCCTCCGGCACGATCTCCGGCTGCCCGTCCGCTCCCCTGCGGTAGCCCAGCAGCTTCTTGTACTGGAAGGGAACCTTCCCGGACTCCCGGCTTTTCAGGATACCCCAGATCACGCTTTTGCTGATGGACTCGCTTTCCGCCTGGGCGAAGCCGCTGAACAGGGTGAGCAGGAACTCGCTGGACTCGGTCAGGGTGTTGATGTTTTCCTTTTCGAAGATCACGCCGATGCCGTTGGCCCGAAGCATCCGCACCACCTCCAGGGAGTCCACGGTATTCCGGGCGAACCGGGAGAGGGATTTGGTGAGGATCAGATCGATGCGTCCCCGTTTGCAGGCGGCGATCATCCTTTTGAACTCCACCCGCTTTTTCATGCTGGTGCCGGTAGTACCCCTGTCGGCAAAGATCCCGGCCATCTCCCAATCGGGGTTCTCGGAGATCTTCTGCGTGTAGTAGTTTTTCTGGGCGGTGTAGCTGGTGAGCTGCTCCTCGCTGTCGGTGGACACCCGGCAGTAGGCGGCCACCCGCTGTTTCCTGCCGTTGAAGGCGGCTCTATTCTGATCCTGGGGCTTGGTGGCGGGAATGATGCGGATCTTCTTCTCTCGCACTGTCTGTTCCATAATATCTCCTTTCCTGGTAGGCTTAAGGCTATCTGAATGTCACCGACACGGTGCTGTCGGCAGAGATGATGACGGACTGGACGGCCTGCTCATACCGTTCTTCTTGGAGCAGGCGGGGCAGGTCGATGGGCGGGGTTTCGGAGGGGAGGCAGGCATATCGAGCCGTAATGCCCTGGAGGATCAGGCTGACTACCTCCTCCGGCTGCTCCGGTTTCTCCAGGCCCCGGTTGATAGCGTTAGTCAGGCGGACAACTTCCCCGGAGGGCGCATAGGCGGTGGTGGCCGGCGCTGTGGGCGTGTACCCCGCCGCCTGCCGCCTGATCTCCGCCAGCAGGGTGTCATCGGGGATGACTGTCCTGCTACCGCACTGCTCACATTTCAGGTATAACGTGTCCGGCCGCTTGGAATTGCCGCCAAAGATACGTTTCAGTCTGCCGCCGCAGTGCTGGCAGTACAGCCTGTCCCGCAGTTGCAGGACAGGGCGGTCCCTGCGGGTCCGCTCCCCCCATTTCTTTTGGAGTGTGGTCTGAACAGCTTGGAAGGTGTCCTCCACTATCAGCAGGGGGTACCCGTCCGCACCCATGTACCGCCGGTTCTTGAGGATAAACGCAACTCTGAATTTCGTCCATACGGGGCGGTCCGGGCTGTAGAGGATGCCCTCCCCATTCAGCAGGTCCGATATTTCCCGCTGGAGCTTTCCCTCAAGGTAGAGGGTGAATATCCGGCGAACGATCTCCGCCTCCTGGGGTTGGTGAATCAGTTTTCCGTCCTCGATCTGATATCCATACAGCACCTTTCGATTCACGTTTCCATCCCTCCGATCTGTTCCATAAGCTCCATACCGCAGTGCAGTTGGAATCGCAAATGATTGTTATCCGATACTGTGATTTTTTCAACCAGCTCTGCAAACAGAGGTTCATCAAACTCCTCCAGCCGTTCCGGGCCTTGGTGGATCGTCTCCACGGTCTGACGCAGGGCCTCCGCCGCCTCGTCGATGTCACTGCTCTGCAGCAGTTTCCGGCGCTTGGCCCGGAGGCTGGTGAGCTGGGCGGTGTTGGCGGCCATCTGTGCGGAGTAGGCGTTGGCGTCCAGCAGGCCGCTGGCGCGGAGCTTGCTGATGTTATAGTTCCGCTCGGTGGCCTGGGCGATGTCCCGGTTGATCTCCAGCATGGCGGGGTTCTCCCGGTGCAGAGCCGTCTCCAGGTCCTCCATCTGGACCAGGGCGGGCCGCAGGATGATGCCCTCATGGAGCCGCAGTTTGTTGTACATCCGCACAAAGGCGGCGTAAATCTCGCTTTCCAGGAAGGAGCCGATGGGACAGCTTCCGGCTTTTTTCAAATGGTTACCACAGCACCAGGAAACGCTTCCGCTTCTCGCTACTCGCCGGTAGAGGGCTTTCCCACACACACCGCAGGACATTTTCAGGGACAGTGGAAACGTGGCGTCCGGGCGGGTTTTGTGCTTTTTCTTGAACTGCCGCAGGGTTTGGGCTTTATCGTATGCCTCCC
Organism: Oscillospiraceae bacterium; assembly: GCA_021768185.1. Taxonomy (GTDB): domain Bacteria; phylum Bacillota; class Clostridia; order Oscillospirales; family Oscillospiraceae; genus Pelethomonas. Next base: position 12,974 of record JAETNP010000019.1, read on the forward strand.
GGCTGATGATGGCGGGATGGCTGCCCTCCACATAGATCTGCTCCACCTCGCCGTTGTTGATCTTCTGCGTGAACGGGAATTCCAGCCGGTAGGTTTTCTGGCAAAGGGTGTCCCCGATGTATTTCTCATTTGAAAGCCAGTAGTAGATCTGGCGGGTGGTCCAGTGGACGTTCCCTTTTCGATCCCGGATGCCCTCCCGGATCAGACTGTCCGCGATCTCCTTTGCACTCTGGCCGCCGAGATAGGCGTCAAACACTCTGCGGATGACCTTGGCCTCCTCCGGTACGATCTCCAGTTCTCTGCCATTGACCAGCCGGTAGCCATAGGGCGGCTTTGCGGTGATGAACTCACCCCGTTCCATCCGCCTGCGATAGCTTTGCCGTCCGTTTTGGGAGATGGAGACTGATTCCTGCTGGGCCAGAGAACTGTAGACGCTCAGCATCAATTCTGAGCTGAGCGTCCCTGTGTCAATATTTTCTTTTTCGAAGCAGACGGTCACGCCCAGCCGCATCAATTCCCGCAGGGCGGCGAGGCAGTCCTTGGTATTCCGGGAAAACCGGGAGATGGACTTCACCAGCACCCGGTCGATCTTGCCCTTCCGGCAGTCAGCCAGCAGGCGGTTGAAATCCTCCCGCTTGTCCGTTTTCGTGCCGCTCACCGCCTCGTCAGCGTAAATGTCCACCAGCTCCCAGCCCTCATGCTGGCGGATCAGCTCGGTGTAGCTGCGAATCTGAGAGGCATAGGACGATGCCTGTTCCTCCAGGTCCGTGCTGACCCGGCAGTAGGCGGCCACACGCAGGGTTGCGGGGGCGGAGCCTTTCGGCGGAATGATCGTTGTGATTTTCTCCATCTACCTCGCCTCCTCTCCTTTTGCGCGGCCGGCCTTTCTCGGCGTGATCGTGCAGTCCATCAGATCCTGCAGGTGGCCCATGGCACACTCCTCAGCGCTGAACCCGTCCACATACAGCTTGTACCCATCCCGGCAGGCAACGTACTCGTCCTCATAGCCGAGGCGTTCCGCTTCGGCTGCCGTCAGGATGCGGGCCTCCACACGACCCGTCCGGTACATATATTTTTGTTCTGCGTAAAATGGATATTCCATGCTGTCACCTCCTTGGCAGCACCAACACTACCACACCTTGGCAGGAATAGCTACCCCAATTCCCACACAGCTTGGGGACGGTATTTTTCCAGCGCCAGCCGTTTGGCGGCGTACAGTTCCTCCTGCATCAGCAGTCCAGCGGCGGCAGCCTTTTCCAGCAGCCGCGTCACCAGGATATACATCATCTCGTTCTTCATCTCGTTCTTCATCTCGGACATGATGCCGCCCCCTCCCGGAAGTAACCATCCGTTTTGATTCTGCGGATGAACCGCTCCACATCCCGCAGACTGCCGGTGACCGGCATCTCCGGCAGAGCGGCCAGCACGTCCTTGCGGTATCGCTGGCCCTTGGCGGCGCGCTCGTCCAGGATGGCGATGATGCAGGTATCCGCCTCGGTGCGGATAGCCCTGCCGAACCCCTGCTTCAGCTTGATCTGCATCTCCGGTACCGATACGGCCCGGATGAAGGCGTTCAGGCTGGGGTGCCGCTCCCGTTCTTTCTCTTTCAGAGCGTCCGGGACGGCGAAGGGCAGGCGGGGGATGATGAGCAGGGACACGCAGTCGCCTGGGAAGTCAAAGCCCTCCCAGGCGGCCCCGGTGGCCAGCAGGACGCTCCCCGGCTGGCTCTTGAACTGCTCCATGGTATGTACCGCGTTTCGGCCCATGGTGAACAGCGGATAGGACGTTTGTCCTTTCAGCCGATCTTTCACGGCGGACATGGCGGCGTAAGATGTGAACAGCACCAGGGCGTGGCCATGGGCTGCTTTCAGCAGCGCGGCGATCTCCTCAGCCAGTTGGTCATAATAGTCTGCCTCTTTTTGATTGGGCGGGTGTCTGGGCAGGTACAGCAGACAGTTCTGTTCATAGTTAAAGGGCGAGAGGGAGACGGACTCCGACACCCTGCCGTCCGCCAGCAGGCCCGTTTCCTCTTTGAAACGCCGGAAATCCTCCCCCACGGCCAGGGTGCCAGAGGTAAGGATCACAGGCCGCATCTGCCGCCAGAGGGTCTGGCGGAGCTGGGCGGTCAAGTCGGAGACGGTGGCGCAGAGCATCGCGCCGCCCTGCCCATCGTCCATGGCATACAGCACCATCCCATCGTGATCCCTGCGGAACAGGGCCACCGTTCGGACGAGTGTTTCCACCTGCCTGCGGGTACTGTGGGTCAGCAGGCCCTTGAGTTGGCGGTGGATGATCGTCAGCTTGCGCTCCGGCGCGGCCAGCAGTCTGGCATAGGCGTCAAAGGGATGTCCCGCCTCTGTGGGCTTGGACAACTTTCGCACCAGGGGCGCGGCGGCATCGTGCCACAACTCCGCCGCCAACAGGTACCGCTCGGCCCGGAGGTTGCGGGAGAGGGCGCGGATGTCCTCCACGCCCAGGGTCACACCAAACATCTGGCGGGCTGTCTCCGGCAGCTTGTGGGCCTCGTCTATGACCAGGGCGGCGGTTTCTGGAAGGATGGGCCTGCGCCCGCTGCCCCGGTGGATGGCGTCCGCCAGCAGCAGGTTGTGGTTGCAGATCTGGAAGAGAAAAAGACCGCTGTCGCAGCGCTCCAAAAAGAGAAGGTAACGGCATTGCTCCCGCTTGCAGTCACAGGTATGTGGGACGCAGATGCGCTCCCGGTCGTAGCCGCTGAGATGGGCAGCCTCGTCCATGTCCAGCTCCTGCCGCAGCGTCAGCAGAGCGGCCCCGGCTTTCCAGTTCTTCTTGCTGAGATCCAGCTGGCCCAGCCGCTGTTCCAGCCGTTCATCGCAGACGTAGTGGCCCTTGCCCTTGCGGATCACCGCCCGGATGGGCTGGCTGATCTGCCCGTCCTCCAGCAGCAGGCCAGAGAGGAAGGGCAGGTATTCATCCCGCACCGCCGTCTGGAGGGCGATGCTGGAGGTGGAGATCAGGATGGGCAGGGCGACCAGCCCGCTGTTTGCCCGGAATCGGCTGTACACCGCCCCGGCCACCAGATAGGCGTAGGTCTTGCCGATCCCCGTCCCGGCGTCACACAGGGCGATCCCGCCCTCCAGCATGGCGTCCAGCATCCGGTGGCTCAGAGCGATCTGCTCCGGGCGCTCCGGCATGGCCTGGGCGGGAAACAAGGTTTTGAAAATGTGATCGATATCGTTATGGGCATTCTGCCTGTCATTGATATTCATCGGTAAATTACCCCTAAAAATCATTTTGGGTTTCTTCTCGTTACTCATCGTATTTGCAGCTCGCCCCCCGATGAGGTATAGGGAACAGTAACGGATAAGGCTTGGCGGACCTTCGCAGGCACACCCTGGGGGTCTCTACTGCTTTCAACCCGAATGGTGGAGGACAGTTTTGCCAGAACTGTCCCGCACAGGCTTTATCGCAGCCCGGAGGGGAGCTTGTCCCCTCCAGGCCATAGGCGCGCACTGTGCGTCTGTCTGCGTGGTGATCCGTACTGCTGGTATGAACTTGTCAAGGTACAGCAGCCCTGTGGCTGTACTTTCATTTTAGGGAATTCTACGGACATTTTTTAGAGTGGTTTAGTCACATTCCCGTGACAAATAGTCACATCTCACTACAGTCTTGCCCTGAGCGCCTCCAACTGCTCCACCAGCTCTGTTATATTTGATTTCAGCGCCGCATGGTCATTTGCAATTTGTGGAGTGGCTTGTTTTTTGCCCAGAATAAGTAAGTCCAACGATACGCCAAAAAAGTTGGAGAGCCGGACAAACAGGTCCACGGAGCACCCTCTCTTTCCAGCCTCAACGTGGCTCAGAAGGCTTCTGTCGATGTTCAGCTCTGCCGCAAGTTTTTCCTGTGTAAGGCCGCTTTCCACACGGAGCTGGCGGATGCGCTCTCCGCTTTGTATGATGTCATAATCCATTTTGTGATCTCCTGTCTCAGAAATTTGAGGGAAGCGTTCTGAGTGGAAGGTCACGGGTATCCTGCTATGTAAGACTGCCAGCCCTTCAGATGCGAACAGCGAATATGGTCACATTCTGTCGAAGCGCAAAAAGAGGCGGCCCCCTGATTGGAGGCCGCTTCTTGCGGAAACAAGCTGCATTGTAATATTGGTTTTAATTTCATCTGGTTCCCCTTATCCGGGAAACAGATGTAGCCGTTAAATACAGCTTATTCCCCTTATGTCGTAAAGGGGATTATACAGATGGATTCTGACAAATCGCTGACATAGTCTGACATTTCAGGGACATTGGCTGACAATTCGCCGTCAAATATCGCAGGATTCGACAGGTTTTGGTGTGAACTGATAGCCCACGCCGCGAATAGAATGGATATAAGTAGGATTACGGATATCCGGTTCGATCTTCTGCCGCAGGCGGTTGATAGGCTTGGAGATTCCGCTGTGAAAATCCTTATCTGTGTTCCACACTCGGTTATATATCTGCTCCTCTGTCAGTACCCGATCTGAGTTCTGCGCAAAGAAGAGAAGCAAATCATACTCCTGGGCAGACAGTTCAATCTTTTCGGCTTTCAAAAAGACCTGCCTGCGCATTAAATCAATGGTAAAATCTCCAATGCAGAAATCCGCCCGGTTAAGCTGCTCTCTATTAAAATGGTTGAGTAATGTGTACCGGCTGATCAGCGTGCGCATATATGCGGCCAGTACCTCGTCCGGCCCTTGAATGGCGAGGATTTGGTCCGCCCCTGCGCCCAGCAGGCGAACGATATTGGCATCTTCCATATTTCCGCACAGGGCAATGATTGGAACGGGCTGTGCACGACGAAAAGCACACAGTAGCTCTGCCTGTCCGGCATCTGACACAAGCAGCGACAGATCCAGAACAATCAGGGAAAAATGTTCTTGATTGAATCGCCTGATTCCATCCGGCACACTGATTGAATAGTCACAGAAAAACTCAGAGAAGGCTTCTTTCAACCTAAGATACCGCTCAAAATCCGACATAATGAATAGAATATGCTGCATCTTCACCCACCTCTTTCATTACCGTCAGCATAAAAAACAGGGCGGTGGGACATTCAAACCGAACCGTCCTGCCGCCCCATAAGTATTAGCATCATTTTTTCGGGAAGTTTTTCTAGATCTATGTTACCTGTGTGCGGATAGCCAGCCCCTTGAGGCCAAGTTACTCGTTTCTGCATCCGCTTTAAGGTAAAACCCTGAGTTTAGGTTAGCATTTCATCGCTGGAGCATGATAGTTGCTGGCAAGAGTTGATCTCTCATATGCGATTCTCCATAAAAGACAGGTGAGCGGGGCCGTAGCCCCGCCCACCTGGGCATATATTGCTTATACAATCGACGTGATGCTACAAACCAACATCGTTCCCCAGCACCAATTATGTGTAGGCGGGAACACCGCCCAGCACATAAGCGACCTGCTGGTTCAGGGGGATCGTGCCGCTGACATCGGGGGCCGCAAAATGCATGGTGACGGACTTCTCGGATTCGTTGCTGTCAACCTTGTCCAGCGTATAGCTGTGCTCGACCGGGCCCAGCGAAATGAAGCCGAACAGTTTCACCTTGACGCTGTTATCCGTGTGGATGTGCTTTTTGAACTCCGCCACATTGACTTCCTTGAACACCACGTCAATGGTAGGCTCACGGCTGATCACAAACGTTTTGAGGAAATTCAGCCTGCCCTTCGGGCCGAAAAGGCTCTCGACAGAGAACTCACTGCCCAGCAGCTTGTAGCCGTCCGCATTGTCGTTCCCGGTATTCTCCTGGATCTCACGCAGGATGTTCACCGCATACCAGCCCAGCTTATTGTCTGAGGACAGGGACAACGGCATCACACCCACAGTGGTCAGGCCAGGATAGGTGATGTCGATGGAAAAGCTCGTTTTCTCAGATGTGAACTCGCTGACATCCACCTGCGAGGAGTGAGACGCCGTAATGTTCAGCAGGCCCACAATGGGAATATGCACATCGCCTTTCCCTTCCACATGGACTTTGCAGCCCGAGGATGAGAAGGAATCGCCCGACAGATGGATCTTCAGCGCGTTGCTTCCTGTTCCCAAACTGCCGATCAACTGGTTGGCTGTGGGCAGCTTATCGAACGCCACATAGTAGGAAGCGTCCCCCGTCTGGAGGCCGCCGTTCTTGGCGGTGGGCGCGGTGGCGTTCTGGATGGCGGCATTCAGGACCGCCGTGGCCTGGGAGGCGCGGGAGTGGAGCTGGTACGCCTGATTGGACATTTCGATATAGGTTGCCAGCGCGTCTTTCAGCGCGGTCAAATAGACAGGCAGATTATCACAGGTCTCCGTGACCGGACCGTACTGCTCCGTAAGCTGGTTAAACACATCGGCGATCTTCCCTCCGGGAGGGACCGGGTCGGTAAAATGGAAGCCGGAGTCGGTGAAGGCGCTCAGCACAGAGGCGATCTGCGCCTCGGCAGCCTCGTCCCACTCGTTGAGCTTCTTCTGCGTCGCCTTGGAAAAGACAAAAGCGGTGCTTTTGAAAACCTGGCGCAGCAGATCAGACAGCTTCTGGGCGCTGACGCTAACGATCCCATCCTTATCCGTCTGGATGGTGGAATTCAGCGTGGAGAGGGTCTGCTCATTGTAATAAGCGTTCGCTCCGTAGGTGATGCCGTAATTGAACCCGGCGGGGCAGGCGGCGGCGACAAATTTGCCGTCCAGCTTTCCGGGCAGGGCGGATGCCGCCTTTTCCGAGAGCAGTTGGTTAAATTCTTTTTGAAGGGGAAGATTTGTACTCATAATTTCACCCATTTCTTTCTATCTTTTGACTTTGGCAAGGACCTGTCTGTCCCGCTTGTACCGGTGCGGACAGATTCAACCGTAGCGCACTAAATTCAGTCTGCTGCTCAGCAAGGTGCCGGAAGCCTTATAGGCCGCAGTCCGGCCAATGTTGGAGTAAAAAATATATTCCTCCGCCGCGATCTGACGGGAACCGGATACGATAAAGGCAATCAGACGGACATGGGTGCCGTCCTCAATGCCAAGCTCTTTCATATCCACGGTCCGTTCCGCCGCAGTATAGATATCCGCGTACTCTGCGGGTTCCCAGGTTTTCCAGCTTTCCTCGCCCCCCGGCCTGTAATTGACATGGAGACGGCAGATAAAAGCGCCCTGGTTCATCAGCCTGAAATAGCGGATTGCTCCCATTTCCAACGTAATACAAGCTCCTTCCGTCTTAACGCGAGTCCCTGCCTAAAAGTTCGGGGCGGGACCGAAGCCCCGCCCCTTGTACTAACTCTCTGCTTTGTTTAATTCCACTATCGGGATTAGCCCAGCAGCTGGAGCACGCCCTGGGGCAGCTGATTGGCCTGGGCCAGCATGGCCTGGGCGGACTGGACCAGGATGTTGTTCTTCACATAGCTCATCATTTCCTCGGCCACATCGGTGTCGCGGATAGAGGATTCGGCGTCCTGGATGTTCTCGGCCATCACAGACAGGTTGTTGCTGGTGTGCTCCAGACGGTTCTGGATCGCGCCCAGACCGCCGCGGACATCAGAAACGTAGTTGATGGCGTTCTTGACCACATCAATGGCAGCCTGTGCGCCCTCCTGGGTGCTGATATCCAGGTCATTGATGCCCAGAGCGGAGGTGTGCATATCATTGATGGAGACCTTCAGCTGGTTGTACTCATGGCTGGTGTCGCCGAGCTGGAGCTTCAGGCCGCCCTTGCCGTCATAGAAGCTGACGTTCAGCTTGGGGATGGAGCCCTCAGCCTCGTTGGCGGTGATGGTCACGGTGCCGTCATCGGCGACCTCAACAGTAGCGCCCTTGGCCACATTGGCGAAGGCATCACCCATGGCCTTTGCGTCGATCTTGTCAAAGTCGGAAATCTCAATGGCGGTGCGGCCGCTGGAAGCCTTTTCGCCCTTCTTGACAAACTCATAGGTGTTGGAGTTGGTCCCATCGCTGATGGTCATATAGGAACCGGCTTTGACCATGCTGGGGTCGAATTTGAAGGACACGGTGGGGACCTCGTCGCCGTAGGGGGTGGTGATCTCCATGGCCTTTACATCAGAACCCTTCGCATGGGTGGTGATCTTCACGGCAGCGCCATCCGCCGTGGCAGTGTACTCCTTCGCGTCGGCATCAGCCGGATCATTGGCGGAAGGGGCGTTGTCGTTGATTTTCTCAGCGAAGGCGCTGGCAACAGTGTTCAGGTCGCTCAGGTCGCCCACCACAACCGCCTCGTTGCTGCGGTTGGTCACGTCACGGGCATCCTTGACCAGCTCATAGGTCTTGCCGCCCACGGTGATGGCGGTGCCGTAGCCCACGCCGTCCTCAAAGGTGAAGGAGGACTCGGCGGCGCTGGGATCGGTGCCCTTGGTGATCTTGGTCTCGACAGCAGCGGGATCAGACGCGCTGAAGGTCACGTTGGTGATGCCGCCGCCAATACCGGCCTGGACCGGACCGGCCTTTGCGGAAGTGAAGGTAATGCCGGTGGTGGAACCAGCGCTGATGGTGATCTCCTTGCCAGTGCCAAAGATTTCGCCAGCGTCGACCTGCTTGCCGTCATTCAGCGTGACCTTGGTAGCACCATCGCCGGTTTTCTCCAGCTGGGCCTTCATGCTGTCCAGGGTCGCCGCATAGGTGTTTCCAAGCGCAAAGTCCTTGCCAGCGGTCAGCTTGATGTTGAAGTTGCGGCCATCGGACAGGGAACCGGTCAGCTCGATCACGTCGCCGGCGCTGAAATTGGTGGTGTCATCCGCGCGGGCAACCTCGTACTTGGAGGCAACATTCGCTGTACCGGCATTTGCGCAGGCCGTTGCGTTGACAGTTGTGTTGCGGCTGGAATCCTCGGCGTTGCTGCGCGCAACGCTGACAATGTCAAACTGGCCGTCCAGCTTGGCGGCTACATTGACGCTGCCCTGTTCAACGCTCTTGTCGGCGAGCTTCGAATTTGCTGTGATATCAAAGAGGTCGCCCACCTTGAAGCGGCTCTCGTCCGCAACGGTGCCGTCCTTGTTCTCAAACTTGGCTTCCTTCAGGGCGTTGACGATATTTGTGGTGGTGTCCGCAGGGCTGCCCCCAACCATGTCCTTCGTAACATTTACCTTGGCCACCAGATTGGCGTTGCCCTGCGCATCCTTGAAGGTGAAGGTGAGCACATCGCCGTCCTTGACGTCCAGGCTTGAGGCAGTGCCGTCAAACAGCTGGGTAAAGCCGCCCTTCGCTGCCTTTGCGGGGGTACCATTCGCAGTACCGGCCGTATAAGTGCCGGTGCCGAAGGTCACGCCCTTGTCGTTGACCTTGACGCTCTTGACGGCGGCCTCGGAAGCGCCCTCCGCCTTGGCGGTCAGGGTGACCTTGGTGCCGTCCACCTTCACATCGAACTTCTGAGAAATACCGGCATCGTTGCTCAGGGCCTTCTGGATGCTTTCCGCCTGCTCCTCGGCGGTGGCTCCTTTGATATCATTGGCGCCGGCACCAAAGTTCAGGGTTTTGGTGCCAGTGGTGCCGAGGGAAGTGTCTGTGAACTCAATGGCCAGAGTATCGCCGGTGCCGAACAGGCTGGACACATCAATGGTGGCCTCGCCCTTGGTGCCGCCGCCATTGACGCCGTCGTTGATGGTCAGGCCCTCAACAATGCTCTTGGTGGAAGCCTTCACGCCCTCAGCGGTGAGGTTCTGGGAGGAGAGGGAGCCGTCCAGCAGCTTGATGCCGTTGAAGTTGGCGCTGTCGGCAATGCGGTTGATCTCGTCCTTCAGGGCGGTAACTTCCTTCTGGAGCGCCTCACGGTCCACAGCGTTCTGATAGGTGCCGTTGGCGGACTGGGTGGCCAGGTAATCCATGCGGTTGAGCATGTCGTGGATTTCCTGCATTGCGCCCTCGGCGGTCTTGACCAGGGAGGTGCCGTCCTTCACGTTCTTCTGGGCGGCCTTCAGGCCGGTGATCTGGGCGCGCATCTTCTCGGAAATAGCCAAACCGGCGGCATCGTCACCGGCGCGGTTGATCCGATAGCCGGAGGACAGTTTCTCCAGATTCTTGGCGAGCGCGTTGGTGTTGTTGGTGTAGTTCCGGTAGGAACTCATGGCGGGGATGTTGTGTTGGATTCTCATAATTCAGATTCCCTTCATAATAAATTTGGTGTTTTGCGATCCTCTGTGCTTTCGCTAATCTTCCCTGCTCCCACACAGCGGATGGTGCGTCGCCCGGTCCAGGCTCCGTGGCCTTTAGAGCGTGAAGCGTGTGCGGCGCTATATTTCAACCGGCCGGCCTAGCCGTTTGAAACCTGATTGGTCTGTTCTGTTTCAACCGGGAACATGTGGTTGAGCTGCCGCCGCAGGGTCTGAACATTGCTGTCGCCGCCGTCCATTTGAGACAGCAGCAGCCGCATGGCGGACAGCGCCTGGGCCTTGCTCCGATTCCAGATCAGCTCCTTGCGGTGCCAGCGGGGGCCGTCAAACACGCAGCCGGGACGCTGCCCGCCGCCGCGCTCCAGAACCTCTCCGCGCAAAATGGTGATTTCTTTGGGTGCGTCGACCATCAGCTTGCAGCGGTCGCCGGAGATGTGGTACAGCTGAACCACAATGTCCTCGCCGATGGTCATGTACTCCCCCTGGTTCAGATTCAAGCAGAGCATGTTGTCAACTCCTTTTTCAATTTGGCGGAACAGCATTCCTTCCCTCCGCCGAAAAGCCGCGTCTCGCGGCGCGGACGATTTTTCATCGTCACAATGTTGTGAACACCCTTTCGGGCTTCGGAAATGCGCACATATCCTCTCGTTTCCCACTTGGCGGCTTGGAAAACGCTGAGCGAAGAAAAAGCGGTTTCGGTTTTCCTTCGCTCAACGCTCCCCGCGCTGCGTTCATGGGCATTCACCGGCGTTCCGACCGGCCTATCAGTCAAGCGCAAAATCGCGCCAAACCTTCCGCTTTGATGTTTTTCGCGGCGTTGACCTCCCGGCTATGTACCGCGCCGCATTTGGGGCAGGTCCAACGGACCTTTTTGTAGCTGACCTCGCGGTCCAGAACCATCCCGCAGGCGGAGCAGGTCCGGGTGGTGGGCGTATAGCGGTCAACTACAATGAGCGCCTTTCCCTGCCGCTCCAGCTTGTAGCGCAGGCACTCCCGGAACATGCCATACCCGGACTCCATCATTGTTCCGTGGGTCATGGCTTTGGTAAGGTCCTCAAAGGCGTCGGCTCTCACGCACACGGCGTCCCATGCGTTGGCTATCCGCCGGGATTCCTTGTGAATGAAGTCGCGCCGCTGATTGGCGATGTGTTCGTGGAGGAGGCGATATTGCTGCACCGCCTCCTGATAGTTTTTAGAGCCAGACTGCATCCGGCACAGCCGCTGCTGGATTTTGGTCAGCTTTTCCTGTGCCTGCTTCAGCCAGCGGGGCGGGTCCGCCATGCTGCCGTCATCTGCCACATAAAAATGGGAGAGGGAGTATTTCAGACCTATTGTTGTCTCCGGTGCTGGCGTGACCGGCTCCGGCTGTTTCGCCTCATATTCGTACAGAATGTAGCAGTAATATTTTCCGCTGCGGGTCTTTTCCACGGTGATCCGCTTGAGCTTCCACCACGCCTGGGGGCGGCGGTGGAATTTGGCCCGAACGATTCCCGCCTTGGTCATGCGGATGCCGTTCCGGGTGGTGTAGATGGTGGGGCCGGATTCAAAAACGTGGTTGCAGGCGGTGAAGGAATCCCGGTCATCCTTTTTCCGCTTGAAGTTGGGATAGCCGAAAGAATCCGGGTTCTTGAAAAACACGCGAAACGCCTGAGAGAGCTTGTTGTGTTCCTGAATCAATGCCTGATTATCCACTTCCCGCAGAAAGGGAGCCTCGTTTTTGTACTTGGCAGGGGTGGGAATGAAGTGCGCCCCGGTTTCCAGATAAAACCTCTGCTGGTCGGCCAGCATGTTGTTCCAGATGTAGCGGCAGCAACCGAAGGTCTTTTCAAACAGCTCGGCCTGGGCCGCATCGGGATAGAGCCGGACCTTGATGGTGGTGAACTGAATGGCCTTGTCATTTTTGCGTGACACTTTTGACTTTCCAGGCATCGCGGCTCCGCCTCCGTTTATCCGAAATATCAAAATTTGGACGAGGTAGTATAAAACCCCGTCCAAAAAAATTTTTTTCAAAAAGTCTTATTTCTCTGCGTCTCATGTCGATATGTAATACAGAACAAAGGTAAAAATCTTCGAGATTCCCTGGACGGCTAAGTATACAATTCCGTCCAGATTTATTTTGTCCCTGTGCGGATTACAGCCATCTCAGCACGAAGAGCAGCGTCACGGAATGTGGATTTAGGAATGCCACAGGCTTCCGCCGCCGCCCGCAGCGTCATTCGTCTGTCTCTCCACGCCTGCCGCAATTCTTCAAAGCTATCTGGCAGTGTGTGGCATGGCGGACCAAAACGCACCCCCTTGGCTTTCGCTTCCGCAATGCCCTCCGCCTGTCGTTGACGGATATTTTCCCGTTCCGTCTGCGCCACATAGCTGAGGAGCTGAAGGACAATGTCCGCAATCAGCGTTCCGGTCAAATCGCGCCCTTGCCGGGTATCCAGCAAGGGCATGTCCAATACTACAATGGCGGCTTTTCGCTTTTTTGTGATTACGCTCCATTGCTCTAAAATTTCATCATAATTCCGGCCCAATCGGTCAATGCTTTTGACCACCAGCACATCCCCTGGCTGCAACACTCGCACCAATCGCTGATAGCATGGACGGTTGAAGTCTTTTCCTGACAGTTTTTCTATGATAATGTTTTTTTCTGCCACGCCAAATTCCTGCATAGCGGCAAGCTGACGGGCCTCGTTTTGTTCTTGGGTGGATACCCGAACATAGCCGTAAGTTGTCTCTGTCATACTTCGGTCCCCTTCTGTAAATATGGTATCTCTATATTTTACAGAAAAATAGCAGCTAAACATCTCAGAGAACCGAAAGTTGCCCTATTGAATCCCTTTTCTTCGCAATGAATAGCGTGTAAAATACAGCAGTTTATTGGCCTACAGCATCGCAAATGCGGCATAAGCTGGAAAAAGGGCGAGAGCTTTTTGGGACGCTCTGGTGATATGGTATTTGCCCTACAGCGAAGGAAGGTTGGGAAGAAAGTGAAACACTGCCCGGTGATCCGTTTCGAGGGCTGACTGCCTACGCTGCCCCCTCGCCGTAGAGATCGTGATTGACCTGGGCGGCGTAGTGGTTCTCAATGGTCGCCGGGGCGTTGTACAGCACCGTGAGCAGGTACTGCTTCATGTTCCGTACCTGGGTGGTGTTCTCTTTCAGGCAGTCGAACACAAACACGATGTGTTCCCGATCCAGTTTCAGCAGCCGGGATTTCACCACCGCCTGGGGGAAATCGTTCCCCGCTACCCGGAGGGTTTCCTTGCTGGAGCAAACGGCCTCCACCATGATCTCCACCATCTCGTCCAGCTGACCGGCATCGTAGGGGCGCTCCCGCACAAAGCCATCGTAGCCGATGTTCTCCCGGATCAGTTCCCGGTAGGCGTCCATCTCGCCTTTGCTCACTCTGCTGCGCCTTGTTCGTTTCTTTCCTTTCGTTTCAGACGGCTGTGCCGCTACGGGAGGGGAGGAAAAGAAAGGAAAAGATTCCGTACTTACTGAGTCAGTAATTTTTTGATCTTTTTTTACTGGGTCTTTCTTTATTTGCGTTGGATTTTCCGTCAACGTGGCCCCCGCTGACGGAGAAACCGTTGACGGGTTTTCCGACAACGGTTGGGCCGAAGACGGCCCTTCCGGCGGCGGCTCATGAGAGGCGGGATACTCCCGGATGATGTACTCGTTGCTGCCGAACTTGCCATCCTTGCCGGTGGTCTGATGCCGCTGGATGTACCCGGCTTTCTCCAATTCCACCACGGTGGCCCGGATAGCGTCTTTGCCCTCCAGGCTGATCTTGGCGAGGCCGGAGAGGGTGTAATCCCAAGTTTCTGGGAGGGACAGCATAAGGGAGAGAAGCCCTTTTGCTTTCAAAGAAAGGCCCTTGTCCCGCAGGTGGTAGTTGCTCATGACGGTATAATTCTGGGTGCGCTCCACGCGAAAAACTGCCATATTGAACACTCCTCGTTTATAAAAATAAGAGGGCTTGGGAACAGGTCAAACCTACTCCCAAGCCCATTTTTCAAAAGATAGGGGTCCCGTAGCCCCAGATTTCGTAATGTCCTACGCTGTAGCTGCGCTGACGGCAGCTATCGCCGCTGTTGCCCTCCACGGTGTAGACGATGCCATTCTCCACCCGTTCCACGATGCCCACATGGTCGGGGAGATCATCCTGCGGCCCGGAGGAACCCTTGTTGTCCCAGTCAAAAAATATCAAGTCACCGGGATGCGGCTCGTAGTTGTTGTCCTGCCACAGCCCCCGATCCTTGAACCAGTTGGAGCCGCCTGTGCATCCAGCGAACTTGGGGATCACCCCAGCGTCAATGTAGCCGCACTCGTTGGCGCACCAGCTCACAAAACAGGCGCACCACTCCACCCGGCTGTTGAAGCCATACCAGCTCCAGTAGGGCTGGCCGCCCACGTTGCCCACCTGGGACAGCGCCACGGCCACAATCTCACCGCTGTTGCCGTAGAGAAGCTGGTTCCACAGGTCCCGGCTCTCCGGCGTTAGGAGGCTGTCCAGCGCGGCGTTCTGCTCGTCTGTAAATTGATAGAACACCCGCATATCATCCACCGTCCGTGGGGTGACGGTGATGGTCAAAATGGTTTCCGTCCAGGCTTCCGCGTCCTCGGCGGCGGGGTGGTCCACGGTCCTGGTCGCCGTGGTGATTTTCGTCATATCCCAGAACACCGTCCGCAGCCGCTCCACCCGATCTGCATCTAAAATGACCACATCCACGCCATCCCCGGACACAGTTTTGACCGAGAAAACGGCGAACACGTCCGCCCAGGACGGAGGACGGCCCACGATCTCCACGCTGTCATAGCTGCCACCGGCTTGGAGACCAGACAGGGTATCGGCATACTCCCGGTTGATCTGGGCCACGGCTGCCGAGGGCGAAACCGCGTCCGGGCCGCTGCTGCCGCCTGAGAAGAAGATGCCGAAGGGCGAGGCGATGAGCAGGCCCACCATACAGATCACCAGCACGATCACAATGGCGATCCAGCCGCCAGCGGCGATGGCTGCCGCCAGTTCCTGCATCGCCGCAATGGCCGCTTTTACCGCCGCCACGGTGGCTTTGGCCGCAGCCTTGGCGGTGGTCGCCGCCGCTTTTGCCGTGGCCCGTGCAGCCTGTACGGCCCTCTGGGTGGCCTTTACGGTGGCCTGGGCCGTCCTCTGGGCAGCTTTGGCGCTTTGCGCCGCAGTCTTGGTGGTTCGGGCGGCGGTTTTGGCCGTCCGCTGGGTAGTCTTGATCGTCTTTCGTGCGGAGCGATCCGCCGTTTTGATAGCATGACGGGCAGTGCGCTCTACATTTTTCTGAACAGAGCGCCCCGTTTTCACGATAGCTTTGCCGCCATCCCGCACAGGCTGAGTATCAGGATTTCCCGGACTCACCGGCCTACGGACAGTGTGAGCAGAGGCATATCCCCGCCGCGCCGGAGCGGGAGGTGAGGTATCTCCACCGGCCTTGGCCTGGGGAACGGTACCGCTACCTGCCTGCTGGCTCTCCGCCCGTTTCATCGCCGCCGTTCGCCCACGTTCCCGCACAAACTCCTGCTTGCCCTGGGCAAGCGCCTGGGGTGGCTGCTCAGGGGCAGATGGGGGCTGTCGCTGGATGTAGGCGTCCTTTGTCTTGATGGACAGCCGTTCAGGGGGCTTGCCCCCGTTGGATGGGGCGGTTGCGTGGTCAGAGGGAGAGGTGGTGACTTCCCTGGTCTTGATCTGCGGGCGTTCCGGCCTGCCCTGCGGAGCGGGGGCCTCCTCTGCATGGACAGCACGGGCGGCCTCCTTTGTTCTGATCTGTGGATGCTCCGGTTCACCCGGTGCAACCAGCTCCGCACCATCAGAGGACACACGGCCACCATGAACAGTGGATTCCCGCGTTTTGATCCTCTGCCGTTCTGGGCCAGCAGCAGTGGCAGGTTCCGCTCTGCTGCCCCCAGGCAGCGCTGTATCGCCCTCTCTGGCAGTCACAGCCTCCCGTGTCTTGATTTTAGGCTGTTCCCGTGGGGGCGGTTCGTGGGGCGAGGGCCGCTCTGCCGGGGCCTCCGGAGATAGCTCCTGCTCCACGGGCGGATCTGTGGCAGTGTGGGTATCTCTCTCTGCTTTCCGCTCCCTGGCGGCTTTTTTCTTCTTCAGAAGATACTCTATACCACGCTCGGTACGCCGCACCCCGCCAACGGCGGTATCCTCGATCCGGTCGCCGCCGTAGTCGCTGGCCTGCCCACGCTGGGCAGTCTCCCGGAGCTGGCCCCGCAGGCGTTCCGTGCCGTCATCCAGGCCGCGGCGGATAAGCTCCTTCGGCGAAGCTTTGACTTTTTCTTTTAATTTGCTTTTTACGGTGCGCTTTTCTTTGATTTTTGCGATGTTTTTTCACCTCCCGGAACGGAGAACAGGGCCGCAGGTGCGGCCCCGTTCCCTGGGGTTCTATACATCTGTATTCAGGTCTGACGGGCGGGTGGTCATCAAGCGGTAGAGTCGGTTCTTGGGGAAATTATCCATAAACGGCACAATGGCGCTGCCGCATTTGATAAGACCCCGTCCGAAATCCACATTGGTGATGTAGGAGAGTTGGTTGTCCGAAATGTTCAGCAGCCGCGCCAGCTCCGCCCGGTCTGTCGCCGCCTGGTTCAGCATGACCAGAAATTCACTGTTGGCCAGCATGGTTCGGGCGGTGTGGGACTGGAGGAGATCATCGACATTCTGCGTGAGGCCAGTGCAGCAGGCTCCGTACTTTCTGACCCGTTTCCAGAGGGTAAACAGGAAGTTTGCGCTATATTCGTGCTGAAACAGCAAATAAATTTCATCAATATAGACCCAGGTGTTCCGCCCCATCTGCCGGTTTCTGATGATGCGGTTAAACACGCTGTCCAGCACCACCAGCATACCAACGGGCAAGAGCTGCTTGCCCAGATCCCGGATGTCATAGCACAGGATTCGTGCGTCCGTATCCACATTGGTGGGCTTGGCAAAGGTGTTGAGACTGCCCTCGGTGAACAGCTCGATAGCCAGCGCCACGTCACGGGCCTCCGGCTCGGACTGGCGGAGCAGCTCGGCGTGGAAGTCCTGGAGGGTGGGCGCTTTCCCTTGATAGCCGCCCTTGATGTAGCTGTGGTAGACATTGGCGGTGCAGCGGTCGATGATGGATTTCTCCTTGGCGGACAGCAGCCGGTCGCCCATGAGCTGTTCGCACAGGGACAGCAGGAACTCGGACTTCAGCACCACCGGATTCTCGCCGTCCCCGTACCCCTGCTCCATGTCCATGGCGTTGATGTGGTTGGGTGATGTGGCGGAAATACTGATGACCTCGCCGCCCAGCCCTTCAATGAGGGGCCGATACTCCGACTCTGGATCTATGACGATGATGTCATCCTCCGTGGAGAGGGCCAGATTGACCATCTCCCGCTTGGCGCTGAAGGACTTGCCGGAGCCGGACACGCCCAGTACAAAACCGTTGCCGTTCAGCAGTTCCTTGCGATTGGCAATAATGAGATTCTTGGAAATCACATTCTGACCATAATACACGCCACCCTGATCCCGTACCTCCTGAGCCTTGAAGGGCATGAGGACGGCCAGGGCTTCGGTGGTGAGCGTCCGCAGGGCGTCGATTCGGCGCAGACCCAGGGGAAGGGCTGTCACCAGCCCGTCCGCCTGCTGCCAATTCAGCGTGGCCAGTTGGCACAGGTGCTTTCGGGCGGTGGACTGGAGGGCATCGGTGTCACTGTCCAACTCCTCTTTGCTGTCTGCCAGATGCACCAACGTCACCACGGCGAACATCATCCGCTGGTCACGAGTGGTGAGGTCGTCCAGCATTTCACGGGTCTCCTTCCGCTGCTGCTCCAGGTCGTAGGGGACAACGGCAGAGAAGTTGTTGTTGCTGTTCTGCCGCCGCTGCCAATTGGTGACATTCGTCTCCACACCCAGCAGGCGGCTCTGCATCTCCCGCACCGCCTCATCTGTGGGGACGGGGATCACGTCAATGGACAACATCATGGTGCGGTTCAGGGCGGTCAGCTCACTGATCATGGAGTCCTTGATGTAGCTGGCGTACTCTTTCAAAAACAGCACCCGCCCAAACTTGTCCCCCATGACGAAGTAATCTTTCTTAAATTCCAGGCTGTCCGGGCAGATGGAGTCCTTGAAGGAATGCCCCTTCCGCATCAGGTCCCGCAGATCCACATGGAACTCGGTTTCCTCCCCGGTGCGGTAGAAGTCATGCAGCACCCGCAGGCGCTCCACCGCGTCCAGTTCCTCGCTGCGGGCGTCCAGGTGGCTGAGACGGGTGGTCACGTCCGCCGTCACCCGGTCGAAAAAGGTGCGGGCCTCCTCGATGCTCTTGCGGTGGACGGAGAGGGTGATGTACCGCTCCTGCACCACGCTGTTGGAGGAGTCCGTCACCTTGTCCATGAGCATGGCGTTGTACTCGGCCCGGTAGCCGTCCAGGTAATCGTCCTGCCGGGGCAGCAGGATCTTCTGCTCAAAGTCCTGGCGGTTGAGCCGCTTGTTGTTGATGGTCAGCTTGGTGGTGGAGCCGGTGTCCAGGGCGTTCAAAAGTTCGGAGTAGCCCAGGAACATGGACGTTTTGTCCTCTTTCGAGGCGATGGCGTAGTTGATGTCCGAGAAGCGGATGGTCTTGGAAAATTTGCTCCCGAACTGAAAAATCCCATCCGGCCACAGGCGGCGGATGGGGATGGCGTCCTGCGCGGACTTGGGGAGGACGAAGCCCTCCCGGTCCTGCTTCAGCGTATTTTGCAGGGTTTTAATCAATTTTCAAAGCCTCCTTTACCGAAGAATGTTCCAATGCTTTGGCATACAGATTTTCCGCTCGGAACACCAGTTTTCTGGGATACAGCAGCTCCGAACGGATGACGGCCAGCAGGAACTTTTCAAAGGTCATGCCGTTGTAAGTAAAAAAGCCGCCCAGGGCGAAGGGGAACGCCGCCAGGACGCAGATCCAGCCGATCTCCCCGCTGCCCACCACGTTGCGCAGGCCGAAATACAACCCCACCGCCACCAGCACGGCCAGCAGGGCGAACAGGAACTGCCGCAGAGACAGCCCGAAGAACAGGCTTTCCTGGTAGTCCCGGACTTCTTTGTTGATGCGGACTTCTATTGGTATCACCCCCAATGTGAAAGAATCGGCAGACAGGTCGTTGCAAAGCCTGTCCACCTATGGTAAGATGCGACAAACCAGAAAAAGGGAGGTCTGTCGCAATGATGTTTATGATTTTTGGTATTGGTCTGTTCCTGCTGCCCATCCTGCTGCGCTTGGCACTGAAGCTCCGGCTGGGCATCCCCATGCTGTACGCCGTCCTGATGCTCACCGCGTTCCACGGCTGGTATCAGGCCCACGCCGCCCTGGCGGACGGCATCTTCTTCGCCCTGGTTGGCCTCGCCGCCCTGTCCTGGGTGGTGACGCTGCTCCGCCGTCTCTGGGAGCTGCTGGATGATTGGCGGGAGGAACGGGCCATGGCGGAGCTGCTGGCCTACCGGGTGCGGCAGGCCAGGGCCAACGGCGAGAGCGCCATCAACACCGAGGGTCTGTGGTATTGATCATCCCAGCCCCATCAGTTCCCGGATGAGCCGGTCGCTCATTTTGATAGCGCCAACGAGAACTAACATATTGAAGATCAGTTCGCCAACATAGTTCCACACGATGGTTGCCGCCGCCAGCGTATCGTCCGCGATGGCAGGCGGCGCGGAGGCGAATGCCGAGAAAATCACACAGGCCAATACGATCACACAGCCCTCCAGGCAGATGGCGGCATAGCTTTTCAGAAAGGCCACGCCAATACTGCTGGAGGGCTGTCCCGCGAAGCTGGCCATGGGGATGGGCGCGATAGCGGTGGCCATATAGAGCTTGAAAAAACGACTATAAACTGTTAAAATCATCACCAGAGACAGCACCCAGATAAACAGCGACCCCAACAGAGTGACGGCCCACAGGGGGATGCTCTCCAGAAAGCCCACATCCTCAATGATGGTCACCATCTCGGTGGGCAGCGTGGTGGCGGTCAAGGCTGACAGCCCGGAGGCCCCCATGATGGTGGTGATCATCCCCTGGGCCACTTGGAACAGCGCCGACATCAGCTCCATACCGTGGGTCACCGCCGCCTGGGCCAGCACAAAGCGGATGAAGCACTTGAATACCATCTCTGGTTTCTTCAATTCCGTAAACGATCCGCAGGTCTTGACGATGCCCATCACGAAGAACAGCACCAGCAGGGCACAGCCGATGGCCTGAAGCGCTCCGTTGATGCCAGTGATCACCGTCCAGACCGCGCCGCCCTTGAAGTTCTCCGGCGTGGTACTAACCAATGTCCAGATCTCCGCCAGTTTGTCGTTCCAGGTCCCCAGGGCGGAGTTCAGGTTATCTACGATCCAATTTCCGCTTCCCATTTACATCACCTCCGGCGGGAAACGAGTGGGGAGAGCGCGGACGCGCCCTCCCCTTGTGGCTGTCCTCATCAGCCGGTGATAAGGGTGAGGATCTCACGGGTGAAGGTGATGACAATGCCGCCAGCGATGGTGAGCATACCGTTGGCCCGCTGGGAGGGATCGTGGCTCTTGAGGGACAGGCCCAACTGGAGGATGCCGAAGCCCAGCAGGATCAGGCCGATGGCGCGGATCAGGGAAAAAATGAAATCGCTCAGGTTTTCCACGATCTGCAGCGGGTCATCGGCGGCGAAGGCGGGGACGATCATGACGGCCATGGACAGCACCAGACAGGCGAAAACGGCGTAGGCCCGTTTGGCGCGGCGCTCAATCTTCCTCTGGCTCTCCAGGGTGTTCTGGGGCTTCTTCAGGTTCTTGGGGTTCTTCATAGGCTTCAGTCTCCTTTTCTTCTTCGGACGTATCGTCCGTTATTTCAGCGAACAGCGATTCGCCGGGGAATTTCACTTCAGGCTTTTCCTGATGGTGGATGTAGGGCGGCCCGCCGCCGTCAATGGTGTGGCGGATGGCCGGGTGCTGGGTCAATTCATACTTGAGATCCATGACGGGTTTCGCACCCCGAATGAACAGGATGGCATAGCGGTTGTCCAAGCCTCGCACTTCATCTGGAGTGAGTAATTCGCGGCCGCTCATTTGAAAATTTGTCGAGTAGGAGCCGGATTTTCCCTTGGTCTGACCGTGGGTCCGGGTATCAATCGTGGCTTTCCCAAGGGCCTCGGAAATGTACTTATGGGTTGCCGCTTCGTTGCCGCCAAGGTACAGAATGGTGTCACTGTTGCCCGGAATTGTCTCCCACGAATCCTTATATAACTCCTTGATTTGTGCCATATTTTGAATAATTGTACTTGCGGAAATATTCCGGGAACGCATGGTGGCCAGTTCACGGGTGAAACCTGGGAGGGGCATGGCGGCGAACTCGTCCAGGATGAAGTGGACGTGGCAGGGCAGCGCCCCGTGGTGGATCTGGTCGGCGCTATAGTAGAGGGCCTGGAACGCCTGGGCGTAGAGAAGGCTTACCAAAAAATTCAGGCTGTTGTCGTTGTCTGGGATGACGGCGTACAGTGCGCACTTCTGCTCCCCCAAAGTATACAAATCCATATCGTCCCGGTCGGTGATGGCCTTGATCTGGGGCAGGTTGAAGGGGGCCAGCCGGACGGCGGCGGACACAAGGATGGATTTTGAGGTCTTGCCGGCCGCCATTTTGAAGACGTGATATTGCCGCACAGCCACGCTGGCAGGGTCCTCGCGCTCCATGGCCTGAAACAGCAGGTCCAGGGGCGAGACGTACTCCTCGTCCTCCTCCTTTACCTCGGCGTACTCCATCACCCGCAGCACCATGGAAAAGTTCTGTTCGTACTCCGGGGCCTCCTGCCACAGCATGAGGATAATCGCTTGCAGCAGAGCGGTTTCAGCCTTCGTCCAAAACGGATCGGACTCATGGCTGCCCTTGGGCGTGGTGGCCTGGATGAGATTGTTGACCAATCGCAGCACGTCCTTTTCGTCCCGCAGGTAGCGGAAAGGATTATAGCCATCGCTCTGCTCCAGGTTGACAAGATTCAGCACACGGATGTCATAACCCTGGCGTTTGAGGTAGCCGCCTGTGGCCAGCAGGACTTCGGATTTGGGGTCCGTGATCACATAATTGGTGTTGGCCTCCAGGATGTTTGGCTTCACATACGATCTCGATTTGCCAGCGCCGGAGCCGCCGATGACCAGCACGTTCAAGGAGCGGCGATGCTTGTGGGTGTCCAGCCCCAGGCGGACATTCCGGGTGAGCAGCTTGTTCTGCTTCTGAGCGAACATGGCGTTGACCTGCTGGGGCGTGGCCCAGGTAGCGGAGCCGTGTTCCTCGCCGTCCCGCGTCCGGCCCTGCTGGTCTGCGTAGAGGCAGATGCCCATGATGTAGGCCCCGGTGCAGGCCAGGATGGTCACGAGGCTGTGTTCCGTCCACTGGATGCGGAAGGGGTGTTCCATCGCCGCCGTCAGGTTGCTGATGATCTCCGGCAGACCGCCGCCCAGGGATTGGGCGATGAGTAGCGCCGCCCACACGACCGGGATGTAGAGGAACAGGTAAACGGCCAGTTTACCTGTCCGGGATGATTGTTTCAGATTATCCTCACCTCCAAGAAATTCGGCGGCCCGGTGGATCTGCACATTGACAAATCCACCGGGCCTGTGATACAGTAAGCGTGGTACTTCCCCGTAGCCCTAACGCACGTTTTTATTAGGACTTTGATCCTGCTTGTGCTGTGGTTGCGGGAAGTATCATTTTTATCTCGTTTTGGGCCTGTTTTTTACAACAGTTTTTACCTTATCTCTGGCCGGAGCGGACGGTTTCCTGCTCTGCGTCCGATACGCCTTGAGCCGCGCCTCTATGGACGGGCGCTCACTCGTCCCCCTCGTAGTGCCGCTCTCTTTGGGTATAGAGGAGCTGATTTTTATAGCGGGCGAGTCTCGTTCCGACCGAGAACCTTTTTTTGGCGTGTTCTCCTGACTGCGGGTCACAGGGGCCTCCTGGCGGCCCTGGGCGTCTGACCGTTGGGACACCTCCGGTTGGAGTCTCACCTGCCCCTGACGGCCCCTCACAGGCCCGGACACGGCCTTTTCCTTTGGGGGCGTCTGCCGTTCCTGCGGCTGTCTGGCCTTTTTGGGGGGCTGCTTTTCCCTGGATTGGGCCTGCCTGCCCTTCTCCTGGGGCGGACGCTCCCTCTCCGGGGCTGGACGCTCCGGCTGGAACACCTCCCGCCCCTGCTGCAACTCCCGCGCCGGTCTCCGTTCCGGCTCCGGGGGCGTTGTGTACAGGATGCGCTCGAAGATAGCGTTGGCCCGATCCAGCTCTGTTACGGGCAGGATCACGTCCATCAGCTTGCCGCGGTCATCCTTATCCTTGATGACAGAAAATAACAGCTTGTGTTTTTTCGCCAGCTTTTTAAACTGCTTGTACTGCTGGGGCGTCATGGGGAACCGGCGCAGATCCCGCGTCTCCCGTAGCATCTTGCCCATGTTCACCTTGCCGGAGAGGGTCTTGCGGTTGTGGGCCAGCGCCATGGTCAGGGCCAACAGGTTCTTCAGGGCCGAGCCGGACAGCCGGATCATGACCTCCGTGCCGGACAGCATCATGCGTACCATCTGGTCAGCGGCTTCACCGCCTCCTATCGTCATCTCTGATCACCTCGTCTTTCATTTCAATTTTTTCGATATCTTTTTCCATCTGGGGCAGCCTGCTCTGGATCTCCCGGCACAGGGCCAGCTTTTTCCGCTCCGCCCGGATCTGACGGTTAATCTCCGCAAGCTGCTCATAAATTTCCGCCTTTTCTATCATAAACCTTTCTTTTGGAATGCCGCACTTCTCCAGCACCGCCACCGCCTCCATGTACCGGGTGTACTCCGCCTCCATGCCGGACAGCCCCTCCTCATAGCACTGCTTGGCGGGGGCCAGGGCCTCCGCATCGGCCAGGGCGGTGTACAGCCAGCGGCGCTTCTTCTTCCGCACGTTGAGGATCGTCCGCTGCTTCATCAGATTGGCCAGCGTTTCCTCTGTGCGGGTCTGGAAGGCCGTCATGTCCGCCTGGGTGGTGATGGCGTTGTCCCGGAGGAACGCGAACTGCTCCCGGCAGCGTTCAAAGCGCATGACCTCCTGCCGGAGCTGGGGCGTCATCCGGGGCGGATACTGCCGTTTCTCAATCTTGCCCAGGATGTAAAGATAGTGAACATAGAGTGCCATAATCCCGGTATATTTCGGATGCTTTTTGTAGGGCTGGTAGCTGGCGTGATAGATCACCGCTGGCCTGCGTCCGGCCTCAATGTCCTCCAGGTTGCCTTGAATGGCGGCACGGATGCCGTCCTCGGTGAACAGGGGATTCTTCCGGCCTGGAATCATGAACCGCTCCTGCCCCCGCAGCCGAAAGCCCAGCCGGTTGCCGTGGCTGATCTCCCAGCCCTTATGCTCCATGAGCAGGAAGAAGTGGCCCAGGTCGTTGGCGTCCTGGATGGCCGAGCGCAGGTCCGTCTCCAGCATGGAGCGGAAGGTGGGCTGACCCTTGGACTGGCGCAGCCATTCAATGTAGCTGACCGCTTTGGAGGAGGCCCCCTGCATGATGACCGACAGCCCATGTTCCCGGCACAGCCTGTCCGAGATAGCCCGGATCTGACTGTAGTAGCTCTGGGTGTTGCTGTGGTACTTCTCTCCGGTCTCCATGTTTACAGAGTTGAAGATCAGGTGGGCGTGGATATGTTCTCTGTCCACATGGACTCCGATCACTGTTTCATAGCCTGGGAGGTGTTCTTCTGCGAACTCTTTTGCTATCTCCAGCGCCAACTCCGGGGTGATCTCTCCCGGCTTGAAGGACTGGATGATGTGGTAGTATTGCACACCATCCATCTTGCCGACAGCCCGCTTGGTGTCCAGCATCTGGCGGCACTCCCGGCCTGGGTCACAGTTCAGATGGGCGGTGAGGACACGCTCCTCGGTCTTGTCCCCGTTGAGGACGTAGTTGATTCCCACGTCCAGGCGGCCCTTCCGGGCGAGGATTTTCGTAACAGCCATTATTTTTTCGCAATCTGATACATCAGCTCATAGACCTGATCCAGCAGGAACAGCCCATGCTTGGCGTCCTCGGCGCGGGCGATCCCGGCGTTGACGCTGCGGGCGATCTGGTTAATGTTATTGCCAATGTGGTGGATCTCCGTCCGCAGCTCCTTGATCTCCTGGGCGGGGCGGGCCTTGACCTCCCGCCCCAGGATAAGGCGGCGCAGATACGCTGTCTTGGAAAGTCCGCAGCGTCGGGCGTTGCTCTCCAAACGTTCTTTTTCCTCTTGGGAGAGCCGTAGGCAAATCTCATATTTTCTTGGCATCCTCGCTCCTTTCTGCGGCAGTCGCCGCTGACTCATCCGCCCACAGGCGGCATCGGGGACAGGGGTATCCCCTGCAAGCGCGCAAAAGATATCTTTGCGCTATGCTTGCGCCGACACCGCCCAGGGGGCGGTGTCGGCCTCGGCCCCGCCAGCGGCGGGGCTTCGCTCCAAGCGGTAGGTTGATTGGAACGGGCGGGCGGCGCCCGCTCTCTCGAAGAGAAAATCATCACCGCTCCCGCTGGCGCTGGGGCTGCCGGAGCTTCAGATCGTAGTGGTCTACCGGCACATCACGCAGATCCAGGCTCCGCTTTTCGGGGACATAGCACGAATACCGGGCGTAGTTGTAGCCTTGGCAGTCCACCAGGATACCGTCCCTGCGGCCCCTGGTGGTCACCAGCAGGCAGCGGGTCACCCCCTTGTCATAGCCCGTGAGGTTCTTATTGGGGATCAGGAAGGGCATATCCCGCAGCAAATTGGCAGAAAAGTCCCGGAACTGCTGGCCGGTCAGCTGGAGGATCTTGACCACCTCCACCTGGATGGGCTTCATGGTCTTGTCCTCCATCAGCTCCTGGGCATGGCTGGCCTTGAAGAAGAAACAGCCGTTGATCGTTGATTTTGGCAAAATTTTCACCTCCCGCTGGGTGTGATAGATTCACCTCGTTCTCTCAAAAAAGAGAGGCAGGGTGTCTTGTTGTCACCCTGCCGTCTACCGTTCCTGCATTGCTTTTCTGCTTTTCTGCCGTTCCCGCCGAACAGATGGCGGCAGGAGTTCGGCGGGCGGCGCGTCGGAGCGCAGCAGGCCCAGAAGGCTGTGCCGCGCCCCGATATTCGTTGCCGTGATCTCCCTGACGCACAGCCGCAGCCAGGGCATCGCCTCCGCCATCCGCTGGGTGAGGACAGCCACATCCAGCGCGGTCAGTTTGTCCGCAGAGACATACACGGAATACTGCCGCCGCTCAAAGCCGCTGGCCTCCATGAACTTCTGGATGTCCTTGTAGGCCCGCTTGAAAAATTGCGGGTCCCGGCCCGTTTCCTTGCGGGGATAGTGCTGTCTCAGCGCGTCCTGGCTCAGATCGAAGGTGATCTGCTTCCTGCTCATTCCCACTACACAGCACCCCGCGCCTTTCCGGCCTGGGCCAGCACGTCCTCCTCGCCGTCCTCATCCTGCCAGACGCAGGCGGTGGCGCAGGCCATGAACCAGTCCGAGCGCAGCAGAGACAGGATAATATCCCACATACACGCGAAGTCATCGCCGTGGCCCTTGTCCTGGAAGGACAGGGGGTCACCCTCGGAGACACAGGGCAGGCTGTGGGCGGCGAACAGGCTTTTTACCGTCCGGTGAACATCCTCCAGCGTGTGGCCTCGCCGCTCTACGGCGGCTTTGTCAAAGGAAAATTTCACTTTCATTTTGCGACACCTCCTGTTGTTTGGTAGCCCACATCATACCGCACCTTTTTGACAATATCCAGATGAATCGGCAGACAGTTATCGGTCACGCCGCCTGGGCCAGCTCCTGGGCGATCCGCTCCCTGGCGAGGCGGGCGTACTCGTCTGTCACCTCAATGCCGGTGGCGGTGTAGCCCTCCAGCACGGCGGCCAGGACAGTGGTGCCGGACCCGGCGAAGGGGTCCAGGATGTGCCCGCCCGGCTCGGTGATTTTCACGATGTCCCGCATGAGCTGCAGGGGCTTCTCCGTCAGGTGGATGCGGTTCTGGGGGTTGCCGTACTTGAACACCCCCGGCAGGCAGGGGACGGGGCGGTTGATGGGCATATCGCCGTTGGAGCCCCAGACGATGTACTCGGCCTGCTGGCGGAAGCGGCCCTTCTGGGGGCGGGAGTTGCCCTTGTCCCAGACGGCGGTGCCGCGCCAGATCCAGCCTGCCCACTGGAGGGCGTCCGAGGCGGCGGGGAGCTGCCGCCAGTCAATGAACATACACACCGGCGCTCCGGGCCTGCACAGCTTCCGGGCGTCCGCCAGCCACTCCGCCGCCCAGCGGGTCCAGGACCGCTGGTCCTTGGCGTCCCCCTCGAAGGGCGGGGGCGCGTGGTCCCCCATGCTGGAATACTTCTTGGCGGTGGACTTGTTCTTCTCCGCCTGGGTGCGGCCCCCGGAGGCGTAGGGCGGATCGGTGATGACGGCGTCGAAGGAGCCGGGGGAGAAGCCCCCCAGCAGCTTCAGGGCATCGCCCTGGATGATCTCCCACTTGGGATTATCGCTCATATGTGTTCCTCGCTTTCTTCTTGTTAGATTTTTGGGGTATAGCAGGCGGAGACAGCTCTGTCTCCACATACTCGCTGATGATATTGAGGGCTTTGCTGTAGTCCCCGCAGGTGGTGACGCGCTGGACCATGTGGCTGACCAGATCCCCCATGCCCGCCTCTTTCAGCAGCGAAGAGGCTTTGCCCATGACCGCAAAGATGTTGCCGTCCATTCCGATCAGGCTCATGGTGGGCTTTTGTCTGGACGGCTGGTGCAGAAAGCCGCCCAGCCGGTTGGGGACATAGTCGGACAGCCATGTGCCGCCGTATCGGTCATGGGTCTGGATGCGCCACATGGCGAACTTCCCAATATTCAGCTCCGCGTCTCCGAAGGGAAACAGCAGACAGGTCACCCCATCGTGCCGGAAGGATACGACATTCTCTAATTTGCTGCCACCCAGCAGAATGCCGGCCTCGGTTAGTTCCCGGTTGATGCCGTCCACCCACTCCTGGGGATCGCCGCCGCAGCCCTGGAGGATGAGGCCCTCCTGATCCTCCATGTGCCGCAGGTCATCTGCGTTGATCTGTTTCACATCGCTCATGGGATTTTCCCTTTCTGCCAGATTCTCAGCCTGAACAGCGCCGCCCACGTCCTCCGGGGCCTGGGCAAGCTGCTCTTTTTCATACAGTTCTCTGTCACGGATTTCCCACAGCATATGGCCCATCTCCCCGCTGTGGTCGTAGCCAGTGATCTCGGACTCCCAATAGCCCCGCACAACCTCCAGCGGATTGTCAAACCGGAGCAGAAATTCCACATTCTCCTCATCGCAGGCATCCAGCAGCTCCTCATGGAGCTGCTGGGCGGCGGTGATCTCCGGGGCCATGGCAATTAGCTCAGAAACTGTTTTTTCATGAAGAGATTCTATAAAAGCTGTGTAGTTTTCATCCAGGCGTTTCTTCAGGGTGTCCTTCAGTTCACTGCTCATCGCGCACCCTTACCTTTCCGGGCGGCCTGCCTGCGGGGCGGACTGCGCCCAATGGTCTCCTGGTCGGTCTTGACCTGGATGCCCAGATCCATGGCGTGGCGGATCTCCGCCCACATTCCCTCCGTCCACTCCGGGCCGTAGACGTGGACTTCCTGACAGGACTCCACCAGCCGCAGGCCCATCTCCCGTGCCGCCTGATCCTGCTGGGGATTTTCCGGGTCAGCGACAGGCGGGAACATGAGATGGGGGCAGACAGGGATGTCGCCCGCCTGGAACACCTCCTGGGCTTTCTGGCGGGCGAACTCGATGTTCTTTTCCACGTCACCCCGAAGCGAGGCGCAGATGTACACCAGCTTGGGGCCGTCCTGGGCGTGCTCCTGCTGCCGGTCCCGGAACACATCCAGGTACTGCTTGGCGGCCTGCCGGATCGTGTCATAGTCGGCGGCGGTGGGCTGGAATGCGTACCATTCCGGCTTGCCCTGATCCAGCCAAATGTGGGGGGCCACGCCATTGGGGAAGTAAGGGTTGCCGGGGA
>JAETNP010000118.1 GCA_021768185.1 Oscillospiraceae bacterium
CCCGCCCGCTGGCGCACGCAGTACCATCGGTTTTCAGTTTCCATGGGCTTCCTCCTCCAGAACTTCCACCGCCTCCCGGATCACTGCGCAGCCATGGATGGAGCAGTTATGTTCGTACCCGCAACCCAGACAGGCGAGGGAACCAGTCTCGACCGAAAGACTCCGCAGCGCACGGAGCAGTTCCTCACGGCTCATCCCGCACCCTCCCTTCCAGCCGATGGCTGAGGTATTCCGCAAATAGCGTTTGCAGCAGATTCTGTACGATAGGCTCCGCCTCCGGCGGCAGCTTTTCCGGCAGGGCGTTCAAAATATTTTCCATATGCTGCCAGAAGGGCGCGGCCTGCTCCGGCGCGGCGGCGGGAGCTTTCTGCCCGGCTTCCGAGGATGTCGAGACTGTCTTCCTCGGACGAATCCGCTCCGGCATCTTTACCCCGGGCACTCCGGCCCGTGCCAGCACTGCCCGTATCTCTCCGGATGATACACAGTTCAGATCCGCCAGGACTTTGATCTGTTTGCTCTTGTTGGCCGCCGCATTATAATCACGGACGATCTCCTCGTTGGTCATCTCCATGTTCGTTCTCCTTTCCCGGATAAATCCATCGTACCCGAGATACAGGGCAAGGCGAAGCACACCAAGGAAAAAGCGCCGCCCATCATCGCCGGGACCTCTGGTCCGGAGCTGAAAGTATACCATGAAATGCCCCCTCAGCCGGACGATGAGGATGAGCGCTCCATCCACTGACCCCGCCGCCCCGCTTGGGGCGGCGGTCCTTTATGCTTCCTCCTGCTCCTCATCCTCGGCCGGCGGCACCGGCCACCAGCCGGCACACTCAGCCTCGATGCTCGCCCCATCCTCCGAAAATCGGTACTCGCCTTTTACGGCGTCATACCAGCACAGATCGGTCATACCATAGCCGACTCCCGGAATGACAAAACGCGCCGCCACCGGACCGCTCTGCTCCGGCGCGCCGGGCAGCCACACGGGATGTATCTCCTGATC
>JAETNP010000020.1 GCA_021768185.1 Oscillospiraceae bacterium
CTCCGATGGAAAAGTACGCATTATGCTTTGCGGCATAAAAGCAGCTGGCAGCCATGGGCTGCCAGCCGGAAAAATTTTATATTTTTTTCTGTCCTCTTGACGGGGTGCGGGTCACATTGCTACGGGCCTGGGCTACTCTGTGACAGCCGCTGCCGGTCTGTTTGTGTTCAGCAGCAAAAAGAGCCTCCTTCATTTCACAAAGCCCGCTTTCCGCTTCAAGGTTCTGGCAAGCGCGGCGGCAAACGGATGCTCCGAAATGGCGACCGCTCTGGTCACAGGCATCATTACGATGATGTTCAATTGGACGATGCTCCGTTATGTCGGTGAAGACGGCGTTGCCGCCGTGACCATCATCATGTATGTCCTGATGTTTGCAAGCTCTCTTTATACGGGGTACTCCTATGGCGTCGCTCCCATGCTCAGTTACTATTACGGTGAGAAGAACCATGAAAAATTGAAGAAACTGGTTTCAACCAGCCTGAAAGTAATTGCCGTCATTTCCCTTATAACAGCTGCAGCGTCCTTTGCCGCGGCAAGGCCGTTGGTGTCCGTCTTTGCCCGGCCGGATAATCCGGTTTATGATCTGGCCGTCGCCGGAAATCGAATCTGCACCCTGGCGCTGTTCTTTATTGGCTTTAATATCTTTGCCAGCGGCATGTTTACCGCATTGTCCAACGGCATCGTCTCCGCGATCCTCGCCTTCTCACGATCTTTCGTGTTTATGCTGATTACCATGCTGATCCTGCCCGCGATTTTAGGGGTAAATGGCATCTGGCTGGCTACGCCAGCAGCGGAACTTATGGCCCTGATCCTGTCTGCGTTGATGTTCGTGAAATATCGGAAACGGTATCAATATTAAGGGAATGCCGTTTTGAATGCAGAACACAGCGGCTTGAGTAAATCGAGATCGTCTGCAATTTCCTTGGGGCATTTTATTTTGAGGGGAGCGTACGCGGGCAATCCTAAACCGCCAAAGCAATCGCCATACAAGGGGCGGCGCAGCTTGATGCTGCGCCGCCCCTCGCTTAAAATATTTTCTTATGCTGCTTCCCAAAATGGAGGTCCGCGCTTTCTTTTTATGAAAAGGCTCGATTTCTGTTGTGTTCGATCCAGTTTACGGCAAAATCCACAAGCTCTCTCTGCTTCATCAGGGTAATGGTCCCGCTGCCCAAGGGGGCCCTCTGTACGGCATGCGCTTTTTCAAAGGCAGCCCCGATTTCGGTAAAGTCCTCGCCGTCTACAAAGAGGGTGGGGTAGCTCTTCCATATCCGCTCCCCATTTTCCATGACGGCGCTGTGCTCGATACAGTCATGCTTTCCAGGGTATTCCGCTCTTGCGTCCGCAAGATGCAGGGAGGTGTTTTTATCATAGCCCACACCGATCAGCAGGACGTATCCGTCCAGCTCGTAGAGCTTTCCAATGGGAGACCCGTCCCCAAAAATATTGGAGAGCGTATGTTCCCGTGTCAGGTAGTCCGCGTACTTCCCGTTTGCCGCCACGGAGCGGGCCGGGTGGCCGCTGCGCAGGGTCCCCGGCCATTTGCGGAACATCTCCGCAACCGCTCCCATGGTATTGGTGGGGGTAATATCCTTGTTGTACGCAGGCCAGTGATCCCGGATCGCCTGCCACCACTCCTCCGGCTCCTCCCAATGGACGCCCGCCGCCGGGTCGAGATTTTTCCACGACTGCGCCGGCATCATGATCGTTCCTTCCGCTCCCACGCTTTCCAGAAGAGCTTCGATTACGACCTGTGCGCCGCCGCAGACAAAGCCCAGACTGCTGAGGGAAGCGTGAACCATGACCGTCTGGCCTCCGCCAACGCCCACCTGATCCAGCGCGGTAAGGATGTCCTGCTTCAATACGAGCTTTCTTTCCATTTGATTCATCCTCCGTTTTATTCTGCAGCGCCCGCCGCCAGTTGATTCATCCATTTTTTCCGCCGGAATACCACCATGGAGATGCCAAACCGGACGCATTCCTCCAGAGAGAGAATGAAATAGACATACGGAATGGACAGCTCCAGTACGAATGCCGACGCCAGCCCCAGCGGAACGCCGAAGCACCACGTACCGACCATATCAATGACCATTACGTATTTCGTCCGCCCGCCGCTGCGGATGATCCCGCTGCCCAGAATCATGTTCAGCACCTTAAAGGGCGCGACCAAGGCATAGGCGAGCAAAATCTGTCTGGTCAGCTCCTTCACCGTCTCCTCCACCTGATAGATCTCCACATAAAAGCCACGGGTGAGGATCACCACGGCAGAGAGCAGGGCGGCGCCCGCCGCGCCGTATCCGATGAGCTTTCCGGAAGCGGCATAGGCCTCCTCGTATTCCCCGCTGCCCAGCTTCCTGCCGGTGATGACGCCCGCCGCCTGGGACAGGCCGCAGAGCGCGCCGATCATCAGGCCCTGGACGGGATTGATCAGCGTCATGGCGGCGCTGGCGTCCGTCCCCATATGCCCGTAAATGGCGGCGTATACATTCTCGCCCAGGCTCCACACGACCTCGCACACGAGGATGGGGAGCAGCATGGAGAGATACTGCCTCCAGTTGAGCGCCGCGGCAGCGGCGCTTCCCTCCGGTTTGGCCAGAACGGAATCCTTCCGCAGCGCCATCAGGAGCATCAGGAGAAAATTGGCGCACTGGGAAATGACCGTGGCAATGGCGGCGCCCTGGGCCCCCATAGGGGCAAGAGCGAATTTCCCGAAGATGAGGACGTAGTTCAGCCCCGTGTTCAGCACGGCGGACGCCATACTGGCATACAGGGGCAGCCGCGGCCTGTCCGTGCAGCGGAACAGGGTGGAGAGCAGCGTTGCCCCCGCCATGGGGAGAAATGTTCCTGAAATGATCATCAGATAGGCTGCGGCTGCCTCCCTGGCGGCGGGATCTCTCGTATAGAGTCCCATGATCTGCCCTGGGAACAAGGCGCAGAGGGCGGTAAAAATACCCGCAATCCCTGCGCCAAGGAGCAGATTCGTATAAAAGCTCTGCCGGACCGCGGGCCTGTTCTTCTGCCCCAGGTACTGGGAGATCATGATTCCTGCAACGGCTCCGACGGCGGAGACCACAACGGAGTAGATCGACGCGAATTTACCGGCCAGTCCCACGCCGGCCACGCTGACGCTCCCCAGCTGCCCGATCATGATCTGATCAATGATGCTGAAGGAGGATTGAAGCATGGACTGCAGCGCCACTGGGACCGCAAGGGCGCATACCGTCTTGAAAAAGCTGCTGTTTTTCTCCATATAGGGACCTCCCCGGGGCTTTGATGGTTTCATTGTAGAGGGCCCTTCGTCAGATTGCAAAGGTTAAATGTGTAACCCTGCCCAAAAATAAAGAGCTGTGTTTATGCACAATTGCCAAACACAGCTCTTGATTATCCACAGTATTCCTTTGTACTGCGGCGTACCACCAGGGAAACCGGCAGCCGGATCTCCCCCTCCACGTTCCGCGCCTCTCTCAGCTCCCGCAGCTTTTCTATGGCCAGCCGGGCGCGCAGCGCGCCGTCCTGCCTCACGGTGGTCAGCGCGGGGGAAACCATCCGGCATACGGGGATATCATCAAAGCCCGCAACGGAAAGGTCCTCCGGGACGGAGAGCCCCTGCTCATGCAGGAAGCACATCAGGTCAATGGCGTAATAGTCCGAGACCGCAAAGGCGGCGGAGGCCGCCCCAATGGCGGCCAGCTTCCGCCGGTAAAACGACCAGCGCGCCTCCTTTTCCATGGGGATCAGCAGAAGCTCCGCCGTTCCAGGAGAAAACCCCTGATAAAATCCGTCGATCCGCTCCCGGTCAACGCCGGTCTCATTGTCGGAAATGCACAGCGCCCTCCGGTGTCCCGCCTCCCGGAAATAGCACCCCACCTGACAGCCGCCGCCGCGGTTGTCGATGGTGATATTCAATATCCGCTCCGGGTCCCTGCAAAAGCCGTCATACACCACAAAGGGAATCCGCATATGGTTTCGCAGGTACGTATAGTCCTGCTCACAGAAACCGATCACCACAATCCCGTCCATGTTCCACATGGAGGCGAACTGGAGGATATCCCCGGCACACTTCGCCTTCTTGACCATCATGAATTGACCGCTGTTTTCAATCTCCTCGGACAGGCCGTTCAGGCAGGAGGAAATAAAGAAATCCTCCAGAGTATGGCCCCCGTATTTTTCGTGGTCGTTGACAAAGACGCCGATGATTTTCGAGGAATTCCGCGCCAGCAGGATGCTCGCCATATGGGGGATATATTGGCGCTCCTCCAGCAGCGCCATGACGCGCTGCACGGTTTCATCGGAGATCTTCCTGGTCTTCCCGTGGATCACATTGGACACCGTCGCGGTGCTCAGGCCCAGCTCCTCCGCAATATCAGAGATCCTGACCCGCTGTTTCTCCATGGCCGCCGCCTCCGTTCTGTACTGGTATGCCGGGGATCACCTGCCCTCCGCCGTCAGGCTGTCCACGAACTGCCGGGCGAGCCGGGGGGACCGTCCGCCCCGCAGGAGGGCGAAGCGCTCCGCCAGCCCGTCCAGCTCCGAACCGTCCACCCCCTGCCGCCGGGCAAGGGCGTGGACGATGGTCAGATAATCGTCCTTCCCCGGCCTCTGGAAGGTGATATGCAGCCCGAACCGGTCCGACAGGGACACGGTCTCCTGCATAGCGTCATTGCGGTGGACGTCGTCCCCCTCCCGGTCGGAGAATTTCTCTTTGACGATGTGCCGCCGGTTGCTGGTGGCGCAGATAATCACGTTGCCGCTGCGTGCGGAAACGGAACCCTCCAGCACCGCTTTCAAAGCGCCGCAGCCGTCGTCGTCCCCCCGGAAGGACAGATCGTCAATAAACAGAATGAATTTCAGCGGATTTGTGCTGAGCTCGTCCAGCAGGGCGGGAATGCGCCCCAGTTGGTCCCGGCGGACCTCCACAATGCGCAGGCCTTCGTCCTTCAAAGCGTTGCCCGCGGCCTTGACGGTGGAGGACTTGCCGGTCCCCGCGTCGCCGGTGAGGAGCATATTGGCGGCGCGGCCGCCCTCCAGCAGGGCGCGGAGGTTGTCCAGCACCAGGCCCCGCTCCCGCTCATAGCCCACCAGTTCCTCCAGCCGGATGGGGTCCGGGTGGCCCACCGGGACAATACGCCCCGCGCCGTCCAGGCAGAACATATGGTGATTGGCATAGACGCCCCAGCCGCACCTTCCCACGTTTTTCAGCCGCTCCCGGTACAGCGCCGCCAGATCTGTCTCCGTAACGCCGAACCTGGGCAGATACGCCTGATATTCCTTCAGCAGGGGCAGCGTCAGGTCCTCCGGCGTCAGGGAGGCCACCGCCTGCAGCGTTTTCAGCTCCTCCTCCGCACTGTCCGCCAGATACGCCGGGGGCGTCTCCCCCCGGCCAACGGCGCGGATATAGACGTTATCGTCCTCCTCCACTGCCCGCCGGATATATTGGGCCAGGTCTCCTCCGCCCCGGTAGAGCCGGGCGGCAAACTCCCCGTAGGCCGTCAAAGCGTCCCAGGTGGAGCCGGCAATATTGTGCGTCATGCAGGTCAGCAATGCCTCCACCACCGGGTCGGACAGCAGCGTCCGGAAAACGGCCAGCGCATGGAGACGGGCTTCCAATACTTGCAGCTCCATCAGTTCAGCACCGCCCCCGACGCGCCGCTGGACACCAGGGCGGCATAGCGCTTGAGATAGCCGGTGAGCTCCTTCGTTTTCGGAACAAAGTCCCTCATCCGCGCCGCCAGCTCCTCCCGGCTGATCAGCAGCTCCAGCTGATTGCCGGGGATGTCGATGCGGATGATATCCCCCTCCCGGACCACGCCGATGGGGCCGCCTGCGGCGGCCTCCGGGGACACGTGGCCAATGCAGGCCCCCCGGGTGGCTCCGCTGAAGCGCCCATCGGTGATGAGGGCCACGCTGGAACCCAGCCCCATGCCCATGATGGCGGAGGTGGGGTTCAGCATCTCCCGCATACCGGGGCCGCCTTTGGGGCCCTCATAGCGGATGACCACCACGTCGCCGGGGCGGATACCGCCGGCGTTGATGGCCGCCTGGGCGTCCTCCTCACACTCGAAAACACGGGCGGGTCCCTCGTGGACCAGCATCTCCGGGGCCACGGCGGAGCGCTTCACCACGCAGCCCTCCGGGGCCAGGCTGCCCCGCAGCACGGCGATGCCGCCGGTTTCGCTGTAGGGGTCCTCCACGGGGCGGATGACCGTCGGGTCTTGATTTTCGCACCCGGCGATGTTCTCCCCGACGGTCTTTCCGGTGACGGTGATGCAGTTCAGGTCCAGCAGGTTCTTTTTGGACAGCTCGTGCATCACGGCGTACACGCCGCCGGCCTCGTCCAGCTGCTCCATGTAGGTCTGCCCGGCGGGGGCCAGATGGCAGAGGTTGGGCGTCTTCTCGCTGATGGCGTTGGCAATATCCAGATTGATCTCAATGCCGCACTCGTGGGCGATGGCGGGCAGATGGAGCATACTATTGGTGGAGCACCCCAGGGCCATGTCCACTGTGAGGGCGTTGCGGAAAGCGGATTCCGTCATGATGTCCCGGGGGCGGATGTCCTTCCTTACCAGCTCCATCACGGCCATGCCCGCCCGCTTGGCCAGCTCAATGCGGGCGGAGTATACGGCGGGGATGGTGCCGTTGCCCCTGAGTCCCATACCCAAGGCTTCGGTGAGGCAGTTCATGGAGTTGGCGGTATACATGCCGGAGCAGGACCCGCAGGTGGGGCAGGTCTTGCACTCGTATTCCCTTAACTTCTCCTCGGTCATGGTCCCGGCGTTGAACTTCCCCACCGCCTCGGAGATGGTGGAGAAGCTGGCCCTGCCGCCGTCGATACGGCCCGCCAGCATGGGCCCGCCGCTGACGAAGATGGTTGGCAGATTCAGCCGGGCCGCCGCCATGAGGAGGCCGGGGACGTTCTTGTCGCAGTTGGGGACCATCACCAGGGCGTCGAATCCGTGGGCCAGAGCCATGGCCTCGGTGGAGTCGGCAATCAGGTCCCGGGTGACCAGGGAGTACTTCATCCCCTGGTGTCCCATGGCGATGCCGTCGCAGACGGCGATGGCGGGGAAGACGATGGGGGTGCCTCCGGCCATGGCCACGCCCAGCTTTACTGCGTCCACGATCTTGTCAATGTTCATATGGCCGGGGACGATCTCGTTATAGGAGCTGACCACGCCCACCAGGGGGCGGCCGATCTCCTCCTCGGTGAGGCCCAGGGCGTGATAGAGGGCCCGGTGGGGTGCGTTCTGGGGTCCCAGCTTCAGGGAATCACTTTTCATAGGGCAGCCTTCTTTCTTTTGTTGTGGTAAAATGGCACAGGAGGACTATTCCTCCCCGCTCTCGATGGCGAGGAGCAGGTCCTCCACCATAGCGAGGGCGGTCTCCAGCACCTTCTCCTTGGGCTGGAGGGTCAGGGTCAGAGAGGGAACCTCCCCGGCGTTGACCACCAGACGGCGGCGGTACTTCGCGCCGGTGACCAGAGAGGCGATGGCCTCCGCGGAGAAGTCGCTGAGGACGAATTTCACCTGCCGCTCATGCTGGGAGATGTCGCTGATCCCCGCCCGGGCGGCGCTGGCGCGGAGCATAGCCACGTCCAGCAGTGCGTAGACGGTCTTGGGGGGATCGCCGTAGCGGTCCATCAGCTCGTCCAGCAGGTCGGAGGCGTCCTCCTGCCCCCGGATGGCGGCGATGCGCCGGTAGAGGTCCATGCGCTGCTGGTTGGAGGGAACGTAGGTGCTGGGGATGTTGGCGGATACCGCCAGATCGGCGGAGCACTCGGTGGGCTTCTTTTTCTCCCCCTTCTCCTCCAGCACCGCCTCCTCCAGCAGCTGGAGGTAGACGTCGTAGCCCACGCTCATCATATATCCGGACTGCTCCGAGCCCAGCAGGTTCCCCGCCCCCCGGATCTCCAGGTCCCGCATGGCGATCTTGAAGCCGGAGCCGAACTCCACGTACTCCTTGATGGCAGTCAGGCGCTTGGAGGCGATTTCCGAGAGGATCTTGCCCTGGCGGTAGGTCATGTATGCGTAGGCCCGCCGGGCGCTGCGCCCGATGCGGCCCCGAATTTGATGGAGCTGGGCCAGCCCCATCTTGTCCGCATCTTCTATGATGAGCGTGTTTACGTTGGCGATGTCGATGCCGGTCTCAATGATAGTGGTGCATACCAGCACCTGGGCCTCCCCCTCCACCATCTGCTGCATGACGGAGCTGAGCTGCTTCTCGTCCATGCGTCCATGGCCCACCACCACCTTCACGTCCTCGCCCACCAGGCGGCGGACCTGGGCGGCGGTGGAGTCGATGGACTCCACCCGGTTGTGGAGATAGTAGACCTGGCCGCCCCGGTCGATCTCCCGGCGCATAGCGTCGCCGATCATGCCCCAGTCGTGCTCGATGACGTAGGTCTGCACCGGCTGGCGGTTCTGGGGGGGCTCCTCCAGGGTGGACATGTCCCGGATGCCGGACAGCGCCATGTTCAGGGTCCGGGGAATGGGAGTGGCGGTGAGGGTGAGCACGTCCACCTGCTTGCTCATCTCCTTGAGCTTCTCTTTATGGCTGACGCCGAAGCGCTGCTCCTCGTCCACCACCAACAGCCCCAGATCCTTGAACACCACGTTTTTCTGGAGGAGCTTGTGGGTACCGATGAGCAGGTCCACCTTCCCCGCGCGCAGGTCGTAGAGGATCTGCCGGGTCTGGGCCGATGTCTGGAACCGGCTGAGGACCCGGATCTCCACCGGGAAGGAGCGGAAGCGGTTGCAGGCTGTGGTGAAGTGCTGCTGGGCCAGGACGGTGGTGGGGGCCAGGATGGCAGCCTGCTTGCCGTCCAGAATACACTTCATCACCGCCCGGAGGGCTACCTCCGTCTTGCCGTAGCCCACGTCGCCGCACAAGAGCCGGTCCATGGGCACCGGCTTTTCCATGTCTTTCTTGATCTCCGCGATACACCGCAGCTGGTCGTCGGTCTCCACGTAGTCGAAGGCCTCCTCGAACTCCCGCTGCCAGGGGGAATCGGGAGAGAAGGCGAAGCCGGGGCGGCGCTGCCGCTCGGCGTACAGGGCGATGAGCCCTTTGGCCAGGTCCCGGGCGGCGGCCTTGGCCTTGGTCTTCTGCTTGTGCCAGTCGTTGCCCCCCAGCTTGTTGAGCTTGACGGGCCTGGCCTCGCCGTCGCTGCCCAGGCCGGTGCCGCCGATGTACTTGCTGACCTGGTCCAGCCCCGTGGCCGGAACGTACAGGCTGTCCCCGCCGGCGTAGGAGATGAGGATATAGTCCTTCTCCACCCCATCCACGGGCATCTTCCGGATGCCGTCGAACCGGCCCACGCCGTGGGCGGCATGGACCACCAGGTCACCCACGGAGAGGTCCGTATAACTGAGGAGCTTCTGCCGGTTCCCCTTCTGGCTCCGGTGGGAGGGCTGCTTTCCGGAGGTGGCGGCAGTGAGCTGTCCCTCGGTGAGCACCGCCAGGGATATCTGGGGATACTCCGCGCCCGCGGAGAGGGCGCCCACGCAGACCCGCACCTCCCCCGGCCCCGGCATCTCTCCGCAGGCCAGGTCCAAGGCAGCGGGGATATCCCGCTCAAAGAGAATCCGCTGGAGGTTCCTGGCCCGGGCGGCGTTGCCGCACAGCAGGATGGTCCGGTAGTTCGAGGCCTGGTAGTGCTCCAGGTCACCGGCGGCGGTCTCGATGCTGCCGCCGTAGGCGCTCAGCTGCTTGGCGTTGATGGACAGCAGCGTTCTGGGCGGCAGGGGGTACCGGGAGGTGGGCAGGGACTCCAGCATACACACGGCGAAGCGGTCCAAATGCTCCAGCCATTCGCTCTGGCTGAGGAGCAGGGCCGTCAGGTCCCCGTCCTTCTCCCCGGCGGCCAGCAGGGACTCCGTATCCTCCCGGGCCTGCCAAAGGACGTTTTTCACCCGCTCGCCCACCCGGCCCGCCTCGCTGAGGCACAGCAGGGCGTTGGCGGGGAAGTAGTCGAAAACGGAGGCCTTCTCCGCCCCCGGCAGCAGCTCCGCCGCCGGCAGCAGCAGGGCAGACTCCAGATTTTTGGTCCGCCGCTGGGAGATAATGTCAAAGGAGCCCAGGGAGTCGATCTCGTCATCAAAGAATTCACAGCGCACCGGCTCGGCCATCAGGGGGGAAAACACGTCCAGGATCCCTCCCCGCAGGGCGAACTGTCCCACGCCCTCCACCTGGTCCGCACGGCTGTATCCTGCCTCCGTCAGCCGGAGGGCCAGATCTGCGGGGTCGTACCGCTTTCCGGATTCCAGGGTAATGGCGGCGTCCCGCAGGATCTGGGGCGGGCTGGTCTTCTGGAGCAGGGCCTCGGCGGTAGCCACTACCACCTGCTTCCCGCCGCCGCTCAGCTCGTAGAGGGCGGCAATCCGGTTGTGCTCCCACTGGCGGGAAATTACGGTGCCCGCCCGGACGAACAGTTCCCGGGCAAACAACCTTCCTACCCGGCAGGGGGTCTCTCCCTCGCCCAGCAGGATCTCCAGGTCCCCGGCCAGACGCCCCGCCTCGCCCTCGTCGGAGCAGACCATGACCAGAGGCCGCCCGGTCCGGACGGCGACGGCTCCGGCGATCTGGGTGCGGTGTACGCCGCCCAGCCCGGTGACGGCGGCGGGACAGCCGCCTGTTTCCACGGCGGCGGCCAGGGCTTCCGCCTCCGGAATATGCATCAGTGCCTGCAACAGTTGTCTCATAGGTCCTCCTCAGCACAAAAGCCTGCGTTTCAAACGCAGGAAAAGGCCCACGCCCCAGGTTGTGGAGGGGTGTGTGCCTGCCAGTTTATCATACCTGCGCGGACGGCGGCCGCGCACTTAAATCCTAACGGCTTTTTACTGGTTTGTCAAGATTGATTTTCGGGTTCCTCTGCGGCCCTGCGGGCCGCCGCTGCCTGTTTCTTTTCGATGGCCCGGCCCCCCTGCCGCCGCGCAGCGGCGGCAAAAAACATGGCGGACAAACGTTCCCTTTTTCTCTTGCCATTGCGAAAAATTTTTGGTATACTGATTTTTATGCAAATCAATCATCGGAGGAACACATGGCAGCAGAAAAAAAGCAAAACTATGGCAACGATTCCATCAGCGCCCTCAAGGGCGCCGACCGCGTGCGCAAGCGTCCCGGCGTCATCTTCGGCTCCGACGGCCTGGAGGGCTGCGAGCACGCCGTTTTTGAAATTCTATCCAACTCCATCGACGAGGCCCGGGAGGGCCACGGGAAGCTCATTACCGTCACCCGCTATCTGGACCACAGCGTGGAGGTGGAGGACCAGGGCCGGGGCTGCCCGGTGGACTGGAACGAAAAGGAGAAGCGCTGGAACTGGGAGCTGGTGTTCTGCGAGCTCTACGCCGGAGGCAAGTACGGCAACAATGAGGGGGAAAACTACGAATTCTCCCTGGGCCTCAACGGCTTGGGCTCCTGCGCCACCCAGTACGCCTCGGATTATATGGACGTCACCGTCTGGCGGGACGGCTTCGAGTACCAGCTCCACTTTAAAAAGGGAAAGATCGTGGGCAAGAAGGGCCAGGAGCTGGAAAAGACGCCCCTGCCCCGGAAGAAGACCGGCACGAAGACACGGTGGCTCCCGGACCTGGAGGTCTTCACCGACATCGACATCCCTCCCGACTATTTCGCCGGGGTCATGAAGCGCCAGGCGGTGGTCAACGCGGGCATCACCTTCCGCCTGCGGGTGGAGACGGCGGCGGGAAAATTCGAGACCACGGAATTCCTCTACGAGAACGGCATCGCGGACTACGTGCGGGAGCTGGCGGGGGAGGATCCCCTGACGGCCCCGGTGTACTGGGAGACGGAGAAGCGGGGCCGGGACCGGGCGGACAAGGAAGAGTACAAGGTGAAGCTCAGCGTGTCCTGCTGCTTTTCCAACAAAGTGGCCGTCATTGAGCACTACCACAACTCCAGCTGGCTGGAGCACGGCGGCAGCCCGGAGAAGGCGACAAAGCTGGCCTTTGTGGGGGCCATCGACGCCTGGCTGCGCCAGAACAGCAAGTATCAGAAAAACGAGAGCAAGATCACCTGGGCGGACATCGAGGACTGCCTGGTGCTGGTCTCCAGCAACTTCTCCACCCAGACCAGCTACGAGAACCAGACG
Organism: Oscillospiraceae bacterium; assembly: GCA_021768185.1. Classification (GTDB taxonomy): domain Bacteria; phylum Bacillota; class Clostridia; order Oscillospirales; family Oscillospiraceae; genus Pelethomonas. Next base: position 12,101 of record JAETNP010000020.1, read on the forward strand.
AAGAAGGCCATCACCAACAAGTACGTCCAGGACGCCATGGCGGAATTCCTGAAAAGCCGCCTGGAGATCTATTTTATTGAGAATCCCAACGACGCCCTGCGCATCGCCGAGCAGGTGCTCATCAACAAGCGCTCCCGGGAGCAGGCGGAGAAGGCCCGGCTGAACGTGAAGAAGAAGCTGTCCGGCTCCATCGACATCGCCAACCGGGTGCAGAAATTCGTGGACTGCCGGACCAAGGACGTCTCCCGCCGGGAGATCTATATCGTGGAGGGCGACTCCGCCCTGGGCAGCGTCAAGTTGAGCCGGGACGCGGAGTTCCAGGGCATTATGCCCGTCCGGGGGAAGATCCTCAACTGCCTGAAGGCGGACTACGCCCGGATCTTCAAGAGCGAGATCATCACCGACCTGATGAAGGTCCTGGGCTGCGGCGTGGAGGTCCAGAACAAGCACGTGAAGGACCTGAGCACCTTCGACCTGAACAACCTCCGCTGGAGCAAGGTGGTCATCTGCACCGACGCCGACGTGGACGGGTACCAGATCCGGACGCTGATCCTGACTATGCTGTACCGGCTGTGTCCTACGCTGATCCAGGAGGGATATGTGTATATCGCCGAGTCCCCGCTGTTTGAGATCAACTGCGGGGAAAAGACTTGGTTTGCCTACTCCGAGAAGGAGAAGGGCGAGATTGTGAAAAAGCTGGAGGGGAAGAAGGTCAAGATCGACCGCTCCAAGGGCCTGGGCGAGAACGACCCGGACATGATGTGGCTGACCACCATGAACCCGGAGACCCGGCGGCTTATCAAGGTCATGCCCACCGACGCGGAGGCCACCAGCTATATGTTCGAGCTCCTGGAGGGGGACAATCTCCAGGGGAGGAAGGAGCATATCGCCAACGAGGGGTACCGGTTCCTGGATCTGGCCGATATCTCATAGTCCCATCCCACGTTTCCAGGCCGCCGGAGAGCGGCAGCAGATAAACGAAAATGAGAAAGGAGCTTTTCCATGAAAAAATTTGTGACGCTTTGTCTGTCCCTGATCCTGACGCTGTCTCTGGCCGTTCCCGCCGCAGCCAGCGCCGCCCCCCGCCCGGCGGGCGTGTCCGTCCAGGTAAACGGCGAGGACGTGACCTTCCCCAACGCGTCCCCTGCGGTCATCAACGGCCGCACCATGGTCCCCATGCGGGCCGTGCTGGAAACCCTGGGCGCCCAGGTGGACTACGACGGAGAGACCAAGACCGTCAACGCCAAGCTGGGGGACATCTCCCTCACCCACGTCATCGGCACCAACACCATTGAGATGGGCGGCGGCGAGAAGCTGACCATGGACACTGTTTCCTCCGTGAAGAACGGCAGCACCCTGGTGCCCCTGCGCTTCTTCTCCCAGGCCCTGAACTATGAGGTCTACTGGGACGAGGGCGCCCGCACCGCCGTCGTTATCGACAAGAAGGCTCTGATCGAGGAGATCGACAAGAACTTCACCATTCTCAACGACCTCCAGGCCAGGCAGAACCAGGCCGCGGACGGCAATCTGGCTATCGACATGGACTTCTCCGGCGAGGCCAAAGTCCTGGATTCTATTAACGGCGACCAGACCCTGCCCTTCTCCATGAAGATGTCCGCCCTCTACGGCCCCGAGGCCATGAACATGGAGGGGACCCTGGACCTGTCCGCCCTCGCCCCTCTCCTGGCGGGGATCGGTGAAGCGGAGCTTCCTTCGGAAGCGGCAGCCATGCTGAAGGACCTGTCCTTCAAGATGATCTACGGCGAGTCCATGTGGATGCAGGTGCCCGCGCTCACCTCCATGCTGGTCCAGGAAGGTGCGGAAGCGCCGGAGAGCGGGGTATGGCTGAAGACCGCCGATATGCCCGCACTGAGCACCATGAGCGTGAACGCCGGCGCTTCCACCATTGGCAGCACCCTGTATGATCTGGCGGAGATGGCGGACGCGGAGGTCCCTGTGAACATCTATGAGGACCTGACCGAGGCCGCTCAGCTCGTGACCGGACTCATGGGCGACGAAACCTTCACCAAGAACGGCGAAGACTACGCCTGGAAGCTGGACGAGAGCAAATCCGCCGCGCTGGCGGAGGCCCTGGGCGCTTCCGCCGTCAGCTTCCCCTTCACCATGGAGATGACCATCAAGGCCGACGGCAGCAGCACCTTTGACATGGCGCTGTCCATTGAGGAGGACCCCATCGCCGTCTCCATGACCCTCAGCGGCACCTCCACCCGGACCGAGTCCACCGTCAAGGGCCAGTTCCAGGTGAAAAACGTCTGCGACGTGACTTTCCAGGGTACCGCCAAGGTGGCCCCCAGCGATAAGGCCCCTGTCGCCGCGCCTCCCGCGGACGCCGTGGTCATTGATCTGGACGACTATGCCGCCGCTCCTCTGACCGGAACGGATATCGGCGTCATCGGCGGGGCCGACGGACCCACCGCCATCTTTACCACGGATGCCGCCTGAGCGAATCGACCAATAGCAGGATCTGCCAGGAGATACCGGCTGGGCGCAGCAGCGCCCAGCCGGTATCCCCTGACCATTACGAATAAGGAAAATACGCTATGCCTAAGAAGAACGCCCCCGACGGGAGCAAGCCAAAAGTGAATAATCCCAACGTCATGGGCCTCCGGGCCGAGGTGCTGGAGCAGCCTATTACCGACACCCTGGAGACCAATTTCATGCCCTATGCCATGTCCGTCATCCTCTCCCGGGCCATACCGGAGATCGACGGCTTCAAGCCCTCCCACCGGAAGCTCCTTTACACCATGTATAAAATGGGCCTCCTCACCGGAGCCCGCACCAAGTCCGCCAATATCGTGGGCCAGACCATGCGTCTCAACCCCCACGGCGACGGACCCATTTATGATACCATGGTCCGCCTCTCCAAGGGCTATGGGGCCCTGCTCCACCCCTTCGTGGACTCCAAGGGCAACTTCGGCAAGGTCTACTCCCGGGACATGGCCTACGCCGCCAGCCGGTACACCGAGGCCAAGCTCTCCCCCATCTGCCAGGAGCTGTTCCGGGACCTGGATCAGGACGCGGTGGACTTCGTGGACAACTACGACAACACCATGAAGGAGCCCTCCCTGCTGCCCACCACCTACCCCAACATCCTGGTCTCCGCCAACCAGGGCATCGCCGTGGGCATGGCCTCCCAGCTGTGCGGGTTCAATCTGGCGGAGGTCTGCGACGCCACGGTGGCGTACCTGAAAAATCCCGACTGCGACCTGTCCTCCATCCTCCTGGGCCCCGACTTCCCCACCGGGGGCGAGGTCATCTACGACCAGGCCGCCCTGGAGGAGGTCTACCGCACCGGCAAGGGCTCCATCAAAATTCGCGGCAAGTACCGCTATGTCAAGAGCGAAAATCTGGTGGAGATCTACGAGATCCCCTACACCACCACCGTGGAGGCCATTCTGGACAAGGTGGCGGAACTCATCAAGTCCGGCAAGCTGAAAGAGATCAACGACATGCGGGACGAGACGGACCTGAACGGCCTGAAGCTGACCATTGACCTCAAGCGGGGCGTGGACCCGGACAAGCTCATGGCCAAGCTCTATAAATCGACGACCCTTCAGGACTCCATCGCCTGCAACTTCAACGTCCTGATTGCCGGGAGTCCCAAGGTCCTGGGCGTCCGGGAGCTGCTGGAGGAGTGGTGCGCCTGGCGCACGGAGTGCGTCCGGCGGCGGGTGTACTTCACCCTGGGGAAGAAAAAAGACAAGCTCCACCTCCTCAAGGGCCTCAAGCGCATCCTGCTGGACATCGACAAGGCCATTAAGATCATCCGTGAAACGGAGAACGAGGCCGACGTGGTGCCCAACCTGATGATCGGCTTCGGCATCGACCAGATCCAGGCGGAGTACGTTGCGGAGATCAAGCTGCGCAATATCAATAAGGAGTATATCCTCAAACGGGTCCAGGAGGAGCAGGCCCTCCGGGACGAGATCGACGATCTGGAGGATCTGGTGGGCAGCCCCAAGCGCATCCAAAAGCTGATCGTCGGCGAACTGGAGGCGGTGAAAAAGAAGTACGGCCAGCCCCGGCTCACCTCCATTATCTACGAGCACGAGATCACCGCCTTCAACGAGGAGGACGAGACTCCGGACTATCCGGTGACGGTGTTCCTGTCCCGCCACGGATATTTTAAGAAGATCACCCCCCAGTCCCTGCGGATGGCGGACGTGCAGAAGTATAAGGAGGAGGACGGCCCCAGCCAGTCCTTCGAGACCACCAACAAAGCGGAGGTCATGTTCTTCACCAGCAAGCAGCAAGTGTACAAATGCCGCCTCGCTGAGTTCGACGACACCAAAGCCAGCGTCCTGGGGGACTATCTGCCTTCCAAGCTGGGCATGGACCAGGACGAGGGCGTGGTGGGCATGGTCCTGCCGGGGGATTACTCCGGCGCGCTGCTGTTCTTCTTTGAAAACGGCAAGGCGGCGAGGGTGGACCTCTCCGCCTACGCCACCACCTCCAACCGCCGGAAGCTGACGGGGGCCTACAGCGACAAGAGCCCCCTGGCGGCTCTGCTGTATCTGACAGAGGACCGGGAGCTGGCCCTGTACTCCACGGAGCCCCGGGCGCTGATCTTCAACACCGCCCTGCTCTCCCCCAAGACCACCCGCACCACCCAGGGAGTGCAGGTGATGACCCTGAAGCCCAAGTATCACCTCAGCGAAGTCAAGCCGGTAGAGGACACCTCCATCACCAACCTCCCCCGCTACCGCTGCCGGACCATTCCGGCGGCGGGGGCCCTCCTCAAGGAGGAGGATGGGGAGCAGATGCGGCTGCTGTAAAGCCGGGTCATACTTCAGCGGGTTTGAACGGAGGCCATATTTCCCTCTCCCGCCGTGCAGCCCTGGTCCCTTCCGGCACTCTCTCTGCGCACAGCTTTTTCGCTGCTATACTGACCTGCGCCTCTTTTGCGGTCAGTATAGCAGTTTTTCTTTACAATTCATTCCCCCATCTATTTCCTCCGGGTCTGCGGCTCCTCTCCGAACGTCAATCGCATTATCGTTACAATCTACAAGAATCATTGGAAGAAATTGTTTACTTAGCACAAAACGCAAAAACATTTGAAAAAAGGGGACATTTGTCCTGTACCATTGACAGGATATATGGTATAATTAGCCATCTTATACTTAGGAGGAACCCCACTATGCGACATGCAAGAAAACTCCTCTCTATTCTGCTGGCTCTGGCACTGGCAGTCTCCCTGATGCCCGCCGCCCTGGCCGCCGAGGGAGAGGCCCCCGCCGCCGCGGAGGACGAAACCCATATCACCATCCTCGGCACCTCCGATCTCCACGGGAGCATCTGGGGCTACAGCTACGAGGACAACAAGGAAACTGACAATAACGGCATGGCTCGCCTCTATACCTACATCCAGCAGGTACGGGAGGAGAATCCCAACACCTTCCTCATCGACGCCGGCGACGACATCGAGGGGACCATCATGGTCAACCAGATCTACAACAAGACCCCCGACCAGCCCCATCCCGTTATGGCGGCCATGAACTACATGAAGTTCGACGCCATGACCCTGGGCAACCACGAGTTCAACTACGGCATCCCCAATATGCTCAAAATTATGGGGCAGGCGGAGTTCCCCGTCCTGGCCGCCAACGTCCTTGACGCCGAGGGCAAACCCGTTACCGGCAGCGGCTGGACCATCATCGAGCGGGGCGGCGTGAAGCTGGCCGTCATCGGCGTCACCTCCCCCAACGTCCCCACCTGGGACGGCGGCAAGGACGGCATCGAGGACTGCACCTATGAGTCCGTCAGCGACGGCGTGAAGAAGGCCATCGCCGAGATCGGCGACCAGGCCGACGTCATCATGGTCTCCGCCCATGTGGGCATGGTGGGCGAGTTCGACGAGGAGGGCGGCAATGACGCCGCCGCGAAGATCCTTGAGGACAATCCCGAGGTGGACGTGCTCCAGGTGGCCCACGTCCATATCACCGTCAACGACAAGCAGGGCGAGGTGCCCATCGCCGGCGTGCGCAACGCCGCCCGGGAGATCGCCCGCTACGACCTGACCCTGGACAAGGACGGCAACATCACTGACAGCACCGTCACCATCGTTGACATGGCCGATTACGAGCCCAGCAAGGAGATCCGGGAGATCCCCCTGGTGGCCGAGGCCCATCAGAAGACCATTGAGCTCATCGCCGGCGGCTCCGGCGAAGACGGCGAGGGCGGCGCAGCCCTGGGCACTACCACCGCCAAGTTCCAGCCCGAGGACGAGATCAAGGGCATCCCCGAGGGCAAGCTCCGGGATACCGCCGTCATGGACCTCATCAACAAGATCCAGCTGGGGGCCTCCGGCGCGGACGTCTCCGCCGCCGCCCTCTTCAAGGACACCAGCGACCTGCCGGAAGGCGATATCAACTACGGCAATATCTTCGACATCTACAAGTTTGACAACACCCTCTACCGGGTGAAGGTCACCGGCGCGGAGCTGAAGGGCTACATGGAGTGGTCCGCCAGCCATTACAACACCTGGAAGCCCGGCGACATCAACATCTCCTTCGACCCCGAGGTCCCCGGCTACCTCTACGACATGTTTGAGGGCGTGGACTATGAGATCGACCTGAGCCAGCCCGCCGGGCAGCGCATCAAGAACGTCATGTTCAAGGGCGAGCCCCTGCAGGACGATCAGGAGCTGACCCTGGCGGTGAACAACTACCGCTACTCCTCCGGCCTGAAGACTCTGAAGCTGGTGGCCGGCACCAAGGAGTGGGAGTCCTCCGAGCCCATCCGCGATATGATCGTCAACTACTTCGCCGAGCATTCCCCCGTGGAACCCACTGTCAACAACAACTGGAAGATCGTCGGCGTGGACCTCCAGCTGGACAACCCTGAGAGGGCCGAGATCATCAAGAAGATCAACGCCGGTGAGATCGAGACCCCCTACGCCAAGAGCTACAACCTGGGCGGCGTCCAGGGCAACCTTGTTTTTGACGGCAACGCCGCCGACGTGACCTCTGTCACCGGCACGGACGGAAAGACGTACTACCGCCTCCGCGAGGTGGCCGCTCTCGCCGCGGGCACCAAGGGCGCCTTCGACGTGACCTGGAGCCAGGAGACCGGCGTCGCCATCGTCAAGGGCACAGACTACACCGCCGAGACAGCCCCTGCCGCGGTTGAGTCTACCGCCGCCGTCACCACCCTTACCGTCACTGTGGATGGCACAGCTATGGACATCAGCGTTGTGAACGTGGGCGGCAGCAACTATGTCTCCGCCGCCGGGCTGACCGCCCTGCTGGGCGTCACCACCGCTGAGGCGGACGGCGTCCTGACCGTCAGCGTTCCCACCCAGACGGGCGTGGGCGGCTGATCGGGACAACAGCAATAATCAACGGGCCCCCGGTACCAATGGTACCGGGGGCCCTGGCTATTCTGTTTTGCCGCGCTTACAGCGTTACGTCCAGCTTCCGCACCACCGCGGCGCATCGGGCGCAGAGAGTGGGATGCTCCCCGTCCTTCCCCACAGAGGGCAGGACCTTCCAGCAGCGCTCGCACTTGGCTCCCTGAGCGGGCTCCACCTCGACCTTGATCTCCGGTCCGGTGGACACGCGCACCTGGGAGACGATCAGCAGGTCCGCCAGCTCGTCCGCGTCCATGAACTTCTGGTTCGCCAACTCCTGGGGAACCGTCAGATCCACCTTGGCCTCCAGGCTCTTGCCTATCTTCTTCTCGTTCCGGGCGGCCTCCAGGGCGGCGTTGACGGTGTCGCGGACCTTGATGAGCCCGGCCCAGGCGGACATGGCGGCATCGTCCAGCGCATAGTCCGTAAAGGGCTTGTTCATCTCGTTGAGGACCACGTTCCGGGGGTCGTCGCCGGAGCGGTGGGGCATGGCCTGCCAGATCTCGTCGCAGGTGAAGGCCAGGATGGGGGCGAAGATCTTGGTCATGGTGTCCAGAATCAGCCACAGGGCGGTCTGGGCGCTGCGGCGGCTGAGGCCGTACTTTTCATCGCAGTACAGCCGGTCCTTGATGATGTCCAGATAGAAGCTGGAGAGCTCCACCACGCAGAAGTCGTTGACCGCGTGGCTGACAACGTGGAACTCGTAATTCTGATAGGCCGCCTCGCACCGCTCGATGAGAGCGTTGAGCTTGGTTACCGCCCAGCGGTCCAGTTCCAGCATTTCCTCCGGCTTCACCAGGCCGTTGGCGTCAAAGCCGTCCAAATTGCCCAGGCAGTACCGGGCGGTGTTGCGGAACTTGAGATAATTCTGGGAAAGCTGCTTGAAGATGTTGTCCGAGCAGCGCACATCGGCATGGTAATCGGCGCTGCCGGCCCAGAGGCGAATCATGTCCGCGCCGTACTTCTTGAAGATGTCGGCGGGGTCCACGCCGTTGCCCAGGGACTTGTGCATGGCCTTGCCCTCGCCGTCCACGGTCCAGCCGTGGGTGACGCACTCCTGGAAGGGCGCGCCCTGCCCCAGGGCGCCCACGGCGGTGAGCAGGGAGGACTGGAACCACCCGCGGTACTGGTCCAGGCCCTCCATGTAGACCGTGGCAGGCCAGAAGCCCTGGTCCTTCTTCATGGAGGCGAAGTGGGTGGAGCCGGAGTCGAACCAGCCGTCCAGGGTGTCCTCCTCCTTGGTGAAGTGAACGCCGCCGCAGTGGGGGCACTTGTACCCGGCGGGCAGAATGTCCGCAGCGTCCTTCTCATACCAGGCGTTGGACCCCTCCACCCCGAAGAGCTTGGATACAGCCTCGATGGTAGCGTCGTCGCACACCGGCTTGCCGCAATCCTCACAGTAGAACACGGGAATGGGCAGGCCCCAGCGGCGCTGGCGGGAGATGCACCAGTCGGCCCGCTCCTGGATCATGGAGATCATCCGGTCCTTGCCCCAGCCAGGAATCCACCGCACGTTCTCCGTAGCGGCCACCGCGTCGTCCTTGAAGGCGTCCACGGAGCAGAACCACTGGGGCGTGGCCCGGAAGATGATGGGATGCTTGCACCGCCAGCAGTGGGGGTAGGAGTGTACGATGTCCTCGCTGGCAAACAGCGCGCCGCTCTCCTTCATGTCCGCCAGGATGGCGGGATTGGACTCGTCGGTGGTCATACCGGCGTACTTCCCGGCGTAGTCGGTGTGGCGTCCCCGGTCGTCCACGGGCACCACCATCTCCATGCCGTAGCGCTTGCAGGTCTGGTAGTCGTCCGCGCCGAAGCCGGGGGCGGTGTGGACGCAGCCGGTACCGGAATCCATGGTAACGTACTCCGCGTTCACCAGGCGGCTGGTCTTGGGCAGGAAGGGGTGATCCGCCAGCATGTTCTCGAAGAAGCTGCCGGGATGGGTCTCCACGATCTCATAGCTCTCCACGCCGCCCACCTTCATGACCTTCTCCACCAGGGCCTCGGCCACGATATAGACCTCGCCGTTTTCCGCCTTCACCAGGGCGTAGCTGTCCCGGGGATGGAGGGCGATGGCCAGGTTGCCGGGCAGGGTCCAGATGGTGGTGGTCCAAATGACGAAGAACAGCTTATCCTTCTCATAGGCCCCCAGCTTGCCCAGGTCATCGTGCATGGGGAACTTCACATATACGGTGGTAACCGGGTCGTCCTGGTACTCGATCTCGGCCTCCGCCAGGGCGGTCTCATCGTGGGGGCACCAGTACACCGGCTTGAGGCCCTTGTAGATCACGCCCTTTTTATACATGGCCCCGAAGACTTTGACCTCCTCGGCCTCGAACCCGGGGTCCATGGTCAGATAGGGGTGATCCCAGTCGCCGATAACGCCCATGCGCTTGAACCCGTCCCGCTGCACGTCCACGTAGTGCTGGGCGAACTCATGGCAGGCGGAGCGGAACTCGGGGACGCTCATCTTCTTGCGGTTGAGCTTGTTCTTCTTGATGATGGCGGACTCAATGGGCATCCCGTGGTTGTCCCAGCCGGGGATATAGGGGGTGTAGTACCCCCGCATGGCGGCGGAGCGCACCATAAAATCCTTGATGGACTTGTTGAGGGCGTGGCCCATATGGAGCGCGCCGTTGGAGAAGGGGGGCCCGTCGTGGAGGGAATAGCGGGGCTTCCCCTCGTTCTTTTTGAGGAGCTCATGGTAGAGGTCCATTTTCTCCCAATTCTCCAGCATTCCCGGCTCTCTTGCCGGCAGCCCCGCCCGCATGGGAAACTCTGTTTTCGGCAGGTTGATGGTTTTGTTGTAATCCATTTGCCTGTGTCCTCCTATATGAAAGTTCTTTTTGCATCATCTCATAAAAGCGGAACGCGCCCTCATCCCGCACCCCGTTTCTCAAACGCGAGCCCAGCAGGTGTTGGCGGCTCCGCCGCCAACTTCGTTCGCCATCAGGGCGAACGAACTGCAGGTCGTGTTTGAAAGCGAAGAAAAAGCCCGTCCGGCGTATGGAAAAAGCCCTAAAGGCTTTTTCCATCGCCTTTAGGGCTTTTTCTGAGCTGGCGCGGAAGGAGGGATTTGAACCCTCGCACGTTGTTTGGACGTCTACTCCCTTAGCAGGGGAGCCCCTTCGGCCACTTGGGTACTTCCGCATGGGTCGAATAAAACAGCAAGTCCGGTTTGAAAAATGGCGGAGAGAGTGGGATTCGAACCCACGGATGCTTGCGCATCGCCGGTTTTCAAGACCGGTTCCTTAAACCGCTCGGACATCTCTCCCAATCGGTTTCAGGCGCAGTCCTAATAATACCATGGTCTTTTGCGTTTGTCAACGGTTATTTTTATTGATTTTCTCGTTCATTGGCGGCGCTGCGCGCCGCCTTGCAGCCGGTTTCTTGTCGATAGCCCGGGGGCTTCTCGCCCCCGGACCCCTCGGGTACTTTTGCCGCGCGGCAAAAGTACCCAAAAACGCGCTTAAACCTACGGTTTAAGAATCCCTTCTCAGCCCCGCCTGACCGGCGGGTCCTCGGCGAGGGGTTTGCGAGGATTCGGTGGAAATGAAGACTTGCGGTGCCACGTGAACGACAGGTCCTTCGGGCATCTAATCTAGTGGTCCGGCAATCGACCAACTCCGGCTGACGCCCTTTCAAAGGGGTAGAGCCATCTACGGGGTTTCGGTCTAACGGACGATCCTGCAAATTTGCACCCCGGGGAGTTCGCTAAGTTGAGACGGTAGGGACCGCCGATAAGAATGCTAAAATAGAAGCAGGGAGGAACGAAGCGGACGGCAGTAAGTTTAGACAAAACCGACTGTGCCTTGGGCGCAAAACTAATCAATAAATGAGGGATTCTTAAACCGCCAGGTTTAAGCGCGTTTTTGCCTACTTTTGGCGCGGGCCAAAAGTAGGCGAGGAGTCCGGGGGCGAGAAGCCCCCGGGCCATCGAATAGAAACAATTCCTTTAAAAGGGATTGTTTTTCTTTTTAATATGTGATATGCTGTCCCCTGGCGCGGAGCGCAAAACCTCCCCGCCGGTATACGACAGACGATTTGGGGGACAAAACAACATGCTAACTGCTATTGTGGGCGTCAACTGGGGCGACGAGGGCAAGGGCCGCATGGTGGACCTGCTCAGCGAGCGCTGCGACGTGGTGGTCCGCTACCAGGGCGGCAACAACGCCGGCCACACCGTGGTCAACGACAGAGGCCGCTTTATCCTGAACCTGATGCCCTCCGGCATCCTCCGGGAGGGCACCGTCAACGTACTGGGCCCCGGCATGGTCATCGACCTGGAGCACCTGTGCGGCGAGGTGGCACGCCTCCGGGAGGGCGGCATCTCCGTCACGCCGGAAAATCTGAAGATCAGCGACAAGGCTACCATCTGTATGCCTTACCACAAGCTGCTGGATGAGCTGGAGGAGGACCGCCTGGCGGGCAAGAAGTTCGGCTCCACCCGCCGGGGCATCGCCCCTGTTTACGCGGACAAATATATGAAGAAGACCCTGCGCATGGGTGACCTCCTGGACCTGGATGCCCACGCGGAGCATCTGGCCGACATTGTGGAGTGGAAAAATCTGACGGTGGAGCGGGGCTACGGCCACGCCCCCATTCAGGCGGAGGACATGATGGCCTGGCTGCGGGAGTTCGGCCTGCCCTGGCGGGAGTATATCTGCGACACCACCCTCTACCTGAATGCGGCCATCGACGGAGGAAAGGACGTGCTCTTCGAGGCCCAGCTGGGAGCCCTCCGGGACATCGACTTCGGCATCTTCCCCTACACCTCCAGTTCCTCCTCCATTGCGGCCTACGCCCCCGTGGGCGCGGGCATCCCCGGCCATCATCTGGACCGCTCCATCGGCATCATGAAGGCCTACTCCAGCTGTGTGGGCGAGGGGCCCTTCACCTGCGAGTTCTTCGGCGACGAGGCCCACGCCCTCCGGGAGGCCGGCGGCGAGTACGGCGCGGCTACGGGCCGCCCCCGCCGTGTGGGCGGCTTCGACGTGGTGGCCAGCCGCTACGGCGTGATGGTGCAGGGCGCTACCGAGATCGCCCTGACCAAGCTGGACGTGCTCTCCGGCATGGAAAAGGTGCCTGTGTGCGTGGCCTATGAGATCGACGGCGAGCGGGTGGAGGACTTCCCCACCGGGGCCCGTCTGGACCGTGCAAAGCCCATTTACGAGTATCTCCCCGGCTTCGGCGACGTGTCCAAGTGCCGGAAGAAAGAGGACCTGCCCCAGACGGCGCTGGATTATATCGCTTACCTGGAGAAGGCGGTGAACTGCCCCATCAAGTATGTCTCCGTGGGTGCGGAGCGGGATGCTTATATTGAGATGTTCTAATCAGATACGCAGAGGAGGCGCCGTCCAGGACGGCGCCTCCTTCTGTTTCGGCGGTGGTACTGTTATGCTTATATAAGGAAAAATCTTCCATTGGTTAGTCATAGACATACTCATCCCGACTGGTCATCTGCAGACGGCCGTCTCTCATTTCCCAAATCTCTGTGAAGTGGGAGGCAGTGTTGTCTGTGTGAATTTCATAAACGGGAATCTCCCGGCGAATCAAAACCAGTTTGTCCTCGTCTTGCTCAGCGGGTCGGGGCCGGATCACAGCGTCTTCTCGTGGGACCCAAGTCTCCAGGGCGCAGCCGCGATCATAGTCCAGGTTCGGGAAGTCAGAACACTCCCGCTCCTGCCGGACCAAGTAGAGATTTCCCTCCCCATCAGGCCGATAGAAGTCCTGTTGGTACTGAACCCCGCCCCAGCCCACCTTATACTCAGTGGAAATTTCCCCGGTCTCCAGGTGGACCTCAACGTCCTGGAGGGTGCAGGCGAATTGATACCGCTCGCCATCCCATTGCCAGTAATAGTAGGGGATGGTGTTGTTGGGAACCCAGCCGAAAAGGCCGAAGTCTGTGTTCCCGTCAAAATTCAGGTCCAGAACCTCCATGGTCTCCTCCGGGGACCAGCATTTGGTGTAGTCGTAGAAATCTTCGACCAGAACGCCGTCGCCAAATTCCCACTCCAGTTCAATGGCCTCTCTGGCAAAAACCGTTTGCAGCAGGTCCTCCCCGTCGTAGACTCGCACTTCCCGGACACCACAGTCGTACTCGTCTGTCTGCTTGCCGAATGCCTCCAGCCTCAGCGTTCGCCCATCCGCCAGGGGAGCCTCCAGGGTCAAGAGGAGGTGGTCCTCCGTCTCCGGAACAGTTGGTGCTTGTTCTGTTACATCGGGCATTGATTCCAGAGGAGGTTCTTCCAAAATTGTAGAAGCCTGACTACATGCCGTACAGAGCAGCACAACAAGAAAAAGCAAAAATGTTACTTTTTTCAAAGCCGTTCCCTCTCTCATAGGCGCAGTTTATACATCCCCGTTTTCGTCCTTTTTCTGCGCCTTCATCCGGTCGATAAGTGCTTGCAGCTCTTCGCCTGTAAACTGATAAACCTTGTCACAGAACTGGCATCCCAGCTCGCATCCGCCCTGCTCCGCCAGCAGGTCCTCCAACTCCGCCACGCCCATGCTGATGAGCGCCCGCTCCACCCGGTCGCGGCTGCAATAGCATCTGTATTCAATAGGCGAGGTCTCCAGAATTTCCACCTCGAAATCGCTGAGCACCGTCCGCAGAAGGGCCTCCGGGTCCGGGTCCCGGTCCAGCAGGGCTGTTACGGCCCCGGCGGCCATGACGCCGCCCTCCACCTTGGTGATCACATCCTCTCCCGCCCCGGGAAGGAGCTGGATGATATATCCTCCCGCGGCCTTCACGCTCTGGTCGCGGTCCACCAGGACCCCAAGAGCGCAGGCGGTGGGGATCTGCTCGCTCTCCACGAAGTAGGCCGCCAGGTCCTCGGCGATCTCGCCGCCCAGCAGGCCCACGGAGCCGATATAGGGCTCCTTTAATCCGATGTCCTTAATAACGGTCAGGGTCCCCTCCCCGCCGACGGCGCGGCCCACGTCCAGTTTTCCATCCTCCCGGAGGGGGAGGTCCACCTGGGGGTTCTGGACATAGCCCCGGACGCTGCCCAGGTGGTCGGAGACCGCCAGCACGGTCCCCAGGGGGCCGCCGCCCTTGATTTGCAGCGTCAGGGAGGCATTTTCCTCTTTCAGGGCGTTGCCCATCATGGACGCTGCCGCTAAGGCCCTTCCCATGGCAGCTGTCGCCACCGGGAGGGATTTTTGTATATTTCTCGCGCGTTCGGTGAGTTCTTTTGTTGTGACGGCAACAGCTTTGACGGTGCCGTCCTTCGTCATAGCACGGACTAATTTATCCATTGTTCAAGTCCTTTCTTCGCGCCGTTCCGGCGCGAGGGGGAGTTTTTTCTTATCGAAAGCCCGGGACCTGCGCGGCCCCGGACTCCGCGCCTACTTTTTGTGTGAACAAAAAGTAGGCAAAAAGTCACTTAAACCTGGCGGTTTAAGAATCCCTCATTTATTGATTAGTTTTGCGCCCAAGGCACAGTCGGTTTGGTCTAAACCTTACTGCCGTCCGCTTCGTTCCCCTTCTGCGTCTATTTCAGCATTCTAATCGGCGGCCCCTACCGTGTGGCGGGGCTAACTCCCCGGGGTGCAAAGTTGAAAGATGTTCCGTTAGACCAAATCCCCGTAGATGGCTCTACCCCTTTGAAAGGCCGGCAGGCGGAGTTGGTCAACTACCAGTCCACTAGATTAGATGCCCGTAGGACCTGTCGTTCACGTGGCACCGCAACTCTTCACTTCCGCCGAACCCTCGCAAACCCCTCGCCGAGGTCCCTTGCCGTCAGGCGGGACCGAGAAGGGAGTCCAGAACCGTAGGTTTTGGCGCGTTTTTGCCTACTTTTGCCGCGCGGCAAAAGTAGGTCCAGGGTCCGGGGGCGGATAGCCCCCGGGGTATCGTAAAGAAACAAGCGGCGGCGGCCCCGCAGGGGCCGCAAAGGCAGCCAGGAGATAAACCTACTTTCCCCGGATCGCCGAAAAATAAATCCTCTGCTCATTCTCCCGGGGCGCGGACATCCGGCAGTCCCCATACGTCCGGACGCGGGTAAACCCCGCGTCCATTAGCCACGCCCTCAGCTCGTCCACGGTGTAGGCCCTCTGCCGGTGCTCCTCCCCGGCGCGGTTCCATCCGCCGTCCGCCCGGCGGGTAAAAATATCCATCCAGTAGGAGCAGATCCGGCTCCTCTTTTCATACTCCGTCCGCCACACGCAGTAGACGTCCTCCCTCTCGTCCAGGAAGACCTGCCCGTCCAGCGCCGCCAGCTTGGCCGCGCTGTTGATGTCAAACACCAGCACCCCGCCCGGCGCAATGAACAGATGAAGCCGCTGAAAACACTTCTGCACGTCCTTCGGGCTGGTCAGATAGTTCAGGCTGTCCAGGCAGCACACGGCGGCGTCCACCGTCCCGTAGAGGTCCAGCTCCGCCATGTCCTGGTTGAGGAACACCGGAGGCTCCCCCGTGAGCCCCGCGGCCTTCTCCCGGGCCTGGGCCAGCATGTCGGGACTGCCGTCCGCCGCGATGAGCTCATACCCCCGCTCCGTCAGAATGGCCGTCATCGCCCCGGTGCCGCAGGCCAAGTCCAGCACCGTATGGACCGGGATGCGGCTGCGCCGGAAGATCTTCTCCAGATAGTCCGCCCGCCGCTCATAGCCCACGTCCCCGGTCAGCGCGTCGTAGACCCCCGCCAGGGCCTCGTAGGCGCTCACGACTGCTCCTCCGCAAGCCGCTCCTTCTCTTTCTCCTTCTGACGCTCAAAGAAGGTCTGATAGCCCCCGTGACCAAAGGCCAGAGACCGGTTCACCCGGCTGATGGTGGCGCTGGACGCCCCCGTCCGCTCCAGAATGTCGTTATAAATCATTCCCCGCCTGAGGAGCACCGCTACCTCGAAGCGCTGCTCCATGGCCCGCAGCTCCGTTACGGTACACAGGTCCTGAAAAAAATCGTAGACCTCTTCCTCTGTCTTCAGCGTCAGAATGGCCTGATACAGGCCGTTGCTCTTCTCCTTTTTTGTGATCCTTGCCATCAGAAACTCCTCCGTTGGTTGGGATGCCTTCATTTTAGCACTTCAATCCGTGAAAGTAAACACCTTTCCGCAAAATCCGCTCTTCGCCGGGTGAAAACCGGTCGTACCAAGTCAAAATATGGAGAAAATAGACAGACCTTTTCTCCGCCTGTCAAAAACATTTGGCAAAATAGACGTGAAATGCCCGGTTTTTTTGTGGCTTTTACCATAGAAAACTGCCTCCCGCCGCCTTGACGCTGGGCAAAGTGATGGGGTATAATATACAAAGTATAACCGCTGGCGTTTTCTTCCAGCGGATGCCCCATCGCTATATCGTACTATACACGGGAGGATCACTATGCCCTATAGAGAAGCAGACCAGCTGAACACCTACCTTTTCCACGAGGGAACGGCCATCAGCGCCTATGAATATATGGGCGCTCACGCGGTTACCTTGGACGGGACCGCCGGCTATATGTACCGCGTTTGGGCGCCCCGGGCCCAGGCGGTCTCTGTGGTGGGTGACTTCAATTCCTGGAATCCGGACGCGCATCCTATGGAAAAGATTACCCAGGGCATCTGGGAGCGCTTTGTTCCCGGCGGCCAGACCTACGACGCCTACAAATTTGCCGTGACCGGCGCTGACGGCGTCCGCCGGCTGAAGGCCGACCCCTACGCCTTCCACGCCGAAACCCGCCCCGGCACCGCCAGCAAGCTGTACTCCATCGACGCTTACCAGTGGGGAGACGCCGCCTGGCGGGAGAGCCGCCATGCCCAGCCTGTTTATACCTCACCCCTGAATATTTACGAGGTCCACCTGGGCTCCTGGAAGCGCCGGGAGAACGGGGATTTCTATGACTATCGGAGCCTGGCACTGGAGCTGGCCCCCTATGTCAAGGATATGGGCTTCAACTTTATCGAGCTGCTGCCCATTACCGAATATCCCTACGATCCCAGCTGGGGCTACCAGTGCACCGGCTACTTCGCCCCCACCTCCCGGTACGGGACTCCCGAGGACTTCATGTTCTTCGTGGACTACATGCACCAGAACGGCATCGGCATCATCCTGGACTGGGTGCCCTCCCACTTCTGCAAGGACGCCCACGGCCTCTATGAGTTCGACGGCTCCGCCTGCTATGAGTACGCCGACCCCCGGAAGGGGGAGCACGCCTCCTGGGGCACCCGGGTCTTCGACTACGGCCGCACGGAGGTGAAGAGCTTCCTGCTGTCCTCCGCCGCCTTCTGGCTGAAGGAGTACCACATCGACGGCATCCGGGTGGACGCGGTGGCCTCCATGCTGTATCTGGACTATGACCGCAAAGACGGCGAGTGGGTCCCCAATCAGAACGGCGGCAAGGAGAACCTGGAAGCCATCGCCTTCCTCCAGGAGCTGAACAAGACCGCTTTCAAGGTCAATCCGGACGTGCTGATGGTGGCCGAGGAATCCACCGCCTGGCCCCTGGTGACCAAGCCCTCCGACGTCATCGGCCCCAACGGCATCGGCGGCCTGGGCTTCAACCTGAAGTGGAACATGGGCTGGATGAACGACATGTGCCACTATCTGAAGATGGACCCCTGGTTCCGCCAGGGCAACCACAAGGACATCACCTTCTCCATGTTCTACGCCTTTTCGGAGAACTATGTCCTGCCTCTCAGCCACGACGAGGTGGTCCACATGAAGGGCTCCGTCCGGGGCAAGATGCCCGGCGACGAGTGGCAGCAGCTGGCCGGCGTCCGGGGCTTCTACGGCTACACCATGGCCCACCCGGGCAAGAAGCTGAGCTTCATGGGCGTGGAGCTGGGTACCGAGCAGGAATGGCACTACGAGGACCAGCTGGACTGGGGCGTCCTCAGCAAGGAGGGCAACGCCAAGCTCCACCGGTATATCAAGGACCTGAACCATTTCTATCTGAGCGAGAGCGCCCTGTGGGAGGACGACTACAGCTGGGAGGGCTTCCAGTGGCTGGTGCCCGACGACAACCAGAACAATGTGGTGGTTTTCCTCCGCCGGAACAAGGCCGGCGAGGAGCTGCTGTGCGCCGTCAACTTCAATCCCAACACCTATGAGGATTACCGCTTCGGCTGCCCCCAGGTGAAGGAGTATGTGGAGGTCTTCAACTCCGACGCGGCCATCTACGGCGGCACCGGCGCGGTGAACGCCGCCCCCTGCAAGGTAGAGTGGATTCCCTCCCATGGCCAGGAGAGTTCCGTGTCCATCCGCATCCCGCCCTTCGGCGCGGTGTTCATGAAGGGCCGCGGCAAGCTGCGGGCCAAGCCCCAGCCCAAAAAGGCCAAGGAGACCGCCGCCGGCGAACCTCAGCCTGAGAAGCGGACGCGCAAGAGCGCCGCTAAGAAGGCTTCCGCCGCCGCAGCAGAGGTTCCCGCCGCCAAGGAAGCGCCCAAGAAGCCGGGCCGCAAGCCCGCTGTCAAGAAGACTGCCGCGCCCGCCGCGGCGGAAAAGAAGTCCGCTCCCCGAGGAAGGAAAAAGACGCCTTCCACGGCTGAATAAATACGAGAGGATAGAGTAGCCATGAAAAAAGAGTGTATCGCAATGCTCCTGGCAGGGGGGCAGGGCAGCCGCCTGTACGTGCTGACCAGCAACGTGGCCAAGCCCGCCGTGCCCTTCGGCGGGAAGTACCGTATCATCGACTTCCCCCTGTCCAACTGCACCAACTCCGGCATCGACACCGTAGGCGTGCTGACCCAGTACAAGCCCCTGGAGCTCAACAGCTACATCGGCTCCGGCCAGCCCTGGGACCTGGACCGCATGGACGGCGGCGTCCACATCCTGCCCCCCTACATGCGGGAGGGTGACAAGGGCACCTGGTTCAAGGGAACCGCCAACGCCATCTATCAGAATATCGGCTTTGTGGACATGTACGACCCGGAGTACGTGGTGATCCTCTCCGGCGACCACATCTACAAGATGAATTATGACAAGATGCTGGAGGCCCACAAGGCCGCCAAGGCCGCCTGCACCATCTCCGTGCTGGAGGTGCCCTGGGCCGAGGCCCCCCGGTTCGGCATCATGGCCGTGGACGAGGAGGACAACATCGTCGAGTTCCAGGAGAAGCCCAAGCAGCCCAAGAGCAACCTGGCCTCCATGGGCATTTACATCTTTACCTGGCAAAAGCTGCGCCAGGCCCTCATTGAGGACGAGGCGGACCCCAATTCCAGCAACGACTTCGGCAAAAACATCATCCCCAAGTTCCTGGCCGCCGGCGAGAAGATGATCGCCTACCGCTTCGACGGCTACTGGAAGGACGTGGGCACCCTGGAGAGCCTCTGGGACGCCAACATGGATATGCTCTCCCGGGGCGACCTGGACCTGCTGGAGGACAGCTGGCCCATCTACGCCCGCCTGCCCAGCCAGCCCCCGGCCTACATCGGCAAGACCTCCCTGGTGGAGCACTCCGTGGTCACCCAGGGCTGCGAGATCACCGGCACGGTGAAGAACTCCGTCCTGTCCCCCGGGGCCCGGGTGGAGGACGGCGCCGAGGTCCACTACTCCGTGCTGATGCCCGGCGTCGTCGTCAAGCGGGGCGCCGTGGTGCGCTACGCCATCCTGGGTGAGAACTGCCAGGTGGAGGCGGGCGCCGTGGTGGGCGGCGACCCGGAGAGCTGCGATCCCGACGCTTGGGGCATCACCGTCCTGGGGCCCGGTACCGCCATTGCCGCCGGGGAGACGGTCAAACCTAAGACAATGCTCAACCGCGAGCATCAGGAGGTGTCCAGATGAAAAGCAAACTGCACGGCATCATCTTTTCCTATGAGAAGCGCAGCGGCCTGCGGGAGCTGACGGAGTCCCGCATGCCCGCCTCCGTCCCCTTCGCGGGGCGCTACCGCCTCATCGACTTCATCCTCAGCAGCATGGTCAACGCCGGCATGACCGACGTGGGCGTGGCCATCCAGGGCAACTACCAGAGCCTGCTGGACCACCTGGGCTCCGGCAAGGACTGGGACCTGAGCCGGAAGCACGGCGGATTGCGCCTGCTGCCCGCCTTCGCGGACGACAACGTGATGAACGGCGTCCGGGAGTACCGGGGCAAGATGGAGGCCCTGGCCGGGGTCCGCTCCTATCTGGAGGGCATCCGCCAGAAGCACGTGGTCCTGGCGGACAGCGACCTTATCATCAACATCCCCATTCAGGACGTGTACCAGGCCCATATCGCCTCCGGCGCGGATATCACCGCCGTATGCACCAGCAACGTGGAGTCCGACGCCGACGTGACCTTCTTCCGTCTGGACGATACCGGCCGGGTGAAGGAGACCCTGTTCCCCCTCCGGGACCGCACCGGGTGCCACCGCTCCCTGGAGATCTACATTCTGTCCAAGGAGCTGCTGCTGAAGCTGGTGGACGAGTGCATGAGCCACGATCTGGCCAGCTTCCGGGGCGCGGTGCTCCAGGCCAGGGCCAAGGAGCTTCACATCCAGAGCTACGTCTGGGACGGCTACGCCGCCCAGATCCGCTCCGTGAAGGAGTACTATGACCGCTCTCTGGAGCTGCTGGACCCCGCCATCCGCCGGGAAGTATTCCCCGCCGGGCGGCCCATCCACACCAAGGAGCGCAACGAGGCGTCCACCTATGTGGACCCCGCCGGCGTGTGCTGCAACTGCCTGGTGGCGGACGGCTGCACCATTGAGGGCACGGTGGAGAACTCCATCCTCTTCCGGGGCGTCAGCGTGGCCAAGGGCGCGGAGGTGAAGGGCTGCATCCTCATGCAGGACACCACCGTCAGCCGGGACGCGGTGCTCCAGAACGTCATCGCCGACAAGGACGTGGTAGTGAAGGAATCCTGCACCCTCATGGGGACTCCCGACTACCCGATGACCATCGCCAAGGGCAGCGTCGTGTAAGAAAACATCTAAAGGAGGAGGGATATTCTTCCTCCTCCTTTATTGATTGCTACAATTCTGCGCCGGAAGGCGGCGCAAAACGGCTGGAAATCTTTACTTTTCCGCCAAAACGGAGTATACTGTCCATTATGGGGGCGCTCTCCCTGCCAGGGTTTATGCCATTTTTCGATCCATGTAACGTTACCGGGCAGAAATTCAGGAATAGCAGCGCCCTTAGTCTCCGGGGACCGTCATTGGGCTTCGCCCAACGGCCGGTCCGGCGGCGCACGCGCCGCCCAAGTTCTTTTTGATGCTTTTTCTTTCAAGAAAAAGTCTAAAGGAGGTTTTTCCCAATGAAGATTTTGTTTGCGACTTCTGAGGCGGTCCCCTTCTGCAAAACCGGCGGTCTGGCCGATGTGGCGGGCAGCCTGCCCCAGGCCCTTGCCAAGGCCGGCAACGAGGTGGAGGTGATCCTGCCCCTTTATCAGCGCGTGGCGGATAAGTGGAAGGATCAGATGGAGTTTATCTGCCATATCGAGGTGCCCCTTGGCTGGCGGCGGGTCTACTGCGGCCTGTTCCGCCTGGATAAGGACGGCGTCATCTGGTACTTCGTGGACAACGAGTACTATTTCAAGCGGGACGCGCTCTACGGACACTATGACGACGGCGAGCGCTATGGCTTTTTCTCCCGGTCCATCATCTCCCTGCTGCCCGCTCTCCAGTTCATGCCGGAGATCATCCACTGCAACGACTGGCAGACCGCGCTGGTGCCCATCTATCTGAAGGACGAGTGCGTACGCTGGCCGGAGATCCGCGGAATCAAGACGGTGTTTACCGTCCACAATATTGAATATCAGGGCCGTTACGGCAAGGAGACCCTGGAGGACCTCTTCGGTCTGGCCCCCGGCTGGTTCGCCGACGGCACCATCGCCATGGACGGGGACGTGAACCTGCTCAAGGGCGCGCTGATGACCTGCGACGCTATCACCGCCGTGAGTCCCACCTATGCCCAGGAGCTGCGCTACTCCTTCTTCGCCCACGGCATGGAGAGCGTCATCCAGCGCAACGCCGGAAAGGTCTACGGCGTGCTCAACGGCCTGGATATGGAGCGCTATGACCCCGCCAAGGGCACGGGCATCAAGGCAAAATTCAGCGTGAAGGATATGTCCGGCAAGGCCAAGAACAAGGCCTGGCTCCAGGAGCAGATGCGCCTCGCCCCGGACCCCGAGGTGCCCATCATCGGCATTGTCAGCCGTCTGGTCAGCCACAAGGGCCTGGACCTCATCCAGAAGGTCTTCGATCAGATCATGAATCTCAACTGCCAGTTTGTGGTGCTGGGCAGCGGGGACTGGAACTACGAGCAGTTCTTTGAGCAGAAGCGGAAGCAGTACGACGGGCGCATGGGCCTCTACCGCGGGTACAACGAGGACTTGGCCAACGCCATCTACGCCGGCGCGGACCTGCTGCTGATGCCCTCCAAGAGCGAGCCCTGCGGGCTGGCCCAGATGATCGCCATGCGCTACGGCACGGTGCCTATCGTCCGGGAGACCGGCGGTCTGAAGGACACCGTCCACCCCTACGAGGCGTGGTGCGGCGCGGGCAATGGGTTCACCTTTGCCGACTACAACAGCGGCGATATGCTCTATGTCATCCGTCAGGCGGTGGAGCTGTACTACGACAAGCCCAAGGAATTTGCCAACCTGCGTAAAGCCGGCATGACCGAGGACTTCAGCTGGGACCGCAGCGCCCAGGCCTATAACGACATTTATCAGCGGATTCGTTCATAACGAGGCCACGATTTCGACCGAGCGGGGCTGCCTTTGGGAGCAGCTCCGCTCTTTCCGCCCCACCAAACCAACAGAAAAGAGGACACACCTATATGGAAAAAATGACCAAGGACTCCATGAAGCAGGCTATTGTTGACAAGCTGCGCCTGAACTTCGGCTGCACGGAGGAGGAGGCCACCGAGGCCAATATGATGAAGGCCTGCGCCATGGTGCTCCGGGACCGCATGAGCGCCCACGCCGTGGAGACCCGTTCCAAGGTCCGCAAGCAGCAGCTCCGGCAGGTCCACTATATGTCCCTGGAGTTCCTCATGGGCCGCAGCCTCATGAAAAACGCCTATAACCTGGGCGTCATCGAGCCTATGCGTCAGGCCATTGAGGAGCTGGGCTTCAAGCCCGCCCATATTTTCGACATGGAGCCGGACGCGGGACTGGGCAACGGCGGCCTGGGCCGTCTGGCGGCCTGCTATCTGGACAGTCTGACCACCCTGGAGATCCCCGCCTACGGCTACTCCATCTGCTATGAGCTGGGCATCTTCAAGCAGAAGATCGTGGACGGCCAGCAGCTGGAGCTTCCCGACAACTGGAAGGATCAGGGCGACGCCTGGCTGATCCCCCGCCCCGACGAGGTGGAGGAAGTCCATTTCGGCGGCAAGCTCCGCCAGTTCTGGGACGGCGGAAGGATGCACGTGGTCAACGAGGACTACACCCGGGTGCTGGCAGTGCCCTGCGATATGTTCATCGCCGGCTACGGCACCAAGCACACCAACGCCCTGCGCCTGTGGGACGCCAAGAGCCCCACGCCCATCGACATGGGCATGTTCAATCAAGGCCAGTATCTGAAGGCCAGCGAGGAGAAGGCCATGGCCGAGGTCATCGCCAAGGTGCTCTACCCGGAGGACAATCACTATGAGGGCAAGAGCCTGCGGCTGCGCCAGCAGTACTTCTTCGTTTCCGCCACCGTCCAGTCCATCGTGCGCAAGCACATTCAGGCTTATGGCACCCTCACCAACTTCCACGAGAAGAACGTCATCCAGATCAACGACACCCATCCTACCCTGGTGATCCCCGAGCTGATGCGCATTCTCATGGACGACGCCGGTCTGGACTGGGATACCGCCTGGCACATCACCTCCAACTCCGTGGCCTACACCAACCACACGGTCCTGGCCGAGGCCCTGGAGCGCTGGCCCCAGACCCTCATGAAGTCCCTGCTGCCCCGGATCTGGCAGATCATCTGCGAGATCGCCCGCCGGTGGCAGGAGAAGGTCACCGCCTTCTACTGCGGCGACGAGAGCAAGGTCAAGAATATGGCGGTCATCTGGGACGGCGAGATCCGCATGGCCAACCTGTGCATCGCCGGCGGCATGGCGGTCAACGGCGTGTCCGCCCTGCACAGCGACATCCTGCGCCGGGACGTGTTCCGGGACGCCTGCAACATGGAGCCCGACAAGTTCAAGAACGTCACCAACGGCATCGACCACCGCCGCTGGCTGGCGGAGATCAACCCCGGCCTGGATAAACTCATCTGCGACCTCACCGGCAGCAATGCCTACCTTCTGCATCCCGGCGTGGAGCTGCCCAAGCTGGAGAAATTCGCGGATGATAAAGAGGTGCTCCTCCGTCTGGACCAGATCAAGCGGACCAACAAGGAGGCCTTCGCCAAGTACGCCAAGAAGGCCCAGGGCTTTGTCATCAATCCCGACGCCATTTTTGACGTTCAGGTCAAGCGGCTTCACGAGTACAAGCGGCAGCTGCTGAACGTGATGCACATCATCCACCTCTACCACCAGCTCCAGGACAACCCCAACATGGAGATGCAGCCGCACACCTTTATTTTTGGCGCCAAGGCCGCTCCCGGCTATGCGGTGGCCAAGCGGATCATCCGGCTCATCAACTCCCTGTCCACCCAGATCAACCAGGACCCCATCTGCAAGGACAAGCTGCAGGTATTCTTCATGGAGAATTACCGGGTGTCCATGGCGGAGCTCCTGATGCCGGCCAGCGAGGTGAGCCAGCAGATTTCTACTGCCGGCAAGGAGGCCAGCGGCACCGGCAACATGAAGTTCATGATGAACGGTGCGTTGACCGTAGGCACCCTGGACGGCGCCAACGTGGAGATGCACGAGGTTCTGGGAGACGAGAATATGTTCCTCTTCGGTCTCAAGGCCGAGGAGGTCAAGGAGATGCAGGACATCGGCTACAATCCCTTCAATCTCTATGCCCGCGATCCCAACCTGCATCGTGTGCTGGATCATATCGGCAACGGCTTCCGGGACGGCGTGCGCTATGACGATCTGGTGCAGGGACTGCTGATGGGTGTCAACGGTTCTTCCGCCGACCAGTATATGCTCCTGGCGGACTTCGCCCCCTACTGCGCCGCCGAGCGGAAGATGGCCGAGACCTACGCCGACCGCCGGAAGTGGAACCAGATGAGCCTGTATAATATCGCCCGCTCCGGCATCTTCGCCGCCGACCGCTCCATCGCGGACTACGCCGAGAGGATCTGGCACGTGCCGTATAAGAAGTGATTTACGGGGGATGTTCTTTTTCTTCTTGAAAGAAGAAAAAGAACCAAAAAGAAGAACTTTTTAATGGCCCGATGGGCCGTGGGCGCTAGTGCCTGCGCAGATTGCTTCTCTTTTTTGTAATTGAAAATGCCAAAAGGGCGCGGAACTTACGTTCCGCGCCCTCGATCTTTTTAGGTCTAAATTCGACCGCACAGCTCACGCTGTGCTGAGGGGCCCGCCTAGCGATGGTAGGTTCTACGGGGCGCTTCTAGCCCTCTATCGGTCTTTCTGTTGCCCGGACAAATTCCACTCCGGGATAGCAGGTCTCCAGAAAGGCCTGCCCATCCTCGGTTGCCGTCAGGGCTTCCTCAAGGGCAGAGCGGAAATATTCGTCCAGTTCTTCCCTTGCCGTGCTGGCCGCCAGAAAGAAGTCCTGGTCGGTATTCATCAGCACGCCTATTGCGGCATCGTCCTCCGTGGTCAGAAGGTCCGCCGCCGGTAAAAATGCCGCGTCCACGCCGCCGTCCGCCAGCGCCTGGGCCGTGATTCCCCCGGCGGTGCCGATGGTGATCGCGGCCGGCTCCTCTAAAGTGCAGTCCACGGCCTCCAATGCGCCGTCAAGCAGCCGGGACAGCTCCTCCAGGTGGTCCAGCACCCGGTCCGCGTCCTCCCAGTCCACCACGACCTCCACCGTCAAGCTGTCCAGGAAAAGAGAATGCGGTTCCTCTGCCGGCTGGTTCTCTTCCGGCTGGATGACAGCGGGCGGCGGGGAGGGCTCCGGCGGCGGTTCCGCCGGCGTCTCCGCCCGCCGGCACCCTGCCAGCAGCAGGCAGGCCGCCAGCAGTATCCATAAGCTCCTTCGCCTCATCTCACGCCAATCCCAGCTCCGCCATCTCGGCGTTCACCTTGTCCTCGCAGGAACGCATGGCCAGGATGGTTCGTTCCATCAGCGTGTCCAGCTCCCAGCCCAGGCGCTCCGCCCCCTGGCGGATCACGTCCCGGCTGCATCCGGCGGCGAATTTTTTATCCTTGAATTTTTTCTTCAGACTGCTGACCTCCATATCCTGGGTGCTCTTACTGGGACGCATCCGGGCGGCGGCCCCAATGAGGCCCGTCAGCTCGTCGGCGGCAAAGAGGACCTTCTCCATTTCATGCTCCGGCTCCACGTCGGAGCACAGGCCATAGCCGTGGCAGACGACAGCGTGGACCAGCTCCTCGCTGGCTCCGGCCTCCCGGAGGAGTTCCGGAGCCTTCTGACAGTGCTGGTCGGGCCACTGCTCGAAGTCGATATCGTGGAGCAGGCCCGCCATGGCCCAGAAGTCCGCCTGATCTCCGTAGCCTAGTTCTCTGGCGTACCAGTCCATGACGCCCTCCACCGTCAGGGCGTGGAGGATATGGAAGCTCTCTTTGTTGTACTGGCGCAGCAGGGCCAGCGCCTTTTCTCTGGTGTGCAGCATGATGATGTTCTCCTTATGTTCGTTCTTGATGGGGCAACTGAAAGAAGCAAATTAAAAGTTTCGCCGGCCAAGATTTTGCAACGGCCACATCGAGTGGCCGTGCAAAATTCAATTGTGCATGACCCCTCGATGGGGTCATTGCACAATCTACAAAGGCCGCAGAGTC
>JAETNP010000001.1 GCA_021768185.1 Oscillospiraceae bacterium
CTTCATTTCCATCGAACCATCGCAAACCCCTCGCCGAGGTCCCTTGCCGACAGGCGGGACCGAGAAAGGAGTCCAGGACCATGGGTCCTGGCGCGTTTTTGCCTACTTTTGCCGCGCGGCAAAAGTAGGCGAGGAGTCCGGGGGCGCGAAGCCCCCGGGGTTTCGATACGAAACAACTCCCGTGCCGCCGCGAAGCGGCGGCAGAGAAGAAAAAACGCAAAAGAGTATTGAAAAAAACCAGGTTCCGTGATACCCTGATAAAGGAATTTTGAAACTTCGAGGCAAAAGATGAAACACAAAACCTGGCCCCGGGTCCTGGCCATGCTTCTGCTGCTGGGAATCTTCCCGGCAATCAACATCCTGACGGACCCCTTCGGGGTCTTCGGAGACCCTATCTTCCACTGGCCCAGCTATAATGAAACCAACAACCCCCGCTCGGCCAAAATCGCCTGGCTGGCGGACCACCACCAGGAATTTGACTCCTACGTCATCGGCTCCTCCTGCGCCGCCTCCTACAATATGGAGGAGCTGAACAACTACCTGGACGCCCGCTTCTATAACCTGTTCGTCTATGGCAGCGACGCCAAGGACTACCGGGACCTCGCCTTCTACCTTCTGGAGAACTGCGAGGTCAAAAACCTGGTGCTCAACCTGAATTTCAACGAGGCCAACACCTACGACACCGGCGCGGACGACATCCACTACTGGATGCACCCACTGGCCGACGGCGGCAGCCCGGCTCTTTTCTATCTGCGCTACGCCTTTTGCAGCACCCAGTACGCCATTGACAAGATCTCCGCCTCCTTCCGTGACACAGACCTCCCCCAGGTGTTCGACGTCTTCGACGCCGCCACCGGCTGCTACGACAAGCGGGTGCGGGACGTGGAGCGGATCGGGGACCCGGAGGTCTATCAGGCCGCCCATGGCGCGGATTTCCAGTACTACAGCCCGCCGGACTTCACCCAGCTGCCTTATTTGGACCAGTGCATCCAAGTCGTCACAGACATCCGGGACCTGTGCCGGGAGAAGGGCGTCAACCTCATTGTCATCTGCTCCCCCACCTACGCCAGCCAACTGGAGGCCTACGGAAGCGAGGCCCTGAACCGCTACCGGACCGCCCTGGCCCAGGTGGTGGATTTCTGGGATTTCAGCTGTACCTCCATCTCCTATGACAGCCGGTATTTTTACGACGCCTCCCATTTCCGCAACGCCGTGGGCTCCATGGTCCTGGCGGAAATCTTCGACAACAACGCCGTCTACCGCCCGGAGGATTTCGGGACCTGCGTCACGGCTGAAAACTGCGGCGCATACCTGGAGCGTCTCGCCGCCGCGCCTCCCGCCGCGGACCCGGCGGATTACACGGCGGACGTCCCGGTGCTCATGTACCATCATTTCAGCGAAACGGAGACCGGGGACACCGTAGTGCGTCCTGAGACCTTCGATCTCCATATGAAAACCCTCCGGGACGCCGGCTATCAGGCCGTCAGCGTCCAGGAGATGATTGACTACGTCTATAACGGCGGCTCCCTGCCGGACAAGCCGGTGTGCATCACCATGGACGACGGCTATCGCAGCAACTACGAGCTTGCCCTCCCCATCCTGGAGCGGTACGGCATGAAGGCTACCGTCTTCGCCATCGGCTCCTCCGTAGGCCACGATCAGTTCTACAAGGATACCGCCTACCCCCTCACCCCCCACTTCGGCTACGATGAGGCCCGGGAGATGCTTGCCTCCGGCGTCATGGATTTCCAGTCCCACACCTATGACATGCACCAGTGGGCGCCCTTCGAGACCGGAGACGCCGTCCGCACCTCCGCCCTTCCCCTGGAGGGAGAATCGGAGGCCGCCTACGCCGCCGCCCTGGCCGCCGACATGGACCTTTACGAGCAGGAGCGCCTGCGGGAGCTGGGGGCGGGCTTCCAGGCTCTTGCCTATCCCGGCGGGTACTATAATGACCTGACCGAAGTCCTCATCCATGAAGCGGGCATTCCCGTGACCTTTTCCATCGAGACCGGCGCCCGCAGCGTCCTCGTCCGGGGCCTGCCCCAGAGCCTGTATGCCCTGTGCCGCTGGAACGTAACGGAGCGCACATCCCCCCAGGACCTTCTGGCCATGGTAGAGAGCAAATAAAATCACACTTTTGAGGAGAACATCCCGTCATGTCCATCGTGACCCTGCGTTTTTTCATTTATACCGGCTTCCTGCTGGCGGAATACTGGCTGTGTCCCGCCCGGGCGCGGTGGGTGGTGCTCCTGGCGGGCAGCGGCTATTTCCTGCTGGCCTGCACCGCCTATGACGCCGGCGTGTGCGCCGTCTTCGTGCTGGAGGCCCTGCTCACCTGGCTGGCGGCCCTGGGCGTCCGGCGTCTGTCCGGAGAGCGGGCCAAAGCCCTCCTGACGGGCTTCACCGTAACGACCCTGGCGGCGGTGATGATCCTCTACAAGGACTTCGGCTTTTTCATCAACAATATCAACGGCATAGGCCGCCTGCTGGGCCATGACCCCGGCCTCCGGCTCCCCCAATGGCTGGCCCCCTTCGGCGTCAGCTACTACACGCTGATCCTGATCGGCTACCTCCTGGACGTGCGCTGGGAGACGGTGGAACAGCCCCAGAAAAATTCCCTCAAGCTGCTGCTTTTCGCCGGTTACTTCCCCCAGCTGACCTCCGGCCCCTTCTCCCGCTATAACGACATTTCCCCCGCCCTTTTCGGGAACGTCCAATGGGACTCGCGCCGCTTCCGCTTCGGCCTCCAGCGCTTTTTGTGGGGGCTGTTCAAGAAGCTGGTGATTGCGGACCGCCTGGCCGTGGCGGTGGCAGCCCTGTATGACGGAGCGGCCCTCCGGGGCCTGCTGGTGCCGGCAGCCGCTCTGCTCTACATTGCACAGCTCTACGCGGATTTCAGCGGCTGCATGGATATCGTCATCGGCGTCTCCCAGCTGTTCGGCGTTCCCCTGGCGGAGAATTTCTGCCGCCCATTTTCCTCCGAAAGCCTCTCCGTCTTCTGGCGGCGGTGGCACATGACCCTGGGCTTCTGGCTGAAGGACTATCTGCTCTACCCCACCCTGAAATCCGGCTGGATGGGCCGGGTGCGCAAATTCTGCAAAACACACTGGGGCAAGCGGGCCTCCCGGGATGTCCCCACCTACATCGGGATGTTCATCACCTGGTTCTGCGTGGGCTTCTGGCACGGCGGATCCTGGAAGTACATCTTCGGCAGCGGCCTGTTCTTCTTCGCCATGATCGCCGGAGGTATGCTCCTCAAGCCGGTCTTCCGCCGGCTGACGGACCGTCTGCACATCGACACGGACGCCCGGTACTGGAAGCGCTTCCAGCGTCTGCGGACCGCCTGCCTCTTTTCCGCCTCCGTATCATTCGACCGGTACGCCGGCTTCACCGACGGCCTGCGGGCCTGGAAAAGCGTCCTCACCGTCTGGCGCTGGGATTTCCACGTCCTGCTGGACGGCACGCTGCTGAACCTGGGGCTGACCGGCTGGGACGCGCTGATCTGCGCGGCGGGCTTTGCCGCCATCTGGTACGTCTCCAGGCTCCAGGAGCGTCACGGAAGCGTCCGGGAGCTGCTGGATAAAAAGAGCCCCCTGCTCTCCTGGGGTGCGAGCCTGATTTTACTGTTGGCTGTCCTTCTTCTGGGCCGCTACGGCGCTGGCTACGAGGCGGCAGCTTTCATCTACGCCGGATTCTGACAAAGGAGAAACCATGGAACTGCACGACAACTTCATCCCACCCTTCTCCAACGACCTTCTGGTCAAGCGCAAGCGCCTGCGCCGGGAGCTGCTGGAGAGCGGCGCGGATTTCCTGGACAAACGCGTCGCCATCCTGGGCGGCTCCACCACCCACGATATCAAGGATATGCTGGACCTGTTCCTGCTGCACCACGGCATCCGCTGCACGTTTTACGAGAGCGAGTACGCCCAGTACTGGCAGGACGCCATGTTCCCCAACCCGGCCCTGGAGGCATTCCAGCCGGATATCATCTATATCCACACCACCAACCGGAACGTCAGCCGCTACCCTCTCCTCTCAGACCCACCCGAGGCGGTGGACGCCCTGCTGGAGGAGGAGCTGGACCGCTACCGGCAGATGTGGGACCGGCTCGCCCGGACGTACCCCTGCGTGATCATCCAGAACAATTTTGAGTACCCCGATTGGCGGCTCCAGGGAAACCGGGAGGCCAGCGATATCCACGGCCGGGTCAACTTCCTCACCCGGCTGAATCTGGCCTTCGCCCAGTACGCCCAGACCCACGACCGCTTTTATCTCCACGACCTCAACTATCTCTCCGCCT
Source organism: Oscillospiraceae bacterium (assembly GCA_021768185.1). Taxonomy (GTDB): domain Bacteria; phylum Bacillota; class Clostridia; order Oscillospirales; family Oscillospiraceae; genus Pelethomonas. The sequence continues at coordinate 4,304 of JAETNP010000001.1, forward strand.
CCTACGGCCTGGAGCGCTGGTGCGACCCCTTCTGCTGGCACATGTACAAGTACGCCATGGCCCTGCCCGCCATCCCGTATCTGGCCAACAGCGTGGCCAACATCATCAAATCCCTCTACGGCAAAAACAAGAAAGCGCTGGCCCTGGACCTGGACAATACCCTCTGGGGCGGCGTGGTAGGGGACGACGGCCCGGAAAACCTGCAGGTGGGCCAGGAGACCCCCATGGGGCAGGCCTACAGCGCCTTCCAGGACTACCTCAAGGCCCACAAGCAGCTGGGCGTTCTGCTGAACGTCATCAGCAAAAACGACCCAGAGAACGCCCTGGCGGGACTGAACCGCCCGGACATGACCCTCACCCCGGAGGATTTCCTCCTGATCAAGGCCAACTGGGAGCCCAAGTCCCAGAATCTGCTGGACATGGCCCGGGAGCTGTCCCTGCTGCCGGAGAGCTTTGTGTTTGTGGACGACAATCCCGCCGAGCGGGAGATCGTCCGCCGCCAGGTTCCCGGCGCGGCGGTGCCGGAGCTGGGGGACCAGCCGGAGGACTACATCCGGGCCATCGACCGCCTGGGGTGCTTCGAGGTGACCACTCTGTCCGCGGACGACGCCGCCCGCACGGAGATGTACCGGCAGAACGCCGCCCGCTCCCGGGCGGAGGCGGCCTTCACCGACTACGGCAGCTACCTCCGCTCCCTGGAGATGGAGGCGGAGATCCTCCCCTTCTCCCCCATGTACTTCTCCCGCATTGCCCAGCTCACCAACAAGTCCAACCAGTTCAACCTCACCACCCGGCGCTTCACCCAGGCGGAGATCGCCGGCATGGCGGAGGACTCCCGGTATGTCACCCTGTATGGACGGCTGTCGGACAAGTTCGGCGACAACGGCGTTGTCTCCCTGGTGATCGGCGAGGTCCAGGGGGACCGACTGGACGTGATTTTGTGGCTGATGAGCTGCCGGGTGCTGAAGCGGGATATGGAGTACGCCATGATGGACGCGCTGGCCGCTCGCTGCGGTGCGCTGGGCGTCAAGACCATCCGAGGCTTTTACTTCCCCACCGCCAAGAACGGGATGGTCCGGGACTTCTACGAAAAGCAGGGCTTCCAGAAGCTCTCCGAGGACCCGGACGGCTCCACGGTCTGGGAGCTGTCCCTGGCGGGATACGAGCCAAAAAATCATGTGATTTCGGTAAACAGCGAAGAAAGCGAGGCATTCAAATGAACAGAACGGAGATTTTTGAGAAACTGACGGACATCTTCCGCGACGTATTCGACGACGAGGGCATCACCCTGACGGAGGCCACCACGGCGGCGGACATCGAGGACTGGGATTCCCTCACCCACATCACCCTCCTGTCCGCCGTAGAGGAGGAATTCGAGGTAAAGTTCGGCATGAAGGCCGTTCAAAACCTGAAAAACGTCGGTGAGCTGGCCGATTTGATCGCAGCTTCCCTTTGAGAGCGGCATCAAAACATCCGGAGGCACGGGAATTCTCCCATGCCTCCGGATGTTTCTTTCTTTTTTCTTAAGACGTTAAAATACTTCTTGACAAGAAGCACTATGCGTTGTATAGTATTGTGTGAAAGGGGGCATGGAAATGATCGATCCACAGCTCAAGCGCGGACTGCTGGACGTTTGTGTGTTGTCCCTGCTGCGGAGAGGAGATTCCTACGGCTACCAGATCATCAAGGATCTGTCCGGCTGCATCGAAATCTCCGAATCGACCCTCTACCCCATCCTGCGGCGGCTGGAAAGCGGCGGATGTCTGACCGTCTACACCGTGGAGCACAGCGGCAGGCTGCGGAAGTTTTACCGCATCACCCCCGATGGGATCGGGGTCATTGACCAGTTCTTGGACAGCTGGCCGGAAATCCAGCGGGTATATCAGTTGATAAAGGAGTGTGCCGGAGATGACACGTGTGCAGTTTCTGAATGATCTATACCACCACCTGTATGGCATGACCCAGGAGCAGGCGGAGCAGCATCTCACCTACTATGCCGAGATGCTGGCGGACCGCATGGAGGAGGGCATGAGCGAGGAGGAGGCCGTAGCCGGCATGGAGGACGTGGAGACCATCGCCCGCCGGATCCTGGAGGAGGAGGGTCTGCCCTACACGCCCCCGGACCAGCGGCCTGTCACGCCCCCCGCCTACCCGGACGCATCCAAGCTGGGCGGAGGCGGCGGGACCCGGGCCTATCAGGCCCCCAAGCGGTTCGGCTGGCGGAAAATCCTCCAGATTTCCCTGTGGGTCGTCGCCATTCTTGTCATCGTCGGCGCGGTGGGCCGCTGGCGGTGGAGCCGGAACTACCGGGCATCCGATCCTATCGAATCGGTGGCGGAAGCCGCCCCGGAGGCGCCCTACGCGGATGAATACAGCTATCTCGACATGCCTTACAGCGAGGGCTTCGAGTACACCGATGGCGAGAACTATATTCTGATTGATGATGTAAAAACCATCGACATCCAGTGGGCCGCCGGTATGGTCTACATCCAGAGCTGGAGCGGCGGCGACGTCATGGTGCAGGAGTTCGCCCAGAGCGAGCTCACCGAACGGACCCGGATGGAGACCGGCCTGGAAGACGGCGTCCTGACCGTGCGCTACCGCAGCGGCATCGGCCTGGGCAACGTGAAGGGGCAGAAGTGGCTGACCGTCCTGATCCCCGAGGGCATGATGGGCGAGATCGGCGTAGCCACCGCCTCCGCCGCCGTGACGGTGCAGGGTCTGGAGCTGGATACGCTCCGTGTTTCTACCACCAGCGGGGATATTTCTGCGTATGAGTGCTACGCACAGACGTCCGCCTTCTCCTCCACCAGCGGGATGCTGAACCTGACCAATCTGGAGTCCGACCAGGTGGAGGCCTCCACTATCAGCGGCGATATCTACGGAGACCTGTGGTCCAACAGCGCCGTGATCTCCTCTACCTCCGGCGATATCAGTTTTACAACGGTGGACGCCATGGACTCCATCGAGGCCCGGACCGTCAGCGGCGACATCCAGGTCTGGGCGGACGACTCCACCCTCCAGAAGATCGCCGCGGGGAGCACCAGCGGGGATATCTCCCTCTCCCTTCCTCTCTATGACCTGGGCTTCACCCTGGATTTCCAGACGGTCTCCGGCAGTGTGGACGTACCCAGCGAGACCCTTCCCCCGAACCAAGGCGGTGGAAAGTACGTCTATGAGGACGGCGGCTGTGAGATCGAAGTGGAGACTGTCAGCGGAAGTCTGAAGATTTATTGATGGACGGCCGCAAAAAAAGACACGCTGCAGCAGGCGTGATAGCATTGATCGCTGTTCTGCTGGCAGTCTGGCTGCTCACAAGGCCGCGGCCGCTGGCGGAGCTTCACCAGACCTTTTCCGTTCCGGAAACCAGCGCCGCAAGCGTCTCCTTCCCTGCGGAAGCGGGAGAAAGCATACGGGTCCGCATCTCCACCCGCACGGAAAACGGCGTCATGGACGTATGCCTGCTGGACGAAGCCGGTGCGGCGGTATATTCCTTCGGCAGCGCGAAGTACCAGGAGTGCCGCCTGACGCTGCCGGAGGACGGCGTATATACGCTGGAAGCGCAGTTCCAGGAGTTTGCCGGAGACGGGGAAGCCCTCGTTTACCCTGACGGACCACTCTTTTCCGCAAGATAGGGGTTGCCCTTTCATAGGGCATTGTGGTACAATCCTCTTGTTACTTTATTCGGGAGGTCTGCCCTTATGAATCCCTTTGACGAGATCGAATTGCAGGACTGCCCCTGCTGTCACGGCGCGGGCGTCATCGAGGAGGAAGGCGGCTGGTGCCTGTACGTGCAGTGCGTGGACTGCGGCAGCCACACCGCCGAGCTCTCCTTCAGCAACGAGGAAGAGCGCATGGACGCCGCCCGCCGGGTGGCGCGGAACTGGAACATCGGCAAGGTCATCTACCCGGGTCCCGGAGATTGATTCTTTTTCTCGAGAGAAAAAGAATCAAAAAGAGCTTTAAGTTCGAGACTACAACTGTTGCTACTCCTAAATTTCCACCCGGTAACGGAAGAAAGGAGCTCATTGAAGATCCGTACTTTAAACAGCGCCCGGCCCCGGAGGCTTTTGTCTCCGGGGCCGGGATTTTATTTGCTTACACCTCCACCGTCTGCCCGGTGCGGAAGAAATAGAGCACCCGCCGCCTCACCGGCAGCTCCAGGATCTTTTCCAGGGCGGCGCTGTAGGCCTCCAGCTGGGGGCGGTAGTGGGCGGCCTTCTCCGAAACGGTGTCCTCTGTGACGTAGTCGGTCTTGAAGTCCACCACGGTAACGGCCCCGTCCTTCACGGCGTACAGGTCCACCACGCCCTGGAGCAGCACCTCCTCCCCCTCGCTCAGCTCCGGGAAGTAGCTCTCTCCCGGCATCAGCAGCCCGAAGCGGAATTCCCGCTCCACCCGGTCCGCCCCCCGCAGCTCTTCCGCCAGCGGGGAGGCCAGGAACCGCCGGACCGCCTCCTGGTCCACGGCGTCCGCCTGCTCCCGGGTCAGAAACCGCCGTGAGGCCAGGTCCTCCACCACCGCTGCAACGTCTGCGTCCGCCGCCAGGGGCAGGTACTGCATCACCAGATGGGTGGCGGTGCCCCGCTCTGCGCCGGTGAGGGGTCGCTGTCCCGAGAGGAACCGGGGCGCGGAAAACTCCCGGCGGACATAGGGCTGAATGGTCTCCTGGACGATCTCCCGGTCCTTCTCCCGGCCCTTGAGCTGGGTGGCGGTGAGCTTGGTGGGGGTGGTACAGGCGGCGAGGTGGGGATAGACAAAGTCCAGAGCTTCCCGGTCCACTGGCAGCGCCGGGGCGCTGGGAACGGCCTCCGCCCCGCCCTCCGCTGCCGGCGGACGGCTCCCGGCGGACGCATCCGCATGGAGGAACACCTGCCAGGGGGCGTCCTCCGTGAGGGAAAAGTCCCCCGCCCCCTGTCCGGCCAGGTCCCGCAGAGGCGCGGCCTCCCACCGCCGCAGCAGGGGCAGCAGGATCCACTCCGCCATAGACCGGGCCCCGTCCACGGTCTCCGGAGGCACCGGCAGCGCTGACAGGGCCCCCAGCTCCTTCATCCGCCGCCCGGCGGCGGGCATGGAGGCGGTGAGGATCAGCTTCTCCTTGGCCCGGGTCATGCCCACGTACAGCACCCGCATCTCCTCGGACCTGGATTCCCGGCTCACAAGGCCGGACACCGCCTCCCGGGCGATGGTGGGATAGCGGATATGCCGGTCCAGGTCGATGTACAGCGGCCCCAGGCCCAGGCGGGGATGGACCAGCACCGGGGTCTGGAGGTCCGCCCGGTTGAACCGCTTCCCCAGGTCCGTCAGGAGGACGATGGGGAACTCCAGGCCCTTGGACTTGTGGATGCTCATGATCTGCACCCCGCCGGAGGGCGCGCCGGAGGCGGTGACGGGCTGCTCCCCGCTCTCCAGCAGGCGGCGCAGATGGGAGACAAAGGCGAACAGGCCCTTGTACCCCGCGCTCTCGAAGCTCCTGGCGTGCTCGTACAGGGCAATCAGATTCTCCCGCCGCCCCTCGCCGCCGGACATGGCCCCGAACACGCCCAGGACGTTCCACTGGTTGTAGATCCGCCAGATAAGACGGTGGACGCTCATGTCCCGGGCCAGGCTCCGCAGGTCCGCCAGCCGGGTGAGGAACGCCTGGCAGTCCTCCTCTTCGGAGGCAGCCAGGGCCTCATAAAAGTCTCCCTCCGGGTGATTCCCCCGGATCATGGCCAGCCGGTCCGGGGAGAAGCCCGCCAGAGGCGAGCGCAGCACGGCGATGAGGGGCACGTCCTGCCGGGGATTGTCCAGGATCTCCAGCAGGGAGCACATCACCGCCACCTCCATGGCGGAGAAGAAGTCCTCGTCCTCCTGGGTGGCGCAGGGGATGCCCCGCTCCGTCAGGGCACGGGTATAGTGGCGCAGCCGGGGCCCCGGGGAGCGCATGAGGATCACGATGTCCTCCGGCCGGCAGGGGCGCAGCGCCCCGGTGTCCCCGTCCGTCACCGGGAAGCCCTCCGCCAGCAGGGACGCGATCCGGTCCGCCGCCATCCGGGCCTCCAGCAGAGCGCCGGGGACTTTCTCCGCCTCCCCGTCGTCCTGGGGGGGCAGGAGCAGGTGGAACTCCGTCTGACAGTCCTCCCGGGGCGGCAGGTAGGCCGCGCCGAAGTACAGCCGCTCCGCCTCGCCATAGTCCACCTCTCCCATCTCCCGGCTCATGAGGTTGGAGAAGACGAAGTTGGACGCGTCCAGCACCTCTTTCCGGGAGCGGAAGTTCTGGCTGAGAAGAATCCGCCGGGGTTCCCCCTCCGCCGCCTGCGCGGCGTCCGGGTACAGGCGGTACTGCTCCAGGAAAATGGTCGGGTCCGCCAGCCGGAAGCGGTAGATGGACTGCTTCACATCGCCTACGGTAAAGAGGTTCCGGCCTCCGCGGGCAAGCGCGTCAAAGATGCAGTTCTGCACCTGGTTGGTGTCCTGGTACTCGTCCACCATCACCTCCCGGTAACGCTCCGACATCACCGCCGCCAGGGGTGTGGGACGGCCGTCCTCCCCCAGCAGCAGGCGCACGGCATAGTGCTCCTGGTCGGAGAAGTCCGTCACATTCCGCCGCAGCTTCTCCTGCTGATAGGCATCGGAGAAATCCATGCACAGCGTCAGCAGCGCCTCCATGGCCGGCGCGGAGCGGCGCAGGTCCTCCCCCGCCTCCGCGCCTGATGTCTCCAGAATGGCGCAGAAAGCCGCCGCGTCCTTCTTACAGCGGTTCCAAAGGGTCTGCATCTTCTCCTTCAGCGCCGGGTCCTCGCATTTCCGCGCCGGCGAGAGCCGGGGGAACTCCGGCAGACGCCCCGCAGCCCCGTCCCAGCCTGCCTCCGCCGCCTCCGCCAGGGCTTCCAGCTGGATGGACACATTGGCGAAACCGGGGCCGTAGGCCTTCTCCAGAGCGCCGTCGGAACGCATCTCCTCCCCCGCCCGGGCGAGGAGGTCCGCCCAGTGGCGGGCCTTCCGGGCCAGACGGACCAACAGGGCCCGGCCAAACTCCGTCTCGCCGCCGTCCTCCGGCAGGGAGGCCCAGCTCCGCCGCTGCTCCTCCAGCCAGCGGTCGGGGTAGGCGTGGCTCTGGACCTTCCGGTGCAGCTCCAGCACCAGATCCTCCAGCCCCCGGTCGTCCCGTCCGAAGCCGAAGCAGTCCGCCAGCTGGACCTGCCCCGGGGTCATATCCGTGTAGAATGCCTCCAGCACCCGGGGCAGGACCCGCTGCCGCAGCAGCTCCGCCTCCCCCTCGTCCAGCACCCGGAAGTCCGCCGTCAGGCCCCCCTGCTCCCCCAGGTCCAGCAGATGGACGTTCTCCCGCAGCAGGGCGGTGCAGAAGGAGTCGATGGTCTTGATGTCCGCCTGGTACACCAGCAGCAGCTGCCGCTGGAGGTGGCGGTCCCCGGGGTCGTCCGCCATGCGGCGGCCCAGCTCCTGGGCGATGCGCTCCCGCAGCTCGGCGGCGGCGGCCCGGGTGTAGGTGATGATGAGGAAATCGTCCAGGTCCGCCCGCTCCTCCCCCAGCACCCGGCGAAACAGCCGCTCCACCAGCACCCGGGTCTTGCCGCTGCCCGCGGCGGCGGAGACCAGCACCCGTCCGCCCCGGTCCTCTACCACCGCCCGCTGGCTCTCTGTCAGTTGGATGCCCACGGCGTTCCCTCCCCTCCGATGAGCATGTCGATCTTGCCCCAGAACTCCTCCGGCTTCACCGGGCGCAGGGGCTTGCGCCGGTCGCCGCCCTCCCCGTCGGTGAAGTGGCAGGCGGAGGCAAATTCACAGTAGGTACACGCGTTGTCGCTCTCGCTGACGTAGCAGGGGTCGGCGTCGATCACGCCGCCGCGGAGTTCCCCGGCGATGGTCTCCAGCATCCCGTTCACCAGCTTCCCCAGCTTCCCCAGCTCCTCGGCGGTAGCCAGTCCCCCCGTGATCCCGCCGCCCCGGCCCAGGGCCAGGGGGAGAAACCGGGGCTCCTCCAGCGCGCCGTGCTCCATGGCCCGCAGCACCTCCGGCTGGCTGAGCACCAAGCCGCTGCGGCGCAGCTCCTTATCCAGTGCGGAGCGGAGGGATTCCGCCGCCACGGAGCGGGGCTTGCTGACCAGCACGTCCCGGGCGGGCAGGTACAGCACCCCCGCCGGGACGATCTCCCGTCCGAACACCGCCCGGCCCTCCCGCTCCAGGGCAAAGAGGTAAATAAGCATTTGCAGGTTCAGTCCGTGGCAGACGTCGCTGAGATCGAAAGCCTTTTTCCCGGACTTGTAGTCCACCACCCGCAGGTACAGCTTCCCGTCCGACAGCCAGCCGTCCACACGGTCCACACGGCCCGATACGGTGAGGGACGCGTCCCCGCTGTGGATGGTAATGGCGGGCATGGCCTCCCCCTCCCCGAAGCCCAGCTCAAAGGCCATGGGCACGAAGTCGGAGTGGGCCAGCTCGTCGGCTACGTTGTCCACGATAGTCCCCACCGTCTTGCGCAGGCGGCGGAAAAGGTATTTGAAGCGCTCGTCCCGCTTGTCGAACTCCGGCAGGACCTCCGCCATGTACTGGTCCACCGCCGCCCCGGTCAGCCGGTCAAGCTCCCCAGGCTCCAGCCTGGCGAAGCCGCCCCGGTCCATGGCCCGGCGGGTCACCCGCTCCAGAACAAAGTGCAGGAAGGAGCCCACCTGGGAGGCGTCGAAGCCTGCCGGGGTCCGCTCCTTTGCCCGCAGGCCGTACTCCATGAAGTAGGCGAAGTGGCAGGAACTGATCTTATCCAGACGGCTGGCGGACATGCGGCAGCTGGACCCGTAGAGAGCGTCAACCGCATCGGTCGAGAGCCGCCCCCGGGTCATTCCGGCGGCCCGCTCCATGGCGGCCAGGGGCTCCCGGTACCGCCCGTCTCCGGCAAAGTAGTCCCACAGGGCTCCGCCCCGCTCGCCCCCCGCCAGCTCCAGGGCGGGCAGGGGCGCGGTGAGGCGGCAGTCTTTGGGCTGGAACCCGACGGTCTCCTTCACCCCGGGCAGCAGCGCCCGGGTCCGCCCCACCACGAAGGAGGGCCGCAGGGGCGTGCCGGAGAGCTCCGCCGCGGGCCAGCTGATACACAGCCCCTCCTTGGGCTGAGCCAGGGCGGCGTAGAGGTTCTGCAGCTCGATATGGAAGACCTCCATACCGCTGGGGGCCAGCTCGATGCCCATTTCCAGCAGCCGTTCCCGGTCCTCCCGGGTGAAGAGGCCCGTCCCCGCCTGGACGGCGGGCAGCACGTGGTCGTTGGCCCCCATGAGAAACATGAATTTGATCCTGTGCCGGTCATTGCGGGTGATCTGGCTGGCCTGGACCTGGTCCAGAGACACCGGAATGGTGCCCACGTCATACTGGGTCAGCACCAGCTTCAGGAGATGGGCGAACTCCTCCCCGTCCAGGGGCATATCCTCCAAAGTATCCGCGAACTGGTCCATCACGCCGCACAGCAGCTCCCACAGCTGGCCGTACTCCCTGGCCCGCTGGAGCTCTCCCAGCGCCTCCAGGGCGGCGGTGCGCTCCTCCAGCTGCCGGGCCAGCCCCAGCTCCTCCAGAAAGTCCCACAGCACCCGCAGCTTCTCCGATGCCCCCTCGCGCTCCCGCAGGCCCTTCGCCAGACGGCCCAGAGGGCCGCTCACCCGGCGGCGGATGGCGTTGATCTCCGCCAGCGCCGCCTCCTGGGCGGGGGTGAAGGTCTCCCGCCAGCCGTCCGGGTTGGCGGTCCAGTCCTCCTCCCGGACCCACATGGAGCCGTGGATATCCCAGGCGATGACATAGTTCTCCAGCTTGTCGCACTCCTCGTCCGTGAGGCCCGAGAGGCCGGTTTTCAGCCAGCGGAACATATCCTCATACTCATATCCCCCTGTCACCGCGTCCAGCGCGCCGGCCAGGAGGCTCAGCACCGGCTTCTCCAGCACGTCGCTGCGGCGGCTCAGGTAGACGGGCACGCCGTAGCGCTCAAAGACGTTCTCAATGGTGGCGGCGTACTCGTCCAGGTTCCGGGCCGCCACGGCGATATCCCGGAAGCGGTACCCCCTGTTCCGCACCAGCTCCAAAATCTTCGCCGCCACATACTCCGTCTCGGCAAACATGCTCTCCGCCTTCACCAGTTCCACGCCGGAGCAGTCCCCCCGCCAGGGCTCGATGGGGCCGAAGAACCGCTCCGCCAGATGCTCCAGGGCGGTCTCCGGCTCCCCCACGGGCAGAATCTCCGCCGCGCAGGGCGCGCCGCAGTCCGCCGCAAGGCGCTCCAGGCGCTCCCGGGCCCGGAGGCCCTGCTGGAAGATCTCCCACTGGCCGTCGTCCCCCAGCAGCGTCACCGTCACCGACCGGGCGGTGCGCAGTAAAATTTCGATCAGCTTCAGCTCCTGGGCGGTAAAGTAGGTGAAGCCGTCCAGATACACGTCCTTCCCCGCGGCGTAGCCGGATTCCTCCAGGTGCTCCAGAAGCAGCTCTATCCGCTCACGGCGGTCCTCCCCGTTCCGGTGGAGCCGGGAGAGGTAGGCGGCGTAAATGAGGGCGATATCCCTGGCCTTTTCCCCGCTCATCCCCTCCAGCAATGGCGCGGCCTCCCCCAGGTCCTCCGGGCGCACCCGGCAGGCGGTGAGCTCGTCGCACAGCGCCACCAGCTCCTGGAGGAAGGGGGCCCGCCGGGAGGGCCGGGCGTATACCGTCAGCTGGGACGACGCCTCCCGCAGGGCCAGCTGCATGAGCAGCAGCTTTCCCCCCGCGTCCAGGGCTCCGTCCGCCAGATGGCCGGTGCGCTCCAGCACCCGGCTGGCCAGCTGCCGCAGGCTCAGCACCTCCGCGTACCGGGAGGCGGCGGGGCCGCACACCCGGCACAGGTCCAGCTCCGAACCGTGGGAGGCGTGCTCCGGCACCAGCAGCATGGCCTCCCGTTTGTTGTCCCTGATCTCCTCCAGCACCCGGCGGGATTTCCCGGTGTTGGCCCGTCCCATCCAGATTCGCAGCATGGCGGTTCCTCCCTAGCGGTCATTTTTTCCAGTATAGCAGATATTGGGGGCAGATTTCAACGGATTCTCAAAAAAGAAGGGCCGCCCCTCTTGCGAAGCTGCTGCCCTTCATTGTATAATTAGACGATATTTCCCTAAAATAGGACCACATGTCCAAGAAAGGAAGACCCCATGATGAAAAAAAGGCTCATATCCCTGCTGCTGGCGGCACTTCTGGCGCTGTCCATGGTTCCGGCGGCCCTGGCGGCGGACAGCGACGTCCGGGAAACGGACTTTTTCACCGCACAGCCCCACAGCATCCTCCGGTTTGAGGAGATGACCTACGAGCACATGGAGCTGGAGCCGTTCCTGGAGGAAGCGGAGGCCATTCGCGCCCTGCTGGAAAGTTCTTCCAACGTGGGGACCGTCCGGCAGCGGTACGACGCCCTGGCGGACCGGCTGGACTTGGCCGTCACCATGCTGACCCTGGCCATGATCCGCAGCTACCAGGACACCGGCGACCAGGAGATGGCGGATGAGGTGACCTATGCCACGCTGCTGTGTACGGACATGCAGGATGCGTATATCCTTCTTGGCCGGGACGTGCTGTCCTCTCCCTGCGGCGAGTTTCTCAAAGAGCGGCTCAGCGCGGAGGAGATCGCCGCCTACCTGTCCTACGCCTCCCTGAACGACGAGGATCGGGAACGGATCAGCCGGGAGACGGAGCTGATCAATGAATATATGAGCGCCTACCCCCAGATCTCCGTGGAATATCAGGGCCAAACGTGGCGTCAGGAGGATGCCGACGCCGCTCTGCTCTCCGGCACGCTGTCCATGGAGGCCTACGACGAGGTGAGCACCGCCCTGGCGCAGGCCAGAAACGCGGCCCTGGGAGAGATCTACCTGGAGCTGGCGGAGCTGCGCCGGGAGCTGGCGCAGGAATCCGGGTATGACGGCTACGCCGCCTACTGCTACGAGGCCGTCCACTGGCGGGACTACGCCCCGGAGGACCTCCAGGATTTCTATGAGGCGGTCAAGTCGTACATCGTCCCCCTGTACGAGGACCTGTATACGCTGTATCTCAGCGAGGCCGCCCACGGTACCGCCTACACAGACTACAGCGGCGACGCCGCCCTGGATATCATCGAGCCCTATATGGGCCGGCTCTCCAGCGAGATGGACGAGGCGTTCACCTATATGCGGGAACACGGGCTCTACGATACGGCGCTCAGCAGGACCAAGGGCAATATGACCTTTACCACGATCCTTTTCTCCTACGGCGCGCCCTTCTACTTCGGCAACCCGGGCAGCACCCCCGGCAGCGGGATCTATGATTTCTGCGCCACGGTCCACGAGTTCGGGCACTACAACCACTTCTACTGGCACCCCTACGACTGGCTCACGTCCGACGGCCCCGATACCAGCGAGGTCCACTCCCAGGGGCTGGAGCTGCTGTTCTCCCATTTCTACCCTGAAATTTTTGAGACGGGCAGCGACGAGGTGACCCTGTATCAGCTGGTGTTCCTGCTGTCCAACATCTCAGACGGCTGCCTCCATGACGAACTGGAGCAGTACGTCTACGAGACCGAGGATGTAACGCTGGAGCAGATCAACCGGAAGTACCGCCAGCTCTGCGGCGAGTACGGCATGGTGGACCCGGAGGACCCCCGGGAACAGCTCTACAGCTGGGTGGACGTCAACCACCTTTTCACCCAGCCCTTCTATTATATCAGCTACGCGGTCTCCGCCGCCGGGGCCTTCTCCTTCTGGCTGGACGCCCAGGAGGACTATTTCGCCGCGGTGGACGAATACCTGACCTTTACCGCCCTGGATACAGATGAAGGGTTCCAGGCCAGCTTTGAAAAGCTGGGCATGGACAATCCCCTCTCGCCGGCATATCTGGAGCACCTGGCCGGGACCATGCGGGACGTGCTGGAGGTGGATGCCCGTCTGGAGGCCATACCGCCTGCGGACATCATGGGGATCGAGTGGTTCGCCGACGCGGTCTTCGAGCTGTATGCCGCCGGAATTCTGGAGAAGGACGGGGACGGCTGCCTCCGGCCCTTTGACAGCGCCACCTGGGACGACGCCGCCAGCCTGCTGGAGGGGCTGAACCGGACGGCGCCCGCCGCGGAAGATGGCGGAGCGGCCATCACCCGGCTGGAGCTGGTCCGACTGCTGGCGGAGGCCTTCGGGGTGGAGGAAGCTGACGGTACGCCCTTCCCGGACACCGACGACGGTCTGGCGGCGGCTCTGGCGGAGCTGGATGTGATCAGCGGCTACGCCGACGGGACCTTCCGCCCCCAGCAGCCCGTCACACGTTGCGAGATGTGGGCCATGGCCTACCGCCTGCTGCTGGCCGTTGCGGACCCGCTGGCGGAGGATCTGGCGGCATAAAACGGCAGCGGGTCCCGGACAGGAATTGCCCGGGACCCGCTGCTGCTGCTTTATTTTACCCGCAGCCCCTTCTGCTTCAAACGTCCATTGACGAACTCGCGGAAGAGGGTATACACCACGGAGGTCAGCGGGATAAACACCAGCATACCCACGATACCCATCAAACTTCCGCCCACGCTGACCGCCGCCAGCACCCAGATGGAGGGCAGTCCCACGGAGGAGCCAACCACGTGGGGATAGATCAGGTTCCCCTCCACCTGCTGGAGGACCAGGAAAAGCACCACAAACACCAGCGCCTGCATGGGTGAGACCATCAGCAGCAGAAACGCCCCCACGATGCACCCGATGAACGCGCCCACAATGGGGATCAGCGCCGTCACCGCGATGAGGCATCCCACCAGCAGGGCGTAGGGCATCCGCAGGATGGTCATGGAAAGAAAGAACATGAACCCCAGGATCACCGCCTCCACGCACTGTCCGGTGATGAAGCTGGAAAACACCTTGTGGCTGAGGGAGCAGACCCGCACCGTCTCATCCGCCCCCCGCTTCGGCAGGACGGCGTAGAGCGCCTTGCGGCACTGGAGTCCAAGCTTCTCCTTCTGGAGCAGCAGGTAGATGGCGAAAATAAAGGAAATGAATCCGGCGCTGATGGCGCTGAACACCCGCATGGTGGCGGAAATGGTGCTGGACACCACGCTGCCCACGCCGGTGGTCAGGAAATCCCACAGATTCTTCGCCAGCTCCGCCCAGTTGATGGACAGGTTCTCCAGACGGCTGGTGATCTCGGGGTAGGCGGCGAACTGCTCCTCCGCCCAGGTGACGAACCGCCCCGCCGCCGAGGCCACGTATCCCCCCAGGCTGGCGATGCTCTCCCCCAGCTGGGGCACGACCACCAGCACCAGCAGCAAAACAATCAATGCCAACAGGAGAAAGGTCAGCAGCAGACACGCCGCCCGGGCCAGGGCGGGCGATACGCCCTTCTTCTTCCCTTTCTTTTCGCCCGCGCGGGGAAAGAGCCTCCTCTCCAGGGCGCTCATGGGCACGTTCAGCACGAAGGCCAGCGCCGCGCCCGCGAACAGCGGGGCAGCAATCCCCCACAAAAAGCCCAGGGCGTTCAGCACCACATCCAGCCGCTGGACGCCTACCAGCAGCAGGACCGTAAAGGTAATCAGCAGCATGATCCGCCGCATCGTCGTTTTGGAAAGCTCCATATCCATCCTCCCGGCCGCCCCGGGGCGGCCCTTGCCATAATGACCTTATCCTACCCCTTGCGGGCGGTTTCGTCAAGAAACAATTTGTGAACATCCCTTCACAAAAGTCTACTCCCGGTAACCCTCCCGCAGGAACGGATACGAAATTCCCGGTTCAGCCAGGAGCCCGTACTTCTTCGGATGCCGGTAGGCGTTGCCGTGGACCTCCCTTTCCCGATAGCTGCGCAGCTGCTCCAGGTCAAGTTCTGCAATGTAAACGCCTTCTTCTCCGTCCGCCTGCAGAATGCAGGTATCTCGGGAGCCCGCCAGTCCGGGCAGGTACACCACGCCGTCAAAAACGCTGGAGCCGCCGTTGCAGTCCGGGACCGTATCGGGATAATTGCAGGTCGCCACCGCCAGCATATTCTCGAAGGCCCGGGCGCGCAGCTGGGAGAGGCGGTTGATCTCCATGGGGCAGGCGTTGGGGACCAGGATCAGCTCCGCGCCTTTCAGCATCAATATCCTTGCGCTCTCCGGGAATTCCCGGTCGTAGCAGATCATCGCGCCCGCCTTGACCCCGCCGCAGGCCGTATCCAATACAGTCACGGAAAAATCCTCCCCGGGCGTCAGATTCCGCTCCACGTCAAAATCGCAGGTATGCACCTTCGCATAGGTCAGCTTCCGCTCCCCGAAGCGGTCGAAAACCACCAGGGAGTTGCGGGGGCCGCCCTCCCACGCCTCCAGCAGGGTGACGCCGACGGCCATGGAGAGCTCTCCGGCAAGCCGCCCGAAGGCGGCGATAAAGTCCCCGTCCGCGGGGATGGCCTCCGCCGTCCACCGGTCAACAGGCCGGTCATAGATGTTATATCCGTTGCTCCACATCTCAGGAAACAGCGCGATGTCCGCCCCCAGCGCCTTTGCCTGCCGGCAGTACCGGATGCCCTTTTCAAGATTGCCCTCCAGACTGCCGGTGGGCGCGATTTGCAGCAGGGCGATTTTCAACAGGTCCATAGCTTCCCTCTCCTTATGTGACGATCTGGTCTACTGTTCACCAATATACCATACGCCGCAAAATAAAGCAACGCCCCCGGAGCAGGCGCTCCAGGGGCAGTTCACTGCTTATTTGCCGTAGTAAGCCTTGAGGTACATCTCTTTGATTTCGCTCATCAGCGGATACCGGGGGTTCGCGCCGGTGCACTGGTCGTCGAAAGCCTGCTCCACCATGGCGTCCAGGGTGTCCAGGAAGTACTTCTCGTCCACGCCGTAGTCCTTGATAGCGGCCTTCACGCCCACGGCCTTCTTCAGCTCCTCGATCTTCTCGATGAGCTTCTTCACGGCGTCCTCGTCGCTCTTGGCATTGACGCCGCAGAACCGGGCGCACTCGGCGTACCGGGCCATGGTATGGGGGTACTGATACTGGGAGAAGGTACCCATTTTCGGGGGGACCTCGGCGGAGTTGAACTCCACCACCAGGGAGATCATCAGGGCGTTGGCGATGCCGTGGGGCAGGTGGTGGAACGCGCCCAGCTTGTGGGCCATGGAGTGGCACACGCCCAGGAAGGCGTTGGCGAAGGCCATGCCCGCCATGCAGGAGGCGTCGGCCATCTTCTGACGGGCCTCCAGGTCCGTGCCGTCGTTATAGGCCCGGGGCAGATAGTCAAAGACGTTCTTCATGGCCTTCAGGGCCAGGCCGTCGGTGTAGTCGGTGGCCATAATGGAGGCGTAGGCCTCCAGGGCGTGGGTCAGCACGTCCACGCCGCTGGCGGATGTGAGGCCCTTGGGCTGGCTCATCATGTTGTCCACGTCCACGATGGCCATGTTGGGCAGCAGCTCGTAGTCCGCCAGAGGATACTTCACGCCGCTCTCCTGGTCGGTAATGACGGCAAAGGGAGTCACCTCGCTGCCGGTGCCGGAGGAGGTGGGGATGGCCACGAAGTAGGCCTTCTCACCCATGTGGGGGAAGGTGTAGACGCGCTTGCGGATATCCACGAAGCGCATGGCCAGATCCTGGAAGTCCACCTCGGGATGCTCATACATGACCCACATGATTTTGCCCGCGTCCATGGCGGAGCCGCCGCCCAGGGCGATGATGGTGTCCGGCTGGAAAGCCGCCATGGCCTTTGCACCCTCCTGGGCGTTGGCCAGGGTGGGGTCGGGCTGGACGTTGGAGAACACGGTGTAGGTGATGCCCAGCTCATCCAGCTTGTCGGTGATGGGCTTGGTGTAGCCGTTCTGATAGAGGAAGGAGTCGGTGACCAGGAAGGCCTTCTTCTTCCCCATCACGTCCCGCAGTTCATTGAGCGCTACGGGCATGGAGCCCTTCTTGAAGTAAACCTTCTGGGGGGTGCGGAACCAGAGCATATTCTCTCTCCTCTCGGCTACGGTCTTGATGTTGATGAGGTGCATGGGGCCCACGTTCTCGCTGACGGAGTTGTTGCCCCAGGAGCCGCAGCCCAGGGTCAGGGAGGGACGCAGCTTGAAGTTGTACAGGTCGCCGATGCCGCCGTGGCTGGAGGGGGTGTTGACCACCACACGGCAGGCCTTCATGGCGTTCACGAACTGGTCGTACCGGTCGGTGCGCTTGGGATCGATGTACAGGGAGGCGGTGTGGCCGATGCCGCCGTCCTCCACCAGCTGCTCCGCGTTGGCGACGGCCTGCTCGAAGGTCTTGGCCCGGTACATAGCCAGCACCGGGGACAGCTTCTCGTGGGCGAAGGGCTCGGAGATGTCCACGCTCTCCACCTCGCCGATGAGGATCTTGGCGGTAGCGGGGACCGTCACGCCGGCCATCTCCGCAATCTTGGGGGCGCTCTGGCCCACGATCTTGGCGTTCAGCGCGCCGTTGATGAGGATGGTATTGCGGACCTTATCCAGCTCGTCGCCCTGGAGGAAGTAGCAGCCCCGGTAGGCAAACTCCTTCTTCACCTCGTCATAGATGGAATCCATCACAGTGACAGACTGCTCGCTGGCGCAGATCATGCCGTTATCGAAGGTCTTGGAGTGGATGATGGAGCTGACGGCCATCTTGATATCGGCGCTGTCGTCGATCACCACGGGCACGTTGCCCGCGCCCACGCCCACGGCGGGCTTGCCGGAGGAGTAAGCGGCCTTCACCATGCCGGGGCCGCCGGTAGCCAGGATCAGGTCCGCCTCCCGCATGACCTGGTTGGTCAGCTCCAGAGAGGGCGCGTCGATCCAGCCAATGATCCCCTCGGGCGCGCCGGCCTTGACGGCGGCGTCCAGAACCACCCGCGCGGCCTCGATGGTGCAGGCCTTGGCCCGGGGATGGGGGGAGAAAATGATGGCGTTGCGGGTCTTCAGGGCGATGAGGGCCTTGAAGATAGCGGTGGAAGTGGGGTTGGTGGTGGGGATGACAGCGGCGATGAGGCCCACGGGCTCGGCGATCTTCTTGAAGCCGAAGGCCTTATCCTCCTCGATGACGCCGCAGGTCTTCATGTTCTTGTAGGCGTTGTAGATGTACTCGGCGGCGTAGTGGTTCTTGATGACCTTGTCCTCCACCACGCCCATGCCCGTCTCCTCCACGGCCATCTTGGCCAGGGGGATGCGCTGCATGTTGGCGGCCTTGGCGGCTTCGAAGAAGATCCGGTCCACCTGCTCCTGGGAGTAGGCCGCAAAAGCCCGCTGGGCCTGGCGCATGGCGGCCAGCTTCTCGGTAAGGGCCTCGGCGGTGTCGATGAGGGCGGGAATGTTGTTGTCGGCCATTTCAAATTCCTCCATAAATAAAAGGTATGTGTAATCAATCGGACTGGTTGTTAATCATTTAACGATCTCACTGTGGACAGTATAGCGCTTTGTTAAAGTTTTGTCAATATTGTTTTCTGGAAATCCTGCACAAAAAAGCATTCCGTTTTCGCCCAATATCAGGCAGGATGCGCACCCGGTGAAAATCGCAGGAAATTTCTCGTCAGTTGACAAGCCGACGGGAAATTTATCCGAAAATGTCAAATATTTTTCGGGGAATGCCGGGGGCATTGGCGTCCTCTACATTTACAGGAACGGCATTTCGTGATAAAATACGGATTATTCTGTCTGTATACCAGGGAAAGGGGATTGATACACCTATGAGAGCAATCGTTACCGTTATCGGAAAAGACCAGGTAGGCATCATTGCCTCCGTCTGCTCCCTGCTGGCGGGAGAGGACATCAACGTCCTGAATATCAGCCAGTCGGTACTCCAGGAATACTTCGTCATGGTCATGCTGGTGGACCTGAGCGGCTGCCAGACCTCCATTGTGGAGCTCAGCGGCCGGCTGGACCAGGCCGGTCAGGAGCGCGGGTTGTCCATCCGCATCCAGCGGGAGGACATTTTCAACGCCATGCACCGGATCTAAGGAGGCGCTTCTATGCTCAGTCAGAATGAGATCATGCAGACCATCCAGATGATTGACCAGCAGCATCTGGACGTGCGGACCATCACCATGGGGATCTCCCTCCTCTCCTGCGCCCACAGCGACCCGGAGGCGGCCTGCACGAGGATCTACGACAAGATCACCCGCTATGCCGAAAAGCTGGTCGCCACCGGCGAGGAGATCGAAAAGGAATTCGGCATCCCCATCGTCAACAAGCGCATCTCCGTCACCCCCATCGCCCTGGTGGCCGCCGCGTCGGAGACGGAGGACTACGTCCCCTTCGCCAGGGCCCTGGACCGGGCCGCCAAGGCCTGCGGCGTGAACTTCATCGGCGGTTTCTCCGCCCTGGTGCAGAAGGGCATGACCCAGGCGGACCGGCGGCTCATCGCCGCCATCCCCCAGGCCCTGGCGGAGACGGACATCGTCTGCTCCTCCGTCAACGTGGGCTCCACCAAGGCGGGCATCGACATGGACGCGGTGGCCCTGATGGGCGAGACCATCAAGGCCCTGGCCGGCAGGACCGCCGACCGGGGCGGCTTCGGCTGCGCCAAGCTGGTGGTGTTCTGCAACGCCGTGGAGGACAACCCCTTCATGGCCGGCGCCTTCCACGGCGTGGGCGAGGGGGAACGGGTCATCAACGTGGGCGTCTCCGGCCCCGGGGTGGTCCACTATGCCCTCCAGGCCGTCAAGGGCGCGCCCTTTGACGTGGTTGCGGAGACCATCAAGAAGACTGCCTTCCGGATCACCCGCATGGGCCAGCTGGTGGCCCAGGAGGCCAGCCGGAGGCTGGACACCCCCTTCGGCATCGTGGACCTGTCCCTGGCCCCCACCCCCGCCATAGGCGACAGCGTGGCCCGCATCCTGGAGGAGATGGGCCTGGAGGTCTGCGGCACCCATGGCACTACCGCCGCCCTGGCCCTGCTCAACGACGCGGTGAAGAAGGGCGGCGTGATGGCCTCCTCCTCGGTGGGCGGCCTCTCCGGCGCGTTCATCCCCGTCAGCGAGGACGAGGGCATGATCGCTGCCGCCCAGTCCGGCGCGCTGACCATCGACAAGCTGGAGGCCATGACCTGCGTTTGCTCGGTGGGCCTGGACATGATCGCCGTCCCCGGGAACACCCCGGCGGAGACCATCTCCGCCATCATCGCCGACGAAGCCGCCATCGGCATGGTCAATTCCAAGACCACCGCCGTGCGCATCATCCCCGCCCCCGGGCGGAAGGTGGGCGATACGGTGGAATTCGGCGGTCTGCTGGGCTCCGCGCCGGTGCAGGCGGTGCATCCCTTCTCCAGCCGGGACTTCGTGGCCCGGGGCGGAAGGATTCCCGCACCCATGCAGAGCTTGAAGAATTAGCCAGTATACGCCCAATAAAAGTTTCGCCAGCCTTTTCAAAGGCTGCGGAGTCCAGGGGCAGAGCCCCTGGCCGCACTCAGCAGAGTGCGGAATCCCCCAAAAGCCGCGCCCCAAAAAATCTTCTAAAAAGCACAATCCCAAAACGCGCGGCTTAGCGCGCATTTGCCGCGAAGTATCAACTTCGCGGCAAACAGCGCCGGGAGTTTCCGTCAACAGGCGCTCCGCACCAAAAGAGAGCAGGCATCGCTTGAACGATGCCTGCTCTCTCTATTATCGTGCGTAATGAATCATTTTACCGCCGCCACGAACCGCAGGAATGCCTCTCTTCCCTGCTCATCACACTTGAAGACACCTGCGTGCTCCAGCACCTGGGCAAACACCTTGCCCACCTCGTCCTGGAGAATCTCCTCCACGTTGTCCGCCGTGAAGGTATGGCGCTGGCGCAGCTCCGCCGCCCAGGGGGCGTGCTTGGCAAGGACCTCGTCCGCCGCCGGATCGCCGCCGGATACCAGAACCTCCCCCAGACGGGAAAGCTCCCCTTTCAGCCGGGCGGGCAGCACCGCCAGGCCCATGACCTCGATGAGGCCGATGTTCTCCTTCTTGATGTGGTGGAGCTCGGCGTGGGGGTGGTAGACCCCCATAGGATGCTCGGGGGTGGTGATGTTGTTGCGGAGGACCAGATCCAGCTCGTACTTGCCGTCCCGCATCCGGGCGATGGGGGTAATGGTGTTGTGGGGCTCGCCGTCCGTCTCGGCGTAGACGAAGGCTGCCTCGTCCGTGTAGGACCGCCACGCGGTCAGGATCTTCTCGGCCAGGTCCACCAGCCGGTTGTCATCCCCGCAGCGCAGGCGCAGGACGGACAGGGGCCAGTGGACGATCCCCGCCTCTATGTCCGCAAAGCCGGGGAAAGATACCTCCCGTTCCACCGGGGCCTTCTCCATGGCGAAGGTGTACCGTCCGCCCTGGAAGTGGTCATGGCTGAGGATGGAGCCGCCCACGATAGGCAGGTCCGCGTTGGAGCCCACAAAGTAGTGGGGGAACTGCTTCACAAAATCCAATAGCTTCCGGAAGGCGGAACGGTCGATCTTCATGGGGGTGTGCTCCCCGTTGAACACGATGCAGTGCTCGTTGTAGTACACATAGGGGGAATATTGCAGGAACCAGTCCCTGCCGTCGATGGTAACGGGGATGACCCGGTGGTTCCCCCGGGCGGGATGGTTCATCCGGCCCGCGTAGCCCTCGTTCTCCCGGCACAGCTGGCACTTGGGATAGCCGCTCTGAGGGGCGGACTTGGCGGCGGCAATGGCCCGGGGGTCCTTTTCCGGCTTGGAGAGGTTGATGGTAATGTCCAGATCGCCGTACTCCGTGGGCGTCACCCACTTCACATCCCTGGCGATGCGGTAACGGCGGATGTAGTCCGTATCCTGGCTGAACCGGTAGTACCAGTCCGTCGCCGCCTGCTTGCTCTGGGCGCAGCGAGCCTGGAATTCACGGATAACCTCGCCGGGGCGTGGGGTGAGGATGCCCATCAATTTGGTATCCAGCAGGTCCCGGCTGGTGATATCGTCCCCAATGACCCCTCGCGCCGCGGCGTCGTCCAGCAGCTGCCCCAGGATTTCCTCCAGGGGGAGGTCCCCCGCAGCCTTCTCCGGCTCCGTATAGCCGTCCAGCGCCAGCGCCGCCAGCAGCTGATTGCGGGCCCAAACCCGGTCCGCCTCCTCAATCAGGCCGCGCTCCACAGCGTACTCCACCAGCGCGGCAATATACACGCTTACATCCTTCATTCCGTCCGCCTCCTTACACCAATCTCACGCCGCCCACGGGCCGGATGGTCAGCACGTGGCACATCCCCTCGCCCAGGACCCGCTCCATTTCGGCCTTGAAGTTATCCAGCATATCCAGGGGCACAAACGCCTGGATGGTCCCGGCGAAGCCGCCGCCGTGGACCCGGCAGGCCCCCCTGCCGTTCAGCAGCCGCTCGGCAAGGCTGAGGGCCAGCGCCACCTCCTGATGCTCCTTGTACCCGGCGGGGACCACGTTTTGCAGATACCGCCAGCTGGAGAGCCCGGATTCCTTAACAAGAGCCAGGAAGCGCTCAAAATCTCCCCGCCGCAGGGCGGAGACCTGATCCTCCACCCGGCGGTTGTCGTCGTAGACGTGCATGGCCCGCAGGACCGCCCGGTCGCCGCACTCACGGCGCAGCGCAGGCAGGGCGGCATAAAAGTCCTCCGACCGCACCTCCCGCAGGACACTCTTTCCGAAGTGGGCGCAGACCTTCTTCAGTTCCCCGGGAACGGCGGCGTACTCGTCCGTCAGGTCCGCGTGGTCCGCGCCGCTGTCGATAATGCACAGAGCATGGCCGGCGGAGGTGAAGTCGAAGTCCAGCTTCTCCACCACCGGATGGTCGTTGTCGGCAAAATCAATGGTCACCATACCGCCCACGGAGGAGCCCATCTGGTCCAGCAGGCCGCTGGGCTTTCCGAAATAGACATTCTCGGCATACTGGCCGATCTGAGCCAACTGCACCGGAGTACACTTGTCCTCATTGAACAGACTGTTGAAAATATTCCCCAGCAGCACCTCCAGCGCCGCGCTGGAGCTGAGGCCGCTGCCCTTGAAGACAGTGGAGGTGGTGTAGGCGTTGAAGCCCTCCAGACGGCACCCCTGCCGGGCGAACCAGGCGGCGGTCCCCCGCAGGATGGAAACCGAGCGGTTATACTCCTCGGGGTGTACCTCCAGGTCGTCCAGGTCCACCACGTCCATAGGGAACCCCTCGCTCTGTAACCGGATGACCCGCTCCCCGTTGGGGGCTGCGGCGGCAATGATGTCCAGATCGACGCTGCCGGCCAGGACCCTGCCGTGCTGGTGGTCGGTGTGGTTGCCGCCGATCTCCGTCCGGCCCGGGGCGGAGAACACCGCCGCCCGGTCACAGGAACCGAATGTCTCCGTAAAGCCCTTAAAAAGCCCCCGGTAGCGCCGCACCTGAGCGGGAACGTCGGCAGGCGCGTACAGGCCGGCGATGGCCGTCTCCAGCCGTCCGAAATCCGCCGCAGGGGAAAACGTACAATCCATAGGAAAACCTCCCGAAACAATTGTTTTTTAGTTCTATTGTTCCTTATTATATATGGCCCTCTCCCCATTGAACATGGATTTTTTGTGCATCCGCTCCCACTTTTTTGTCAGAATGGGGAGCAGGCTCGGTCCATAAAAAACGCCGGGAGGCGATTCGCCTCCCGGTACGTCCGTTCCTCTATGAAGTCCACAGTCTATTCCGCCTCGCTTCTGTGCTGGATGGCATACTGGCGGGGGGAGATCCCCTTCACGTCCTTGAACGCCCGGGAGAAATAAAACGGGTCCTCAAAGCCCACCGAGGTGGAGATCTCCTGAATGGAGCAGTTCGTATCGGCCAGCAGGGCGCAGGCCCGCTCGATGCGGTACTCCAGCAGGAAGCGCTTGGGGGAGATCTGGAAGCGCTTGACGAAGCGGCGGTAAAGACTGGAATGGCTGACGGAGGCGTAGGCCGCCAGGCCCTCCACGGTAATAGGCTCCTCATAGTGGTTGATGATGTACTCCGCCGCCAGCAGGGCGCAGTCCCCCGCATCCACTCCCTCCCTGCTGGGATGCTGGGCCGTGCGCACCAGGAAGGCCAGCAGGTCGCACAGCCGCGCCGTCATCTCCAGCTGCTCCCAGGGCTGGGTGCCATAGTGGTCGTACACCGTCCGGATCAGCCCCCGCAACTCCTCGCTGTCCCGTCCGCGGTAGACCGGATCCTCCGGCGTGAAGTCCGTCCGCTCCATGTATCCGCCGGCGTCCAATCCCCCGAAGCCCACCCAGACATACTCCCAGGGCTGCAAAGCGTCGGCGCAGTAGTGGATGGTAGTGTCCGGGTAGACCAGGAACGTGTCCCCCGCGGAAAGCTCGTAGCGCTTGTCCCGGCACACATAGACGCCCTTCCCGCTGACAACGTGGTGGAGCAAAAAATGGTTGCGAATCCCCGGCCCCCAGCCATAGCCGGGAGAGCACTGTTGACAGCCCGTATTCTGGACATAGAGCGATGCCGTACGGCGTTCCAGTTTCATGGAATGTTTATAAATGCTGCTTGTGGTCTCGTTCATTATGACATCCTCCTCCTCTCAGATTGCCTGCCCGGGCTGACGGGCAGAGGGAAGCCGTAAGGAGCATCCCCACATATTCATTATAATGAACTTCCAGCCGTTTGTCCACAAGAGTTGCAATTTTCCTGCGCAAAACAGATAATTCTACTGTTTTAACCAACAAATTGCGCTCCATTTGTGGAAATTGACAAATATTTATCAACCCTCTGAAAAAAATCTGACGTTTTTCCAGTTTCTCTTGTCTTGACTTTTTTCATTCACCATGTTACCATGCTAAAGTACAAAAGTACGAAGGAGGACTGCTCGTGGAGGTATTTCATGGAGAGGGCGCGGATCTGCTGGTTCGGGCGATTCTGGCGCTGGAGACCCCGGCGGAATGCCGGGCCTTTTTGGAGGATCTGATGACCGGCAAGGAGATCCAGGACTGTTCTCAGCGGATTCTTGTGGCCAAAATGCTGGGGCAGAAGCAGGTCTACAACGCCATTGCCGCCGCCACCGGCGCCAGCACCGCCACAATCAGCCGGGTCAACCGCTGCTGCTCCTATGGCGCAGGCGGGTATCAGCTGGTTCTGGACCGGCTGGCGAAAAGCAAGGAACAGGAGGAGCATGGATGAACGATTCCCCCATCCGCCGGCCCGACGAGCGGGCCGGACTGCTGCTGCGGGAGCTGTACCACCGCCACGGCTACCAGGGCTACCGCATGAGCAAATTCGAGCCCTACGACCTTTACGCCAGGAACAAGAGTTTTCTGGTCAGTGAGAACATCCTGACCTTCACCGATACCGACGGGCGGCTGATGGCCCTGAAGCCGGACGTGACATTGTCCATTATCAAGAACGCCCAGCCCTCCGGCCAGGCGCTGGAGAAGGTGTACTACCACGAGAACGTCTACCGCACCTCCCCCGCCGCGGCAGGCTACCGGGAGATCATGCAGACCGGCCTGGAGTGCATCGGCGCGCTGGACCTGGCCGCCATGGGCGAGGTGCTGGCGCTGGCGGCGGAGAGCCTGGCGCTGCTCAGCGGGGAATATCTGCTGGATCTGGGCCATGTAGGGCTGGTGTCCGCTCTGCTGGCGGAGCAGGCGGGCCTGGAGGAAGCCGTCCGCGCCGGCCTGCTGGCGGAGCTGGGGCGGAAGAACGCCCCGGCCATTCGCTCTCTCTGCGCCCAGGCGGGACTGGAGCACAGCCTGGCGGAGAAGCTGTGCCGCCTCTCCCAGCTGTACGGTCCTCCCGCCCAGGTGCTCCCCCAGCTGGAGGAGCTGGCCGAATGCCGGGAGGCGCAGGCCGCGCTGGAGGAGCTGGAGGGACTGTGCCGTATTCTGGAGCGGCTGGACCTGCTGGAGCGGGTGCGGCTGGACTTCTCCATCGTCAACGATATGCGTTACTACAACGGCGTGATCTTCCGTGGATATCTGCCGGGCCTTGCCAGCGGCGTGCTGGCCGGAGGCCGGTACGACAATCTGCTGCGCCGCATGGGAAAGGCCGGCGGGGCCATCGGCTTTGCGGTCTATCTGGACCAGCTGGAGCGGCTGGACCAGGGCAGCGACTACGACGTAGACGTACTGCTGCTCTATAGCCTCCAGGACGACCCCGCCGCGGTGGCGGAGCGCACCCGGGCGCTGATGGCGGAGGGAAAGTCCGTCCGTGCGGAACGGACGGCGCCCCCGCGGCTGCGGTACCGTGAGCTGGTCCGCTTTTCGGAAGGGGGTCCGGCATGATGGAGCTTTTGAACATCGCCCTCCCCAAGGGCCGTTTGGGTGAGAAAGTCTACGCCCGGTTCAAGGCCGCCGGGTACCCCTGCCCCTCCATCGAGGAGGAGAACCGGAAGCTGATTTTTGAGAACGAGGAGGCCGGGGTCCGGTACTTTTGGGTGAAGCCGTCGGACGTGGCCATATACGTGGAGCGGGGCGCGGCGGATATCGGCGTGGCCGGAAAGGACATCCTGCTGGAGTACGAGCCGGACGTCTACGAGCTGGCGGACCTGGGGCTGGGCAAATGCCGGATGTGCGTGGCGGCAAAGAAGGATTTCCGGGACCGGATGGACCGGGTCCTGCGGGTGGCCACCAAGTTTCCCCATATTGCGGGGGGCTACTACGCCACCCTGAGTCGGGAGATCGACATCATCCACCTCAACGGCTCCATTGAGATTGCGCCCATTCTGGGGCTCAGCGACGTGATCGTGGACATTGTCGAGACCGGAAAAACCCTGCTGGAGAACGATCTGGAGCCCAAGGAGACCATCGTGCCCATCTCGGCCCGGCTGATCGCCAACAAGGTGGGCTATAAATTCAAGCACGAACAGATCACGGAACTGTGCCGCCGGATGGAGGCGCTTTCGGAGAAAGGATAAGCTGCCATGGTAAAAGTTTTAGACGCGTCCCGGGTCCCCCTTTCGGAAATTCTGGACCGGACGGAGGAGCAGCGGGACATTTCCGGCGCTGTAGCCAATATTCTTGCGGACGTACGGCAGAACGGCGACGCCGCCCTGCGGCGCTACACCAGGGAGTTCGACAAAGCGGAGCCGGACGCCCTGGAGGTTCCCCGGGAACAGCTGGACAAGGCCCTGGCGGACCTGGAGCCCGGCCTGCGCGCCGTGCTGGAGGAGGCGGCGGAGAACATCCGCGCCTTCCACCGCCGGCAGGTGCAGCATGGATTCGTCATCAGCGACAAGCCCGGCATCGTTCTGGGTCAGAAGGTGGCGCCCATTGAGAAAGTAGGCGTGTACATCCCCGGGGGCACCGCTCCCCTGCCCTCCACCGTCCTGATGGACTGCATTCCGGCTAAAATCGCGGGATGCTCGGAAATCATTATGGTCTCCCCGCCCACCTGCAATGGGGACATTGCCCCCATCATCCTGGCGGCGGCGCGGATCGCCGGGGTGGACCGGGTGTTCCGCTGCGGCGGGGCCCAGGCGGTGGCGGCGCTGGCTTATGGCACGGAGAGCGTCCCCCAGGTGGACAAGATCGTAGGGCCCGGCAATCCCTTCGTGCAGGAGGCGAAGCGGCAGGTCTTCGGACAGGTGGGCATCGACATGATCGCCGGTCCCAGCGACATTCTGGTGATCGCCGACGGAAAGAGCGACCCCCGCCAGGTGGCGGCGGACCTGCTCAGTCAGGCGGAGCACGCAGGCGGCTGCGCCGTCCTGGTCACCGACTCCCCCGCCCTGGCCCAGGACGCGGCCCGGGAAATGGAGCGGCAGCTGGAGGACCTGCCCACCAGAGAGACCGCCCGGGTGTCCCTGGAGCGGAATGGGAAGATCGTTCTTGTCAAAGACATTCCGGAGGCGGTGCGCATTGCCAACGCCCTGGCCCCGGAGCACCTGGAGTTATGTCTGGATGATCCCTTTGCCTATCTGGGCGAGGTGAAGAACGCCGGGTCCATTTTCCTGGGCCGCTCCTGCCCGGAGGCGGTGGGGGACTACTTTGGGGGGACTAACCATACTCTCCCCACCGAGGGGACGGCTCGTTTTTCCAGTGCGCTTTCGGTGGAGGATTTTGTGAAGAAGTCCCAGTTTGTTTACTATTCCGACGCCGCCCTGGCGGAGGCAGCGCCCAAAATCGCTGCCTTTGCCCGGCAGGAGGGGCTGGAGGCCCACGCAAGGAGTGCGCTGGCCCGGTCCCGATAATACGATACCGCATTCTCGGACCGGCCCCGGGGGCTCCTCGCCCCCGGACTCCTCGCCTACTTTTCGCGCCCGCGAAAAGTAGGCAAAAGCGGGCTTAAACCTACGGTTTAAGGATCCCTTCTCGGTCCCGCCTCCGGCAAGGGACCTCGGCGAGGAGTTTACGGACTGCTGTGGAGATGAAGAGTTGCGGTGCCTCGTGAACGAGCGGTCCTTCGGGGATCTGATCTAGTGGTCTGGCAGTTGACCAGCTCCGCCTGACGGCCTTTCAAAGGGGTAGAGCCATCTACGGGGATTTGGTCTAACGGACCAATGTGCAAAAAAGCACCCTCCGCAGGGACCCCCGTGCCGCGTGCCGCGCGGCAACCAGTAGTCCCGATAGAACTGTGCGCAGAAGTAAGCACCGGCATCGGCTAAGTGCACCGGAGATAGGCCAGTAATCTAAAGGTCGTAGCGAACATAATCAAAACATGAGGGATTCTTAAACCGCCAGGTTTAAGCGCGTTTTTGCCTACTTTTGGCGCGGGCCAAAAGTAGGCGCGGAGTCCGGGGCCGCGCAGGTCCCGGGCCATCGTAAAGAAACAAGCATCGGCGGCCCGCAGGGCCGCAGAAGGAGAATACCACCAATGAGCAGATTTTTAAGCGCCCGCTTCGCGGACTTAGAGGCATATGTCCCCGGAGAACAACCCCAGGACATGAAATACGTGAAATTGAACACCAACGAATCCCCCTTCCCCCCCGCCCCGGCGGTGCTTGAAGCAATCAACGCCGCGGAGATCGACCGCCTGAACCTCTACCCCGACCCGGAGGGCAAAGCCCTGCGGGAAAAACTGGCGGAGCACTATGGCGTGAAGATGGAAAACGTCTTCCTGGCCAACGGGTCCGATGAGCTGCTGAATTTCTTCTTCATGACCTTCTGCGATGAGGAAAAACCCGTGGCCTATCCCGCCGTCAGCTACGGCTTCTACCCGGTCTACGCCAGCCTCTACCGCCTCCCCCATGCGGAGATCCCCCTCCGGGAGGGCTTCCGGCTGGAGCCGGACGACTACTGCGGCATCGGGAAAAACATCGTCATCGCCAACCCCAACGCCCCCACCGGACGGGCTATTAGTGTGGATGACATCGAGCGCATCGTAAAGAGCAGCCCGGACCACGTGGTCATGATCGACGAGGCTTACATCGACTTCGGCGGCGAGAGCTGCCTGCCCCTGGTGGAAAAATACGAGAACCTCCTGGTGTGCCAGACCTTTTCCAAATTCCGCTCCCTGGCGGGCGGACGGCTGGGCTTCGCCATCGCCAGCCCCGCGCTCATTGAGGACCTGGACAAGATCAAATATTCCACCAACTCCTACAACATCAACCGCCTCACCATGGCGGCGGCCATCGCCACCATCGAGAGCAACGACTACTATGCCGGCAACAGTCAGAAGATCCAGGCCAACCGGGCCTACACCATCGAGGAGCTGGCAAAGCTGGGCTTCGAGACCCTGCCCAGCAAGGCCAACTTCATCTTCACCCGCTGTCCCAGGGTCCCCGGCGGGAAGCTCTACCGGGATCTGAAGGCCCGGGGCGTGCTGGTGCGGCACTGGGAGAAGCCCGAGATCGCGGACTGGTGCCGGGTGACCATCGGTTCCCGGGAACAGATGGATATTTTCCTGGAGAAGGTCCGGGAGATCGTGAAGGAGGCGGAGTGATGCGCAAGGCCGAAATTTCCCGCAGGACGGCGGAGACGGACATCCGGCTCTCCCTGGAGCTGGACGGCACCGGGACCAGCCGGATCGACACCGGCTGCGGCTTCCTGGACCACATGCTGACCCTGTTCGCCCGCCATGGGCGGTTCGACCTGACCGTCCAGTGCAAGGGCGATACTTACGTAGACGACCACCACACGGTGGAGGACATCGGTATCTGCCTGGGGGACGCTTTCGCCCAGGCGCTGGGTGACAAGCGGGGCGTGGTGCGCTACGGCTCCATGCTGCTGCCCATGGACGAGGCGCTGATCCTCACCGCCGTGGACCTCTCCGGCCGTGGGATGCTGTGCTATGACCTGCGCATCCCCACGGAAAAGGTGGGGACCTTCGACACGGAGCTGGCGGAGGAATTCCTCATCGCTCTGGCCCGCCGGGGGGATATGACCATCCACGTCCGCCAACTGGCGGGAAACAACAGCCACCACATCATTGAGGGCGCTTTCAAGAGCCTTGCCCGCTCCCTGGCGGCGGCGGCGGCCATTGACCCCCGGTTTTCCCAGGAAATCCCCTCTACCAAGGGGGTGCTGTAGTGATTGCCATCATCGACTACGGCGTAGGGAACCTGTTCTCCCTGAAAAGCTCCTTTGCCGCCATCGGGGCGGATACCGTGGTCACGGGAGACCCCAGCCTCATCTGCGGTGCGGAGAAGCTGGTTCTCCCTGGCGTGGGAGCTTTCGGCGACGCGGCGGCGCTGCTGCGCCGGGACGGACTGGACAAATTGGTCAAAGAGGAGGCCCTGGCCGGAAAGCCCCTGCTGGGCATCTGCCTGGGGATGCAGCTACTCTTTGACTACAGTCTGGAGTACGGACGGCATGAGGGCCTGGGATTGATCCCCGGCTCCGTGCGGCCCATCGGGGACTATATTCCCGCTGGCTACAAGATCCCCCACATCGGCTGGAACGCCCTCCACTTCCCCGCCGGAAAACCGGTGAGCCCTCTGTTCCGCCATATCCGGGAAGGCGAGTGCGTGTACTTCGTCCACTCCTTCTGCGGGGCGGAGTGCGGAGAGAGCCTGATTGCCTCGGCGGAGTACGGCGCGGAGCTGACGGCGGCGGCGGCGCGGGACAACGTGTATGGCGTCCAGTTCCACCCAGAGAAGAGCGGAAACGTGGGCTTAAACATCCTGCGGGCCTTTTGTTCGCTGTGAGGAGGGAAATGAAATGCTGATCTTTCCCGCGATTGACTTAAAAGACGGCAAAGTCGTCCGCCTCCACAAGGGCCGCTTCGACACCGTCCATCAGGTGGCGGACGACCCGGTGGAGACCGCCAAAGCCTTCCACACTGCCGGGGCCAAGTATCTCCACATGGTAGACCTGGACGGCGCAAGAGACGGCGTTCGGAGAAACAGCGCCATCGTTCAGGCGGTGGCGGAGGTGGGCCTGCGCATCGAGCTGGGCGGCGGCATCCGGTCCATGGCGGACCTGGAGGCGGTGTTCGCCCTGGGCGTATGGCGGGCGGTGATCGGCTCCGCCGCCGTGTCTGACCCGGATCTTGTCCGGCAGGCGGTGGAGAAATACGGCCCTGCGCGCATCGCCGTGGGCATCGACGCCAAGGATGGTCTGGTCCGCACCTCCGGCTGGGAGGAAAACGCCGGATTGGACTATATTGCCTTCGCAAAGCAAATGGAATCAATTGGTATAAACTATATTATCTTTACAGATATTGAGACCGACGGAATGCTCTCCGGCCCCTCCTTTGCCCGGCTGGAAGCCCTGCAGAAGGCGGTCTCCTGCTCCATTACCGCCTCTGGCGGCGTATCCTCCAACGAGGACCTGCGGCAGCTCCGGGACCGGGGGCTGTACGCCGCTATCGTAGGCAAGGCGTGGTACGCCGGGGCGGTAGATCTGGCCCAGGCGGTCCGGGAAGGAGGCCCCCAATGATTACCAAGCGCATCATCCCCTGCCTGGACGTGAAGGACGGACGGGTAGTGAAGGGGGTCAACTTCCTGGGGCTGGCGGACGTCAGTTCCCCGGTAAAACTGGCAAAGTTCTACTCCGACTGCGGAGCCGACGAGCTGGTGTTTTACGACATCACCGCCTCCGCCGAGGGCCGGGCGCTGTTCACCGGCATCCTGACGGAGGTGGCCTCCACCATTTTCATCCCCCTCACCGTGGGCGGGGGCATCAACACGGTGGACGACTTCGACCGGGTGCTGAAATGCGGCGCGGACAAGGTCAGCGTCAACTCCGGCGCTCTCCGTGACCCCTCCCTCATCCCGGCGGCGGCGAAAAAATACGGCGACCAGTGCGTGGTCCTGTCCGTGGACGCCAAGCGGGTAGACGGACAGTTCCGTGTCTTCGCCAAGGGCGGACGGGAGGACACCGGGCTGGACGCCATCCAATGGATCAAATCCGGCGTTGCCAACGGAGCTGGAGAAATCGTTCTCAACAGCATCGACACCGACGGCGTTAAAAACGGTTTTGACCTGGAGATGCTGGAGGCAGTGTGCGATGTGGTGGACGTGCCGGTGATCGCCTCGGGCGGGGCCGGGTGCGTCGATCACTTCAAGACGCTGTTCCACACCCTGCCCAAGGTGGATGCGGGGCTGGCGGCCTCCATCTTCCACTTCGGCGAGGTCTCCATCCCGGACCTCAAGCGGGAGCTGGCGGCGGACGGCATCAATATGAGATTGTGAGGAAAACAGACATGCTCAATATTAGTGAACTGAAATTTGACGCACAGGGCCTGATCCCCGCCGTCGTGGTGGACGCGGCCAGCAAAAAAGTGCTGACCCTGGCCTACATGAACCGGGAGAGCCTGGAGATTTCCATGAAGGAGGGCCGGACCTGCTTCTGGTCCCGCTCCCGGCAGGAGCTGTGGCGGAAGGGAGAGACCAGCGGGAACATCCAGCATATCGTGGACATCACCGCCGACTGCGACCGGGACGCCCTGGTGGTCACGGTGAACAAGGAGGGCCCCGCCTGCCATCTGGGAACCGATTCCTGCTTCAATGACAAGGTATTTGAGGGAGACCAGCCCGCCCCCTTCTCAGTGGAGGGCCTGTACGCCCTGCTCCAGGGCCGGAAGGAGACGCTGCCGGAGGGGTCTTACACCACCTACCTGTTCCAAAAGGGCCTGGACAAGATCCTCAAAAAGGTGGGCGAGGAATCCACCGAGGTCATCATCGCCGGAAAGGCCAACGACAAGCCGGAGACGGTCTACGAGATCGCGGACCTCATGTACCACGTGATGGTGCTGATGGTGGAGATGGGCATTTCCGTGGAGGACGTCACCGCCGAGCTGGCCTCCCGCCACGTCATCGACCACAAGGTCAAGCAGGAGCGGGCCACGGGCGTATCCTGACAAAGTGGTGGACATTCCGGGCGGTTTGCGGTATACTGCACCTGTCGAGTATGATTCGCAGTATGGGAGGACAGACATGAAGAAGCTGACCCTGGGCCAGGTCCGGTTCCTGATGGCCGTTTCGGCGGCGCTGTCGCTGGTGCTGCTCCCCGTGAGCAGCGCGCTGAACAGCACGGCGCTCATGTACGCGGGGCTGGGCAGCTTTGTCTTCTCCGCCGTTGTCTGGTTCTGCTTCTACCGGTGCCCCCACTGCGGGAAGCGCCTGAAGCAGTCCTCCAGCCGGACCTGCCCATACTGCGGCAAGCACCTGTAAAGGGAGGAGTCTGCCATGACCTGTACGGAAAGCGCCTATGCAAAACTGAATCTGGCTCTGGACATTCTGGGCCGCCGTCCGGACGGCTACCACGACATGCGGATGGTCATGCAGTCCATTGACCTTGCGGACCGGGTGACGATATCCTCCCAGGCGGAACCGGGGGTGTCGGTGAATACCGACCTGCCCTACCTTCCCAGAGGGGAGGGCAACATCGCCGCCAAGGCGGCCGCCCGCTTCTTTGAGGAAACCGGACTGCCCTTCCCGGGCCTCGCCATCGACATTCAAAAGCAGATCCCCGTGTGCGCCGGCATGGCCGGGGGCAGCAGCGACGGCGCCGCCGTGCTGCGGGTGCTGCGCCGCGCCTGCGCGCCGGAGATGGCCTTGGAGCGGCTGGAGGAGATCGGCGCGCTGGTGGGCAGCGACGTGCCCTACTGCGTCCGGGGGGGCACCGTTCTGGCGGAGGGCCGGGGGGAACGGCTGTCGGAGCTTCCGCCCCTTCCTCCCTGCTGGCTGGTGGTGTGCAAGCCCTCCTGCTCTGTCTCCACGCCGGAGCTGTTCGCTCAGGTGCGGGTGAAGAAGCTCCGCTGTCATCCGGACGTGACCGGCATGACCGCCGCGCTGGAGCAGGGAGATCTGGAGGGCATCGCCCGGCGGCTGTACAATGTGTTCGAGGACGTACTGCCCCGGCGCTACATCCAGGTGTTTGAAATGAAAAGCGCCCTGCTGGAGCATGGCGCCATGGCGGCCTCCATGACCGGCAGCGGACCGGCGGTCTTCGGCATTTTCCGGGATGAGGAACCTGCCGCCCAGGCGGCGGAGGCTTTACAGGCCCAATGCGCCTCTGTATTTTTCTGCCGTCCCGCGCAGCCTCAGCTGTAATTCTGGAAAATTTTTTAAAAAATGGTATATTGTCATAAAATTCCGTCCATAATGGAACCAACAAATCCATTATGGACGGAATTTTTGCTATGAAACTGCGATATAAACTGCTCATATCTGCTCTGGCCGGCCTGCTGGCCATGATGCTCTACAGTGCGCCTATGTGGTGGGGCGTCCTTTTCTCCCCCCTCTCCCAGCAGTTGACCACCGGCGAGATCACCGAGGACGCCGGCGGCGTCCGGTGGGAGTCCAACGGCGTGGTCTACCGCTTCAAAACGCTGGACATGCTCTTCTCCTTCCTCCATCTTTCTTAATATGGGAAACTCCCGCTCGGAATGTACCGGGCGGGAGCTTCTCATTTTTACAGCTTTTCGTAAGCCGCAAGCTGGTCCAGTGGGACGCGGACCCGGTGGCGGTCCGACTTGGCGTGTTCCCCGGCGGAATAACCGACAGCAAGGATGTTCACCGGCTCCAGATTTTCCGGCAGAGCGAACTCCTCCCGGAGGACGTCGGGCTTGAAGAAGCAGATCCACACGCTGCCCAGCCCCAGCGACGTGGCCTCCAGCATCATATGGTCGGTGAGAATGGCGGCGTCAATGTCCGTGGAGCGCTTCCCGTCAAAGGGCCGGGTCCAGGCCCGGTCGTGGTCGGCGCAGACGACGACGGCCAGGGGCGCGCCGTAGATATTGGCGGCCTTCCCCACCTTCTCCAGCCCCTCCTCGCTCTGCACCACCAGCAGCTTCACCGGCTGGAGGTTCTTCGCCGTGGGAGCCACCCGCGCGGCCTCCAGGATCTGCTCCAGCTTCTCCGGCTCCACCTTCCGGTCCATATAGGCGCGGATGGAGCAGCGTTTTTTTGCCAGTTCCAAAAAGTCCATCAGTAGATCTCCTTTTCATCATTTTATTTCCCGGGTAACTTCATTGTACCACACCTGGAAATATCCGCAAGAGGGCACTTTGAAGGAAGATGCTTCCCAAAAAGATAGCGCTTCCCAGAGGGGCGGAAACCTGCTATAATAGGGGAAATCTGCAAATGTAAAGTGGAGGTTACATGAGGCAGCAACAATTTACATGCCCGGTGGAGGCCACGCTGGCCCTGATCGGAGGGAAATACAAGCCGCTGATCCTCTGGCATCTCAAGGACGGCCCACGGCGGTATATGGCCCTCCAGAGGCTGCTCCCCGGAGCGACGCCCAAAATGCTGACCCAGCAGCTCCGGGCTCTGACGGACTGCGGCATGGTCTGCCGGGAGGTCATCCCGGCGCGGCCTCCCAGAACGGTGTATTCCCTCACCCCCTTCGGGGAGAGCGTGGTGCCCGTGCTGGACGCCATGTGCCGGTGGGGCCGGGAGTACCTGAATGGAGAGGGCGTCCCGCCGCCCTGCGGCAAAGGATAAAAGATCCCGCCCGGTACACCGGACGGGATCTTTCCATGGACAGGCGGGCGCGTTTACTTTCGCAGCTTCCGCTCGTTGTCAAAATACTCTCTGGTCGTCTTGAAGACCACCGGGCACAGGGCAATCAACGCGATCAGGTTGGGGATGGCCATCAGGCCGTTGAGGGTGTCGGCAATGTTCCATGCCAGGGACAGGTCCATCGTGGCGCTGATAATGACTACCAGGGTAAAGATGACCTGATAGGGCTTCACCGCCTTCTCGCCCAGCAGGAACTCCCAGCAGCGGGTGCCGTAGAGGCCCCAGCTCAGGACGGTAGACAGGGCGAACAGGCTCAGGCCGATGGCGATGATCAGCGCGCCCGTCCTGCCGCCCAGGACCGTACCCAGCGCCTGGGCGTTGAGGGAGGTGCCGCCCTTGACGCCGTAGTTCATAGCGCTCTCATCCAGGGCCAGCAGCAGGGTCAAACCGGACAGGGTGCAGATGACGATGGTGTCCATGAAGACCTCGAAGATGCCGTAGAGGCCCTGCCGCACGGGGTTGGTCTCGGAGGTGGCGGCGTGGGCGATAGGCGCGGAACCGAGGCCGGCCTCATTGGAGAACACGCCCCGCTTGACGCCCCACTCGATGCACAGCTTGATGCCGATACCAGCAGCGCCGCCGGTGACGGCCTGGGGGCTGAAAGCGCCCTGGAAGATCATGCCGAACACGTGGGGGACCTTGGTGATATTGACGCCCACCACGATCAGGCAGGCCACGATGTAGATCACGGACATAATGGGGACCAGGAACTCGGTGACCTCGCCGATGCGCTTGATGCCGCCCACCAGGACCACGCCGATGATGACCATCAGGATAACGGCCACAACGATGTTGATCACCATCTGGTACTCCGCGGCGCCGGGGTTGAACGCCTGGATGGCGTCATTGATGGACTCCGTGATGGCGCCCACCTGCACGGCGTTGCCGATGCCGAAGGAGGCCAGACCGCCGAAGATACAGAAGATGACGCCCAGCCACTTCCAGTTCTTGCCCAGGCCGTTCTTGATATAGTACATGGGGCCGCCCACCCAGTCGCCCAGGACGTTGCGCTCACGGTACTTCACCGACAGCATGACCTCGGAGTACTTGGTGGCCATGCCCAGCAGGGCGGAGACCCACAGCCAGAAAATCGCGCCCGCGCCGCCCAGGGTCACGGCGGCGGTGATGCCGGCGATGTTGCCGGTGCCCACGGTAGCCGCCAGAGCGGTGGTCAGGGCCTGGAGGGGGGTGACCTCGCCGGCCTTGGCGGTCTGCTTCTTGAACATCTTGCCCACGGTGTTCTTCATAGCGTAGCCGAACTTCCTGAACTGGAAGCCCTTCAGGCCCACGGTCAGGATGATGCCCGCGGCCATGAGCAGCACCAGGGCGGGAATACCCCATACAATGCCATTGAGCCAGTCATTTCCCTTTGCAATTGCCTCATAGATTTGTGCCATACGCTCTCTCTCCTTTTCCTTTTCCAATTTACATACCGAAACAAAACGAGGGAGGCGACGGCGCGCCTCCCTCTGCTCAAGCGGAAAATGAAAATACTCCCCCCTGGGTCTCCCTTCCGGGGTCATATATCGAATTCCGTCCTTTTGCCTGAGAGATTACGGCTTGGCCGCTTGCACCTTCGGCATCCGCTCATTCGCGGAGTTCTCCAGAATCTCGTCCGCCCGCAGTCCCGCCTTACGGCACCTGCGCGATTTACGCCTTCGGTGGGGGATCATTCCTTTCCAATGGGCCCCTCTCTCCTGCGGACATCCTCCGATATGTAGTTGATACAGTATATTTTACCAGACCCTCTCCCATGACGCAAGTATAATTTTACAAAAACTTCATATTTTTTCTCTTGACATCCCTGGTTATTCGCACAAAAATAGAGTAGAGTAAGGAAATATTTGCTTCTGCGGCCATTATACCGCGGAAAGGAGAGCATATGACTTTGTCCGACGCCGTTTTTACCCGGTCATCCTGCCGGGACTATTCCCCCCAGCCCCTCTCCCCCGCCCAGCGCCAGCAGCTGGAGAAGGCTGTGGGGACCTGCAATCTCCGCTCCGGCCTGCATGTCCAACTGGTCTGCGGCGACCCCGAGCCCTTCTCCTCCCTCTTGAAAAGCTGGGGAAGGATCGCGGGCGCCCGGAATTACTTTCTCCTGGCCGGTCCCGCCGGGGCCCCGGACCTGGAGGAAAAGTGCGGCTTCTACGGCGAGGAGCTGGTACTCACCGCCCGGTCCATGGGGCTGGGGACCTGCTGGGTAGGCGGAACCTATGACAAAAAGCGCTGCGCCGCCCGCCTCGCCCCGGAGGAGGAATTGGTGTGCATCATCGCCGTGGGCTCCCCCGCCCATCCGGACAGACCGGCGGCGGACCGCTCCCGGAAGTCCCTGGAGGAGCTGGCCCCGGATGCCCAGGACGCCCCGGAATGGTTCCGCGCCGGGATGGAAGCCGTCCGGCGGGCCCCTTCCGCCATGAACCGGCATGGGTACCGCTTCGCCTGCCGGCCCGACGGGTCCGTCCGGGTGCGGCTCAGCGGCACGGGGTCCTTCGCCCTGGTGGACCTGGGCATCGCCAAGCGGCATTTTGAGCTGGGGGCCCACGGCGGCGAGTGGACCTGGGGCGACGGCGGCGTGTTCCGGAAGTCCCGGGAGGAGAAGTCCTGCGGCGCGGTGATCTGGCGGCAGAACGGCAGCAGCCGGGAATACCTGCTGGTGCGGCACAACGGCGGCCACTGGAGCTTCCCCAAGGGCCACGTGGAGGGCAGCGAGACGGAGGCGGAGACCGCCGCCCGGGAAATTCTGGAGGAGACCAGCCTGACGGCGGAGATCCACACGGATTTCCGGCAGCAGGTCACCTACTCCCCCAAGCCGGGGACCATCAAGGATGTGATCTTCTTCACCGCCGTCCCCACCGGCGGGCGGGAGCATCCCCAGGAGTCGGAGATCTCCCAGCTGGGCTGGTTCTCCTTCCCCCAGGCGGCGGAGCGGATCACCTACGCCACCGACGAGGAGGTCCTGCTGGCGGCGGAGGCATATTTAAACGAAAATTGAGAAAAGAGAGGCGCTTTCGCCTCTCTTTTCCATTTCCCTCTTGACAGCCCGCCCTGGGCGTGGTATATTCTGCTTATCTACTGTTCGGTAAACAGTAGTATCACACAGTAGAGAGGATGTGCTGTTATGAAATGGAGCGCAAAGCCCGCCCTGACCCGGCAGACGTGGCTAGGCGCGCTGAGCCGCCGCCTGGCCTGGTCCTTCCCAGAGCCCCAGGCCAAAGAGATCCTGACGGATCTCCAGGCGCAGTTCGAGGCGGGCCGGGAACACGGGAAGTCCGACGCGGAGATCATCGAAGCCCTGGGTACGCCCCAGGAGGCAGCAGCGCAGCTGCTGGAGGAGGAGCCCGCCGCGCGGACGGAACAGCTTCGCTATACCCTGCTGTGGCTGGCGGCAGCGGTGGTCTGCTGGGGTTTTGGATGGCTCTGCCTGTATTCGTACGTCAACTTCTTTTTGATGGTGGGGTTCTGCGCCTTTGTCCCCATGACAGCCTCCGCGCTGTTCATGCTCCTGCGCGGCCCTGCCAGGATCGCGCTGGAACGGCTGGTCCCGCCGGAAAAAACCGCCTCCCGGACGGTAACTTTCCTGCTCCCGGCGGCGGCGATGCTGGCCTGCACCACCTTACAGGAGATCGCCATTATCACCGTCATGCGGCTGCATATCATTTTGATAATGAATATCGGAGCCGCCATTACCACGTTTTTGCTTATCTTCATCATTGCCATGCTGGTGCTGGCGGCATGGTTCCTGCTGCGGAGCGTGACACGGTCCATCCGGTATTTTCCCGGCGTGGTCCACGCTTTGGGAGGCGCGGCAGGGTCGGCGCTGTTTATGACGAGATACTATAAAATTATGGATGTAGACCCCCTCGCCGTGCCGCCGGAGCTGGAGATTCTGGTCCGCCTGCTGCCCTATTTTGCGGGACTGTTCACCGCGCTGGCGTTCCAGCGGTGGGTTGACGGGCGGAAACCGCTGCCCCTCTGTTTCCAGGCGAAAGCGGTGACGTGGACGGATTGGCGGCACCATTTAGGGGTAAACCTGCTGGGCTGGTACGACCCGGAGCAAGCGGCGGAGATCGTCGCGGACTATCAGGAGCAGTACGAGCTGGGCCGGGAGCGGGGGCGAGGCGAGGCCGATATGCTCTCCGAGTTTGGCCGTCCTACCGCCGTAGTCCGGGACCTGCTGAAGGAGGACCGGAAGGCCCGCCTGCGCCGCCGGAAAATCTGGATATGGGTCGTCGCGGCGGCGCTCTCAGGCTGGCTTCTGCTGGGCCTGCTGCGGGCCTTCGAGCTGGGCGGCTGGGGCCTGGGCTGGTGGTTCCAGCAGAATCCCGTCCGGGCGGGCGTGGCCGCCCTGCTGCTGGGTACGGCGGCGCTCTTCGTCCTGTTCCGCGCCCGGGAGCGGGCGGCAATGGAGCGGCGGTTCCCTGCCCGGCAGAAGCCGTCCGTCTGGCTCCTGATCCCGCCGCTGGTGTGTTCCGCACTGGCGGAGGGTCTTGGACTGCAGTGCATCTATGCAGCGCCCACCAGGTTTGACCCCTTTTTTCTGGGACGATCGCTGGTCTGGTGTTTCATTACCTTCCTTGAGTTTTCCGTCCTGCTTCTGGCCCTGCTGCTCATTTGGACGCTGGCGCGGTGCGTGTCCGGGTCCATCCGTCACCTCCCTGCCGTGCCCCTCCTGGCTGGGAGCTTCGCCCAGGTGGTGTGCGTGGGGCTGTACCTGTCGTCTATGGACCTGGAGTCCGGGTACTTGCAGTCCATAGGGGCCGTCCGGGCATTTCTTGCCAATCTCTGGCCCCTGGGCCTGGGCGTACTGTTGGCCGCCGTTCTCTGGGCAATACTCCGCGCCGTCGGGAAGTCCCATAAGGAGGGCTGACCATGGACGCGCAATTAAAAAAGGGCGTACTGGAGCTGTGCCTGCTCCAGTGCCTCAGCGGAGAGCCGAAGTATGGCTACGATGTCATCCAGACCATGCGGGGCTGCTTCCCGGACGTAACGGAGAGCACCTTTTACGCCATTCTCCGCCGTCTGGCCAAGGAGGGCGCGGCGGACACCTTCCAGGGCAGCGAGTCCAACGGCCCGGTGCGGAAGTACTACCGCCTCACGGACGAGGGCCGGGACCGTCTGGCCCAGATGGCCGCGGACTGGCGGAGCCTGCGGGAGATCATGACAAAGCTGGGCATTCAATAGGGACAGGGCGCGGGACCGCATCCGCGCCCTATCCTTTTACCATTGTGCAAACAGCTTTTTTGCCCCCGCCCCCAGTGCGAAAACAGCGGCTCCGGTAACCGACAGCACCAGCCAGCCCGGGGAAGCATCGAACCACAAACCGTAGACCGCCTGCCCCAGGGGCTGGGCGCACATGGAGATAGCGGAGACGCAGGCCATGACCTTCCCGGTCATGTTCTCCGGCGTTTTCTGCTGAATGGCGGAGACGGCGAAAATGGAGAAGGTACACGCGCACGCCTGCGCCGCGCAGAACACCGGCACCAGCGCCCCATATTGCCCCGTTGTACCCACCGGCAGCAGCAGCGCACCGCCGCCCAGCAGGGCGCACACCCCCACCGCCGCCACCAACCAGTGGAGCCGCCGGAAGGGCAGGCGCACCGCCAGCGCTCCCGCCGCCGCTCCCCCCAGCAGGGCCGCCAGCCCCATGGCGCTCTCCGCCGCGCCGTACATCCGGGCCGAGAGGCCCAGGCTGGTGCGGATAAGGTACGGCAGTCCCACGATGGCCGCGCCGGAGACCAGCGCCCCCACCGCGGCGGCAAACAGCAGCAAATCCAATACCTCCCGCCGTTCCCGGGCCAGGAATCTGGCGCTGCCCATCAGGTCCTCCCGGAGGATGTCCCTCAGCCGCTGTCCCCGGACCGGCGGCATCGCCGGCAGGCGGATGAAGCACTCCAGCGCCGCCGTCAGCAGAAAGCACACCCCCGCCCCCGCCAGCACCGGCCGGACGCCGAAGGCGGTATAGAGCAGGCTTCCCAGAAAGGGCGTCACCAGCCCGGAGACGGCGTTCACCTGGTTCACCGCCGCGTTGCCCCGCAGGACGTTGTCCCCATGGAGCATCTGCGGGACGCAGGCCTGGACCGTGGGGGACTCGAAGGCCCCCAGCACGGAGAGGACGATCAGCAGCGCCGCCGTCACGGCGATGCCCCTTCCCTCTCCGAAGGCCGCCGCCGCGATCAGCACCGCCGTCCCGGAGGCCAGATCCAGCCCCACCATAATGGTGCGCCGGTTGACCCGGTCCGCCAGCACCCCGCCGAAGGGCGTCAGCAGGATGGTGGGGATCATGCTCACCGCCAGCAGCGTCCCGAACACCGCCGCCGAGCCGATCTCCTCCAATACGTACATAGACAGCGCAAACCGCAGTCCGCCGTTGCCCAGCAGGGAGAACACCTGCCCCAGGAGCAAAAGGGTAAAATTCCGGGTAAGCAATTTTTCTTTCATTGTTTTTTCTCCTTTTTACATACCTTCTAAAGGTATGTATCTTTGCAAAAAATTTGGCGCTTTTGCGCCGCCTACATACCTACCAAATGAATGTATCTTTCCCAAAGGAATGCCGCCTGCACAGCGGCTTTCCTTACGTTACCTCCGGCGGCAGCAGCTGGAAATACCTGTCCGCCAGCGCCAGCATCTCCTCGTCGATGACCGGGACCCCCAGATTCGCGAAGATCTCCCCCGCGCAGCGGAACTTGTGCAGCAGGCTGTCTCGGGTAGCCGGGAAAATGGTGGGTGCCATCCAGAGAGTGTCCAGCAGGGTCAGCAGCTCCGCCGCCTCCCGAGGGTACTCCGTGCGGATGGAACCGTCCGCCATCCCCTCCTCGATGAGCTCCAGCCACAGGGGCGTGACGATGGTCTGGTTGTCCTCGATGGCCTTGGCCAGCAGCCGAGGATTTTTCAGCAGCGGCATACTCTGGCGGCTGAGGCTGGACCAGTCCGGCTCCTGGGTGAGGCGGATGACTTCCTTCATTTTCTCCAGACCATTCAGATCCACCCTCCCCCGCACCTTCTCAAAGGGATTGTCATCCCAGAACATTTTTTCCGTGATGGCGTCCATGATCTCCTCTTTGGACTTGAAGTGGTGATAGACCGCCCCCTTGGTCAGTCCTCCCAGCTGGTCCACGATATCCTGGATGGTGGTATGCTCGTAGCCCTTCTCCAGGAACAGCTTCCTGGCAGCCGTCAGGATCTTCTCCACCGTCTCCTCCGGATACTTGTTCCGCGCCATG
This sequence comes from Oscillospiraceae bacterium, assembly GCA_021768185.1. Taxonomy (GTDB): domain Bacteria; phylum Bacillota; class Clostridia; order Oscillospirales; family Oscillospiraceae; genus Pelethomonas. Next base: position 47,250 of record JAETNP010000001.1, read on the forward strand.
ATCTCGCCTCCCTGGGATCAAAAATACATTCTTTTGGTATGTTTGGAGTATAGCAGAGCGCCTCCCGGTTGTCAAGAGGCTCCCGGAAGAAAAAGTCATCCTTTTGCCAGGAATTCGCGCGGACGGCGTCGATGGCGGAAATGTAAATTTTTTCTTGCCATCTCCCCTGCTTTTTGGTATACTCTACCAAAAGGAGATGACAGTATGTTCAACACGATCCTTTTCGATCTGGACGGCACCCTGGTCCCCTTTCTGCAGGAAGAGTTCGTCCACAGCTACTTCAAAGCTCTGGTCCGCCGTCTGACGCCCATGGGCTACGACGGCGAGCGGCTGGTCCAGGCGCTGTGGAAGGGTGTGGACGCCATGGTGGATAACGACGGCGCCCTCACCAACCGCCAGGTCTTCTGGGAGGTCTTCACCCGGGAGCTTGGCGTACAGGCCCTGGCGCTGGAGAGCATCCTGGATGATTTTTATGCCAGAGAGTTTGACGGGGTCCGGGCGGTGCTTCGGGAAAACGTGGACCGGAGCGGCCTGATCCGCTTCCTGCGGGAGCAGGGGTACACGCTGGTGCTGGCCACCAATCCCGTCTTCCCCGCCGTTGCGGTGGAGACCCGGCTGCACTGGGTGGGTCTGGCGGGAACGGACTTCGACTGGGTCACCACCTATGAGAACAGCCGCAGCAGCAAGCCCAACCCCGCCTACTACTGGGACATCCTGGCGCGGATAGGGAAGCAGGGCGGCGAGTGCCTGATGGTAGGCAACAACCCGGTGGACGACATGGCGGCCCGGGAGGTGGGCATGGAGGTCTATCTGGCGACGGACTATCTGGAGAATCCCAACGGCCTGCCGCTGGATGTCTGGCCCGGAGGCTCCTTCCGGGAGCTGGAGGCCCGTCTGGCCTCCCTTCCAAAGATTTGACGGCCCATGTCCGCCGCCGCCGGAAACAGTTTCTCGGAAGTTTCCGTAAGTTTCTGCATAATTGCCTTGACAAACGGAAAAAAACTGGTTATAATTCCATATTGTTAAGCCATGTAATTGGCCCTAGAGAGCATCCTGGATGAAACCGGATGTATCGGAGGGAGGGAAATAGATGTCTGAAGTTCACGTCAAGGAGAACGAATCCCTGGACAGCGCGCTCAAGCGTTTCAAGCGCAGCTGCGCCAAGGCCGGCGTTCTGGCGGAAGTTCGCCGCAGGGAGCACTATGAGAGCCCCAGCGTCAAGCGCCGCAAGAAGTCCGAGGCGGCCCGGAAGAACCGTAACAAGCGTTACTACTAAGCCAGGTCAAGCAACACAGCGCGGTGCATGGACAAAACGCCATGCACCGCTTTTTTACTGAGGGAAAACTTCCATACTTTTTCTCGAGAGAAAAAGTATCAAAAAGAGCTTTCAATTCGAGACTATACTTGTTGCGATACCTGGATTTCCGCCCGGTGACGATACTGCGCTTGTTATCGAAAAATTGTATTAAGCAAGCAAAAAGGCGGCGGCTCCGTGTCCCTACGGGGCCGCTTTCGCATTGCCCATCCCCTTCCGGGCCGGCCCATATCGAACAAAAATTTCAAATTTGGAAATTTCCCGTTGACCCCGCCGCGGAAGAATAGTAAAATAGACCTTGAGAAATTTCAGGAAAGAGAGACCGGACATACATATGACACAAGATTTTGCGCAGCGCTACATAACCGCCCGCCGGGCCGTCATCGCCCGGCGGTACCAGCGTATGAACCCCCGCCAGCGGGACGCCGTGCTGGCTACCGAGGGCCCCCTGCTGCTGCTGGCCGGCGCGGGCAGCGGCAAGACCACCGTGCTCATCAACCGTGTGGACAATCTGCTCACCTTTGGCCGGGGCAGCGACACCGACGAGGTCCCGGGCTGGGCGGTCGAGGAGGACCTGGCCTTTCTGGAGCATTTCCCGGAAAATCCCTCCCCGGAGGACTGGCAGAAAGCCGTGCGGCTGTGCGCTGTGGAGCCCGCCGTTCCCTGGTCGGTCATCGCCATCACCTTCACCAACAAGGCCGCAGGGGAATTGAAGGAGCGCCTGGAGCGGATGTGCGGCCCCGCCTCCCGGGACATCTGGGCCGCCACCTTCCACTCCGCCTGCATCCGCATCCTCCGGCGGGACGTGGAAAAGCTGGGGCTGGGCTTCGACGGCAATTTCACCATCTACGACACCGACGACAGCAAGCGTGTCATCAAGGACGTGCTCAAGGCCCTGAGCCTGGACGAGAAGGAGTTCCAGCCCCGGTCCGTGCTGGGGATCATCTCCAACGCCAAGGACAAGGACTGGTCCCCGGACCGGTTTGCCCAGGAGATGAAGACCTCCCACGACTGGCGGATGCCCCGGATCGCCGAGATCTACACCGGCTACCAGCGCCGCCTCCGGGAGGCCAACGCCATGGACTTCGACGACATCATCCTCCACACCGTCCATCTGCTGCAAAAGGACGAGGATGTCCGCGCCTTCTATCAGCGGAAGTTCCGGTATGTGCTCATCGACGAGTATCAGGATACCAACCACCTCCAGTACCTCCTGGCCCGTCTGCTGGCGGGGAGCTATGAGAATATCTGCGTGGTGGGCGACGACGACCAGTCCATTTACCGCTTCCGGGGGGCCAACATCGAGAATATCCTCAATTTTGAGAAGCAGTACGACACCTGCCGCACCATCCGGCTGGAGCAGAACTACCGCTCCACCCAGAACATCCTGGACGCGGCCAACACCGTCATCAGGAACAACGCCGGCCGCAAGGGCAAGACCCTCTGGACCGAGGAAGGCCCCGGAGACAAGGTGCTGGTAAAAACCGTGTTCAGCGAGGCCGACGAGGCGTCCTTCGTGGCGGGAAAGATTCTGGAGAGCTATGGCCGCGGGGAAAACTGGAGGGACAACGCCATCCTCTACCGGATGAACGCCCAGTCCAACGCCCTGGAAATGGCCCTCAAGCGCAACGGCATCCCCTACAAAGTGTACGGCGGCATGAAGTTCTTCGACCGGGCGGAGGTCAAGGACATGCTGGCCTATCTGTGCGTCGTCAACAATCCCATGGACGATCTGCGCCTGCGGCGGATCATCAACGTCCCCGCCAGGGGCATCGGAAACACCAGTCTGGACAAGGCCGCCGCGCTGGCCGCCGGGGAGGGCAAGAGTTTGTGGGAGATCATGACCCGGTCGGAGGAATATCCCTCCCTGAAATCCGCCTCCGGTAAGCTGAAGGGCTTTACCGCCATGATCCAGGAGCTGCGGGAGCTGGAGGAGACCCTGGACTTGCCGGAGCTGTACGACGCGGTGTGCGAGAAGACCCGGTACGTCAAGGCTCTGGAGGAGAAAAACGACATGGAGAGCCGTGGGCGCATTGAGAACGTCCAGGAGCTGCGTTCCAGCATCCTGGGCTTCCTGGAGAGCGACCCGGACAACGCCTCCCTGGCGGGCTTTCTGGACAGCGTAGCCCTATATACGGACCTGGACGACTCTGCCGACAGCGACAACACCGTCTCCCTTATGACCATGCACTCCGCCAAGGGGCTGGAATTCCCCAATGTATACGTGGTAGGCATGGAGGAGGGCGTGTTCCCCAGCGGCCGGGCCTCCGGAGAGAGCGAGGAGATGGAGGAGGAGCGCCGGCTGTGCTACGTGGCCATGACTCGGGCCCGGCAGCGGCTGACCATGACCAACGCCCGGCAGCGGATGCTCTATGGACGGACCAGCAGCAACCTCCCCTCCCGGTTCCTGGAGGAGCTGCCCGCCGAGCCCATCGACTGGCAGAGCAAGACGGAGCCCGCCTCCGCGCCCCGCTGGGCCGGGGACGCCTTCGATCCCCTGGCGGGGGGAGGCCGCACCTCCTCCGCCCCGTCCCCCCGCCCCAAACGGGACCCGGGGTTCACCCAGCCCTCCGGAGCCGCCCCCTCCGGCCTGCTGCATCTGGATAAGGGGGACGCCATCTCCCACCGCACCTTCGGCAAGGGGATGGTCCTGTCCGTCCGGCCCATGGGGAACGACGCGCTCATCGAGGTGGCCTTTGACGGCGTGGGCACCAAAAAGCTGATGCTGAAAGCCGCGGGTCCTCACATCACGAAACTATAATGGCAAGGAAGGTTCGACATGCAGCAGATCCCCTTTTTTGAGCTGTTTACCACCCTCTCCCTGTCCTGGGACGTCCGCGCCCTGCTGGACGGCGCCTTTCTCACCGCCGTTGAGGTGGAGAAGCAGAGCAGGACCATGCGTATGGCCCTCACCGTCCGGTCCGACCTGGGGGAGAAAAAAGACGAGCTGGCCGCCGCCGTAGCGTCGGCCTACGCCCTGGAGCAGGTAGCCATCCACCAGACGGTCTCCGCCCCCTCCCCTTCCGCCTCCGGCAAAAAGGCGGAGGGCGGAGAGGTCATCATGGGCGTCCCCATCAAGGGCGCGGTCCAGCCCATGGAGGGCCTCAACCCCAAGATGGGCAATGTGACGGTAGCGGGAAAGGTGTTCTTTGCCGACCTCTACGAGACCCGCCGTCCGGGGGTCTTCTGTCTGACCTTCGACATGACGGACTTCAAGACCTCCGTCCGGGTGACCAAGTACCTGGAGAAGGAGGAGAAGGCCAAGCTGAAAAAGGACATCAAGCCCGGCATGTGGGTGAAGGTCCAGGGCTACGTCAAACTCAACCGTGACGGCAGCGACATCCTGCTGGACCCGAAGAATATCTCCACCTACCCCCACGAGATGCGCCAGGACAAAGCCGAGGTCAAGCGGGTGGAGCTCCACGCTCACACCACCTTCTCCAACATGGACGCCCTCTCCTCCCTCAGCCCCAAGGCGGGGCCCGACGGAAACATCGTCAAGCGGGCAGAGGCCTGGGGGCATCCCGCCATCGCCATCACCGACCACGGCGTGGTCCAGGGCTTCCCCGACGCCTGGCACTCCGCCAAGGATATCAAGATCCTCTACGGCATGGAGGGCTACTTCATCAACAACCTGGACGACCGCATCCCCGTCCACGGGGCGCAGGAGGCATCTTTTACGGACGAGTACGTGGCCTTCGACATTGAGACCACCGGCCTGAAGGCCGGCCAGGAGGCCATTACGGAAATCGGCGCGGTGGTGATCCAAAACGGTGAAATCACCGACCGGTTCCAGACCTTCGTGGACCCGGGCCGGCACCTCAGCAACGAGATCATCGCCCTGACGGGCATCACGGACCAGATGCTCCAGGGCGCGCCCAAGCCCGCCCAGGCGCTGCGGGACTTCCTGGCCTTTGTCAACGGACGGCCCCTGGTGGCCCACAACGCGGAGTTTGACATTGGCTTCATCCGGGAGGGCTGCCGCCGGGAGGGTCTGGACTTCGACCCCACCTATGTGGATACGCTGATCCTGGCCCAGAACCTGCTGCCGGAGCTGGGAAAATATAAACTGGATATCGTTGCGGAGCATTTGAGGCTCCCCGCCTTCCAGCATCACCGGGCCAGCGACGACGCCGCTACCTGCGGGCTGTTCCTTCCCCACTTCTTCAAGCAGATGGAGGAGGAGCTGGACGTCCACTCCCTCCAGGCGGTGAACGCCGCCATGCCTCCCCTGCGGAAGCGTGGTCATGCCAACCGGAAGCCCAAGCACATCATCCTGATTGCCAAAAACAAGGTGGGGCTGAAAAACCTCTACCAGCTGGTGTCCAAGTCCAACCTGCAATACCTTAAGCGGTTCCCCCTGGTGCCCAAGGACGAGCTGATCGCCCACCGGGAGGGGCTCATCGTTGGCTCCGCCTGCGAGGCCGGGGAGCTGTTCCAGGCGGTGGCGGACCGCCGGGACTGGGCGGAGCTGCGGCGCATCGCCTCCTTCTACGACTTCCTGGAGATCCAGCCCCTGTGCAACAACGCCTTCATGCTCCGGGACGGCAAGGCGAAGGACGAGGAGGAGCTGCGGGAGTTCAACCGCACCATTGTCCGGCTGGGGGAGGAGCTGGGCAAGCCGGTGTGCGCCACCGGGGACGTCCACTTCCTGGACCCGGAGGACGAGATCTACCGGCACATCCTGCTGGACACCAAGAAATTTTCCGACTGCGACTTCTCCCTGCCCATCTACTTCAAGACCACCGACGAGATGCTGGAGGAATTCTCCTATCTTGGGGAGGAAAAGGCCTTTGAGGTGGTGGTCACCAACACCCGGGCCGTCGCGGACCAGGTGGAGACCTTCGACCTGCTGCCCAAGGGGAAGCTGTTCCCGCCCCGGCTGGAGAACTCCGAGGAGGACCTGAACCGGCTGGTGTGGGACAAGGTCCACGAGCTCTACGGCGAGGACCCGCCCCAGCTCATCGTAGACCGGCTGAATGTGGAGCTGGGGGGCATCCTGGGGAAGTACGACGTGGTCTATATGTCCGCCCAGAAGCTGGTCCAGCGCTCCCTGGAGAACGGCTATCTGGTGGGCTCCCGTGGTTCGGTGGGGTCCTCCCTGGTGGCCTACATGTCGGGCATCACCGAGGTAAACGCCCTCCCTCCCCATTACCGCTGCCCCAAGTGCAAGCACAACGAGTTCATTCTGGACGGCTCCTACGGCTGCGGCGCGGACATGCCGGACAGGGACTGCCCGGTGTGCGGGACGAAATACGTCAAGGACGGCTTTGACATCCCCTTTGAGACCTTCCTGGGGTACGGCGGCGGCAAGGTGCCGGATATCGACCTGAACTTCTCCGGCGAGTACCAGGCCCGGGCCCACCGCCACGCCATCGAGATGTTCGGCGAGACCCAGGTGTTCCGGGCGGGGACCATCGGCACCGTGGCGGAGAAGACCGCCTACGGCTACGTGAAAAAATACCTGGAGGCCCGGGGCCTGAACCCCGGCCACGCGGAGGAGAACCGGCTGGCCCTGGGCTGCGTGGGGGTGAAGCGCACCACGGGACAGCACCCCGGCGGCCTGGTGGTGGTGCCGGACGACCTGGATGTGGAGGACTTCTGCCCCGTCCAGCACCCGGCGGACGCCGCCGACAGCGACATCATCACCACCCACTTTGAATACCACTGCATGGAGGACAACCTCCTGAAGCTGGACATGCTGGGCCACGATGACCCCTCCATGGTCCGGATGCTGGAGGACCTCACACCTGATCGTCAGCGGCACCGCCTCCGTTACCGAGACGGTAGGGTGCCGGGATGACATCATGCTGTATCTCATTTCCAAGGGCCTGGACCCCAAGATGAGCTTCAAGATCATGGAGTCGGTCCGAAAAGGCAAGGTGAAGAAGGGCGGCTTTGAGGAGGGCTGGGTGGATGCCATGAAGGAGCACGACGTACCGGAGTGGTACATCGACTCCCTGGCAAAAATCGGCTACCTCTTCCCCAAGGCCCACGCGGTGGCCTACGTGATGATGGCCTTCCGGATCGCCTGGTTCAAGGTCCACCGGCCGCTGGCCTTCTACGCCACCTTCTTCTCCATCCGGGCAAAGGCCTTCGACGCGGAGTACTGCTGTGCCGGGTTCGACAATGTGAAGCGGAAGCTCCAGGAGATCTGGAACAACAAGGACGCCACCGCCGTGGAGCAGGACCTGGCGGTGACGCTGGAGGTCTGCTATGAATTCTACCTCCGTGGCTTCCGGTTTGAACCCATCAATATTTACGAGTCGGAGGCCACCCGGTTCGTCTGCAAGGGGGAGGATGCGCTCATACCGCCCTTCACCGCCGTGCGGGGCCTGGGTGAGACCGCCGCTCTGGATACCGTGGAGAAGCGGAAAGGGAAAGAATTTATCTCCGTGGAGGAATTTTCCACCTGCTGCAATAAGCTGTCCAAGACCCATATCGACCAGCTCAAGGCGCTGGGGGCCTTTGCGGGCATGGCGGATACCAGTCAGATCACTCTGTTTTGATCTGCCGCTGCATCGGCTTTAAATTTCTGTTGAGCCTGTCCACCATCCAAGCGAGGCGCTTTTCTCTTCCGGCATCCGTCCTTGCGTCAAAATACGCCCGGGTATAGGTTTTCCTGACAGACAGGGGCATGGCCTGAAAATTTGTCCACGCGGGCTCATGCTCTTCCAGCAGCGCGGATACCCTGGCGATCTTCTCTTCCGTGACTGCCGCAGGTCCGGGCGCGTCCCACTGGCCGTTTCTTTTGGCCTCCTCTATTTTCTGCCTGCCGAAATCGGTCATAAGCCCCTGCGCTTCCAGGCGCATGGCCAGCGTTTTGTTCTTTTCTGACCACTTGCTCTTTTCCCTGCGCACAGAAAAATATTTCTTATATGTTTTATCGTCAATGCTCTGCATCTGCCCGTCGATCCATCCAAAGCAGAGGGCTTCCTCCAGCGCCTCCCCCGCCTTGACGGTTTTCGGCCCGCCGGCCTTTCCAAGCAGGAGCCAGACGCCGGCACTGGTCCGGCAGTTCTCACTGAGCCACTTCCTGAATTCCTCCCTGCCGGCAAACTCCATGACATCGCTCATGACGCGCCCCTCCCCTTCTCCGCAGTTTGTTTGATTATACACAAAAGCGCTCCCTTTGTCAAAGAAGCGCCGGACCCTTCCGGGTCCGGCGCTTTTGGTCAGTTCGCTGATTCCCTTTTTACACGCCCAGCTTCGCCTTGCGCAGCTGCTCGGCCTCGGTCCAGCTCTGACCGGGCACATAGCCGGGCAGGGGCAGGATCTGCTGATGGATGGCGTCCAGGATCCAGGAAGCCTGGGGGAAGAAGTAGTGGTCGAACTCGAAGGGCGGGGTGATCCAGTTCTTGGCGCCCACCACCACCGGCGGCGCATCCAGATCGTCGAAGCACAGCTGAGTGATGTTCTGTGCCACGTCCTCCAGGAAGGAGCCCCGGGCGCAGGCGTCACTGGTAAGGACCACCTTGCCGGTCTTGCGCACGCTCTCCACGATCTTGGTGTAATCCAGAGGCACCAGGGAGTGGAGGTTGATGATCTCGGCCTCCAGGCCGTACTTCTCGCTGAGCTCCTTGGCGGCGTCCACCGCCCGGTACAGGGCCGCGCCTACGGTGATAATGGTGAGGTCCTTGCCCTGACGGACCAGGTTGGTGTCGCCAATGGGAATTTCATACCGCCCGGCGGGCACGCCGCCCTCGTGGAACTGCTCGCCCACGTCATAAATGCGCTGACTCTCGAAGAACACCACCGGGTCGGTCCCGTTCAGTGCGGACTCCATCAACCCCTTGGCCTCCCAGGGCGTGGCGGGGAAGCAGACCTTCAGGCCGGGGATGTGGGCGCACAGGGCGGTCCAATCCTGGCTGTGCTGGGCGCCGTACTTGGAGCCCACGGACACCCGCAGCACCACCGGCATCTTCAGAATCCCGGCGGACATGGACTGCCACTTGCTCAGCTGGTTAAAGATCTCGTCTCCCGCGCAGCCGATGAAGTCGGCGTACATCAGCTCCACGATGACGCGGCCGCCGCACATGCCGTAGCCCACGGCGGTGCCCACGATGGCCGCCTCGGAGATGGGGGAGTTAAACAGGCGGTAGCGGGGGATGGAGTCGGCCATGCCCCGGTAGATGGCGAACGCGCCGCCCCAGTCACGGACGTCCTCGCCGTAGGACACCAGGGTGGGGTCCTCGTAGAACTTGTCCAGGATGACCTCGCTGATGCCGTCCCGGAGGTTGAACAGCTTCATCTTGCTGACGGGCTTGCCGTCCTTGGTGAAGGGAGAGCGCTCCTTGCTCTGGATCTTCTGCCACAGGGGGCACTCCTCCTTGGGCGTGGTGAACTCCGGCTGGCGGGTAGTATCGAAGGAGGGCACCTTCTCGTTGGAGAACATGAGCCGCTCCACGTAGGCGGGATCGTTGTCAAAGTCGGCGTAGGGGGACACGCTGGGATCGCTGGCGTGCTTGCAGATCCGGGTCATGCGGTCCACGGTCTCCGCCATGATCTCCTCGAACCGGCTGTCCGGGGCCACGCCGGCCTCCACCAGGGACTGCCGGTAGGTGACGATGGGATCGATGGCCCGCCAGGCCTCGATTTCCTCCTTGGTGCGGTAGGCGTTCTGGTCGGAGGTGGAGTGGCCGGAGAGGCGGTAGGTAATGGTATCCAGCAGCACGGGGCCCTTGCCCTCCCGGAGCAGGGCCAGCTTCCGCTCCATGGCGTCGATGACCGCCAGGGGGTTGTAGCCGTCGATGCGCTCGGCGTGGAGCTGGGTGGGAGACACGCCGGAGCCCATCCGGGCCAGCATGTCGTAGGCCATGGTCTCGCCCCGGGTCTGGCCGCCCATGCCGTAGGAGTTGTTGAAGATGTTGTAGAGGATGGGCATTCCCTGGGTCTGGCCCTTCTCCCACAGGGTGTGGAACTGGTCCATGCAGGCAAAGTTCATGGCCTCCCACACGGGCCCGCGGCCCAGAGAACCGTCGCCGATGTTGCACACCACGATACCCTGCTTGCCGTTGCACTTCTTGAAGAGGGCCGCGCCGGTGGCGATGGTGGCGGAGCCGCCCACGATGGCGTTGTTGGGATAGATGCCGAAGGGCAGGAAGAAGGCGTGCATGGACCCGCCCATACCGTGGTGGAACCCGTTCTCACGGGCGAAGACCTCGGCCAGCGCGCCGTACACCAGGAAGCGGATGGCCAGCTCCTTGGTATCCTTGGCAGGCCCCAGCTTCTCCACGGCCCGCAGGGTCCGGCCGCCCAGGAAGTTCTCCATAACCTCCATCAACTCCTGGTCGCTGAGCTTCTCGATGCTGCTCAGGCCCTTGGCCAGGATCTCGCTGTGGCTGCGGTGGCTGCCGAAGGTGTAGTCCCCCCGGTCCAGCAGATACGCCTGTCCCACGGCGGCGGCCTCCTGTCCCAGGGACAGGTGGGCGGGGCCGGGATAGGTGGTCTCAATGCCGTTGTAGACGCCCTGGGTCTTGATCTGGTTGAGCATGGACTCGAATTCCCGCAGGATGGTGATATCCCGCCAGATGCGCACCAGGTTCTCATCGCCGTACTTTCCCCGCTCGTCGGCTACGGTCTTGTTGTAGGCGTTGACGGGGATGTCCTCAAAATGGATAGTATTCGGCGCGCGCAGCTCGTTGGGATCGACAAATAAACATTTAGGCATGGTGATCAACCTCCCTTAAATTTGGAAAATAGCTTCGCGAATAACTTCCGCCACCGTGGGATGGGGGAAGACCAGCTTCTTCAGCCTCTCCGGAGGCAGTCCGGTATCTACCATCATCACAGCGGTCATGATGATCTCAGAGGCGTAGGACCCCACCATGTGGCAGCCCACCAGGCAGTTCCGGTCCGTATCCACTACCAGCTTGATGAAGCCTCTCCCGCCCCGGTTCTCGGCCACGTACCGCCCGGCAAACAGCATGGGCAGCTTGACCTCCTTCACGTTCAGCCCCTTAGCCTGGGCGCTCTCCACGCTCTCGCCCACGCTGGCTACCTCCGGGTCGGTGTAGATGACGGCGGGAATCACGTCGTAGCGCATCTCGTCCCGGACGCCCAGCATGTGGTTGACAGCCACCTCGGCCTCCCGGTAGGCGGTATGGGCCAGCAGGGACTTGCCGTTGCAGTCGCCGATGGCGTACACCCCGGCCACGTTGGTACACAGGTGGCGGTCGGTGACGATGGCGGGCCCGTTGGTCTCAATGCCCAGCTTTTCCAGCCCCAGGCCCGCGGTGGCGGGACGGCGGCCGGTGCTGACCAGGACGGCGCCGCACTTGAACTCCTGCCGCTCGCCCTTCTCCTCGTAGATCACGGAATCCTTGGTGACCTCCAGCACCTTGCAGTCCAGCTTGAAGGTCATGTTCCGCTTCTTGTAGTCGTCCATCAGCACCTTGCAGATTTCCGGGTCGGTGTTCCCGGCGATCTTGGGCAGCATCTCGATAATGGTGACCTTCACCCCGGCCATGGCGAAGTAATAGGCCATCTCCAGCCCGATCACCCCGCCGCCGATGACTGCCATCTCACCGGGCAGCTCCTTCAGGTCCAGCGCCTCCCGGCTGGTGAAGGCGAAGCCGCTCTCCACGGCCTCTTTCAGGCCGGCGACAGGCGGCACAGCCGCTTCCGCGCCGCTGGCAATGACCAGACGGGTTCCGGCGTAGCTCTCGCCGCCGGCGTCCACCTGGAAGCCGCCCTCGGTCCGCCCCGCGATGCTGGCGGTCTCTTTAATGACGGTAATTTTGTGGGACTTCATGGCGGACTCCACGCCGGTGACCAGCTGCTTGACCACCTGCCCCTTGCGCTTGAGGACGGCGGCGTGGTCCAGCTTCACGTTCTCGGCGGTGACGCCGAAGGCGGAGCTCTCCGCGGCGTGGCGGTAGAGCTTCACGGAATTGAGAAGGGTCTTGGTGGGGATGCACCCCTCGTTGAGGCAGGTGCCGCCCATGTGCCGGGCCTCGAAGAGGCACACGGTCATGCCGCCCTGGGCGGCCCGCTCGGCGCACAGGTAGCCGCCGGGGCCGCCGCCGATGACCAGCAGATCAAAATGTTCCATATGTATGTTCCTCCTATTTTCGTGAACGCCTCAGAGCGCCAGCAGCGCGGTGAACTGCTCCAGGTTCTTGCACAGGGCCTTCATGAAGTACGCGGCGGGCGCGCCGTCCACCACACGGTGGTCCACGGTGAGGCTCAGGCCCATGGCGGGATAGAGCTGGATCTGCCCGTCCTTCCCGGCCCTCACCCGCTGGGTGATGCCGCATACGCCCAGAATGCCGGTCTGGGGCGGGTTGATGACGGGAGTGAACATCTCCACTCCAGCGCTTCCCAGGTTGGTGACGGTGAAGGTGCCGCCGGCCAGCAGGTCGGGATTGATCTTGCCGGAGCGGGCCTCGGCGGCCAGTTCCTTGACCTCCCGGGAGATTTGAAGGAGGCTCTTCTGGTCGGCGCTGAAGATGGTGGGGACCATCAGCCCTCTGGGCGTATCCACCGCCACGCCCAGGTTCACGTGCCGGAAGTGCCGCACGGTATCCTCGCTAATGGTATTGGCGTTGAGGTCGGGGTAATCCAGAATGGTCCGGGACACGGCGAACAGGAGCATGTCCCCCAGGGTGATCCCGGCGTAATCCCCCTCCATGCCCTTGAGGAGCTTCCGGTAGCCCTGAATGGCGGAGGCGTCGAAGGTAAAGTGCTCGGTGAGCTGGGCCATGGTCTGCAGGGAGGTGACCATGCCTTTCGCAATGACCTTGCGGATGTTGGAGAACTTCACGTCCTCATACTCCGTCTCCACGGCGGCAGGCGCGGCGGCCTGGGCGGCGGGGGCCGCCTCCACGGCAGGCTGCGCGGCCTGGGCGGGCGCGCCCTCGCTCATAAGACGGCGCACGTCCCGCTCGATGATCCGTCCGTTGGGTCCGGTCCCGGCGGCCTGGGCGGCGTCCACGCCGGCGGTCTCCGCCAGCTTTCTGGCCCGGGGGGACACCGGCGCGCCGGATACCACCGGGGCCGCAGGAGCGGCAGGCGCGGCGGCGGGAGCCGCCTGGGCCGCGGGAGCCTCAGCGGCAGCGGGGGCCGCGGCAGGAGCCGCGCCGTCGGGACGCAGGGCGGAGCAGTCCTCCCCCTTCGCGCCGATGGCGCACACGTTCACCAGGCAGGGGACTTCGTCCCCGTCCTGGAAGAATATCTCCAGCAGCTCGCCCTCGGCGGTGGATTCGCACTCGAAGGACGCCTTGTCCGTCTCGTAGTCGAACAGGATCTCCCCCATGGCGACGTGGTCGCCCACCGCCTTTTTCCATTTGCCGATAATGCAGGATTCCACTGTGATGCCCGCCTTGGGCATCAGTACTCCGTTTGCCATGATCGTTCCTCCTCAATTTGTTTTATAGGAGAGGGCGATTCCTCGCTCCTCAAAACGCGCTTTCCACTCCTGAGACGGCTCCCGGTCGGTAATCACCCGGTCCACCAGGTCCAGCGGACCCAGGGCCGTAAAGCCGGGGCGGTCAAACTTTCGGTGGTCGGCCAGCAGCACCGTATGACCGGCGGAGCGGGCCATGGCCCGTTTGACCTGGACGATGTCGTCGGAGGAGTCGGCGATCTCCAGCTGGGTGTTGATGCCCCGGCAGGAGAGAAACGCCCACTTGGCGTGATAGGAGGAGATGGACTCCAGCGCGTGGCGGCCCACCTGGGCCATCACGTCCCAGTGCAGCTCTCCGCCGGTGGAGATGACATGCCACCCCTCCTTCTCCCCTGCCAGCCGGAGGATCTCCAGAGAATTGGTGATAAGCGTCAGATCCTTCAGCATCCGCAGGGCCTGGACGGTGTAATAGGCGGTGGAGCTCTCGTCCACCATCACCGCGTCCCCCTCCTCCACCAGTGCGGCGGCCAGCTGGGCAATGACCAGCTTTCCCTCCGCGTTGGTGTTCTTCCGGATGGCGTAGGGCGGCGGAGCTTTTCCCCCGCCGCAGGGGACCGCGCCGCCGTAGGTGCGCTTGGCGACCCCCTCGCTCTCCAGCCACTCCAGATCCCGTCGGATGGTCTCCTCGGACACGCCGAACTCTCCGCTCAGCTCGCCCACCATGACCCGTCCCGCGGCCTGGAGCCGCTCCGCAATGATCTGCCGTCTCTCCGCAGCCAGCATCGCGCTCCCCCTCCTTTCACTATTCTATTTGCTATCATATACCACTCCCCACAATCTGTCAAGTCAATTCAAAAGAAAAGCAACAAAATCTGTGGGATTTTGTTGGGTGTGCGTCGAGTGATTGTTAGTTTTTCCACAATCTCGCGCAGCATGGAGAACAAATATTTCACGTGAAACATCAAAAAAACCGCCCCGCAGGCTCAAAGCTCCGGCGAACCCTGCATGAGCGCTGAAGCTGTCTATGCCACCCCGGGCTTCCTGTGCCTGCCCGCGATATTACCCAGCGTCTCGCAGAGGCGCACTATCACTTTGATGAATCGAACGCCGTGTTACATTCCCGGATCATAATAATACGCGCACGTATTTTTCTCTCTGTGGTCATTGTAGGAACTCTTATAAGGACTGCCGCGGTAATTGCACTCTAGCCACAAACGCAGCAAAACAACGACGCGGGCCGCGCCTCAAACCGGCCCGCCAACTGATACAGGAAGCATTGAATATGGAACATTTGATGGAATCCCGCTTTGGTGAGCATACTGCAAGGGACATGTCCCCACAGGCGGAACAGGAGCCGCGCTGCAATATGTATCACAATACCAAGATGGTGCTCAAGCATTATCGGGACATTGTCCGGACTTTGGAATGTTTTCCGCAGAAGATCGCGGAGGATCTGGACCGGCCCTGCGCGATTTGGATTTGCTGCCCCGATAGCCGAATGAGCGGACTGATAACTAAATTGGCGGAGATATTTTGAACTGTTTGTCTGGATTGCTCCATCTGCACGCCGCACAATCTTTGAAAACCGTTGCGGTGCAACGTCTACAGGCCTGCATCTTTTTTATCAACACAAGACAAAGCAGACAAAACCTGCTTTCATTTGTGCTTCAGAAAGTGAGGCAAATAGGAAACTTCCGTATGGCTATGTTTTGAATGATGATGAGATTGCTATTCACGAGGAAAGGGCTGGTGCTGTCCACAGTATATTTGAATACTACCCTTTTATAAACGGGTCGTGCCCCGCAGCAGGAGGCGCGGCAGGGCCGTATAGGTCTGCACCAGCATGGCCGGATCCCGGATCTTTTTCAGCAGCAGGTTCCCGGCGTGGACACCCAGACTGAACAAATCTACATCAATAATGGTGGGCTGGGGTGATACCATTGGCGAATATGGGTGATCGTCGAAGGCGATCAGCGACACCTGCCCCGGAATGTCCAGCCCCTTGGCCTGGATGGCCCGCATAGCGCCCACCGCCATCAAGCTGTTGGTGCAAATGATGCCGTCCGGTGGAACCGGCAGCTCCAGGAGCGCGGAGGCGGACCGAAAGATGGCTTCCACATCGGGCGGATTATATGTGATGTAGTCCTCCGACACCTCCAGCCCCCGGCGCTCCATGGCGGAACGGAAGCCTCGCAGCCGATCCATGAATATACTGTCCTCTCTTCTGCCGCCCATGAAGGCCAGGGTGCGGCAGCCGGTGGACACCAGGTGCTCCACGGCGAGATTGGAAGAGAGGGTGTTGTTGGTGTCGATCCAGGAAAGAATGGTGTCAAAGGCCGGTTCCCCAATGCAGATCTGAGGAAAGTCATACTTCAGCAGCAGCCGCTCCATCCGGGCCGTAACAAAAGCGGAGCTGATGATGATCCCGTCCGCCACCCGGCTGAGAATGACCTCCTCCATGGCCGCCTCCGGCTTCTTCCCGCAGGAGTCCAGATTCAGCAGGGACAGCCGGTAGCCTTTTCTGCTCAGCTCATGGCTGACGCCGCATACGATGTCAAACATGTGGGGGTTCTCGTAGGGCAGTCCCTTGTAGAATCGATCCGCGTATAGTACATTCATGCTGGAACGCCGGGCCAGGTTGGCTGCTGAGACGTTGGGGGTATAATGGAGCTTTTCCATCACCTGCAGCACCTTCTTCCGGGTATCGGGGGATACATGGGCCTTGTTGTTGATGACCTTGCTGACTGTGGCAATAGACACGCCGGCCTCCCGGGCGATGTCGTTGATGGTAGATGTCATGCTATGCCTCCATTCTTTTGGTAAAACGCTTTCGGAATTTGGTGAGATAGACGAAGGGTATTCCATTGACACCGGGATCAACACAATGCTATACTTGCCTCAGATTTTACAAGAACTTGCAGCAAAACGCAAGCATATTGTCTGATCTGCAAGAACTGCCTGCCCCATACAGGCGGCAGAAGATGAGAAAGCGTTTTATCAGGAAGGAGATCTGTCATGAAAAAGGTCACTGCTCTTTTGGTCGCCATGGCGCTGTGCCTCGCCGCGCTGGCCGGGTGCGCCCAGTCAAAGCCCCAGGACGCTCCGCCGGCCAATGCCGACCAGCCCGCCGCCCCTGCGGACACATCCAGCGATCCCGTCACCGTCACCGTCTGGCACGATGGGGACGAGGGGATCATGCAGACCATCGCCGATCAGGTCAACGCCCAGCTGGCGGACGATCAGATCACCGTGGTTTTCGAGAAAAAGACCGACATGCCCAACCAGCTCAAGCTGTACGGCAGCGACGCCGCCAATGCCCCGGACATGTACTTCTATGCCCATGACGTGCTGGGCAGCTTTGTGGCCATGGATATCCTGGCGCCCCTGTCTGATGTGACGGATACCGGCATCCTGGCCGATCACCTGCCCATGACGGTGGAAGCCGGACAGATCGGCGGCAAGCAGTACCTGCTGCCGGTGTACTTTGAGACGCTGGTGTTCCTCTACAACAAGGCCCTGTGGGAGGGGGATATCCCCGGCACCACCGAGGAACTGTATGACTACATGGTTTCCCACACGGACGCCGCCGCCGGAACCTACGCCGTGGTCAACCAGCACACCAACGCCTACAACGTCTCCCCCTTCATCAACGGCTTCGGCGGCTATATCATCGACGAGAACGCCAAGCCCGGGCTGACCGACCCCAAGACCATCGAGGCTGCGGCCTACAACCAGAAGTTCGGCGCACTCCAGGCGGACGGCGACTACAACACCGTCACCACCCTGTTCAACGAGGGTAAGGCCGCCGCCATTATCGGCGGGCCCTGGCTGGTGTCCGGCATCGAGGCTGCGGGCATCGACTACGGCATCGCCTCCCTGTCCGACATCAAGCTGCCCAACGGCAGCGGATTGGCTCCCTTCTCCGGCATCCAGGGCGCGGGTGTGCTGAAGGTGGCGCTGGCGGAGAAGAAGGACGCTGTCGCCAAGGTGCTCACCGCCATGGCCTCCCCGGAGGTTGGCGTGGATCTGGCCGTCAAGTCCGGCTGCGCCCCGGCTAACAACAAGTCCTATGACGACCCCCAGGTGGCCGCCAAGGAGATGATCTCCGTTATCCAGAAGACCGCGTCCACCGCCCAGCCCATGCCCAATATTCCCGAGATGGGCTCAATGTGGGGCCCGGTGGAGTCCATGCTCACGGCCATCAACAAGAACGGCGCCGACCCGGCCCAGGCTGCCGCGGACGCCCAGGCCGCCGCGGAGCAGGCTATCGCGGATATGCAGTAACAGTCATACGATCAGGGGTGGCGGGTTCCGCCGCCCCTTTCCCTGAAATGAGGTTGGTATAATGGAACAAAAACGAATCTGGAAGCCATGGCTCTACTGTGTCCCGGCCCTGCTGCTGATCCTGATTGTCATCGTCTTCCCCATCGTCTATACGGGCTATATCTCTCTGACCAACATGAACCTGTACCACTGGACGGACTACAGCTTCATCGGACTTTCCAATTACGCCCGTGCGCTGTTCAAATTTGATTCCGGGTTCTTGTCGGCTCTGGGTACCACCCTGGTCTGGACGGTACTGAACATGGTCATCCAGATCGGGGCGGGATTCTTCATCGCCCTGGGCCTGAACGCGCCGGGCCTGCGGCTCAAGCGGGTTTACAAGACCCTGCTCATGGTGCCCTGGGCGGTGCCCGCCTACATCTCTATCCTGCTGTGGCGGGTGGGGATGTTCAATACCGAGTTTGGTATCCTCAACAAGTTCCTCAGCCTGCTGGGGCTGGGCAAGGTGGACTTCCTGGCCGGCAATGCCATCGCCTTTCTGTCCTGCATGGCGCTGAATCTGTGGATGGCCCTGCCCTTTATGATCTCCACCATCGACGGAGCCCTCCAGAGTGTGGACAGCAGCCTCTATGAGAGCGCCACCCTGGACGGGGCGGGGTTCTGGGTGCGGACCCGGTTCATCACCGTGCCCGCCATCCGGCCCATCATTGCTCCGGCGGCGGTGATGACTACCTTCATCACCTTCAAGCAGTTCGACATTATCTACCTGCTGACCCAGCAGCGGGGCTACATGACGGGGGCCACGCTGAACACGGTCATCACGTATGCCCACCAGAACGCCTTCGCCTCCAACAACTACGGGCTGTCCAGCGCGGTGAGTATGCTGCTGTTCGTGGTCATCATCCTGTTCTCCATCATGACCAACCGCAGCCTTCGGGAGGATCAAGCATGACAAGAAAAAGAAAGAATACCGCCAGGTTGGCGCTGCTGAACACGGCGTTCATCCTGCTGTGCCTGGTGACCCTGGTACCGGTACTGTACGCCCTGTCCATCTCCTTCAGCGGCCAGGGTGCGGCGCTGTCCGGAGATCTGTCCTTCCTGCCCAAGGATCCCACCCTGGAGAACTACCGGGCCATTCTGTTCGACAAACCCTTCCTGCTGTGGCTGAAGAACTCCCTGCTCCTCAGCGGGGGTACCATCGCCCTGTCCATGCTGTGCGCGGTGCCCGCCGCCTACGCCGCCTCCCGCTGGCGGTTCGCCGGAAGAAGCGGGATGCTTCGGGCCCTGCTGGTTCTCAATGCATTTCCCCAGGTGCTGTCCATGTTTGCGCTGTTCCGGGTACTGCGGTTGACCAATACGCTCAACACCCACGGCGGGCTGATTATCATCTATGCCGGGTCCATGTGCGTGTTCGCTATCTGGAACATGAAAGGCTACTTTGACACCATACCCAGGGAGATCGAGGAGGCCTCCAAAATAGACGGCGCCAGCGACCTCCAAATGATCCTGCGTATCGTTCTGCCCCTGGCCCGTCCCGCCATCATCGTCACCTGCGTCATGGTGCTCATCACCGTATGGAACGAGTACCTGTTCGCCACCACCTTCCTGTTGGACAGCCAGTCCTACTCCCTGGCGGGCGGCCTGTATCAGCTCCAGTCCAACGACTACAGCCGCAACTGGTCTGTGTTCACTGCTGCGTCCATGCTGGCCTCTCTGCCTCTGCTGCTGATTTTCTTTAAGATCCAGAAATACATGGTGTCCGGCCTCACTGCCGGCGGGGTGAAGGAATGATTTCCTTGGAAAGGACGCGATTATGATCACACAACAGGCGGTGACCCACATCCCGCTGTCCCAGTACGCTTTTGCCAACAGCGAGCGTTCCCTCACTATCCGCCTGCGCTGCGCCGCCGGGGAGCTGGACCGCTGCGTCCTCTGGTACGGCAACCGGGCCCAGCAGGACGATCCCATCCAGTTTACTCCTCTGGAGATGGAGCGTGCTGCCCATGAGATGGACTTTGACTATTACGAGGTCACCTTTGACAGCCCCTACACTCGGGTATGCTATTACTTCCAGCTTACCGACGGGTGCGAGCTCCTGTATTTGTATGCGGACATCTTCTCCGCTCATCTCCCTTCGGAGCGCAGTGAGTTCTACCAGTACCCCTTTATCCGCCGGGAGGAGGTCGCCACAGTGCCCGCTTGGCTCAAGCGCGCCGTCGTGTATAACATCTTCCCGGACAGCTTCGCCTCCGGACGGCGAGCCATTCAGGGCGCTCCCTCCGAAACGGCCTGGAAGAATGGACTTATTTTGAAGTCCCGGCTAGGCGGCACGATTCGAGGAATCACCGAGAATCTGGACTACATAGCTGATCTGGGCTTCAACTGCATCTATCTCAACCCCATCTTTACCGCCGGTGAGTATCACCGCTACGACACGTTGGACTATTTCCACATCTCCCCCAATCTGGGGACTGATGAGGATTTCCGGGAGCTGGTGGAGCAGGCCCACAGCCTAGGGCTGCGCGTGGTGATCGACGGGGTATTCAACCACTGCAGCTGGCGCTTCTTCGCCTTTGACGACGTGGTGCGCAATGGGGCGACATCCCGTTACAAGGACTGGTTCTATGATTTGACCTTCCCGGTGGTGCGGCCGCTCGAGGGCGCCGCGCCCAGCTATGCCTGCTTCGCTTACGAGCCCAAAATGCCCAAACTCAACACCTCCAACCACGAGGTGCGGGATTACTTCATGGAGGTCTGCGCCCACTGGATCCGAGAGTACCATGTGGACGGTTGGCGGCTGGACGTGGCCAACGAGGTGGATCGGGAGTTCTGGCGGACCTTCAAGCGCACGGCCCGGTCTATCGACCAGGACAGCGTGATGATCGGCGAGGTCTGGGAGAACGCGGAGAGCTGGCTGCGCGGCGATATGTTCGATTCCGCCATGAATTACGACTTCCGCAGATACTGCAGGGACTTCTTCGCCCTGGGCGCCATCGACGCCGCCCAGTTCAGCGCACGGATCACACAGATGCTGTACCGCTATCCCACCGGGATCGTACAGGGCCAGCTTGACCTGCTGGACAGCCACGATGTGAGTCGGTTTTTGTCCCTGTGCGGCGGAAACATCCGGCGGCTGCGTCTGGCGGAAGTGTTCCTGTTCACTACTCCCGGCGCGCCCTGTGTGTTTTATGGCGACGAGTTGGGCGTTTCCGGCGTAATGGAACCGGACTACCGCAGCGCCATGCCCTGGGATGCTCCGCCCGATGACCAAAGGGACTTTTTTCGCAGTCTCTGTGCCCTGCGGCGGGAGGCCGATGTGCTGGCTCTGGGAAACTATCGTACCGTTCTGGCCCGGAGGCAGCTTTACATATTCCGGCGTGAGCTGGATAGCAGGATCGTCACTGTAGCGTTGAACGCGGGAGATCAGACGGTTGACCTGGACAGTGCCGCTCCCATCACGCCTCCTGCGCTGGCACAGGGCTGGGAACCGGGACGGCTGGAACCTTATGGCTATGCTATTTGGAAAGATATGACAGCTTGATTGCAGCAAAAACTGGGAGGGTAGAAATCAAGTCCTTGCAGCGCAGTGGGTACGAGGGTACATCTTTTTATCAACACAAGGCAAAAGCCCGGAGAAATCGGTTGATTTCTCCGGGCTTTTGCAACTTTTTCAGGTGCTTAATTTTCGCATTTGGAGGTTGACCCATATTTTGACCCATACGGGAATCAGGCCCCAAACTACCGGATAGCACCGGAGAGGAAGCTGCTGACGGTGTTGGCGGCTTTGGTCTGCATGGCGATGGTAACATGGACATAGGTGTCCAGGGTGAACCCTGCGGAGTAGTGGCCCAGCATGGTGGATAGGGTTTTGATGCCTACGCCGTTCTGGAGAGCCAGGACTGAGAATGTATGACGGAGTGCGTGGGAGGATATCTTTTCCAGTCCGGCCCGCTTTAGTACTCTCTGGAGCTTATGCAGGACGCTGTCCGGGGAAATCGGGCCTCCAGTTGGGGATGGGAAGACGAATTTGCTGGTGGATCGCCGCTTCATCTTATCACGATTGTGGCCGCATACCCAGGCGGCCCAGGGTTCAGGGATTTTCCTCCGCATACAAAAACACCGCCTATTGTCCCGTTAGGCGGTGTTTTGTATAAGGGTGGTAGTACTTTTTTGTTTCTTTTCCTTGTATGCCCTTGTCAAGTGATGTTAGGAAAGGATGAGTACTCCAATCACGGTTATCGCACAGATGATGGGCGGATCGTCCGCAGGGCCTACTGCTACGGCATTATCCATTCACGGTGAAATCATAAAGACAGGAGAGATAGCATTGGAAGGGCAGGTTTCCTCCCTGCGCTCCGATTTGGGAAACGCAGATAATCTGGTTCTGGATTGGAACTACACGCCTGCGCTGAACCGGGAAAAACGGAACCTGGATGTTACTGTAACCATCAAGTTAAAGATGTGCTGACCTGGACCTTCTTCTGCCGGGACGAGTCCGGCGTTGGATATGAGTTTTTCTTAGAAGAATGGAGCGTTGAAGAGGATGGCGTTGCGCAGAACGCGCCGGGGCCGGAATGGCCGAAGCTGACTTGGGACTGAGTGGAATAAATTGATGAACAATTTTAATAGGAGGATTTTGTTATGACAATCACGGAATTGGTGAAAAATCAACAGCAGCATAGGATCGGAGAACTGAACCAGCAACGGCAGGGCAAGCCCTTTGATACCAGCATCCTGGGCGGCTACCGGCAGGGTGTAGATATGCAGGCGCACTTTAGATTTGAGGCCGCACCAAGTCATTCCTACGCCGCGGTGTTCAATGTGGTGGAATCTAAAGTCCATATCATATCGCTGGATGCAAGGTAACTGCTTGGAGAAACTATGAAGCGATGAACGTATACCCCTGGGGACCTGAGGACTCTTCGGACCCAGTTGTATATATCAACATGCAAAATGATATTTGACAGGAGGATAACACAATGGCAAAACTGGATATGAACCCCGGCGAAACGATGATCGGCAGCGGTCAGATGTCCCTGTATCAGAAGCAGGGCCTGACGAAAAAGCCCTTCCAGGGCAACGTCTTTGTCACCAACCTGCGGGCGTGCTTCAAGATCAGCATGATGCCCGGTCTGGAGATGGACCTGCCTGTGGCGGATATTAAGGGCTTTTCCGTTGGGAAGATCGCGCTGTTCACCGCAGTGACAATCCACAGCAAGGACGGTAAGGAGTATCCCCTCACCGGCTTCCCGGCCAAGAAGCTCCAGGACTGGCTGCGACAGGCGGGCGTACAGGAAATTTGACAAGGGAGGGCGGCGCACATGAAGAAACATTCTCTACATACCATAATTCGCAATATCCTGTGCGCCGCCTTCGCTTTCCTGGCGGTGCTGGCGCTCCCCACCGGCTGGCTGTATGACCTCTGGGCCGGTACTGGAACGGAGCAGGGACAGCGGCCCGGCGGGGATGCCCAGCAGCTCCAGCGGCAGGAGGAGATTGAAGCCTGCTTCTTGGACAGCGCCCCGGTCATTGCAGCTGGCGGCGAATTGACACCCTGCCCGCTGGCCCGTCTGCGGGATGTGGGCCAGGAGGGGACGCACTACCACCACAACAGCGGCGCAAAGAGCTCCGTGTACGTTTCGGAATATATCACAGTGGACTGCCCACTCTCGTTCTGGGAATATGCACTGCAGCGGGTCGCGGCAGGCGGTTTTTATAACCGATACTATTTGATGGAGCTGGGGGACAACTCCTGGCTCTGTGTCTATTTTGATGATTACCTGACACTGACAGGGACGGACACCTACCCCACTGGCTATGTCCGCTATACCACCACTGAGGAGCGCCGGATGCTGAACCGGATGGCGGAGGATTATAACGTTGATCCGGTCTATGTGCTGGATATGTACCGGCATGGGAAGTTAAATTGGATGTTGGATCTGGGGCTGCGGCTGGCGGTGGTGCTGGTAACTATATTATCTGGATCAGGAGGAAATCGCTGTAATTCGGGGAGCAGATAACAGCACGGAACCCATGGTGATCTGGAAAATTGTTAGAAATGCTTTGCTGGATATTGCTCAACAGAATCACTGTCCAAAAGACGTCACAGAGAAAATAGAAAAAAGGAGAGTGAGCAGTGACCCCGTAGACTTGGAGTATGGATGGAGCGGGAACACCTGGCTTTGTGACGAACTGGGAGCAAATTGGTGTCTGCGGTGACGAGGCCACTCAAAATGCCGCTCTGAAGGTCTATGAGGTGGCCGATGACGAAGATCATGTCTTTCTTTATACATGGCCTGCTCAGTTTTATTTCGGCAGTGTAGAAACTCGCCTTTGGATGCAGGAAGGTGTAACACTGGGAACGCCCACGGCGGAAATGGTATCGTCTGTCACCATTGTCATAGCGGAGCAGGAAGAAAGCACTCCGGCGCAAGCAGACGATCCAGCCATGATTGCCGCCTTGCTGGAGGCATATAGCGGTGATAGCCTTGAAGTTCCCAATAGCGAGGACTGGGAATTTGGTTCGCTGATTATGCACCACAAAGATTTTTCTTTTCTTCAATACAAGATCGAGTACCGCTACTCACCAAAACTGGAAATATCCTATTGTCAAAACATACACCGTGAATGGCGCCCTTTATCCAACCAGTGGTCTGCGGTTATTTCGGGGCGCGGCCTCCCCGCTCAAGATGAGTGATCCAAAAGCGCCGATGTTCTCTATTAATATATAAGTGTTTTAACCCAGACTGTGATTTACTTCTGTCGGCAGATGGGTTGTCGGGGGACTACCGGCTGCTTGGCGGAATACAACAGTACCATTCTGGCAGGCCACCACGCAGTACGGTATACAATTCGTCACATGGGACCGGCTGCAGAACGGCACGCTGTGGCAGGGACATTATTTTAATGCGGGAGAGGGGTTGAATGCCGCCAAGCGGAACTTCCCCGTCCGTTCCAGATCGATCCCCGCAATACTGCTTTTTACATGGGAGCAGCCTGCGGGGATCTTTGATGCCGCGCAGAACATGACATCCTGGACCTCTTTTCCAATCCGGAGAATGCCCGAATGGAATGGGATGTTGCATCTATGCACTGGATTCTCGGTGTTCACTATTTGGCTGATTTTTGCTGCCCAAAATACGGGACACAGACTTCCATTTCTGCTTTCCCCAATTGGGATAGGTTTTTGACAGGACAGTGGAACGCCCCGCCAGCCGGCGGGGCGTTCCACTGCAGTTCATTATCCCTTGACGCCGCCGGAGGTCAGGCCCGCTACCAGGTGCTTTTCAATGCACAGGAACAGGATGACTACCGGAATAGTGGCGAAGATCGAAGTGGCAAACAGGTACTGCCACTTGATGAAGTTGAAACCGTAGAAGACGTTGATGCCCACTGTAATGGGCTTGAGCAGATCGCTGGAAATCAGCGTCAGGGCGATGGTGTACTCGTTCCACGAGTTGATGAACACGAAAATCAGCGTGGTGACGATGCCCGGGGCCGACACCGGCAGCAGCACCCGCATGAGGGCCTGCACCGTGCCGCAGCCGTCGATCTTGGCCGCCTGCTCCATCTCCGAGGAAATGGAGGTGAAGGTGCCCCGCAGCAGCCAGATGGCAAAGGCCTGGTTGAAGGCCGCGTTGAGCAGGATCAGGCCGATGAGGCTGTTGGTCAGGTGCATGGCCGTCATCAGCCGGTAGATGCCCACCAGAAGCACCACCGGGGAGAACATCTGGCTCATGATGACCGCGCCCATGAAGACGCCCTTGCCCTTGAAGCGCATCCGGGACAGGGCGTAAGCCGCCGGGATGCCGCAGAGGATGGCCAGACAGGTGGCTCCGCCGGCCACGATGATGGAGTTGAGCAGGTACTTGAAGACGGCGGCCTCCCGCCAGATGTCGATGAAGTTGGACCACTGCCATACCGACGGCAGCAGAACGGCGGCTTCGCCTGTGGCGTACATCTCTTCGTTGCTCTTGGCGGCGGTGGTAAGCATGACAAAGTAGGGATAGAGAATAATAATGCAGATGACAAATACAAACAGATACAGCGCCATCCGTGCCCAAGGGGATTTCTTTGTTTTCATGGCTTACTCCTCCTCCTTTTCCGCCCGCAGGGTGATCATCATGTAGACGCTGGCGCAGACCGCCAGGATCACGAAGCCCACCACGGACACCGCCGCCGCCTCGCCCACCTTCTGGTTGGTGAAAGACAGCTTATAGAGGTAGGTGACCAAGGTGTGGGTCTGGTCCGCCGGGTCGCCCTTGGAGATGGTCCAGATGATGGGGAAGGAGTTGAACACGTAGATGATGTTCAGCACCGTGGACACCGTCAGGCTGGGCATCAGCAGCGGCAGCGTCACCTTGAACAGCCTGCTCCAGAAGGTGGCCCCGTCCACGGCGGCGGCCTCATAGAGGGAGGTGTCGATACTTTGCAGTCCTGAGAGGACGCAGAAGGTGACAAAGGGGATGGTGACCAGGATGCCTACGAAACACTCCCAGGCGAAAAACTGTCCGGGGGTGGCGGTCCAATTGACGTAGCTGTCGATCAGGCCCAGCTTCGTCAGGAGGACGTTGAGAGCGCCGTAGTCGGCGTTGATGATGTACTTCCAAATGACGGACTGAATGATGAGGGCCGTGGCCCAGGGGAACACCACGATGGCCCGGACGATCTTCCGGCCGTGGAACTTCTCGTTGAGGACCAGCCCCAAGATGATGCCCAGGACGGTGGACAGGCCCACCACAACGATCGTCCAGATCACCGTATTCCCCAGGGTATTCCAGAAGGTGGGGTTCTGGAAGATCCAGACATAGTTGCTCACGCCGTTGAAGCCCTTGTTGACGCCTGACTTGCTGATTTCGGAAAACGAGGTCTGGAACACGCTGAAAATGGGGACCAGGATCATGACGCTCATCAGGATGATGCTGGGCAGCAGCCAGATGTATGGCTCCACCTTCCTCATGTTCAGTTTCGTGCGGGGCTTATTCTCTTTCATAGACGCGCCTCCTTGCTTGCCCAAGAATAGAAGGGAGAGGCCGGCGGACCCGGCCCCTCCCTATTGTCCGGTCAGAGTCAGCCGGCGATGGTCTTCTGGAGGTTGTCCAGAGCATCCTTGGCGGAAATGCTGCCCTGGCAGACCTGCTGCTCGACCTCAATGACGCCGTTGCGCACGTCCATCCACTCGCTCTTGCTCATGGGATAGAACTGGCAGTTGGGGAGCTGGGCGCAGAAGGTCTTGAAGTACTCGCTGTTGCCGGTAGCATCGGAACCGCCCACCTTATGCTTCTCCGCGTTGGAGGCCAGGTAGTCGGAGGAGTCGCTGGTGGCGGGCAGGAAGCCCTCGTAGACCATGTAGTCGGAGTAGCGCTCGCAGTCATAGAAGAAGTCGAAGAAGGCGGAGATGGCCTTGGTGCGGGCATCCTGATCCTTCACGGCGTCGTTCTTGAACACCATCAGCTGATCGCACACGCCCAGGCCGGTGGAAGTACCGGTGTTGGTGGGGATGCCCACGGACTGGTAATTCACGGTGGAGTCGGCGGAGACCATGTTCATGGGGCCGATCATCATCGCCAGAGTGCCGGCGCTGAAAGCGTCCTGCAGAGGATAGCGGGTGTCTGTGTAGGGGGCGGAGTTGCAGTAGCCGGAGTCAATCAGGGTCTTGATGTACTCAACGGCCTTCACGTTGGCGTCGCTGTTCAGAGCCCAGTTGCCGCTGGCATCCAGGTAGCCGCCGCCGAAGTTCCAGCTGTAGTAGGAGAAGGCCGCCTGACCCTCGTCGGTGGAGATGTCCAGGCCCCAGGGCACGATGCTGTCGCCGAACTTGTCCTTCACGGCCTGGCAGGCGGTCAGGACCTCGTCCCAGGTGGCGGGAGGCGCGGAGACGCCGGCCTCGTTGAGCAGATCCATGTTGCAGAACAGGGAACGGCAGGAAGCCAGGATGGGCAGGGCCCACACGGTGCCGTCAATGGCGTTGGACTCCCAGAAGCTGGGGATGATCTTGGCCTTGACGGCGTCGGAGGTATAATCCTCGGCCTTCATCAGCAGATCGTCGTTGACGTAGTCGGCAAAGCCGCTGATGTTCAGGATGTCGGGCTGCTGCTTGGACTGGATGCGGGTGGAGACCACAGAGTAGATGTCGTTCCAGGAGACGATCTCGATGTTCAGGTCCACGTTCTTGTTGGCCTCCTCGAAATCCTTCTCAAACTGAGTCCACCACTCCTGGGTGTAGTTGCCGTACTGGGAGATGATGACGTTCAGCGTGGTCTTCCCGCCGCCGCCTCCTCCGCAGGCAGCCAGAGACAAGACCATCACCATGGCCAGCAGCGCCGCAAGAACTTTCTTCATTTCATTTTCCTCCTCAATCATTTCTTGATAAAGAAAAGCGCTCTGTCCGCGGGACCGGTAAAACGCCTGCGCACAGGGTGCTTTTCTATCCATTATTGTAGCAGATTCCCCAGCAAATAATAGGGACCAGCGTTCCGAATATAGCAAAATCGTACACCGAAAGGAAAATTGTGCGAATAACAAAATTTTCGCACAGATTTTCGTCAATATTCACAAAAATTTAGGGGGCTGTACGCCATTTCTTCCGAAAGTCTCTGGGGGTCATGCCGGTGATGGAGCGGAACACCCGGGAAAAATAGTTGTAATCGCTGATGCCCACCGCCCCGGCCACAGCAGAGATGGGCAGTTCGCTGCACACAAGGAGCTCCTTTGCCGCCTCTATGCGCCGCCGGGCAATCAGCTGGAAGAGAGTCTCGCCGTCGGAGAGCTGCTTGGCCAGGCGGCACAGCCTGGTCCGCCCGATGCCCAATTCCCGGGAAACGCTCTCCAGGGACAGCCGTTCCATATAGTGCTGGTCCAGATACAGTTCCAGGCGCTGGGCATCTGTCCGCTCCGTCGCCTGGATCATCCCCTTCAGCTGGATATAGGCGGCCAGGGCCTCCAGAAGCTCCGAATAGGCTTTCAATTCCACATCGGAGTACTGCCGGAACTGGAAGAAGGCGGACTTCAGCATCTCCGGTCCGCCCGGATACCAGTCCAGGAGCGGCCGGGCGCACTCCCATTGCCGCTCGATCGGCGACTCATCCAAAAAGCAGCCGAAAACCAAGTAGGCCAAGGGACGGTTCTTATCGTAGAGAGGCATCACCGCTTCGCAGACGCCCGCATGACAACGGTAGAACTGAAAGCCCTTGGCGGCGTTGTAGTGCTTGACCTTCCACGCATCGCAGGCCACGCAGCGTCGGTGGCCCTCCGGCAGAGCGTTGATCGCCTTGCAGAAAGGCGGGTGGCCTTCAAAGAGGTTGATGTCCCGTCCCTGAGGATCCAGGATGTTGGCAGCTATGCCGGTAAAAACGTAGAGATTGGTCAGCAGTCGGAGCAGCTGTTCCTGATCAAAGAATATGTTCTGTGTATCCATAGATCTCCCTCCGCCAAAGGTCGTTCTCCGCCGTACACGGCGGAGAACGGGGGTACCCCCGTTCCAGATGAGTTGATTTTTCTGAATTATATCACATCGGAACAGCGATGGAAAGTCTTTCTTCCAGGACATGCTTTGAGGTGGGCCGCTGCACTCCCCCAAGTGGGAGGATGCCGAGCATCTGGGCCGCGACCCGGAAACCGGCAAGGCCGTCTGTAAGAACGTGCTGGGCAAAACCCAGGCAGAAGTGAAACAGAAACTCAAGGCAGTCAGCCGGTATCCGGAGTATAGGCAGGCACAGCGTATATATCTGTGCATTGCTTGTCGTTGCTGCCCAGCGCACCATTCTGCCGCAATAGCAAAATTGTGTGTGTCAGCTTTCAATCTCCCGCAGGCGCTCCACAATGGTGCGGCGGTTAACAGAGCGGTACATCAGCAGAGGGACCAGAATCCCCAGAATCAAAAACAGCGGTATTACCATTAAAACCGGCAGAACGGTAAATTGATAGGTGAAAAACCAAAAGGCAGAGCAGAGGGCTCCCACCAGCGGTCCCAGCGCGGCGCTCAGGACCAGGGAGAGGGCGGCGGACAGCATGGTGTAGTACAGCCCCTCGTACACCAGCATGGTGTTCAGCTGCTTTCCGGTCATGCCCACAGATTGAAGCATTGCCAGCTCCCGTTTTCGGACAAGTATGCCCGTCAGCACGGCGTTGATGAAGTTGAGCACGCCTACCAGACCGATAATCCCCGCCAGTGTGCCGCCCATGGTCAGGAACATACTTCGGAAGCCCTCGAACTCCGCCGTCATGCTCTGTTTGCTCTCGTAGCCGCAGGTGGGCTGGACGGACTCCGTGTAGTCCTTCAGGAAGTCATCCATAGCAGTGCTGGCCGCCTCGTCAGTGTTGAAAGCGTAGATCATGACGGAGCTGGTGCCGGTGTCCCGCCGGAACAGCTCCGCTCCCATCGCCAGCTTGCTGCCTCCCAGGATGGTATAGCGGTAAGTGAGGGCTCTGGGGATCTCGATCATGGCGCAGACGGTGTACTCCTTTTCCTCATAGACCTTGGCCCGGGGAACGAAATTCGTCTCTCCGCGGTTCCAGCGGGCGACTGACTCCTCTGCTGTGATTTCCTCCCCGGTGTCCGCATCGACGTTCACCCACTCTTTCACATAGCGGAGCGTCACGGTATCCCCTACCTTGAAGCAGTTGTCATCCTCATGGATCACTCCGTAGTCGTCGGCGGCATAGACGGCGGCAATGACGTTCCGGCCGGGGTCGGACAAGGGGGTGATATCTCCCTCCAACACGTTTATCTCGCCGAGAATGAAGTCCTCCAGGCCGTAGAGCTGGGCGCTGCCTGCGACGGTGTCCTCACTCACATGCTCCCGGGAGGCGACAACGCTGTCCAGCTCCTCCTCGGAATAAACGATGCTGATACCCTGGCGGAGGTACTCCTCCGGCAGAAGGGCCTGGATCGTACCCTCCTGACCGTAGACCCGGCCCCCTTCGGTGATGCCGCCCTGGGAGATGACCTGGGCGATGGCTTCCTCCGGAAGCGCCTGATCCGCCGAGCGGAAGTTTTCGCTGAGGCGGAAGTAGTCAGCGTGGCCCAGGACAAAGTCGGTGGCTACCAGGTCGGAAAGATATTTCTCCATGTCAAAGCCGTTCGTAAACGTATACACCAGGTTCATCAGCACCACCGCCAGGGTCAGGGAAATCATGGTAACGACCGTTTTGCTTCTGCTCCGGCCCAGGTTGGCCCAGGCCATTTTCGGCAGGGATGCGCCGGCGGCAGCCTTCCGTTTGCCGCCCTTCTTCCCGGACTGCTGTCCGCCCTCGGTATAGCGCACCGCCTCCACCGGGGAGACCCTGGCGGCGATCCGTCCGGGCCGCGCGCAGGAGAGGAACACCGTCAGCAGGGAAAATGCCGCCGCGCCAATGAAAATCCAGGGATTGAAGGACACGAACGTGTACTTATAGTTGAGATAGGCTATGATGACCGGAGCCAATATGTTGCCGGTGACGAAGCCCAGAAGCAGGCCGATGGGGATGCCCACCAGACTGAGCAGGAGCGCCTGCTGGCGGATCATCCGCTTGATCTGCCGCCCCGTGGCGCCGATGGTCTTCAGCAGGCCGTAAAACCGGATGTCGTTGGTGACGGAGATCTGGAAGACATTGTAGATGATGAGATACCCGGTGAAGATAATGAGCAGAAGGATCACCACAATGGCGGTGAAGATCATGGGGTCAAGGCCATTAGAGATCCGGTCCCCGGTGTAGCCCCAGTTCACGCCGATAATCAGGTAGTTCTCCGCCCCCGCCTCGGTGCTTTGATAGCCATAATTTTCCAGCACCGCGCTCAGGTTTTCTCGAATGCCTATGGCGCTCTTGAACATGATGTCCAGGTTCCAGACGCCCGTCAAGGAGTCCTGCTCCCCGTTGGACAGGGCGCAGAGCTCCTCGGCGGCGGACCGGGGCAGCAGCACGTTGTTGCCGGGGATGGCGCTGTCGTACTCCCACCAGCCGGAGAGGGTGAAGGTCCGCTCTATTGTGCGGGGATGCGAGGTTCCCTCGTCCAGCGTAATCGGCATGGTAAATTGTGCGCCCACCTTTGGCTCGACGCCCAGCAGGGACAGGACGCGGGTATCCGTCGCGGCCTCATCGGTGCCCTCCCGGGGGAGCGCGCCCTCCACGGGTGTGCAGAAGTAGTGGGACGCGCCGTTGGGCTCGATATAGCTGACCTCCACATGGGATATGTGAAAGGGCGGATCGTGGGGCATTCCCACAAAGAGACGGCACCAGGAATCCTGAATCAAAGGGTCCCGGCGGAGCTGCTCCGACTGCTCCCAGCTGATATATTTGATGCTGCCATGGGCGTCGCCTCCGGCCCGGCGGAAGTTCTCCTGCTGAAGAGAGTAGTTGATGGACGCAGCGATGGTGAACAGGGAGGTAAACAGCACCGTGGTCAGGGCGATTGCCAGCACTGCGACGGCGTTCCGGGCCCGGGCCGCTTTCATGGAACGAAAGCCAAGCCGCCGGATACAGCTTCCGTTGGATACTTTGATCATGCCGCTCACCCCCGTACCACAATGCGGCCGTCCTCGATGCGGATGATGCGGTCAGCCATCTGGGCGATTTCCTCGTTGTGGGTAATCATGACAATGGTCTGGGCAAACCGCTGGCTGGTGACCTTCAGCAGACTCATGACATCCTGACTGGTCCGGCTGTCCAGGTTTCCGGTTGGCTCGTCCGCCAGGATGATAGCAGGCTTCGCCGCCAGCGCGCGGGCGATGGCCACCCGCTGCTGCTGCCCGCCGGAGAGGTTGTTGGGCAGGTTTTTCAGCTTGGATTGCAGGCCCAGGGTCTCGATGATCTGGTCTGTATAGCCTTTGTCCGGCTGTCCGCCGTCCAGTTGGATGGGCAGGACGATGTTTTCATACACGTTCAGCACCGGCACCAGGTTGTAGTTCTGGAACACAAAGCCGATCTTCCGCCGCCGGAAAATGGTCAGTTCCTCGTCCTTCAGGGTGGAGAGTTCCCTGCCGTCCACCGTGACGGAACCGCTGGTGGGACGGTCCAGCCCGCCCAGCATATGCAGCAGGGTGGATTTGCCGGAACCGGATGTACCAACGACGGCGGCAAACTCGCCCTTCTCCACCGCCAAGTCTACGCCATCCAGGGCGCGGACCTCCGTGTCGCCGGAGCCGTATATCTTCCGCAGGCCGCGGGTCTCCAGAATCGCCATAAAATGTACCTCCATAGGATAAAAGTCTGTACCGCCTTTCGGCAATACAGACTTTAACACAGAAATCTTTCCACATTCTTTCTGAAATCTTACGGTTTGGAAAGATTTCAGCTGCGGGGCAGATAAATGGAGAAGCAGCACCCCCGCCCCGGCCGGGAGGACACCTTGATGCAGCCGCCCTGTCCCTCCGCGATCTGGCGGGCCAGATACAGGCCGATCCCCACGCCCTCGGTCTCGTAGGCGGCGGGGGAGCGGTAGAATCGCTGGAATACCTTGGCCCGCTCCGACTCCGGAATGCCGGGGCCGTTGTCCGTGACGTTGACGCGGCAGAACATTTGGTAGGAGATGACCTCGACCGTGACCGTCCCGCCGGAGGGCGTGTATTTTACCGCGTTGTCCAACAGGTTGCACACGGCCTCCGCTGTCCACTTAGGGTCAAAGACCGCCGAGGTGTCCGTGGGGATCAGCGTCAGGGTGATCCCCTTCTCCGCCGCTTTGGGAATAAACTGGGCAACTGCCTCTTCCAGCATGGGCGCCAGCGGCCCTGCCTTCGGGTGCAGAGCCAGGATACCCGTCTCCAGCCGGGAGGTCTTCACCAGTGCATCCACCAGAGCGCGCAGCTTTTCCACCTGACCCTCCAGGGCTGCGGCACAGTCCCGGCCCTCCGGGGAAAGCTCCTGTTCCGACAGGAGCTGGGTATACAGCAGAATGTTGGCCACCGGGGTCTTCGTCTGGTGGGAGATATCGGCGATTAGGGTCTTGATCTTGTCCTTTTCTTCCTGGAGTTTCTGGGCCGAGACGGCGTTGGCGGCCAGATAGTGGGCAAACCGGGATTCGACGGCTGAGAGCAGGCTTTCGTCAAAATCCTGCTCTGTAAAAGTCCCTGCCATAGCCGCGTCCAGCATACGGTCCAGATTTTTCAGAATGCGCTTTGCCCGATGGCGGTTCCAGACCGCAGCAGCCAACGCAAAAATTGCGATGACAACGGCGGTGCCACAGATAATCTCCGTCATGTCAGTTCACCGCCCAGGTGTAACCGATGCCATAGACCGTTTTCAGAAAACATGGCTTGGAGGGCGTATCCTCCAGTTTATCCCGCAGACGCTTGACGGTGACCGACAGCGCGTTTTCCTCCACGTACTCCGACCCATTGGACCACACCCGCTCCACCAGTGTCTCCCGGGACAGAACGCGGCCCCGGTTCTCCACCAGTATCCGCAGCAGCCGCTGCTCCGTTTTGCTCAGTTCGATGAGCCGGCCGTTTTTGCGGAACTCCATCCACTCAAAATCAAAGGAGAACCCCTCTGACTCTACTGTGGCCGTCTGCACCGGAGTACCGCGCCGCAGCTGGGCGTTGACCCTGGCCCGCAGTACGGCCAAAGAGAAGGGTTTGGTGATATAGTCATCCGCTCCGGATTCAAGGCCCACGACGATGTCAGTTTCCAAATCGTTCGCTGTGAGCAGGATGACGGGGACACTGGAATGGCAGCGCCGCACATCCCGCAGCAAATCAAGCCCGCTCCCGTCCGGCAGGTTGACATCCAGGATGAGCAAATCGAAGTCTGTGCCGGGCAGAATGCTTTGCGCTTGGGATAACGCAGTACACAGGTCCACTTGAATGCCCTCATTTTCCAGGGCAAACCGGATGCCTTGTCCCAAGGCGGCGTCATCCTCCAGCAGCAAAATGTGCTTCATCGCGGTCCTCCTATCAAATGTTAGGTCTATCATACCCTCCTTCAGCACCATAGGAATGAACATAGAAATTTCGAGTATCTTTTATGACACGATAAGGGACAATGGTGTTCTGACTCTTTACTGTCTCCGAGAGCAGCGCGGCCAATTCTTCGATCTGTACCACGTACAGTACACCACGAATTTCGATAGAGCAACACCTCGTCTCTGCTTATCCTCTTCTGAAAAAAGCGGTCAGATGCCCCACTGGCAACCAGATCCAAGGAGGCATTTTTTCACTACCTTCCTATGATGAGTCCAGTATACCACATCCATCGAAAAATGAAAAGTAATTGCACAGCAGTTCTCCACTGCAAATCTCACGCGAGCGCTCCGAAGGAAGAGAAGAAAGGAGCGTAGTGGTAGAATGAAGATACGGGGAGCAAATGTGAAGCTGCGCAGTCCGGGAGAGCCGCGCTTGGAGATGTGCCTGTTCTTCAATTCAAAGGTGCCGGACTGGCAGGGTGGGATATTTACACCGACAAAGAGTTAACCGAATAATGTCAGAGTCAGACCAAATTTTCTTATAGTGCTGTCATACGATTTCTCATAATATGATTTGCATGCAGTCAGAATTCCTTCAGTAAACTGCTAAAATTTTCCCCGGTCGATCCACAGGCCCAGGGCGGGGTTGGGAATGAAATAAATTTCTTCTCCATCCGGCAAAGTGTTATAGCCGGGGCGCAGCCTGGCGGGGTCATACCTCTTTGCTGTCTCGTCGTAGTCCGCCGCGCGGAAGCCCACGCCCTCAATCTCCGCTTTTGAGATATTCTTCACCGCGTAGGTGATGGTAAACCGACCATCGGAGGAGCCATGGATGAGGTGGGCGGCGGCGCCCATGTTGTCACGTAAGTCCTGATTCTCCGGTTTGCTGAACTGCTCCAGAGTGTTCAGGCGTCCGTGATAGCCGTACTTGCGGATAAGTTTGTCTACTGTCAGGTCTTCCCCGAAATGGGTCACGCCGGGAGCCAGGACAATCAGCTCCCCGCCGTCGGCGATGGCCATGCGGGTGCGGTAGACCGCCTTGTTGCCCAGCCAGGTGGTCTTGAACTCGCTGGGATCCAGATAGACCACGCACTTTTGGATGCCGTGGTCTACGAAGTCGATGTTTTTCTCCTGGGCCAGTACCACCGCCTTCTCGAAGGCTCTCCGGGTATCGCCGATGAACAGGCCGTGGGTGCGGATGTCGCCAGCCGGGGCGGTGGTGACGGTCAGGACAAACAGGAGGGGACGGGCGTTCAGGAAATGCTCCAGAGCGTAGTCAAAGAGCTTTCGGACGGGGGTGTGGTCCTTGCCCATCATGCGCTCCATGCCGTAGACTGCGCCCACCATGTGACTGGCGTTGATCATCTCGCTGCCGCCTACGCCCACAAACAAGTTCTTGGCGTGGTTCGCCATGCCAACGACCTCGTGGGGAACTACCTGGCCGATGGAGAGGATCAGATCGTACTTTTCGTCCATCACCCGGCGGTTGATCTCCACGCTGACAGGATCATGCCAGAGGCCCTCGGTGATTTCCTCCAAATATTCTGCCGGAATTTCACCTAGCTTCACCACGTCCGTGCGCCAGTTGTGGGGGATGAAGAGGTCAAAGAGGATGTCTCCGAACATGGTCGCCGCCTGCTCCCGTGTCACCGGTTCGTGGGTCCCCAGAGCGGGGAGGATGTCCACATGGCAGCCCATTTCATGCAGGGCGTGGTAATAGACGTTGGTAATGTATCCGGCGTTGGAGTGGAAGCGGGTGAAGTCTGGAGGGATGATAAGGACGTTTTTCAGCGTTCTGCCCTCCAGAGAGCGCAGCAGCTGGGCCTTAATCTCCTCCCGGCTCAGGCCGGTGTCTGTCTTGGCCTTGGCAAATAACTCCATGTTTATACCCCCGAGTAGGCGCTGAATCCGCCGTCCACCGGGATGACTACACCGGTGATGAATCCCGCCGCGTCGTTGTCCAGCAGGAACAGCAGGGTTCCCAGCAGCTCCTCCGGCAGGCCGAAGCGGCCCATGGGAGTGGCCGCCAAAATCTTCTCCGTGCGGGGTGTAGGGGAGCCGTCCGGGTTCCACAACAGGGAGGCATTCTGCTTGCAGGAGAAGAAGCCGGGGGCGATAGCGTTGACCCGGATGCCTGCCTTGGAGAAATGCACCGCCAGCCACTGGGTGAAGTTGCTCACCGCCGCCTTGGCACCGGAGTAAGCGGGGATCTTTGTCAGCGGCGTGTAGGCGTTCATGGAGCTGATGTTCAGAATGTTGCAGCCGGGACGGTCTACCATGTCTTGGGCAAAGACCTGGGTGGTCAGCAGTACGCCGGTGAAGTTGAGGTTGAACACCGCTTCCACACCTTCTCGATCCAGGTCAAAGAAGGATTTCGTTTCCGCGTCCAGGTCGCCGGGCTCGTAGTATTCCTTGTCGGTGGTGGCGCGGGCGTTGTTGCCGCCTGCGCCGTTGATGAGGATGTCGCAGGGGCCGAAGTCCCGGACGACCTCCTCCCGGCAGCGCTCCAGATCCTCTTTTGATAGCACATTGCACTGGTAGGCTTTCGCCGTGCCGCCGTCAGCGCGGATCTCCTCCGCCACCACTTCGGCGTTAGCGAGGGTGCGGTTCAGCAGGGCCACCTTCGCTCCGGCGGCGGCGAGGGCCTTGGCGAACACGCTGCACAGCACGCCGCCCGCGCCGGTGACCACGGCAACTTTGCCGGATAAGTCCGTTTTCAGAGGCAGATTCATGATCGTCCCTCCCCTACGCCTGATAAGTGTTGGCGGTGGTATTCCCGCCGTGACCCGTCCAGTTGGTGTGGAAGAACTGGCCCCGGGGCGCGTCCGTGCGTTCGTAGGTGTGAGCGCCGAAGTAGTCCCGCTGGGCCTGGAGCAGGTTGGCGGGAAGGTTGGCGCTGGTATAGCCGTCAAAATAGCTCAGGGCGGAGGTGAAAGCGGGCATGGGGATGCCCACGCTGACAGCATAGGCTACAACTTCCCGCCAGGCGGGGATCAGGCCCTTGATGGTCTCGGCAAAATAGTCGTCCAGCAGGAGATTCTCCAGCTCGGGGTTCTTGTCGTATGCCTCCTTGATCTTGCCCAGGAACACGCTGCGGATGATGCAGCCGCCGCGCCACATGAGGGCGATGCCGCCGTAGTTCAGATTCCAGCCGTAGGTTTTGGCGGCGGTACGCATGAGGGTGTAGCCCTGGGCGTAAGAGATGATTTTGGAGGCGTAGAGGGCTTTGCGGATGCTCTCGATGAACGCCTTTTTGTCGCCGGTGAAGGCGGGGACGCTGCGGGGGAAGGCTTTGGCGGCGGTGACGCGCTCCTCCTTCATGGCGGAGAGGCACCGGGCGAAGACGGCCTCGCCGATGAGGGTCAGGGGGACTCCCTCGTCCAGGGCGGCGATGCCTGTCCACTTGCCGGTGCCCTTCTGTCCGGCGGTGTCCAGGATATGCTCCACCACTGTCTCACCCTTCTCGTCCCGGTAACCCAGGATGTCGCGGGTGATCTCGATGAGGTAGCTGTCCAGCTCGGTGTTGTTCCAGTCCGCGAAGATGTCGTGCATTTCCGCGCTGGTCAGGCCCAGGCCGTCCCGCATGAGCTGGTATGCCTCGCAGATGAGCTGCATGTCGCCGTACTCGATGCCGTTGTGAACCATCTTCACGAAGTGGCCCGCGCCGTTCTCACCCACCCAGTCGCAGCAGGGAGAGCCGTCCTCTACCTTGGCGCAGATCGCCTGGAAGATGGGCTTCACGGATTCCCACGCCGCCGGGGAGCCGCCGGGCATCATGGAGGGGCCGTTCAGTGCCCCCTCCTCGCCGCCGGACACACCGCAGCCGATGTACTTGAGGCCCTTACTCTCTACATACTCGGTACGGCGGATGGTGTCGGGGAAATGGCTGTTGCCGCCGTCAATGAGGATGTCGCCGGGCTCCAGGATGGGGAGCAGCTGGTCAATGAGAGAATCTACCGCCTGTCCGGCTTTCACCATCATCATGATCTTCCGGGGCTTCTCCAGGCTGTCCGCCAGCTCTTGCAGGGAATATGTGCCGATGATGTTCTTCCCCTTGGCGCGGCCCTCCACAAACTTTGTGACCTTCTCAGTAGTGCGGTTGAACACGGCCACGGTGAAGCCCTTGGATTCCATGTTCATCACCAGATTTTCGCCCATGACGGCAAGTCCCACCAGGCCGATGTCTGCTTTTTTCATAGCGTTCTCCCCCTTATCTCTGCACACGGGCGTTGCCCGCGTAAATGTCCCAGATCTGCTTTTCGTCCGCCGGCTCGGCGTAATCGTTCAAACTGGATGCCGCCAGTACACCGCTGGCCCAGCCGAATTGCAGGCATTTTTCCGGTTCCCAGCCGTTCAGAACCCCGTACAGCACGCCGCCAGTGAAGCCGTCCCCGCCGCCGATGCGGTCCAGCACCGGGATGGGCCGGGGCTCCTCCACGATCCACTCACCGTCCGCCAGCATCAGAGCACCCCAGAGGTGCTCGTTGGCGGAGATCACCTGCCGGAGGGTGGTGGCGAAGATTTTCGCGTTGCCGTACTTGGCTTTGACCTCGCTGACCATTCCCTTGAAGCTGTCGATCTTAGCGGTAAGATCCTTTCCGCCTGCCTCCGGGCCGGTGAAACCCAGGCAGAGCTGGAAGTCCTCCTCGTTGCCCACCAGGATGTCGGCGGCGGACGCGATCTGATGGAACGCCTGACGCAGCTCCGCCTCCCGTCCCTTCCAGAAGGAAGCCCGGTAGTTGAGGTCAAAGCTGACCAGGGTGCCGTATTCCTTGGCGGCCTTGGCCAGGGCAAGACAGCAGGCGGTAGTCTCCTCGCTCATGGCGGCAATCAGCCCGGAGATGTGGAGGATGGCTACGCCCTCCTGACCGAAAATTCTAGGAATATCGAACTCGGAGGCGTTCAGTGTCCGGCCCACCTCTCCGGCACGGTCATTCCAGACTCGAGGGGCCCGGAGGCCGAAGCCGCTGTCGGCCACGTTGAACTGGTGGCGGTAGCCCCAGGGGCCTCCCTGCTCCACCTCGACGCCCTCATAGCGGATGTTCCGGGCGCGAAGCTGGGCCTTGATGAATGCCGCCACCGGGCTGTCCTTGACGAACTTGGTCAGGGCAAGGCACTCGCGGCCCAGGGAAGAGGCCACGTTCAGCACGTTGGTCTCCGCGCTGGTGGAGGTCATGAGAAAATGAGTGCTGTTGTGGACCGCCATGCGGTCCTCCGGGGTGATACGCACACCCATGCTGGTGGGGCAGGCGATGGCGTACCGGCAGTTTTGACGAAGTTCTAATTTCATTATATTCTCCTTATTTTTTACAGATTAAAGAACTATTTTGCTTCTTATCATAAATATTGTTCACCAGGCCGCTCCGTACACTGTCTGGGCGGCGGAGTTTACCAAAAGGAAGTCCACCGGAAGAAACTCCTGCATTTTGTGCTCCCTCTTTACAGCGCCTGCTGGTATTGGTATTTTCCTGCCGGAACCTGCTTCACTTCCCCATCGGGCAGTATGATCTCCGCTGGAACCGGCGTATCCACTTCCAGCGCTGCGCGTTCGCCCTGTACCTTCCAGGATACCGCGATCTCTCCGGCGCGGGAGCGATAGCTGCCCTTGACGCTCTCCAGCCGAGCGTCCATAATTGGTCGGATACGTACCCTGGCAAACCCTGGTTCCGCCGGCTGAATCCCCAGGATATATCTATAGTAAAATTCCCCGACGCTGCCGAATGCGTAGTGGTTGAAAGAAACCATATTGTCATCGGACATCCTGCTCTCGTTCACCGTGCCGTCGGGCCGCAGGGCGTCCCACCGCTCCCAGATGGTGGTCGCTCCCCGCTTGACCTGGTACATCCAGCCGGGGCACTCCTCCTGAAGCAGAAGGTCAAAGGCCAGCTTGGCCTCCCCGTTATCTGCCAGCAGAGGAAGGAGGTGCTCGGTGGCAAAGAAGCCGGTCTGCATCCCCTCGGCATGGATCTTTTCCACCAGCCTGGCAAAGGTCCTGTCCCAGAGCTCTCCTCTTGGAATGACAAACCGCAGCGCCATAATGTACGCGCCCTGGTAGTCGTCCGCCATCGTACCGTCCTCTTTGACAAAAGCGGCCAGATATGCTCCGCGTGTCTTCTCCAGCTGGGCTGCATATCGTTCCGCGTCCTCTGTTTTGCCGAACCGCTCCGCAGTCCAAGCCAAAATACGCAGATCATTTACAATAAACGCATTGGATACCGGACCGTTGTGCATAGCCATAAAAGCCACGTCCCGTCCCATGGTCAGCCAGTCGCCCAGATTCGGAGCCAGCCACAGATTGGCGTCCCCCATTTTCCGGATTTCACATTCCACGAAGGCCTTCATGCTCTCGTATTGCTCCCGGAGATATCTGTCCGTCCCATACTGCCAGTACAGCATCTCCGGCACAATGGTCACACAGTTCCCCCAGCCCAGCATGGTCAGAAAGCCGATCCCGGCTGGCCCCTGGGCGGGGATGGTGGGTGCCACATAACCATCGGCGTTGTCCATCTGGCTGTACCGGATGTCCTTGAGGAATTTGGCCCAGAACGCTTCCGTGTCAAAGTTGTACGCTCCTGTCAGGGCGAAAACATGTCCGTCGCCGGTGTAGCCCATGCGCTCGTCCCGCTGAGGACAGTCGGTGGGGACTTCCACATAGTTCGATTTCTGCCCCCAGAGCTGATTCTGGTATAACCGATCGGCCAGCGCATTGCCGCAGGAGAAGCTGCCGGTCCGCTCCATCTCGTTATAAACAGCATAAGCGGCCAGCAGACCCGGTTCGTAGTCTGTGCCGGTGAGCTCCACATATCGGAAGCCCATATAGGTGAACCGGGGGCGGTACTTATCCGCAGACATCCCCTTATGATAAACCGTTTCCGCCTTGGCTTTCCGCAGATTGGCGGTATAGAGCGTCCCATCCGGGTTCAATATCTCACCGTGGCGGAGCTTCAGCGTACTGCCGGTCATTTTTGTTGGGTCGATCTCAATGATCCCCGCAAAATTCTGACCGAAGTCAAGGATGGTCGCGTCTCCCGCCTTTGTGACAGTCTGAACAGGGATCTCTTCCTGGATCTTTACCCCGGCAGCGCTTTCCTCCAGTACCTCCGGCACTGGCCCCGTATAGGGGATCGGCTGGATCACGCTGTCCGGCCCGCCGTCCGCATGGCAGATCTCTCCGTCATAGAATCCGGCATATTCATAAGGACTGCGTACCGCCTTCACGCTCTTATCGTCAGAGCAGAACCGGCGCTCACTTCCATCCGCCATTTCCATCTGCAGCACCCAGGATACCGCCGGATGTTCGCCGTAGATTTGTGTCTTATTATCACAGGTGAACCGTCCGCAGTACCACCCTTGGCCCAGGTAGACCCGCAGCAAATTTTCCTCCGCCAGAAGCGCCGTCACATCATAGACCTGATAGTGCAGATCCTTCGGATAATAGGTGTATCCCGGCGTGAACAGCAGATCACCGATTTTCTTCCCGTTCAGCTCTGCTTCATACACTCCCAACGCCGTGATGCTCAAAACTGCCCGTTCCACCCCGGCGGCAGGGATGCGCTGCTCAAAAACTTCTACTGTTCCTTCCTTGAAAGGACGTTCAACCGTGATAAAATGTGACCTCAAATCAGACATATTTCCCCTCCTCAAAAATGCCCGTTCAGAAATTCTGCGCTGACCTGGAAGCTCTTCACCGGCGATTTCTCCACCCAATTCCGGTGGCTCTCCAGCACCACGGCCTCCACATTGGCCCGCTTCGCCTGTTCTGCCAGAGCCTCCAGAGGCATATTCCCCGTCCCCAGCTCCGCGCTGTCGGTTTTCAGAATGGGCGTCATGGCGGGGCCGGCGAGCCGTGCGCCCCGGTCATTGATATGCCACAGCTTCATCCGGCTTCCCAATCGCTCCATCCATTCCAGCGGATCAGCGCCGCCTTCGGCAAACCAGTAGCTGTCAAATTCAAAGTTCACCGCCGCCGGGTCTGTCTCCTCCAGCAGGATGTCGTATCCCCGCCGGGTCGAACTTACCCGCTGCAATTCGCAGTTATGGTTGTGGTAGAGGAGGGAAACGCCCTCCTTCCGCACAGCTTCCCCCACCTTGTTCAGCTGCTCCGCCAGTTCCCGGACGGCCTTTTCCTCGCCGTAGGCGAAGCGGTACATGCCCGTGATGACCGCATACCTTGTCCCGAACGCCTTGGCCTCGGCGGCGACGGCGGCGGGGTCACGCTCTGCACTGCCCAGGTCCGTGTGGAGGCTGACCACCTGCAGACCGGAGTCCTTCACCAGGCCCTTCCAGTCCAGGCTGCCGCCCCTGCCCACCGGCATACCGGCAGCCTTGGTCATCATCCGCACCATAAATCCCGCCGGGTGAATCATAAACCCGCACAGTTCGATGCCGTCGTATCCGGCGGTTTTCATTTTCTGCATTGTGTCCCGTGCCTGGGCTTCATTGTTCATCACCGTTCCCAACATGAATTGCTGGACTGCTTTGACAGCCATTGTCATCCCTCCATCTTCAAAACCTCGCCTGTCGTCACCCCCGCCCACCAGGTCCGGATATTCTTATCCGTCCGAACGCCCTCCGGGAGAACAAGAGGGCATCCGCAAAGTGCCGGCTGCAGTGCAGCAGCACCCCGTCCTCATCAAAATCGCAGAAGAAAGGGGGTTGTGGGGCTGATAGGCAAAGGGTCCCGCGGGTTTGTCGGAAACGTACACACCGTCGGCGCAGACATTGCGCTCTGTACCGGGACAGCGTATTGGAGATAGTACCTTTCCTTATATTTCGTCATGAATGCCCCTTCAATAAAGGGCTTGGTGCCAATATATTGCCGGATCAGCCGGTCCAACTCTGTGACCGGCTCGGAGGGCTTGTTGCTCTCCCCCTTCCGCTCCCAGCCATGACGAGCCTCGTCCGCACCAAACATAGCCTGGCGCTCCTCCTCAATTCGTCTTCCTGATACCCTGCAGAATGCGGTTGAGCTGTTTGATGCTTTCCTCATCAATATTCCCCGCCTGCTTGAGCAGGCTGATCAGGGTCATACGGCCCATCATCCGCTGGAGGGCGGGATTGTCCTTCACGCTCTCCGCCACGTCGCCCCGGCTGGCGGACGCCTGGGCCATCATACGGTCAATGATCGCCCCCGCCTCCGGGTTGGAGCGCAGCTCCGCTAACGTATCGGCGATGGAGTAACAGCCGGAGTCAATCTCCTGGTCAAACCAGTTGGTGACGGTGCCGGCCTCCCTGTTGAAGATATACTCCGGGTTGGGTTCCGTCACTTTCCGTACCAGCATGATACTGCATACATCTCCTGAACGGGCCTCGATAGAGTGT
This sequence comes from Oscillospiraceae bacterium, assembly GCA_021768185.1. GTDB lineage: Bacteria > Bacillota > Clostridia > Oscillospirales > Oscillospiraceae > Pelethomonas. The sequence goes on from JAETNP010000001.1 coordinate 91,392, forward strand.
TCGCCGGTGATGGGCACGCGGAAGCGGAATACGGTCCTCCCCTCCTGACTGGCCAGCAGGCGGCCGTCCACATAAAGACTGACCTCGCTCTGGTTGGAGTAGACCTTGATCTCCGTCACCGGCTCCGTCCGGTCCACATACCGGCTGCCGCAGAGGTGGACGAAGGGCTCCGTCTTGTTCCACGCGGCCTTGTAGAGGTAGAAGGCGTCCTTCTTGAGCTTCCGGTCAAAGGTGACCAGCCCCTTCTGGTTCTCCCCGTGTTTGCCGCCCTCGTCACGACCATCGGCGGCAAAATCGAACAGGTTCCACACATGGGTTGCCCACAGCCAGGGCCGCTCCTCAATCATCTTCAGCATGTGCTCATGGCAGCGGGCCTGATAGCTCTCCGTGTAGTCCCCACGCTCCGGAGCGGCGGACTGGTATTGGGGGTTGGCATCCGCGCCGTACTCGGAAAAGCCGATGCAGCGGTCGGGGTACTTCCTATGGAACTCGTCGAAAAACTCCTCATTCTGCTCCAGTTCCCCAAGATACCAGCCAAAGTACAGGTTGTAGCTGTTTACGTCCGGGATGTCCAGAATGGGACTGTCCGTCTCCAGCATGAACACATCTGCCATGGTGGTAGGCCGGGTCTTGTCCATGCGGTGGCACAGTTCATTGAGCAGCCGGTGGTTCTCCAGCAGATCCTCATCCACCGCACTGGCGGCGGTGATCTCATTGGAGAGGCCCCATACGGCGATGCTGGGGTGGTTATAGCACTGAGCCACCAATTCCTCTATCTGGCTGAGGGTGTTGGCCCTGCCGTTTCTCATGTGCATGGTGATGTAGGGGATCTCCGCCCAGACCACGATGCCGTTCTCATCGCAGAGGTCATAGAACTCCTGGGCGTGCTGGTAGTGGGCCAGCCGGAGGGTGTTGGCCCCGATCTCCCGGACGATGGCCATGTCCTCCCGGTGCATCTCCATGGTCAGGGCATTACCCGCGCCCTTCCGGTCCTGATGACGGCTGACGCCCCGGAGAGGATAGCTGCGGCCATTGAGCAGGAAGCCCTTCTGGGGATCGATCTCAAATTTCCGGCAGCCGAACCGGGCGGACACCTGATCCCCACTGGGCAGCGAGGCGGCGGCAGTGTAGAGATACGGGTCTGTCACGCCGTCCCACAGCCGGACATTTTCGATGGTAAACACCGCCTGGGCATGGCCGTCTGCAGGGGCGGCCGTTCTGGACTGCCCTGCCGCAGTAATGGTCACGTCTCCCCCGCCCGTCTGCCAGGTCTCCACGATCACCCGGGCGGACCTGCTCTCCAAATCCACCACCGGCGTCACCTTGATCCCGGGCGCGCCGCAATAGCTCAAATCAAAATGCACCCGCGGGACGCAGATCAGCCGCATCTCCCGGTACAGACCTCCGTAAAAGGTAAAATCCGCCTTTTGTGGGTACACCCGGTCGTTATCGCTATTGTCCACGGAGACGGCCAGGGTGTTTTTCTCCCGCAGGCGCCCGGTGAGGTTCACCCGAAAAGCGGAATAACCGCCCTCGTGGCGGGCCAGTTTTTCACCGTTGAGGTATACCTCCGCCGTCATGGCGGCTCCGGCAAATTCCAGCCAGGCCTCGCCGCCCTCCTCCAGAGCGGGGCGGTCCAGCTCACGGACGTACCAGCAGGTCCCCCGGTAATAGTCGTTGCCGCCGTCCTGGCCGTCGGCGGCGTTCCAGGTGTGGGGCAGGGTGACGGCTTCGCCGGATGCCTGGGCCGCCTCCAGAGGGCCGGAGGCGGTTTTCACAAAGGTCCAGCCGGTATCAAGTACGGTAATAGTTCGCATATGGTTCCTCCTTGTTGAAAAGAAGCGTACTTTCTGTTATGATAGAGACAAAGGGGGCTTGGATATGGATGCTTTACAAAATCTTGAACTGTTCCGGGAACTCATCCGCTGCGGCGGAGAGATCTGCCTGTGGCAGTACGACGGGGAGGGAAATCTGCTCTCCTCCAACTGTCCGGAAGAGGCGATCTTCGACACCGCCTTTTCCCTCTCCGGCTCCCGGACCCGGATGCTGGCCTACGCTGCCGCCCAGAATGCGCCGGTGCTGCTGGGAACGGAGATGGGGTTGATATGGGGCGCGGCCTTCGAGAAACGGGAGGACAAGCTGGTCCGGGCGTGCGTGCTGGGACCGGTCTTCTTCTCCGACACCGCCGTCCGCCAAATCAGGGACGGGATGGCCCTCTACCAGGACCGGGAGATCTCCATCGCCTGGAAGTCCCGCTTCATGCAGAGCCTCGACCAGGTGCCGGTCTCCCAGCACGTCGTCTTCTCCCGGTATATCCTGATGCTCCACTACTGCCTGATGGGGAGGCATTTACAGTCCAACGACCTGTGCGTGCTGAACGTCCTCCCCGCCAAGGGAACTGCCGGTCCCTCCTCCGGCCCCTACCGGGACCGGCACATGATCTGGAATGCCGAACGGGCCATGCTGCAAATGGTGCGCAACGGAGACCTCAACTACAAAACCGCCTTTCACAACTCCTCCCTGATCAGTGACGGCGTCCCTCTCCGGGGCGGCGCACCCCTGCGGCAGGCGAAAAACTCCGTGATCGTTTTCTGCTCCATCGTCTGCCGGGCCGCCATAGAGGGCGGGCTGTCCCCCGAGGAGGCTTACTCCCTGGGGGACGCCTATATCCAGAACGCGGAAAACGCCAGGACCATTGACGAAATCACCGCTATTTCCATCATGATGTACGACGACTTCATCCGCCGGGTCCATCGCTGCCGGAGCAATCCAGCCCGGTCAGAGGCGGTCCAGAAGTGCTGCGACTATATTGAGATGAATCCGGGGGAGAAGATCCGCGCCTCCGATCTGGCTTCCCTGGCGGGCTACAGCGAATATTATATCACCCGGAAGTTCAAAGAGGAAACCGGATTTTTCATCAACGACTACATCAAGTTCGCCCGGGTGGAGCGGGCCAAGCTCCTGCTGCAGAGCACGGACCTGTCCATACTGGAAATCGCGGGCCAGCTGGGTTTCGCCACCCGCAGCTATTTCAGCCAGATCTTCCGTGAGGTCACCGGTATGACGCCTACGGTGTTCCGGGAGAGGGAACGGTGAGGTTTACTGCCAATACCCGCAGCTTGCCGAAGCGGGTGTTGACTTTGTCGTAAAGGAACGCCAGAAGCGGATCTGTGATCCCATCCAGAATGCGGGTGGCGGTGAGGATATATCCCACCACAATGCTGCTGATGCCATAGCCGATGCTGGCGCTGTAGCCGGCCATGCCGATGAGGGAGTAAACGCTCATGCCCACCAGGCCATTGCAGGCGTACAGGATAATTTGCCAGAGCTTGGCTTTGCGGTACTGAACGCCGTCCAATTCGCTTTGGGTCGGTTTTAGCTGCCTTGCCATAGTCGTTTTCCTCCAATAATATCGTTTCCCGCCGGTTGGTGATCGCTCTGTCTCCCATTATAGGAATGACGGCGGAGGGATGCGGTTGAAAATTCACGATGAAGAGCGGAAATTCGCTTTCTTTTCTGAGCTTCACGAATTTTTGACCTCCAGCGCAGATTGTTGATCAGAAATCATACGATTCTTCGATGAAAAGTATCGGACACAGTACAGCGGAGGTCTTATGAAGAACAGCCGTCTATTTGAAATCTTATACCTCCTGGTGGAAAAGAGGGCCGTTACCGCCGGAGAATTGGCCCGGCGGCTGGAGGTGTCGGAGCGCACCATCTACCGGGACATCGACGCCCTGTCCGCCGCAGGCATTCCAGTGTTCACCCAGAAGGGCCAGGGCGGCGGCATCCGGCTCATGAGCCAGTTCGTGCTGGACAAAGCCCTCCTCTCCCAGGCACAGCAGGACGAGATCCTTTTCGCCCTCCAGGCCATCCTGGCCACCGGCGGAGAGGCGGAGGGGGAAACCCTGGCCCGGCTCACCGCACTCTTCCGCCGGGAGGGCGGCGACTGGCTGAAAGTGGACTTTACCGACTGGGGCAGCGGAACGGCGGAGCGTGAGAGCTTCGCCCTGATAAAGAAGGCTATTTTGTCCCGCAGGCCGTTGTCCTTCACCTACTACAGCGCCGCCGGGGAGCGCAGCCGCAGGACCGTGGAGCCCGCCCAGCTGGTATTCAAAAGCGGGTGCTGGTATCTGTCGGCCTTCTGCCGGACCCGGCAGGATTGGCGGGTCTTCCGTCTGGCGCGGATGGAGGGTCTGACGTTGGAGGAGGATCTCTGTCTGCCCCGCCGTCCTCCGGAGCGGCTGGAGAACCCGCAGCCCGGAGAGGAGCAGGGTGTGGAACTGCATTTACGCTTCGCCCCCTCCGCCGCCTGGCGGGTGCGGGACTACTTCCATCCCCGGCAGATCGTTCAGGATCCGGACGGTCATCTGCTGGTACGCTGCGCCTTTCCCGGGGACCAGTGGCTGCTGTCCTTCCTGCTGTCCTTCGGCGGCCAGCTGGAGGTGCTCTCGCCGGTCTGCTGGCGGGGCATCCTCGCTGGAGAAGCAAAAAAACTTTTGGCGGTCTATGAAACCGGACAGACCCTGTCAGGTTTGAAGGCGTATCCTGACGGCAGAGACGGGGCGGAAGTCCCCGTCCACGATAAGGAGGCTTTTACAATGGAAGAACGAAAATTTTGTCAGTGCTGCGGAATGCCCCTGGACAAGCCCGAGGACGTGGGCGCTGAAGCGGACGGCTCCCCCAGCGGCGACTACTGCCGCTATTGCTATCAAAACGGGGCCTTTACCGACCCTGATGCCGCCATGGAGGATATGATCGCTCTGAACCTGAAATTCAACAAGGAGAACGGCTATCCTATGGGCACTCAGGAGGAGGCGGAGCAGATGATGCGGAACTGGTTCCCGACCCTCAAGCGCTGGAAGAAATCGTAAATATTACTTCCAAAGGCCGGAAGCAATATACGCCATATTTTGCGGCGGCGAGCAAACCGGCTTAAATCAAATGTATTATTATAATGGACGCCCTCGTACATTTCACATTAAAGTAAAAAGTACGAGGGCATCTTTGCATCAAAATTACGGTATTTTGACTACTGTCCGATGCGATCCTTCGACGAAAAGCATACTTCCGTCATCCGTGGGCCGCCTGACACCGGGCAAAATCCAGGAACGGCAATGGGTTTCGTCTCCGGGGACCGGTCCGGCGGCGCACGCGCCGACCAAATTCTTTTTGATGCTTTTTTGAGAAAAAATCTGGAAGCCGCCAGAGGCGGCTCCCAGACAACTATGCAGCGCGTTCAATCTCAGAGCTTTTTATAGTGGTAGAACGCCGCGAAATTGTTGAAGAGAACGTCCTCCAGAAAGTCCGGCTCCAGGCCTAAAGCCAGGGTCTTGTCCAACTCCTTCTGGGGACACCAGATGGGGTAGTCCGAGCCCCAGAAGACATGGGTGGGGTCGTACTCCCGCAGAATGGGATACAGAGGCGCCTTGTCCGTGACGTAGCTGAAGGAGGAGCTGATATCCGTATAGACGTTGGGCAGCTTCGCCAGGGGGCGGATCTTCTCAATGTCCCAGTCCCCCCAGTTGCCCAGATGGGCGGCGATGCACCGCAGTTTGGGGAAGGTCTCGGCAATGGGGATCATATGGCGGGGACCGGAGACGTCCACACGTGGGTCCCCCATGTGGGCGATGAGAAACATGTCCTGACGCTCCATCTCCTCAAACATGGGGAACAGCCGCTCGTCATTCAGAGGGAAATGCTGGAACTCCGGGTGGAGCTTCACGCCGTACATCCCATGCTCACGCATCCACCCCAGCTCCTCCCGGTAGTTTTCGTACCCGGCGTGGAGGGTGCCGCAGGGGATGAGACCCGGGTGGGCCTCCGTCTCGGAGAGGATATAGCGGTTGATATGCTCCACCTGATGGGCCGTGGTGGCGGCGGAGAACACCATGGCGCAGTCAATGCGGGCGCGGCCCAGGACCTCCAGCAGCTCGCCTACGCTGCCGTAGTGGTTGGGCGGCTCCGGCAGGTCGAAGTATTCCGCCGTGGCGATGGTTGCCTTGGCGGCGATCTTCTCCGGAAAAATGTGTGTGTGCATGTCGATAACTTTCATAGGACTCCCTCCTGCGCGGCGGCTTTTCTTATGAGTATAACACACACACAAGTGTCTATAAAATAGCCGATACCGCCAAAAATGCAATGGTCAGAAGGAAGAAAATCAGTATCAATTTCCACACAAACCGCACCCAGCGGTCATAGGGCACCTCCCCCAGGGCCAGACCACCCATCACCACCGCCGCCGTGGGGGTGACAATGTTCACAAGGCCCGAGGCGGACTGGAAGGCGGTGACGATCAGACTGCCGCTGATTCCGGCGAACTCCCCCAGGGGGGCCAGAATGGGTACGGACAGGGTGGCCAGCCCCGAGGACGAGGGGATCAGAATCGACAGGGGAATATAAATGAGATACACCAGCAGGATGAAGGCCACCGATCCCGTCCCCTCCAGGGCCCGCTCCCCCCAGTAGAGCACCGTGTCCGTGATCTGTCCCCCGTCCATGAGGACGGTGATGCCCCGGCTGATGCCGATGATGAAGCCCACACCGATCAGGTCCGCCGCTCCGGCCACGAAGGCGTTGATGGTCTCCATCTCCCCCAGGCCGTAGACCATGCCGATGACGACGCCGCCCACCAGAAACAGGCCGCTGAGCTCCGAAAACCACCAGCCCAGGGTGGGAATGGGAATGCCGATCTCGTCAAAAGGAATGACCGCGTAGGTCATAATGAGAAACACCACGGCAAAAAGGGTCAGGACCACCTTCCGCCGGAAGGTGAGGGTGGGCACGTCGCCGCCGGCCGGCCGGATAAACTTGCAGCCGAGCCCGGCGGTCAGCGATTTCTCCGGGTGGCTGCGGACTTTGGCGGCGTAGGCCATCACGTACCAGATGGCCACCGCGTCAAAGAGGACCAGCATCATCAGCCGGGTCATGAGGCCATCCCCCAAGCTCACTCCCGCGAAGCCGGAGGCGATGCCCGTGGCAAAGGGATTCACCGTGCTGGCCAGCACCCCCGCCCCGCTGCCCAGCAGCACCACGGAGATGCCCACCAGCGGATCAAAGCCCGCCGCAACGAATACAGGAATCAAGAGGGGATAAAAGGCCATGGTCTCCTCCCACATGCCGAAGGAGGTTCCCCCCAGGCTGAACAGGATCATCAGCACCGGGATGAGAAATATCTCCTTGCCGCCCAGCAGCCGGATCACATTGCTGACGCCCGCATCAATGGCGCCGGTCTTCATAACAACGCCCAGAAAACCGCCTACCATTAAAATAAACAGCGCCACGTCCACCGCATCGTAGAAGCCCTGGAAGGAAGCCAGAATCACGTCCCCCGGTCCCTGGGGCTGCCGCTCTGCCTCCTGATAGGTGCCCGCCACCGGCGTCTCCTCCTCCCCCGCGCGCTGGTAAGTTCCGGCGGGAATCACCCAGGTGGCCGCCGCCACAAGAATCAGCAGCAGGAATAAAATGGTATATGCCGTAGGCATCCGGAATTTTTTCATGGTGCATCAATCCTCCAATCCCTCCTAGCTTGTGTAAAGCAAAGCGGTTTATGGCTGGAGAATTCTGGCGCGGGGGAACAAATTTTTTGTTTCTCCCGTCTAATTCGACAAAATCCGGTTGACTGCGCCGGAAAAACACGGTATTATGTAAATGCAATTTGATCCCGAGGAGGACATGCCGCCATGAGCAACCGCCGCTGCCCCAAATGCGGGGAGGAATACTCCGATACATACCGCTCCTGCCCCTTCTGCGAGGAGGAGGACGCCATCAAGCACGGCAGGCCCCTGCACCGCCGGGGAGGCCGCCGGCTGGAAAAGCGCCAGAACAGCAACGGCGGCGCGGGCGGCGTCATGCTGCTGCTCACGGGCATCATCATCCTGTGCGTGGTGGGCTACGTCTTCTTCGGGGACCGGGTGGCGGACGCGGTGGGCATCCGGGATACCCAGGAGCCTTCTCCCCCGTCCGCAGACCAGACGGGGCCGCAGACACCTTCTGAGCCGGATATCCAGACGCCGGAACCTTCGGTATCCGATGGTGATGAACCTTCCCCCGGCGTGGAACCAGTTATCTCCGATACGCCATCGGAACCCACAGCGGACCCGGCAGAGCCTGCCGGACCGCTGACGCTGTCCCAGACGGATATCACCATCCCGGCCGGCGAGACCGGACGTCTGACCGCCAGCGGCGGCAGCGGCGAGGTCAGCTGGTCCTCCTCCAATCCGGAAATCGCCTCCGTGGACGGAGGCTCCGTCACCGGCAAGGCGGGCGGCACCGTGACCATCACCGCCACATCCGGCGAGGAGACGGCCACCTGTCAGGTGAAGGTGGAGGGCGACCCCTGGGTGGACCCCAACCCCAGCACCTACCGGTTGAGCAAAGACGACTTCACCCTGTCCCCCAGTGAGAACACCTGGCAGATGAAGGTCAAAAAGGACGACGGCAAGTGGGAGATCATGGGCCCCGACCAGGGCGTCACCTGGGCCAGCAATAACACCGGGATCGCCACTATCAGCGAGACGGGACTGGTGACCCGGGCGGGCAAAGGCACCACCCAGATCACCGCCACGATAAACGGCGTGACTCTGGAGTGCATCGTCCGGATGTCCTGATTTTTGCACTTGTTACAATTTGATACCGGAAACAGCGAGGACAGGAGCCATAAAAAAGGCTTGCTGTCCTCGCTGCCTTTTTGTCCGCGGGCGGTTTTTTTGATATGATGCACAAAAACCGAGGCGGCATATTGCGCTTTTTGACGGGATTCGGCCCGGTGGGAAAAATTTCCTCACGGGAATGGCAATTCAAGTGTTGACAGATCGAAGACGATATGTTACAATTCGGTTACAAATGTGACAAACCTCTTTATGAAAGGACGTGACCGGATGGCACAGCAAGCGGAAGGTCTGGTCTACCGCAGCCACCCCCTGCGCCGGATCGGCAAAACCATCTATTACGGCTCCATGGCGGACTCCCACATCATTCAGATGCACGTCAAGGAGAGCAAAACGGAGAACGACCTGGAAATCGCCACCAAGGTGGCCGTGGAACTCCACCAGCGGGCCGGAGCGGACCAGAAGAGCCGGGACCGGATCGTCAAGCGCAGCGAGAAAGACAGCCTCTACGCCGCCATGGACATCTCCGCTATCTGGCTGGAGCGGGCCCTGGCCGGAAAATAAAGACCGCAGCCGCCGTGATGGAGCGGTGAGCACATAAAATACCTTACCAAAGAGAAGACGAGAGGAATTTACGCATGAGAAAATTACTGGGAAAGACGATGCTCCTGGCGGTCCTGGCCGCAGCCCTTCTGACGGTTTCCGCCTTCGCCGCCGAGAGCGGCACCGTGAACACAGACGCTCTCCGGCTCCGTTCGGAACCCTCCACCTCCTCCCCCACGCTCAGCTACCTGAACACGGGCGCGCAGGTGGAGATCCTGGAGGACCTGGGCGATTGGTACAAGGTCAGCTATAACGGCTCTACCGGCTACCTCTTCGCTTCCTATGTTTCCTCCAGCGCCAACGCCAGCGTGGTGTCCGCCGCTGCCGCCGAATCTGTGGCGGGTGCAACCGGCGTCGTCACCGGCAGCCTCGTCAATTTCCGGAGCGGCCCCTCTATGGACGACGCGATCCTCACCACTCTCACCGACGGGACCGAGATGACCATCGTCAGCGTCACCGAGGACTGGTGCCTGGTGAACTGGAACGATCAGGAAGGCTACGTGAAGGCCGATTACGTCTCCGTGGACGGCATTCCCCTGGTGGACCCCCGGGGCATCATCACCGGCGACTGCGTGAACGTCCGCAGCACTCCCTCCACTGAGGGCAGCATCGTCACCAAGGTCTACGCGGGCAATCTGGTGGACCTCATCGCCCTGGAGGGCGACTGGTACACCGTCTCCTGCGACGGTCAGACCGGGTACATCCGCTCCGACTTCCTGCGGGTCTACACCGGCGCTCCCGGCGGCGGCCTGGGCGCGGACATCGCCGCCACGGCGCAGGAGTACCTGGGAACGAAGTACGTATACGGCGGAGCCTCCGCCAAGGGCTTTGACTGCTCGGGCTTTACCATGTACATATTCAGCCTCTACGGCTACAGCCTCCCCCACTCCGCCACTTCCCAGTGGAACAGCTCCGGTACATATGTGGCCCGTGAGGACCTGCAGCCCGGCGATCTGGTGCTCTTCTGTGATCCCTCCCGCAGCAACGGCAAGGCCTGCTCTCATGTGGGCATCTACATCGGCGACGGTGATTTCATCCACGCCTCCTCCGGCCGCAGCCGCGGAGTCACGATCAGCAGCCTCAGCGAGAATTACTACGACGGCTATTACGTGGGCGCGAAGCGCGTGGCGTAAGTTGCATTCTCTGGAATTTTGTGCTACAATAACCGCCGGATGGGGAAACCCGTCCGGCGCTTTTTTGCCGGGCGTGGATATTTCGACTGTATCTGAACGCGGGGCAGTGCTCCGCAGCGATAGGAGGCTTTACTATGACAATGGATCAACGCTCCCAGCAGCTGACAGACAGCTGCATGAAGCGGGCAGTGGAACTGCTGGCCATCGACAGTCCCACCGGCTACACCTGGATGGCCGCAGAACATGTAACGGATACCTATCGAACCATGGGGCTGGACCCGGAGATCACCAGGAAGGGCGGCGTGCTGGTATGCCTGAATCCGGATGCGCCGGAGGATGACGCGGTGCTGCTGGAGGCCCATGTAGACACCCTGGGCGGCATGGTGGCGGAGATCACCGGCAGCGGCCGGCTGAACATCACCCCTCTGGGCGGCATGGAGCCCAACAACGCGGAGGGTGAGAATGTGCGCATTATCACCCGTTCAAATAAAATCTATACGGGCACGTTCCAGATGAAAAACGCCTCCGTCCATGTCAATCCGGACTACCGTACCGCCAAGCGGGAGTACAAGTCCATGGAAGTGGTCATCGACGAGGAGGTCGCCAGCCGCGAGGACGTGGAGAAGCTGGGCATCCTGCCCGGGGATATCGTCTGCTTCGACCCCAGGACCTGTGTGACGGACTCCGGATATATCAAGAGCCGTTTCCTGGACGACAAGCTGTCGGTGTCCATTCTCCTGGAGCTGGCCGCTCAGGTGGCGTCGGGTGAGATCAAGCCTGCCCGGCGGGTTTGGGAGCATATCACCGTCTTTGAGGAGGTGGGCCACGGCGGCGCGGCCTCCGTGCCGGCGGGCGTCACCGAGGCCATCAGCGTGGACATGGGCTGCGTGGGCGACGGGCTGGGCTGCGATGAGCGGAAGGTATCCATCTGCGCCAAGGACAGCCGGGGGCCCTACCACTATGAGGTGGTCACCGCCCTCATCGAGGCTGCCCGCCGGAGCGGCGCGGATTTCGCCGTGGACGTATACCCGTCCTATGGGTCCGATGTGGAGGCCACCCTGTCCGCCGGACACGACCTGCGCCATGGGCTGGTGGGACCGGGTGTGTACGCCTCCCACGGGTACGAGCGCAGCCACCGGAAGGGCGTCTGCAGCACTCTCCTGCTCCTGGAGGCCTATTTGACATAAATGGGCCGGGGCTGTTTTCCGGATTTTCCCGGAAAAACCCTTGCTTTTTTTCAAAAAAAGGTTATCATAATAAGTATCCAACATTTTTAGAAAGAGGCGTATCCCCTATGACAAAAGTAAACGTAATCTCCGGCTTCCTGGGCGCCGGGAAAACCACCCTCATCAAGAAGCTGCTGGACGAAGCCCTGAAGGGCGAGAAGATCGTCCTCATTGAAAATGAATTCGGTGAGATCGGCATCGACGGCGGCTTCCTCAAGGACGCAGGGATAGAGATTTCCGAGATGAACTCCGGGTGCATCTGCTGCTCCCTAGTGGGCGACTTCGGCGAGGCCCTGAAAAAAGTCATGGAGCAGTTCCATCCGGACCGCATCCTCATCGAGCCCTCCGGCGTGGGCAAGCTGTCCGACGTGATCCGGGCCGTCCAAGGCGTGGCGGAGCAGATCCCGGAGATGACCCTGGGCTGCGCGGTCACCGTGGCCGACGCGTCCAAGGCCAAGGTCTATCTGAAAAACTTCGGCGAGTTCTACGCCAACCAGGTGCAGTACGCGGGGGCAATCATTCTCAGCCGCACCCAGAAGCTGGACGGAGAAAAGCTGGAGGCCGCCGTCGCCCTGCTGCGGGAAAAGAATGAGAAGGCCCCCATTGTCACCACCCCCTGGGACCAGCTCACCGGTGCGCAGCTCCTCTCCGCTATGGAGAAAGGCAACACACTGGCCGAGGATCTGCTGGCGGAGGAGGAAGAGGATACCTGCCCCATCTGCGGCGAGCACCATCATCACGACCACGAGGAGCATGAGAACCACCATCATCATGAGCACGAGGAACACGAGTGCTGCCATCACCATGAGGATGAGGACCACGAGCATCATCACCATGAGCATGAGCATGAGCACGAACACGAGTGCTGCCACCACGATCATGACGGGCATCATCATCACCACCATCACGGCCATGACGCCGACGAGGTGTTCACCAGCTGGGGTGTGGAGACCACCCGCACCTTTACCGCGGAGAAGCTGGAGAGCATTCTGACGGAGCTGGACGGCGGGAAGTATGGCGCGGTACTGCGGGCCAAGGGCATTGTGCCGGCAGGCAATGGGACCTGGCTCCACTTTGACTACGTGTCCGAGGAGCATCAGGTGCGCACCGGCCCCGCGGACTACACCGGGCGCCTGTGCGTCATCGGCGGCAAGCTGGACGAGGCCGGGCTGAAAGCTCTCTTTGAGGTGTAATATGGCCCAGGAAAATTATCCCGTCTACCTGATCGCCGGATTCCTGGACAGCGGTAAGACCAGCTTTATCAACGGCATCCTCTCCGATGGCTTCGCCATGGAGGACCGCACCTTGCTGCTCCAGTGCGAGGAGGGCGAGGTGGAATATGACAGGAAGCTGCTGCGCAACGTCACTGTCCTGGCGGTAGACGATCAGGAGACGCTGACGCCGGAGTTCCTGGAGGCGGAGCGGAAGAAATGCCGGGCCAGCCAAATCATTGTGGAATACAACGGCATGTGGCAGATTCAGGATTTCTATGTGAATTCCATGCCTCAGAGCTGGGTGCTGTACCAGATTATTGCCACAGTGGAGGGGCCAACCTTCGAGATGTATACCAAGAACATGGCCTCCCTCATGTCGGAAAAGCTGCGCAATGCGGACATGATCTGTATCAACCGCTGCACCGATGAGCTGTGTACGGCCCTCCGGCAGAAGAACCTGCGCCTCCTCAACCGCCGGGCGGACATCTATCTGGAGAAGGAGGACGGCCAGAGCGAGGACTATATGGACGGCACCGTGTCCGCCTTCGACCTGGACCAGCCTGTGATTCGGATCGCCGACGAGGACTACGGACTGTGGTACGTGGAGATCATGGATAATCCGGAGATGTACGCCGGGAAGACGGTGGTGTACCGGGCCATTATGTGCAAGCCGCCCAAGTACGGGCGGTACTTCACCCCCGGGCGGTTCGCCATGGTGTGCTGCGCGGAAGACATGACTTTCCTGGCCGTGGCCTGCATCGGGTACGACGTCAGCGAGATCCCCGAGCGGGCTTGGGTGGAAGTCACCGCCAAGGTGGCGGTGGAGCACTGGGACCCCTACGAGGGGGATGGTCCGGTGCTGCATGTGACCTCCGTCCGGCCCTGCCAGAAGCCAAAGGAAGAAGTCGTGCAAATGTAAAGGAAGAGCGCCGCAGAGAAAATTCTCTGCGGCGCTCTTATATTATGGATTGGGATATTCCTTAGGCGGCGTCATCCTCGCCCTCAGCGGGAGCCTTGTCGTCACTCTCGCCTTCGGCAGGAGTGGTGTCGCCCTCGCCCTCAACGGGAGCCTTGTCATCCTCACCCTCAGCGGGAGTGGTGTCGCCCTCGCCCTCAACGGGAGCCTTGTCATCCTCGCCCTCGGCGGGAGTGGTGTCACCCTCGCCCTCAACGGGAGCCTTGTCATCCTCGCCCTCGGCGGGAGCAGCATCGTCAGCGGACAGGATCTCATTGATGTAGCGGTTCAGGATCACCGCAATCTCCTGGCGGGTAGCGGTGCCATTGGGGACCATCTTGGTGACATCACCGGCACCCATGCCGCTGATGAGCCCCTTAGCTACAGCCCAATTCACGAAATCCTTGGCCCAGGGAGCAATGTCGGCAGCATCGGCGAAGACAGCGAGGTTATCCTCTTCCACGTTCTTGCCCTCGGCATAGACAAACAGGATCTTGGCAATCTCCTGGCGCTTCACGTCGCCAGTAGGATCAAAGGTGGTCTCGCTTTTGCCGGTCACAATGCCCTTGTCCTTGGCCCAAATCACGGCATCCTTGTAAGCAGCATCGTCAGCCACGTCGGTAAAGGGATTAACAGCGTCCTCAGCGTTGGCGGGAGAACCAGCCAGGCGGTACAGCGCCACTACCAGGTCGGCGCGGGTCATATTGGCAGTGGGGTTGAAGCCGTTCTCGCCCATGTCGATCAGCTTCTTCTCGACAACAGCAGCGACAGCAACCTTCGCCCAATCCGCTACATCGGCATAAGGATCGGCGGCGGGAGCCTTGTCGTCCTCGCCTTCGGCAGGAGCCTTGTCGTCCTCGCCCTCAGCGGGAGCCTTGTCGTCCTCGCCCTCGGCGGGGGCTTTGTCATCCTCGCCCTCGGCAGGAGCCTTGTCGTCCTCGCCCTCGGCGGGAGCCTTGTCATCCTCGCCCTCAACGGGAGCCTTGTCATCCTCGCCCTCGGCGGGAGCCTTGTCATCCTCGCCCTCAACGGGAGCCTTGTCGGCATCATCGACCGTCTCGGTCTTCGCGTCCTCGGCAGGGGCCTTTTCGTCTTCCGCAAAGGCGGTAGCGGCCAGGCCAAAGACCATGACCATTGCCAGCACAAGTGCCAGCAGCTTGTTCCACTTTCTCATTGTTGGGGTTCCTCCTAATTCATTTTTGGGCACGCCCTCCGGGATGTGGGCCCGGGAGCATTTGCCCGTCTACGAACCAGATTATACTCCAACTTTTTCTGTTTGGCTAGACCTGTTTTTTCATTTTTTATAAAATTTTGAAAAATTTTGTTGATGAGTGCTTGAACACTGGATAAACGCGGTAAATTGTGGTATACTTTTCCAAATCATTTGTATTACATTCCTTTTCAACCACCGGTGCAAGAAAGATAAGGAGGGTCATCAATGCGTATTTTGCTGCATGGAGGAACCGTCGTCTCGGCGGAGGGCACAGCGGCGCTGGACGTCCTGCTGGAGGGGGAGCGGATCGCCGCCGTAGGCGAAGCTCTCCCCGCCGGAGACGCCCAGGTAGTGGACTGCACCGGGAAGCTCCTCTTCCCGGGCTTCATCGACGGCCACACCCACTTTGACCTGGAGGTGGGCGGGACCATTACCGCCGACGACTTCATCACCGGCACTCGGGCGGCCCTGCGCGGGGGCACCACCACGGTTGTCGATTTTGCCGCCCCGGATAAGGGGGAGTCCATGGCCTCCGGCCTTGCGCGCTGGCGTGGAAAAGCCGAGGGGCGCAGCGCCTGCGATTACGGGTTTCACATGACCATCGACGACTGGAACGAGGGCATTTCCCGGGAGATCGGAGAAATGATGGATCAGGGGATCACCTCCTTCAAAATGTACATGACCTACCCCGCCATGATGATCCCGGAGGGAGATATGTACCATGCCCTCCTGCGCCTGAAGGAAGCCGGAGGCGTGGCCGGGGTCCACTGCGAGAACGACGGGGTTATCCGCGCCTTGATCGCCGACGCGAAGGCGGCGGGACGGATGGGCCCCGGCTCCCATCCCCGCACCCGGCCCGCTCCCCTGGAGGCCGAGGCGGTAGGACACCTGCTGCGGATGGCTCAGCTGGCGGATGTGCCGGTTATCATCGTTCACCTCTCCACCCGGGAATCCCTGGAGGAGGTCCGTGCCGCACGCAGGCGGGGACAAACGGTCTATGTGGAGACCTGTCCCCACTACCTGCTGCTGGAGGACTCGGTCTACGATGCCCCGGACTTTATGGAAGCCGCCAAGTTCATCTGTGCGCCCCCCATTCGGAAGCAGGCGGACCGGGAGGCGCTGTGGGAGGCGCTGCAAAACGGCGAGATCGACACCGTAGCCACCGACCACTGCTCCTTTACCACCGCCCAGAAGCGGGCAGGACGGTATGATTTCACCAAGATCCCCGGCGGACTTCCCGGGGTGGAGCACCGAGGCGTATTGCTGTATACCTACGGCGTGGCGGAAGGACGGATCGCCGCTCCGGACATGTGCCGCGTGCTGTGCGAGAACCCGGCAAAGCTGTACGGCTGCTGGCCGCAGAAGGGCGTGATCGCTCCCGGCAGCGATGCCGACATCGTCATTTATGACCCGGACGGCGACGGGGTCGTCTCTGCCGCAGACCAGTTGCAGAATGTGGACTACACCCCCTACGAGGGGCTGCGGACCAGAGGAAGCATCCGGCAGGTCTACCTCCGGGGACGGCTGGCGGTGGACCAGGGGCAGGTGCTGGCATCCGAAGGACGGTTTATCCGGCGGGGAAAATGCGGACTGTAAGCAAATCCGGCCCGGAGGCAAATGCCTCCGGGCCGGATGCTATTGGTTAGAGATTTGCGGGATTCGGCGCGGCAATGCCGCGCTGTGATTTACGCTTCGGACTCGGATGCGCCGTTGTTGGCTGCCCACTTGGTCTCCAGAGCGGCCCAATCCCGGTGCTCCTTGATGAGGGTCCAGATCTCAACGGACATCTCGTCACGCTCGTAGTCGTGCTCGTTGGTGGCTTCCTGAACGTCCTCGTAGTACCACTCACTCTCGGGGTTGTCGGTCCACTTCTTCATCTCGGGAAGCATGTGGTCCTTATCCGGGGTGCGGTCCAGCATACGGTTGACAATAGCCATGACCTCCGCGCGAGTGATGGTCTCATCCGGAGCAAAGGTGTTGCCGCTCTTGCCGGTGATCCAGCCGGCCTCAACGGCCTTGCGGATGGCCTCCGCGGCCCAATGGCCCTCGGTGTCGCTGAAGTCGCCTACGTTCTCGCCGGTGATCTCGTCGCTGACGAAACCGGCGGCAATGGAGGCAAACTCGGCGCGGGTAATGGCCTGGTTGGGCAGGAAGGCGCTATCCTGGGCAAAATGCTCCAGGGCGCCGGCCTTCTGGACGGTGGAAATGGCGTTGTTGAACCAGCTGCCTGCGTTGACGTCGCTGAAGCCGTTCTCCGTGCTCCAGTTGGCGGTGCGGTACTCCTCCGTCATCAGACGGAAGAAGATGGTCACTGCCTCGGCGCGGGTGATGTTGCCCAGCGGACGGACGGTATCATCATCATAGCCGATGATGTAGGCGAAGTGGTCCGCATTGTTCAGACCCACCGTATTGGCCAGAGGCACTTCCTGATCGCTGATCGTCTCACCGGGGTCCAGAGGCGTGGGCGTATCGGGGATGGTGGGCGGCGGGGTGACCGGATCAGTGGGCGCGGGAGGCGTGGGCTCATCGGGTTCGTCGGGCTCGTCAACGGGGTCCCACGTCGCGGTAATGGTGATATTGCCGTTATCATCCGTCACAGGCTCCGTCCAGCCGGTAAACTCGTAGCCCTCACGGGTGGGATCAGCAGGATACAGGTCCTGGGAAATCGAGGCCGTCCCTCTCTCGACCTGCGCCGTATCGCCTACCTGGCCGCCGTCATAGCCGTTCAGCCAGGTTACGGTAACCAGATCGGGCTGGGGTGCTGCAGGGATGTGATAGTACAGCTTCAGCTCTACATTGGTCTGTCCCTTTACGTCCTCAACCGTCAGAATGTTGTGGGAGTTTTCCGAATCGAACACGTAGCCGTCGAATCCGTCAAAGGTCCTTTCCTTGTCCGCATCGGTAACGCTGACCGAAGTTGCGTTCATGTCGGTTACTTCACGGTTCTCAACGGCAAGCGTAGTCTCCGTTCCATCCTGTGCAGCACCGATCCAAGTGACAGTGTACTTGATGTTGACGGTCTCCTCGCTCTTCTTGGCAAAAAACAGCTTCAGCTCCGCTCCGGCGGCAGGAATATTCTTGAGGGTTTCTACATTCCGGGGGTCGCCCTCCAGGAAGGTGTAGCCTTCGACATTCTTGTCGCCCTCGTCAACATGGATGTCCGCGCCAACTTTGTCTGCCTTACGAGTCATCGCCTTGATCACCGTATTATCTGCGGCATCGTACAGAGTTACCGTATACGTGACCTCGGCAGGCTCTACGACATTCTTGTTGAACACGAGCTTGATGTGGGTAGTGCCTTCATCATTGATGACCTGCCACTCGTTGTCACTCTCGTGCTCCAAGTAGGTGCAGCCTTCCCAAACCTTGTCCTTGTCACTGGGACCAACCTTCTGGCCTTTGTAGGCATGGCGGGTTTCGGTTTGCACTGTTTCGCCATTGACCTGCCACTCAACCGTATAGGGAATGAGGTCCAGGTTCTTTTTGAAGCAGAGCTTGATTTCTACACTCTCTGAATCAAGCAGGAACCCATTTTCATCGCTGGCATCTTTTTGGTACGTGTAGCCATTCAAAACCTTGTCCGCCTCATTCGGCTTGACTATCGTGCCTGCTGTGCCTTCGCGAATCTCAGACTTCTTGCCGATTTCCTCACCAGTGTCAATATCACACCAGCGGACAACGTACTTCAGGGTCTTGGCAGCTTCCTTGTACGTGACAGTGAACACAGTACCACTGCCGTCCTCGCACGTACCAGACACCACCTCCACGTCGGGGGTGTAGCCCTCGATAGTTGGGGAAGTGATCGAATACTCCATACCCTTGATTACCGCCTGACTTGCATCAGGAGCAGCCGTCTTGCCATCCTCGTAAACATAGTGGACAACCACTTTGGTCGGGGAGGTGCAAATTTCCTGAACCTTGGTAAGGGGGCACTTGGCACACTTTAAGGTAGTAATGACAGCTGTGCCATCCTCAGAAAGGACTTCCTTCACAATAGACCAATCATGCCCATCATCGGTATTACTACAATATTGGTCCCCATCATTTCTAATGGATTTTTGGTTACCACAAATACGGCAATAATGCGCTACGGGTTGGTCATTTTCCTTCAGGATCTCCCAGCTGCACACCTCAGTTTTTGTTGCTCCGCAATTCAGACATTTGAGCGTATGAGATCCTTCGCCTGCCGGGGTACCGATATTGCCATACTCGTGCTTTCCGTCCGGACACTCGTCTTTGCCGCCATCGCCCGGTGTGCCATCGTTGTACTTGACATAGCCGCAAACGCTGCACTTAACGGCTGCGTTGTCAATCGCCTCAAGCTTGCACTCCTCGGTGCCTGTTTCGGTGCAGCCCAGGTCGGTGCATGTGTGGGTGTGTGTGCCATCTTCGTTAGATTTCCACTCACTCCAGTTGTGCTGATCCGCAACAGGATAGGACCAGTAATTGCACAGAGTGCACTTCTTCACATATTGGGCTTCCCAAGGGTCGTAAGTGACCGTCGTAGTGCAGGGTTCTGTTACCTTCTCGCCGCAGGATGTGCATGTCTTTACATGAGTATACACTTGGTAATAATCGGGGGTATACTTCCAGCTATGCTCATGCACGGGTTCCTGCGCACCGCAGTCACACTTGCCATTGGTGTAGCTGTGAGAGACGGTACTCACCAGCTTTTCACACCCTGTGCAATACACACTGTGGGTTTTGCCGTTTTTGTCATCCCTAATGAATGTTTTCTCATGTGTACATTCTTTCGTGCTGGGATCAGCTTCGCCACATTTTGCGCAGAAACCGTTGACAAAGGTATGGAGTTCCAGTTCATCGTACTTATTACACCATGTGCAATAAGCGCGATGCTGAGATTCGTTCTCCTTTGAATAGGAAATCACTTGGTCGTGGCATTTGGGACAAAGCTCACCCTTATCCGCCGCCAGCGCTTGGCCCGGCAGCAGGCTGAGACACATCATCAGCGCAACGAACAGCGCAAGCCCGCGTTTGCGTAAATTGAAATAACTGTTCATGATTCTTCCTTTCTTTGCATAATTTCGGACGCAAAGGAGTCCGGTAGCCGAACGAGCATAGAACCTCAAAAGATTCCTTAGCTTCTGGCTTTGCCGTCCCAGCGTTTCCGCTGGTTTGCCGCTGCAGCCGGTCGAGCATAGAGCGTCAGCCCCACAGCACCTGGCTTTGCGTCCCATCGTTTCCAATGGTTTGCCGCACACCTTTTACTGGGTTTATTCCCTCCGCCCCCGGTGCCCTTGACGGATGGCTTCGCCATTGGCGGACACTGCTTGCAGCATGAACCTCCCCCTTCAGAATCATATCGTCGTGCTTTCGTTTGGACATATATACCGCCCGGCCTTCCCCGAGGGAATGGAAGATACGGGAGTATATCCGCATTAGTTGGCAGCCTGGGCGTACTCGGCCAGAAACGGCTGGTATAATTCTTCCTCGGCCCGCTTCCGGGCCTTGGCGGCATCCTCAAATTCTTTGTAGCTGCCCAGATAATAACGTGTGCCCTTGAAGCAGATCGAAGCCCGCCACCTTTGCTTCCGGGAGAGCCAATCTACGCCGGGCACCCCGCTGGTATTATTGCAGCGCACCGTTCCGGCCCGGATCATCTCTACGCAGGTACCATCCACATAGGTCAGGCTGGCCCGCCCCGATTTCGGCAGGAGGAGCGCCGAAGTGTTCCCTGTCGCATCCGCAGGAGGTCCGATGCCCGTCCCGCAGCCGCATGGTGGTTACTATCGCTTCCTGCCCGCAGTCACAGCGACACCGCCACGCGGTACGGCTTCCGATATTCTCCGCCGGAGCCAGTACGATGAGTTTTCCGAACCTCTGCCCGGTTAAATTCAGCTTTTTTCTCGAATGGCCCACAGCTACTGCCCTCCTGTTGACAAAATTTCCATTTTGTCACAAAGCTGCAGGTTTTTAGGCAGATAAAAATGCAGTTATGCAAAAAAAGCGCAAAAACCAAAGGGCTGCGATAAAAATTTTTTTGCAGTCCTAAGATTTTTGAGCTTTTTTTCGTTAATTCGCTGATTTTTAGGAAGCTATCTTCCCTTTTGATTTGGTTGTGCTATAATGATTACGTATGTATGACAGAAAATGAAGGGACAAAATGGAAATTCTGTCAACATGACGAAGCTACGTAACTAACCCCAGCTTTTCCAGCTGCCGGACGTGCTCCGCCCCGGAGGTCATAAGGTAAATCCGTGTGGTGTTGATGGAAGAGTGCCCCAGAACGTCTGCCAGCTTCACGATGTCCCGGCAGGCTTTATAAAATACCGTAGCAAACAGATGGCGGAGATTATGGGGGAATACTTTCGACGGCTCCACTCCGGCCTTTTTGCACAGGGCCTTCATCTCCCGCCAGATTTGCCTGCGGGAGACCGGGTTACCGTTTCTGGTGAGAAATATCTCTCCGGAGACGGTTCTTTGTTTTTGGGCGTACTTGAGAAGCTTGCGGCAGAGCTTCGCCGGAAGCAAAATACTCCGGACCTTACCCTTTAGACTTACCTCCGCCCGGCCCTTCTGCACGGCTTCCACGGTGATATACCGTACCTCCGAGACGCGGATGCCAACAGCACAGATGGTTTCCATCAGCAAAACAAGCCGTTCCTGGCCCCGCTCCGCCGCAGTGTCGAGGAGCTTCTGATATTCGGCGCGGGTCAGTTCACGGTTCTGATCGCGAAACGCCTTCCGCTGAACCCGGAGGAATTTGATTTTGCAGTCCTCCCGGCCCAAGGATCTCAGCAGGTTGTTAGCGGCGGAGAGCATAGAGTTGATGGTGGCGGGAGCATAGCCCTCCTTGACCAGATGCTCCCGCCAGGCGGCGGTATTTTCTTTGCTCAGCTCCCGGCTTCCCAGCCAGGCGGCAAACCCGGCGGCGTCGCGGAGATATTTGCCGACGGTAGCGGGAGAGCGATCCTCGCGGGTCAAATCCAGCAGGAATGCATCCAATTCGCGCTTAGCAATGGTCATAAAGAGTCCTCCTTTGTATGATACCTATAGTTTCACACAAAAGAGGACAAAATTGCAGATACAATATAAAATTTTGAGGACAATTCGCCGTATAAAAGATGTCCCGCTTTCCTTTCACGCCCCCAATGACGTCAAACCTGCAGAGGCAGGAACCGGCCCTCTACCCCTGGGGCTTCACTGCCACACTCTCTACCGGAATGCTTCCAAACATTTCAAGCTCCTCGCCGTCAGCAAGGAGACGGAGTTCCGTAATGGAGTCCAGCGAATAGAGGGAGTCCGCCAGAGACCATAGGGCCATCCGCTGCGTCTGCTCATCCGCCGGAAGCATGGCCAGGGACGACGCCGGAAGGCTTACATAGCAGATCCCGCTGTCCACCCGGACATAGTTGACCTCGAATCCGTCGGGGAGAGCCCGCAGCAGATCCCGGCTCTCCGGGCCCTCCAGCAGGGCCGCCACTAAGGCCTCCGCCAGGGTCTGGCCCTCGTACAGAGAGATCATCCGGTTTTCTGCGGCCAGCGCCCCGTCGGCGTTGAGAAAATACAGACTGATTTCCACCGTCTGCAATACGTCGCCCATGTCGGCAAGCAGCACATCGCGCTCATAGAAAACCTGCTTGGGCTGCTGACCCAGCGGGCGGCCCTGGGCAGTGACCGTCACCGCCCTGACGCTCTCCAGCGCCGTGAGGGACAGCGTCAGGCAGTAGTCCGCCAGGGTCAGCTCCACTCCGGAGAGATCCCGGAATTCGCCGCTGAAATCCACATAGGCCGTCCGGTCCCGAAGCTCCAGATCCAGCAGCTCCATGCCCTCCGGCATGGGGCTGAACATCACGCCATCCGCAGGTCCCTCGATCAGGCGCTCCACTACGGCCCGGGCCTCCGTCAGGCTGTCCGCGCCCTCCGGCAGCGCCAGGTCTTCCCATTTGGCCGCGATGCGGTCTCCGCCCTGGGCCTCGTCCGCCGGAAGCAGGTAGTAGAGCAGCGTGCCCGTCTCCCCCTGCTCCGGTTCGGCAGGGGCGGCGCAGGCCGACAGAACCGCCGAAGCCGCCAGCAGAACGGCCAGGTTTCTCCTCTTCACAGCTCTTCCTCCCCCCTCTCCACGCTGCTGGGCAGAGTCACAATAAATCGGGTGCCGCCGCCCTCCACGTTCTCCGCACGGATGGCCCCGCCCCGCCGGCTCACCGTGTCGCTGACAATGCTCAGGCCCAGGCCGGTGCCGCCCGCAGCCCGGGAGCGGGCCTTGTCCACCCGGTAGAACCGCTTGAACACGTTGGATAGTTCGCTGGCGGGGATCCCGATGCCGTTATCCTCTACCGTAATGATGGCGGTCTCCTCCCCGGGCTCCGCCGTGATGCGGACATAGCCTCCGGGGCGGTTGTATTTGATGGCGTTCTCCGCCAGATTGTAGAGGATCTGGTGCAGTTCTCCCTCGGTGGCCAGCACCACCGCGCCGGTGATACTCACAATGAGCAGATCCACTCCCTTCTCCTCCGCCACGGGACGGAGCATCCGGACCACCCGCTCCAGCACCGGGGCCACCTCCACCAGTCTGGGAGGCTCCGTTACGCCGCTGTCCAGACGGGTCAGGCGCAGCAGGTCCTCCGTGATGCGGCTCAGGCGCTCCGCTTCATTGCCGATGTCACTGACGAATTCCCGGGCGGTAGCGTTGTCCATGTTCTCGTTCTGAAGAATGGAATCTGTCAGCAGCCGGATAGCCGCCAAAGGCGTTTTCAGTTCGTGGGAGGCGTCGGAGACGAACTGCCGCCGGGCGCTCTCCGTCTCTTGCAGGCGGTCCACCAGGTCGTTGAATTCCCCGGCAATCTGGGTGAACTCGTCATGACCGGAGAGTACTGCCCGCTGGTTATAGGCTCCCTCCCGAACGCCTCGGATGGCGGACTGAAGGCTGTTCAGCCGCCGGGTCAGCTGCCGGGCAAAAATCGCGCTGAGCATAACCACCAGAGCCGCAATACCGATAGAGATGCTCAGCAGGGTGCTGCTGAGATTCTCCAGCAGAGAGGCCTGCTGGGTGTCGTACTCGTAGACGTACACGCCGCCGATGATCTGATTGCGGTAGAGCACCGGCTGGGCGGCGGAAGAGTGGAAGACCCCCTCCTTATAGACGCTGTACGCCTCGCTGTTCCCCCGCAGGGCCTCCACCAGCTCGTTGTAGAATACGTACCGGCCCACCGCGCTGCCCACCTCACGGGTGTCGTAGAGCACCTTCCCGAAGGGGTCGGAAACGATGGCACGGGAAATACCGGCCACGTCCACATTGGACAGGGCCTGTCCCACATTCTCCTCCGTCAGCTCATCCAGGCCGGACACGGCGGCGTTCAGCACGGCGGCACTGCTGAGGAGGCTGCTGCACTTGGACTGGAACACCAGATCCTCGCTGACCAGCAGCGGATAGGTGTTCATCAGAACCATCACCACCAGCAGCATCGCCAGATAGCTGGCGCTGATTTTCAGCTGTAAGGAAATCCTACCCTTTAAAATAGTAGCCAACTCCCCACTTGGTCAGAATATATTCCGGCTCCGCCGGCTGCCGCTCCAGCTTCTCCCGCAGGCGGCGGATGTGGACGTCCACCGTCCGGTAGTCGCCGGTGTAGCTGTAGCCCCACACCACGTTCATGAGGTTCTCCCGGCTGTATACCCGCCGGGGATTTTTCATCAGCAGCTCGATGAGATCATACTCCTTGGCGGTCAGCTCCACCACCTCGCCGTCCCGGATGGCGACCCGCTGCTCCGTATCCAGGGTCAGGTCGCCCACGGTGATCTGGCTTTTCCCCGGGGCGGCGCTTCCGGTGGCCCGGCGGAGCATGGCCCGGATGCGGGCCTTCAGCTCCAGGATATTGAATGGCTTGGTGATGTAGTCGTCCGCCCCGCACTCGAAGCCGATGATTTTATCCGTGTCCTCGCTGCGGGCGGTGAGCATAATGATGGGCACGTTGGAGAACTCCCGGATGCGCATACACGCCTCCAGGCCGTCGATTTCCGGCATCATCAGGTCCAGGATGATAAGATCAAAGCCTCCTGCGCGGGCCAGCTCCACCGCCGCCGCTCCGTCGTAGGCGCACTCAACCTGGTAGCCCTCGTTCTCCAGGTTGAATTTGATTCCCTTCACCAACAGGCGCTCGTCGTCTACTACCAATATTTTCATAGGCACTCCTTTTCTTTTCCTCCAACAGAGATTTATCTTTTCTGCCGCGTTCCACGCGGCACGACAGTTGTTTCTCGTCGATAGCCCGGGGGCTTCTCGCCCCCGGACTCCTCGCCTACTTTTCGCACCCGCGAAAAGTAGGCAAAAGCGGGCTTAAACCTTGCGGTTTAAGAATCCCTGAATTACGGGGGAGTTTAGTTTTGCGCCCGAGGCACAGTCAGTTTTGTCTAAACTTACTACCGTCCGCTTCGTTCCTCTTATGCGCCTATTTTAGCGTGGTCATCGGTGACCCCTACCGTGTGGCGGGGCTAACTCCCCGGGGTGCGTAACAGAGGCTTCCCCGTTTCACCCAAAGTTCTGGCGATGGACGAGCACTGGTTATAGCAGCGGCGCTGCAGCGAAATCTATCGTTAGAATCCGTGGGTAGCCGCAGAAGTCCGGCGCACCAACGAAAAATTGAGGGTAGAACCAAATTTGGTACGTCGGAGCGCAAATAAACATCCCCGTAATCCAGGAGGATTCTTAAGGAACGTAGTTCCTTAAGCGCTCTTTTGTTACTTTTCCCGCGCGGGAAAAGTAAGCCCCGCCGCCCGTAAAGCGCCGCAAGCGGCGCTTTTAGCGCTAAGCCCGCCGCAGGCGGGCCCACGGGCGAGGCGGCAAAAGTTGCTTTTAGAACCAAGCGGAGGCGGCGCGCAGCGCCGCAAATAAAAGTTGAACTTCCCAAAAGAATTTGCTATACTATAGGCAAAGCTCCCCCAGGGAAGCACGCCCCTTTTTACCAGTATACCATATTCTTGGAGAGAATGATATGAAAATTCGCCGTTTTTGCGCTCTTTTTTTTGCCCTGTTCCTGCTCCTCTCCCTCCCTGCCCCCGCCCTGGCCGCCGAAGCGCCCCAGGAACCTCCCCAGGAGCAGGGCGAGGAACCGGCAGTACCTGAGGAACCCACGGAGCCGGAGGAACCCGCCGAATTCAGCGTGGCGGCCAAGGCCGCCCTGCTTATCGACCCGGATACGGAAGAAATTCTCTACGAACAAAACATCCACGAACGCCTCTACCCCGCCAGCGTCACCAAAATCATGACCTGCCTGCTGGTGCTGGAGGCCATCGAGGACGGCAGACTCACCCGGGATACGGTCCTTACCGCCTCGGAAACCGCTATCTCCGCCGTCCCCCCGGATGGGAGCAACGTGGGCATCAAGGTGGGCGAGGAACTGACGGTAGATGAACTGCTCTACTGCATCATGCTCTCCTCCGCCAACGAGGGGTGCAACATGCTGGCGGAGGCCATCGACGGGTCCATCTCCGCTTTTGTGGCGCGCATGAACCAGAAAGCACGGGATCTGGGGTGCGAAGACACCAGCTTCTGCAACACCAACGGTCTGCCCGATGTGAATCACTACACTACCGCCTGGGATCTGTACCTCATCACCAAGGAGGCCTGCACCTATCCCGACTTCATGCCCCTGGTGGACACCATCTACCATCAGGTGCCCGCCACCAATATGGCCGAGCCCCGGGAGCTCTACACCACCAACTACCTTATTTCCAGTTATAAGACCAACTATTACATCTATCAGGGCGCTCACGGCATCAAGACCGGCTCCACCAGCGCGGCGGGCCACTGCCTGGTCTCCTCCGCTACAAGGGACGACCGGAATCTGCTGTCGGTGGTGCTGGGCGCGGACCGGGTAGTGACGCCCGAGATCACCCTGACCTACAGCTTCATCGAAACCGCCAAGCTTTTCGACCACGGCTTCGACGACTTTGACCGCAAGGTCCTTCTGGCCGCCGACGAGCTGGTGGGCGAGGTGGGCGTGGAGCTCTCCCAACAGCAGAACACGGTGAAGGTCCACCCCTCCCTGGAGATCGAGCGTCTGGTCCCTGCGGACCTGGACCCTGTGAAGGATGTTGACCGGATCATCACCTACGAGGCCGAAAGCGTGGAGGCCCCCGTGACCAAGGGACAGGTCATGGGACACATCACCCTCCAGAGCGGCGACACCATCTATGGCACGGCGGACCTGCTGGCAGATGAGGACGTGGCCGTCTCCCGCCTGCTGGTCTTCCGCCGGGATCTGCTGGACTTCCTCCACAAGCCCACCCTCTGGATCGTTCTGGGCGCTTCCGGCGCGGTCATCATTCTGCTGGTGATTCTGCGGGCCATTTTCAAGTCCAGACGCCGCAGCAGCTACAACCGCCGTCAGGCGGCCCGGAAGAGCGGCTCCAGTGGATATCGGGGCAGAAGGCGATAACTGCATCCATAAAAGAGAGACGCGAAGCACCGCTTCGCGTCTCTCTTTTGTTCACAGCACCAGCGCCGCCGCCCATCGGGCCAGGGCGCACAGCAGCAGGGACAGCGCCGCCGTCCCATACAGCAGCCGGCAGGCCCGGGGAATATCCTCCGGCACGATGTCCCGGACCGGGTCCCCGATATAGGGTTTCTTGTGGAGTACGCCGTGATACCAGGCGTCTCCCGCCAGACGCAGGCCCAGCAGGCCCGCGCACACGGACTCCGTTTGGGCGGAGTTGGGGCTGGCATGGTTATACCGGTCCCGGCGGAAGATCCGCCAGCCGTTTCTGCCGTCCATCCCCAGCAGCGTCCCCGCCGCCAGCATCAGCAGGGCGGAGAGACGGGCAGGAAGATAGTTCATCACGTCGTCCATCTTTGCTGGGACAAAGCCGATATCCCGATAGGGCGGCTCCACGTAGCCCAGCATGGAGTCCATGGTATTCACCGCCTTGTAGAAGAATCCCAGCGGCGCGCCGCCGATGGCCAGAAACACCATGGGGGCTACCACGCCGTCAGAGGTGTTCTCCGCCACCGTCTCCACCGCCGCACGGGTGATGCCCGCCCGGTCCAGCCGGGAGGTATCCCGGCCCACGATCATGCTCACCGCATGGCGCGCCCCCTCCGTGTCCCCGGCGGCCAGGGCGCGGTAGACCTTCATGCTCTCCGTCCGCAGAGATTTCGTTGCCAGGATCTGCCAGCACATGACGCTCTCCGCCGCCAGCCCCAACCAGGGACTGATGTACCGGCACAGCCACAGCAGCACCGCTGGTACGCCGGTGGAAATGGAGACCGTAAGCACCCACAGAATTCCTCCCGCCAGACGTTCCCCCCTCCGGGTTGCCGGAAGGATGCGCCGCAGCAGCTTTTCCAAGGCGGAGATCAGCTTTCCGATGGCGATGACCGGGTGGGGAATGCCGTGGGGGTCCCCCAGAAGGAGGTCTATTCCAAAGCCGATGACCAGCGCCCACAGCGTCCACATCATACCGCTCCCTCCCGCCGCTGAAGGGTAAAGAGATACACCGGGTTCTGGGCGGTCATCAGGTGGTACGGCCCCGCCGTCCGAGACCGAGCCGCGTTGAGGCAGACGGCGTCTGTCTCCGTAAAGCCAAAGTCCTTCATTACACCGGTCATCTCCGCCGCCGATTCCAGGGTGACGGCGGTCATCACCAGCCGCGCCGCCGGGTTTTTCTCCAGAACCAGGGAGACGATTTCCCGCAGATTTCCCGCGCTGCCGCCGATGAACACATGGGTGGGAGCGGGCAGTTCCCGGCAGGCCTCCGGCGCTCTGCCGGAAACGGTCTCCAGGTTGGACACATGGAATTTCCTGCGGTTTTCCGCCAGAAGCGCCAAAGCGCTCTCGTTCTTTTCAATGGCAAAGACTTTGCCTCTCCGGGCCAGCAGGGCCATCTCGATGGACACGGAGCCGGTCCCCGCGCCCACGTCCCAGCACACCGCGTCCGACGTCAATTCCAGCCGGGACAGGGCGCAGCAGCGCACCTCCCGCTTGGTCATGGGCACCGCCTCCCCCCGCTGGAACGCTTCGTCCGGCAGGCCGGGGGTGAAGGGGCGGGCGCGGTCGTTCTCAATGAGGGCAGCGCTGAGGGGATCAAAGGAGCCCTCCGCCAGCTCCGCCGCCGTGCCGGCGGTGAGGCGCTCCTCCGGATAGCCCAGGCGTTCCCCTGCGGTGACCCGGACCTGTCCCAGCCCGGCCTCCGTCAGGGTACGGCACAGATCTGCCATGCCCTCCGGACCGCCCACCAGGGCGAACACACGGCGGTTCTGCCATATGTCCGGCACAATGTCCCCGTCCCGGCCGTGGAGGCTGAGGGGGACCACGTCCTCATAGGAGGTCCCCATGCGGGCGCACAGCACCTGCATGGAGCTCAGCCCCGGCAGTACCCGCGTCTCGCAGTCCGAGAGAAGGGGCATGAGCCGCTTTGCCCCGCTGAAAAAGCCTGTATCGCCGGAGAGGACCACCGCGAAGCGCCGGCAGTCCCGCCTCTCCCGGATACATTGCACGATATCGCCGGGGGCCACCGCCTCGCACACCGCCTGACCATCCCGCCGGACGGCCTCCAGCATCCGCCGGGCGCCGATAAGACAGTCCGCTTCCCGGATGGCCCGCCGGGCATCGCCCGTCATGCCGCCGCCGCTTCCCGGGCCGATGCCCACCAGCGCTACCTGAGGACGGATGTGCAGGTCAAACCGGCGGCACAGCAGCTCCACCGTCCCCGCGAAATCAAGCCCCTCCCGCTGGGGCGGACGGCCTGCCACCACCAGGACGGCTGCCGCCTCCTTTGCGGCGGCAGCCTTTTCACCGAAGCCCCCTGTTCCGCCGGTATCCTTGGTCACCATGTATCGGGCGGACACGGCCCGCAGCATGGCAATATTCATTTCCCGTGAAAAGGGGCCCTGCATGGCGATGATCCGGTCCGGCCCCAGTCCTGCCGCCCGGCAGGCCTCCAGAGATGCTGCCATGGGCAGCACTCGGGCGTAGACCCGCTCCGCGAATCCCGGCAGGGCGGCGTACTTTGCCAGCTCCTTGCTGCCGGTGGTTAAGAGGATATTCCCCTCCGTACCCACCAGATAGGCCACGGCGGCCTCGATGTCCGGGACATACACCGCTCCCTCCGGCGCTTCGTCCGTACCCCGGAGGAGGCGCAGGTATTCCACCCCCGCTGCCCGGCAGGCGCGGACGATGTTCTCCGTCACCTCTGCCGCGTAGGGGTGGGTGGCGTCCACCACCAGGTCGAAGCTTTCCCGGCGCAGCAGCGCCTCCATCTCCTCCGCCGTCAGGCGGCGGTTGGAGACCGTCAGGCGCTCCCGGGGCGTCAGCAAAGCCTCTCCGTACTCTGTAGCGACGCAGGCGGTGACCTCCACCGACGCTTCCGCCAGCAGCTCCACCAGCTCCCGGCCCTCCGTGGTCCCGGCGAAGACGCACAGCTTATACATCACGGTACCCCCGGGGCGTCACCAGCTGTCCGCCGATGACCCGCGTCTGGCTATTGCCCACAAAAGCGGTACAGAACATGTCCGCGGGGAAGTCCCGCAGCCGGGCCAGGGACATCAGCTCCCGGCCTTCTCCCTCTCTGCCGATGTTCCGGGCCACGCCGCAGGGACGGTCCCCGGGCAGGGTCCGCAGGAGGATATCGCAGGCCTTTTGGAGATAGTCGGGCCGTCCCCGGCTGGCGGGGTTGTAGAGGACGATGGACAGGTCCGCCTTTGCCGCCGCCTCCAGCCGCGCCTCGATCTTCTCCCAGGGGGTCAGGCGGTCGCTGAGGCTCACCACCGCGAAATCGTGGGTCAGGGGCGCGCCCAGCAGAGCCGCGCCGCTGCACGCGGCGGTGAGACCCGGGACGACCTCCACCTCCGGCTCCACCGCCTCTCCCCGCAATTCGTAAATAAGGGCCGCCATGCCGTAGATCCCGCTGTCGCCGGAGCAGATCATGGCTACGTCCTTCCCTGACCGGGCCGCGTCCAGGGCCATCCGGCACCGGTCCGCCTCCTTCGTCATGGGGGTGGTCAGAAATTCTTTATCGGGGTACCGCTCCTTTACCAGGTCCACGTAGACGTGGTAGCCCACGATCACCTGGCACTCCCGCAGGGCACGGTCCGCCCGGACCGTCATATTCTCATAGTCTCCTGGGCCGATGCCCACCACTGTCAGCTTACCCATCAAATCGCACCTCATATCGTTCTATCGCCGCAGCCACGGTCACGCCGCGGCCCGCTGTTTTGCGTATGACCAATTCTCCTCCGCCCAGCACCGCCGCCCGCTCGCAGACGTTGTCCACGCCGGTGGTCCGCCGGACGAAGTCCGAGGGGGTGAATTCCCCCTCCGCAGCCTCCAACTGGGAAGCCGTATAAAATTCTATGGGCCAGCCCCGCTCCCGGCAGTACGCCAGCAGGCCGGGCTCGTCCTGCTTCAGGTCGATGCTCCCCACCGCCTTCACGGCGGCGGGATGAATCTGATGCGCCTCCAGCGTCTCCTCCACCAGAGCGCGGATATCCGCCGCCGCCGTTCCCCGGCGGCAGCCCACGCCCAGGCGGGCGGCCTGCGGGACCAGCAGGAGGGTGGTTGCAAAGGGCCGTCTTTGCCGCCAGGAGACGCAGATGCCCACCGGGCCGCTCTCCCCCGCGGCCACGCCGGGGGGCAGTTTGCCGACTACCGGAAAATCGCTGCACAGGGGCACAGGTCCCTCCAGAATGGCGGCGGACACCGCCTTGGCGGCCTTCATATCGTCAATATACAGTCCCCGCTCCGCCGCCCAGGCGTCTACGGAAAACCTGCCGTTGATATCCGTGGCGGTGGTCGTCGCGGCGGTGGCCCCCAGAGCTTCCGCCAAGCGCTCCGCCAGGGCGTTGGCCCCGCCGATATGGCCGGACAGCAGGGGGATCACGAACCTGGCCAGCTCGTCCACCGACAGCACGGCGGGGTCCACGGTCTTATCCCGGACGTGGGGGGCGATCCCCCGGACGGCGATGCCGCAGGCCCCCACGAAGATCAGCGCGTCCCTTTGGCGGAACACCGGGCCCACGAACGCCGCCAGCGGCGGTTCAATGGGAACGGCCCCCTCCCCCGCCAGACGCTCCGGCGCGTAAATGGGGCAATCGTCCTCCGGACCGGCCAGCGCGGCGCGGACACGCCCCGCCGTCTCCAGCCCCCGGCGGCTGAACGCGAAAACCGCCAGCTTCACGTGTCGCTCCCCTTCCGGTACTCCGTGGTGAAGCCGGGGTCGTACAGCTTGGAGCGCAGATATTCGGTCCCAAGGCAGCCGCCCACAATGATGAGCGCCGTCTTGGTCAGTCCGTTGTCCGCCACCGTCTGCGCCAAAGTCTCCACCGTACAGCGGTATACCTTTTCCTCCGGCCACGTGGCCTTGTATACCACCGCCGCCGGGGTCTCAGGGGCATATCCTCCCGCCAGCAGGTCGCCTTGCAGCTTCTCCGCCAAGCCTGTACTGAGAAACAGCACCATAGTCGCCTGATGGGCCGCCAGGGAGCGGATGGACTCCCTTTCCGGCACCGGCGTCCGCCCGGCGGCCCGGGTGATGATGACCGTCTGGCTCACATCCGGCAGGGTGTACTCCGCCCGCAGGGCGGCCGCCGCCCCGCAGAAGGAGCTGACCCCCGGACAGACATCGTAAGCAATGCCCAATTCCTCCAGCTGGTCGAACTGCTCCCGCACCGCGCCGTAGATGCTGCTGTCTCCGGTGTGGAGCCGCACGGTGGTCTTCCCCGCCGCCTCGGCGGCCTTCACCACCGCCAGCACCTGCTCCAGCGTCATCTCCGCGCTGTTGTGGATCTCGCAGCCTTCCCTCGTGTATTGCAGCAGCGCCGGGTTCACCAGGCTTCCGGCGTAGATCACCACGTCCGCTTCCTCCAGCAGTCTTGCACCCCGCACCGTGATGAGGTCCGCCGCCCCGCTGCCCGCGCCTACAAAATGTACCATATGTGCCTCCTTTTGGATACATGCAGCCCTCCCAGCGGAGGACTGCCCAAAAACTTTATTGGCCCCGCCTTTTCGTCATCCAAACGGCCCAGAGAAACGGCATTCCAAATATGTCGGGGTCGCTGGGAGCCTGCATTTTCCCGAGCTGCTCAATCTGAAAGAATGGGGAAAGTACTCTCCGCAGCTTTTCCTCGGAAAACCCCATTCCGCCGTGCATAGAAAAATCCCGGTAGGCATCATAGTCCGAGATCGCGGCGCCGGCCTCCAGGTCCATACAGGTCATCAAATACCAGCCGTCCTCCCGCAGCAGGCTTTGGATTTTCTCTAAATACTGCTGCCGCCGGTGAGGCTTGATATGATGGAAGCACCCGCTGTCCACGATCAGATCAAAGCTGCCCGGTGCCCCGCCATATTCCTGCAGCGAGCAGCAGTGAAATGCCGGCTGGACCGCACATCCTGCACACAGCTCTCCAGCCCAGCGGATCGACTCCCCAGAGATGTCAATACCCACCGCTTCATAGCCGTGCTCTGCCAGATACCGGGTATTCCTGCCGTTTCCACAGCCAATGTCCAGCGCTCTGCCTCCCTCCAGCTGCCCGGATGCGATACCGGAGACCAGCGGCTCGTCCGGCGCGCTCCTAAAAAAGGGGACTGGCTTTTCTCTATCCGCATAAAAGCCGTCCCACCACTGGCCGTCCCGCCGCTCAAAAAGATCGTCCAGCATATCCAACACATCGTCTGTAGTAACGATGATCTTTTCCTCCGGCTCCATTGTCAAATCTTATCCCTCCCGGTCAATACAATCCTCCGCAGAAGGCCATCCGCCCCTGCTGTCTGTCCCAGCAGACCATAGACCTTGGAAAAGGCAATAGCGCCAATCTCCACCCCGGCCTTGGCCTGCAAATGGAATGCGATGCGCTCCATCAGCCGGTCCATTGTCTGCCCGCAGAGGTCCGCCTCTCTCAAGATCCGCAGCGCGTCGTCGCAGGATACGCATTGCAGGACCTCTTCCACTCGCTCCGCCGCTAGTCCTGCGGCGGCGGCATGGGCGGCGATCAGCTCCATCCGGCAGTCTCCGTACTTGGAGTGGGTGTTGAACATCCCCCCAGCCAGCTTCACCAGCTTGCCGATGTGTCCCACCAGCACCGCCCCCCGGAAGCCCAGCTCCCGGCAGATTTCCAACGCGTCCCCAATGAAATTGGAAGTCTGCACCGCTATGGCCGGGTCGATGCCCAGACCGTCCCGGATGAAGTCGGACCCGTAATTTCCCGGCGTCAGCAGGACATACTCCGCCCCGCTCTCCCGCCGCTGGCGCAGCTCTACCCGGATGGTCTCCACCAGCGCCTGTTCGCTCATGGGCTCCACGATCCCCGTGGTGCCCAATATGGAGATGCCGCCCACAATGCCTAATCGGGGATTGAAGGTCTTTTTCGCCAGCGCTTCCCCCTCCGGTACGGAGATGACCACCCGCAGCCCCTCCCGGCTGTCCGTCAGGGCACGGACCTCCTCCACCGCCTCCCGGATCATCCGCCGGGGAACGCTGTTGATGGCCGCCGCCCCTACCGGCTGGTCCAGTCCAGGCTTCGTCACCCGGCCTACGCCAACGCCGCCGTCGATCTCCACGCCGTCGCCGCCGGAGCGGGACACTTCCGCGAAAATCAGCGTACCCCGGGTCACGTCCGGGTCATCCCCGCTGTCCTTCTCAATGGCGCAGGACACGGTCTCCGGCCCCATGGCGATCTCCCGCACCGGCAGTTCCAGCCGGATGCCCTTGGGCGTCAGAAGCGTTACCCGCTCCATACGGCGTCCCGTAAGCAGCATGAACGCCGCCGCCTTGGCCGCCGCCGCCGCGCAGGACCCGGTGGTGTAGCCCAGACGGAGCTTCTTTCCGCCCTTGACGATGTATTCTTCCATCAGCGGCTGATCTGATAGAGCATGGCGTTGCAGATGGCGGCGGCTACGTTGCTGCCCCCCTTACGGCCACGGGCTACGATATAGGGGACCCCGGCGGTCATGATCCGCTCCTTGCTCTCCACCACGTTGACGAATCCCACCGGCACGCCCACGACCAGCGCAGGCTTCACCGTCCCGGCGGCGATCAGGTCGTGGAGGGCCAGCAGCGCCGTAGGCGCGTTGCCGATGGCGAAGATGCACGGCTTCTCCAGCTTTGCCGCCCGCTCCATGGAGACCACAGCCCGGGTAATCCCCCGCGCCCTGGCCTCCTCCGCCACGTCCGGGTCGGACATGAAACAGTGAACTTCCCCGCCCAGCCGGCCCAAAATCGTCTTGTTGATCCCGGACCGGGCCATCTGGGTGTCCGTTACGGTATCGCAGCCGCCGCGCAGGGCTTCGATTCCTCTGGCCACGGCGTGCTCCGAAAAGCAGAGGTTGTCCGCATAGTCAAAATCCGCAGTGGTGTGGATGACCCGCTTGATGACCGGCTCGTTTTCCGGGTCCAGCGTCCTGTCCCCCAGCAGCTCGGTGATGATCGCAAAACTGCGCTTTTCAATGTCCATGGGCTTAATCGTTTCCAGCATGACGTCTCTTCTCCCTTATACATGCTTGATAGAAATTTTCCGCAAACGCCGGATTAGCGTAGAAATGGAAGTGGGGATATCCGGCGTAGAGGCTGTCTGTCGCGGCAGCGCAGTCCCAGCGCCTCCCGTTCAGCTTTTCGGCGGTAAAGTCCCCGCCGGGGTCCTCGGCATCCCAGTGGTGGAACTCGTGGGCCGGGATCTCCTCCCCGGCGCGGCACAGCAGATTGTCCTTTTTCGCCCGGAGCGTCACATAACCGAACCTGGTCAATTTATGGTTATCCCGGCACCCCCCTGGGAGAATGCCTGCCATGGGCTCCTCCCCGATGGCCTGAGTCAGATACATGAACCCCCCACACTCGGCGATACAGGGCAAGCCGCCCTCCAGCGCCCTCCGGATACTGGCGCGCATGGGTCCATTCCGGGACAGCGCCTCCGCGTAAAGCTCCGGATAACCGCCGCCCAGGTACAGGCCGTGAATATTTTCCGGCAGCTCCTGGTCGGAGAGAGGGCTGAACGATACCAGCTCCGCGCCCATCTCTGTCAGCGCCTCCAGGCTGTCCTCGTAGTAAAAGCAGAAGGCCCGGTCCCGGGCGACGGCGATCCGCACCGGCTCACAGCGGGGCAGCTCCACCGGCTCGAAAGCCAGCGGCGGCGCGCTGTTCGCCAGCGCCAGCAGGCCGTCCAGATCGACGGTTTGCTCCGCCTGCCGGGCTAAAACCTGCATCTTCTCCCGCAGGCCCGACACCTCGGCGGCGGTGACCAATCCCAAATGGCGGCTCTCCAGAACGCACTCCGGCATCTCCGGCAGGAAACCCAGCGGCTCCACTCTGCCCCTGAACCGCTCCCGGATGGCGTCCGCCAGGCCCCGGTAGGTCATGGCGGTGCAGCGGTTGAGAATGACGCCCCGGATCCGGCTGTCCGGCCGGAAGTCCAGGAAGCCCTGGATCACCGCCAGGACGGAGAGGGCCGCGCCCTTGGCGGGTACCACCAAAACCGTGGGAGCGTCCGCCGCCCGGGCGGTCTCCCAGCTGCTGGCCCGGGTGCTGGCAAGTCCGGCCCCGTCGTAGTAGCCCATGACGCCCTCAATGACGGACACGTCCCGGTCCCGGCTGCTTTTCGCCAGCAGATACCGCAGGGTGTTCTCCCGGAAGAAAAATAAGTCCAGGTTCCCGCTCTTCGCTCCGATGATCCGGCTGTGGAACATGGGGTCGATGTAGTCCGGCCCGCACTTGAAGGCGCCCACCCGCAATCCCCGGTTCACCAGGGCCTGAAGGACCGCACAGACAGCGGTGGTCTTCCCGCATCCGCTGCTGATGCCTGCCAGCAGAACTCTCGGTACGCCCTGCTCCATTGACTCACCGCCTTCCTGTTTTTTCGTCCTCTATTTTACCGGCCCGTGAAAGTTTTGTCAACCGAATCCGAAAAAACACTTTGGCGGGCCGGATGCGCGGAGACGAGTAAGTCCGATTCTGGAGACGGCTCCGCCGAGACCGCTGCGGCAATATTGATGCAGATGCTGTACGCCCTGCAACTACGAGGAGCCCTTACTTTCCATCCCCCGTTCACAATAAAAGCCGCCCGCCGGGCAAGATGCGGGCAGCTTTGTCTATAAGCCTGAAAAGCCCCCTTTTGGGGGCTTTTCCTTATCGCTCAATACCGGCCCATGTTACAAGCCATTGTCCGTCCTGACAGATCATTTCCATGGTCAGAAATTCGTAGGCGTCCTCTCCGCCCAGGCGGAACTGAACGGAGACATTCAGCGCCCCGGGCGGCTCCTCCGTTGTTTCCGAATCGTACCCATCCGGGAACGCTATGAATATGCTGCCCATGCTCACGCTCTCATACACGTCTTCGCCGTATCCGTACACATCCGCGTCCGGCGCCAGCAGCTCCTCTGCGCCGGTAAGATCGTCCGATGTCACCGCTTCAAGCATCCGCGCCGCGGCGTCGAAAGCTTTTGACAGCCATGTCAGGCTCTCCCTGCCGTCTTCCTCCACCACGCGGAAAGAGCGGACCATATCCAGGAACCGGACGCCATGCCCCTCCTCGGCCTCCAGGAAATAGCTGGCGCTGCAAACGAACGCGCCGGTCTGCTCCCCATCCGCATAGCTGGGCAGCAGCCATACCTCCCTCTGGGCGGAATTCCAGTCCGTCCCGTTGTCGGCTCTGAAATAGCGGGTCTCCTCCGGAAAGGCCGGGCAGCTTCTCTCCTCCGCAGATTGATAGAGTCCCTTCAGCTGTCCCAGTACTTCTTCCGCGATCTCATCCATAAGCCCGCTTTTATATTCGATCTCCAGCTTGCACTCCGGCAGCTTCTCATCCGGAACCCGAGGGGGATTGGCAGGTTTAATGGTGTAGACGTTCTCCTGCTGGAAAGCGTAGTAGGTCTCCTCATTATACCAGATCGTAAACTTCGGCACCTTCCGCTTCTGGTCCATGCAGATCTGCAGGAGATGGAGCTTCTCCGCCTTGGTGAATTGGGGCGGCGTATGATCCTTCTCGTCAGAGGTGGGCGCATCCGGCCCGTTCGGCGTGTCTGCAGCGGGAAGATCATCTGCCTGCAAAGGCGGCGGAACATCCGGTCCGGCTTTCTTCGGCGCTGCTCCATAGACCAGCAGCACCACCGCCAGACATGCCGCCAGGGCCGCGCCCCAGGCGATCCAGCGCCCCGCGCCGGCCTTTCTTCGTTCGCTGCGCTCCAGCAGTTCCTCGTCCACGCCGCTCAGGGCGGCGAACAGGCGCTCGTCCTTCCTCATAGGGCGATCCCCTCCTTCTCAAGATATTTCCGCAGCTTCTCCCGGCTGCGGTACAGGCTTGTCTTCACTGTGTTCAGTTTCATCCCGTACCGCCGCGCCACCTCCTCCAGAGTTTCCGCATACCAGTAGCGCCGCAGGAACACATTGCAGTCCCTCTCCGGCAGGGTGCGGAGGAAGCGGTTCAGGATCTCCTCCAGTTCCCGATCCTCCACGATCTTGTCCGCTCCGGGGGAAGAGGGTACGCATTCCCCCAACTCCTCCAGCGCCTCCAGGTACACCCCGCCGCCCCGCTTCTGGGCAGTCCGGGCGCGCAGGGCGTCGCAGGCCAGCCGCCGGGTAATCTTCCCCAGGAACAGCTTCAGCCGGCTGGGCCGGTTGTCCGGCATGGCGTTCCACGCCTTGACCCAGGTGTCGTTGACGCACTCCTCCTCGTCCTGGGGATTCGCCAGCAGTCCCCGGGCGATGGAGCGGCAGTAAGCGCCGTATTTTGCCGCAGTTTCCCGGATGGCTTCCTCGCTGCGCAGCCAGTACAGGTCGATAATTGCTGTGTCTTCCATGGCTTTCGCCTCCTTTTTCGCTCTCTGCCCCTATAGTCGGAATTCCATGGGGAAAGGTTCTCCCGCCGGCAAAAATTTTTGGTCCCGGACCTGCCGGAAGGTCCAGGACCGCTTTTTCTCTTCATTATGCCCCCGCTGCGCCCATGCCCGGCCCGGTATACGGCCTCGCCGGAGGTGTAGCCCGCCTGAAAATGCCTGCATGTTTTCGCTGCCTTTGCTTTTAGCAGGGGCAGTATAGCACAGGCCCTGCGGACTTGCAACACTCCGCATTCCCCGGGCACGGAATCCCCGTAGGATTTTGTCGCGAAAACAGTTTACAGAAGAACGGTTCTGTGGTAAACTATACTATCCTTCCATGAAAAGCGCAATTTGGTCACCGGGCGGAAATCCGGGAATTGCAATGGGTTCAGGCTCGAATTTAAAATTCTTTTTAATCCTTTTTCTTTCAGGAAAAAGGATGGGAAATTTTTTCAGGAGGCGACGCCGTGAAGGTCCTCAAGCGGATGCTGCAGTTTGTAACGGATATCATACGCAAGGCGGACATGAAGCTGCTGGGGCTGTGCCTGGTGTGTACGGCTTTCGGGCTGGTATTGATCGCCAGCGCTACCGCTTACCTGGACTATGAGAACCCGGGTACCCAGGTGAGACGGGTGCTGATTCAGACTGCCGGAGCACTGCTGGGCATCGGGGCCTATTTTGTTTTTTCCAACATTGACATGGAGCATTTTGCGGAAAAATGGTGGCTGTTCCTGATTTTTGACATCGGGCTGATCGCGCTGCTGCGCACGCCCTTGGGGCGGAGCAGCGGGGGCAACCGCTCTTGGCTCTATGTGGGCCTGCCCGCTATGGTACAGCCGGCGGAGATCGTGCGGCTGACCTTCACGGTGCTGCTGGCCAAGCAGATCGCCTGGTTCCGGGATAACCGGCGGATGAAGGGGCTGGGGTCCCTGATCTTTCCGGCGGCTCATGCAGGGTTCATGTTCGTTTGGATTTATGTGATTTCCCGGGACGCGGGCAGCGGGCTCATGTACCTGGTGATCTACCTTGGGATGGCCGTGGCGGCAGGGCTGGCGTGGTATTGGTTCGCTCTGGGCTTTGGTGCGCTGGGGCTGGGTATTGGGGGATTGGTATTGTTTGAGAAGCTGCCCCAGTACTGGGTAGATCGGTTCCATGTGGTATTCGATCACACTTACATCAGTGTCAATGATGTGGGCTGGCAGCAGCGCAAGGGGATGCTGGCCTTGGGCAGCGGCGGGCTGTTCGGACAGGGCCTCTTTCAGGGCATCCAGACCCAGGGCGCCAAGGGAAGCCTTCCCGCCCGGCAGACGGACTTCATCTTCTGCGTCTGCGGTGAGGAACTGGGACTGGTGGGCTGTCTGGCAATCATTGTGCTGGAATTTTTGCTGGTCTACCGCTGCTTCCAGACCGCCCGGCTGGCCAAGAGCAGTATGGACGCGCTTATCTGCGTGGGGTTTGGGACCATGCTGATCTTCCAGGTGGTAGAAAACATCGGAATGTGTTTGTTTGTCATGCCGGTCATTGGATTGACTCTACCCTTTTTCAGTTACGGCGGGAGCTCGATCGTGGCGCTCTATGCGGCCCTGGGCATGGTTTCCGGCGTCCGCAGCCGGACGCTGCCGGACTGGCTGAGAAAGACATGAACAGGCATGGGAGGAAGTTTTTCAAAATGGCTGATGCAGTAAGTTGAATGCAGGAAAAGTTTTCAAGCTTTTTCTGCATTCAGCCCTTGACATCTCCGGCGAACAGGTGATAAAATAAATATTTAGTAGCAAAAGCAATGAAGAGAAATAGTACCCACAAGCCGGAATGCAGAGAAGGGACGGACGGTGCGAGTCCTTATGAAGGCGGTGGAGAAGGCGTCTCGGAGCTGCGGAGCGGAAGTGCTCTGCCGGAGGCCCCCGTTATGGGCAAAGAGTGCGGGCTGCGGTCCGAATTCAGGTGGAACCACGGACATGTTTTGTTCGCCCTGAGCCAGTTGGCTTGGGGCGTTTTTTTGCCCCTTCCGCCAACAATATTTTGATAAGAAGGAGCATATCAGCATGAAAAACAACGAGAAAACCATGGAGAAAATCGTAGCCCTGTGCAAGGGGCGGGGGTTCATTTTCGCGGGGAGCGAGATCTACGGCGGCCTTGCCAACACCTGGGACTACGGCCCCCTGGGCGTGGAACTGAAAAACAATGTCAAAAAAGCTTGGTGGAAAAAGTTTGTCCAGGAGAACCCCTATAACGTGGGCCTGGACGCCGCCATCCTTATGAACCCTCAGGTCTGGGTGGCCTCCGGTCACGTGGGAGGCTTCTCCGACCCCCTTATGGACTGCAAAGAGTGCAAAGAACGCTTCCGGGCCGACAAGATCATTGAAGATTGGGCGGCAGAGAACAGCTTTGCCCTTCCTAAGCCCGTGGACGCCTTCTCCCAGGACGAGATGAGGGACTTCATTGAGGAGCACAACATTCCCTGCCCCTCCTGCGGCAAGCACAACTTCACCGATATCCGGAAATTCAACCTCATGTTCAAAACCTTCCAGGGTGTCACCGAGGAAGCCAAGAATACCGTCTATCTCCGCCCGGAAACCGCGCAGGGTATCTTTACCAACTTCCTCAATGTACAGCGCTCCACCCGCCGGAAACTGCCCTTCGGCGTGTGCCAGATCGGCAAGAGCTTCCGCAACGAGATCACCCCGGGCAACTTCATCTTCCGCACCCGTGAGTTCGAGCAGATGGAGCTGGAATTCTTCTGCAAACCCGGCACAGAACTGGAGTGGTTTGCCTACTGGAAGAACTTCTGCCACCAGTGGCTGCTGGACCTGGGCATCAAGGATGAAAACCTGAGGCTCCGGGACCACGACCCCGAGGAACTGAGCCATTACTCCAATGCTACCACGGACTTTGAATTTGCCTTCCCCTTCACCGAGTGGGGCGAGCTGTGGGGCGTGGCCAGCCGGACCAATTTTGACCTGACCGCCCATCAGAACACCTCCGGTAAGGACCTGAGCTACTTCGATCAGGAGTCCAACGAGCACTATATCCCCTTTGTCATTGAGCCCTCCTTGGGCGTAGAGCGGATGCTGCTGGCATTCCTCTGCAACGCCTACGATGAGGAGGTCGTGGACGCGGAGAAGAACGACGTGCGCACCGTACTGCATCTTCATCCGGCTCTGGCGCCTTTCAAGGCCGCCGTGCTGCCCTTGAGCAAGAAACTGGGCGACAAGGCCCGGGAAATTCAGATGGAACTCAGCAAGGACTGGATGATCGACTTCGACGATGCAGGTTCCATCGGCAAGCGTTACCGCCGCCAGGACGAGGTGGGCACGCCCTTCTGCATCACAGTAGATTTCGAGACCGTGGGTGACGACAAGACTCCGGCGGACAACTGCGTCACTATCCGGGAACGGGACAGCATGAAGCAGGTCCGTGTTCCCATCAGTGAGCTGAAGAGCTGGCTGGCGGAACGGCTGGCGTACTGAGAGCTCCAGGACCTCGTCCGGGGGCGAGCTCGTACATGCGGGCGGAATAATGCCATTATCGCAAAAAGAGCCGCAGACCTGCAAGAATGTAGTATTCATGCAGGTTTGCGGCCTTTTTGCATCCAAGCCCGACCGACAATCACAGCGGGCAGGAGGAAAATCGAAAATTATTTCAAAAATTTTTCGTCTCTATGTCAGCGGCGGGACGCGCAATACGCGTCCCGCCGCAGGCACTCAGTCAATAAGGCTCTTCCCGTCCATCTCCGGCGGGCAGGCCAGACCCATTATATCCAAAATCGTGGGGGCAATATCCGCCAGGCGTCCAGGATGGAGTTTGGCATCCGCACCTACCAGGATAAAGGGTACCAGATTGGTCGTATGGGCAGTCATAGGGGAACCGTCCGGCTTACGCATCTCCTCCGCGTTTCCATGGTCAGCAGTGATCATGGCAATGCCGCCCATAGCCCGGGTCGCGTCCACCACCCGGCCTACGCAGGTATCCACCGTCTCCACCGCCTTCACAGCGGCCTCGTAAACACCGGTATGGCCCACCATGTCGCAGTTGGCAAAGTTCAGGATGATCACGTCATACGCGCCGGACTCGATGCGTTCCACACATTTGTCCGTCACCTCGAAAGCGCTCATCTCCGGCTGGAGATCGTAAGTCGCCACTTTGGGAGAAGCAACCAGTACCCGGTCCTCGCCGGGGAACACTGCCTCCACACCGCCGTTGAAGAAGAACGTCACATGGGCATACTTCTCTGTCTCGGCAATACGCAGCTGGGTCATCCCCAGGGAGCTGAGGTACTCGCCCAGACCGTTGGCTACCCGAATGCGGGGGAAGGCCACCTGGACGTTGGGCATCGTGGCGTCATACTCCGTGGTGCAGACGTAAGTCAGAGGGAAGATCTCACGGTTGAAGCCGTCAAACTCCGGGTCCACAAAGACCCGAGTGATCTCCCTGGCCCGGTCAGGGCGGAAGTTGAAGAAGATGATGCTGTCGTTGTCGCTGATCGCGCCCTCGCTGTCGCAGACCACGGGCTCGACAAATTCATCGGTCACGTTGTTGGCATAGCTCTTGGCCACAGCGTCCACCGGGTCGGAATTC
The DNA here is from genome assembly GCA_021768185.1 of Oscillospiraceae bacterium. GTDB lineage: Bacteria > Bacillota > Clostridia > Oscillospirales > Oscillospiraceae > Pelethomonas. Next base: position 134,676 of record JAETNP010000001.1, read on the forward strand.
TGGATGCCCCGGCCATAGACCATGGCGTCATAAGCCTGCTCCACACGCTCCCAGCGCTTGTCGCGGTCCATGGCGTAATAACGGCCCATGACCGTGGCGATCTTCCCCACGCCGATCTCCCGGCACTTTTCCACGGCCTCAGCCACAAAGCCCTTGCCGCTGGTGGGAGACACGTCCCGGCCGTCCAGGAAAGCGTGGATATACACCTTCTCCAGCCCCCGCATCTTTGCCATTTTCAGAAGGGCCCACAGGTGCGTATTGTGGGAGTGAACGCCGCCGTCGGAGAGCAAACCGTAGAGGTGGAGGGAACTGCCGTTTTTCAGGCAGGCATCCATGGCGGCGCAGTACGCGGGATTTTCAAAGAAGCTGCCGTCCTCAATAGCGCGGGTGATCCGGGGCAGATCCTGATAGACTACCCGGCCGCCGCCGATATTGGTGTGGCCCACCTCGCTGTTGCCCATCTGGCCGTCGGGCAGGCCCACGTCCAGCCCGGAGGCGGAGAGGGTCGTGTGCTCACAGGAAGCGAACAGTCTGTCCAGGACCGGCGTGCGCGCGTGGGTCACGGCGTTCCCGTCGCAGTCCTTTGCCAGGCCAAAGCCGTCCATAATAATTAGAGTAGTGGGTGTTTTATTCATAATGACCTCATTCCTCGTTTCTCATGAAAGAGTAAATTCAGGTTAAAGCAGTACCCGCTGTTATGCGGGCACTGCTTTACGCTGGAATCACTCCTGATTGGCGGCGTTGACGATCTCGACAAACTGGTCGGGCTTCAAAGCGGCGCCGCCGATGAGACCGCCGTCCACATCAGACTGGGCCAGCAGTTCCGCAGCGTTCTTGGGGTTCATGGAGCCGCCGTACTGGATGGTGATGGACCGGGCCACCCGTGCGCCGTACAGGTTGCGGATGGTGGCGCGGATGGCGGTGCAGACCTCGGCGGCCTGCTCGGCGGTTGCGGTCTTGCCGGTGCCGATGGCCCAGATGGGCTCATAGGCGATGACGCACTTGCGCACCTTCTCAGGGGCCACGCCGGACAGGGCGCTCTTCACCTGCAGGGCGATGAGCTCCATGGTGACGCCCATCTCCCGCTGCTCCAGGCTCTCGCCCACGCAGATAATGGGATGCAGGCCGGCCTCCAGGGCGGCGTGGACCTTCTTGTTGACGGTGACGTCGGTCTCGCCGAAGTACTGGCGGCGCTCGGAGTGGCCGATGATGACGTACTTCACCCCCAGGTCCTTGAGCATGTCGGCGGACACTTCGCCGGTGTAGGCTCCGCTGGGCTCATAGTACAGATTCTCAGCGCCCACGGCAACGCGCATATCCTTGAAGGCCTTCAGGGCGGCGGGGATGTTGACGAAGGGGACGCAGACCACGACCTCGCACCACTTGGCCCGGGGCAGAAGGGGCTTGAGCTCCTCGGCAAACTTTTTGGTCTCGGAGGCAGTCTTGTTCATCTTCCAGTTGCCTGCAATGATAGTTTTGCGGTATCTACGGTTCATGACGATCTTTCTCCTGTTAGATTATATGAAATTTATAAAAATAAATGAATGTTGTGAATGTGCTCCGTTTTGCTGACAGGAACTCCCGGCGCTCTTTGCCGCGCAGCGGCAAACTCGCGCTGAGCCGCGCAGGTTTAGGCTCGCTTCTGCCCTCCGGAGGTTTTTGGGCGCGGCTTTGGGGGTGTTCCGCACTCTGCGGAGTGCGGCCAGGGGCTCTGCCCCTGGACTCCGCCACCTTTGAAAAGGTGGACGAAACTTTTAATGGGGCGGGGGTGCTTACTTGTCCAGCAGGCAGGCCACGCCGGGCAACTCTTTGCCTTCCATGAATTCCAGGGAGGCGCCGCCGCCGGTGGAGATGTGGGTCATCTTGTCGGCATAGCCCAGCTGCTGCACGGCAGCCGCGCTGTCGCCGCCGCCGATGATGGTAATGGCGGAGGTTTTGCTCAGGGCCTCGGCCACGGCCTTGGTGCCCACGGCAAACTTCTCAAACTCGAATACGCCCATGGGGCCGTTCCAGATGACCGTACCGGCGTCCTTTACGGCGTCGCAGTACAGCTTGGTGGTCTCGGGGCCGATATCCAGGCCCTGCCAGCCGTCGGGGATTTCGCCGGTCTTGACCACCTGGCTGTTGGCGTTGGCGTCGAACTTGTCGGCAATTACGTTGTCCACCGGCAGGAGGAGCTTCACGCCCTTCTCCTTGGCCTTGGCGACCATCTCGTTGCAGTAGTCCAGCCAGTCTCTCTCCAGCAGGCTGTCGCCCACGGCGCCGCCCTGGGCCTTGGCAAAGGTGTAGGCCATGCCGCCGCCGATGATGATGGCGTCGGCGATCTCCAGCAGGTTGTTGATGACGCCGATCTTGCTGGACACCTTGGCGCCGCCCAGAATGGCCACCAGGGGACGCTTGGGGTCGGCCAGCGCGCCGCCGATGAACTCCAGCTCCTTCTGGATCAGGAAGCCGGAGACGGCGGGCAGGTAAGCCGCCACACCCGCAGTGGAGGCGTGGGCACGGTGGACCGCGCCGAAAGCGTCGGACACGTACACGCCGTCCGCCCCGGCCAGACCGGCCATGGCCTTGGCCAGCTCGGGATCGTTCTTGGTCTCGCCCTTCTCAAAGCGGGTGTTCTGGAGAAGCATGATCTCGCCGGGCTGCAGCGCGGCGGCCTTGGCCTGGGCGTCGGGACCTACCACGTCGGCGGCCAGGATGACCTTCCTGCCCAGCAGCTCGCTCAGGCGCTGGGCCACAGGCTCCATACGCAGGGCCTCCAGGGTCTTTTCCCACTTCTCCTTAGTGAGGGAGGCGGGGTCCTTGCCCTTCTCGGCCTGCTTCTTTGCCCACTTGTCAAAGCTGGGCTCAGGCTTGCCCAGGTGGGAGCAGGCGATGACCGCCGCGCCCTGGTCCAGCAGATATTGGATGGTGGGCAGGGCGGCCCGGATGCGCTTGTCGTCGGTAATGGCCCCGGTGGCCTTGTCCTGGGGTACGTTGAAGTCACAGCGGAGCAAGACCTTCTTGCCCTTGACATTCACGTCCTTGACGGTCTTCTTGTTGTAGTTCATGTTTGTTGATGCAGCTCCTTTCAAACGATATGATGAAAATGGTTTGATTGGCAAAAATGGGTTACGGTAAAGCGCCTCTCATCTCCCCTGTCCCCAGCAGTCCGGGAAAGCCGTTCTGCCGCAGGGCTTCGTAGATGAGGATGGCGGCGGAGTTGGCCAGGTTCAGGCTTCTGGCCTCGTCCACCATGGGGATGCGGACGCACCGGTCCCGGTGCTTTTCCCGGAATTCCAGGGACAGCCCGGCGGTCTCCTTGCCGAAGAAAAGCCAGCTGTCCGGGGAAAACCGGGCCTGCGCGTAGTCCCGGGGGGCCTTGGTGGTGGCCAGCCACAGCTCCCGCTCCGCCTCCGGATGGGCCGCAAACAGCGCCTCCAGGGACGGGTGGACCGTCACCGCCACCAGATGCCAGTAGTCCAGTCCCGCCCGCTTCACCGCCCGGTCGCTGACGTCGAAGCCCAAGGGCTCCACCAGATGCAGCTCGCTGCCGGTGGCGGCGCAGGTGCGGGCAATATTGCCGCAGTTGGGCGGGATCTCCGGCTCCACCAGGACAATGTGCAGCATACCGCGCCCCCGCCTCCCCTTTCGGACCGGACCGTCCGGCCTCTGGAATTTCAACAGGGTACATTGTAAAACAAATCTTTTCCAAATTCAAGCATTATCCTATAAATTCTTTCTGAAATTTTACAAAATCAACGGACGGACTCCCCGCCCTTCACGAAACTGCAGAATTTCCCCTTCAACCAGGCCGAAATATTGTGCAAATAGCCCCATTCCGCCGCCGGACATCCCCTTTTTGTCGGCAAGTGGTGGAAAATTTCCACTGCGGGGAAAATACCCCTTGCATAAATGGGCGCTTCTGGTATAATAGGGGCAAGAAGTAAAAAAGGGGGTACTATGCACATGGATAACAAGAAGTGTATCGTTGTCTTCCTGACGGGGGACAGCGCAGAAACCTATGACGGAAAACCCCTGATGCTGCAGGACGCGCTATTTTGCCCCATCCTTACCTGGTGTATGCGGGCGTGGCTGAAAAAGGACGTCCGGCGGTTTTTTGTTGTCTCTCCGGCGGAATATCTGGATGAGGTGACCGCCTGCTTCCCTCCGGAGTGCGCGGCCGTGGCCGGGACGGAGGAGGACTACCAGCGGGATATCGGCGAATTCGCCCACGGCTGCTGGATCGAGGAGATCCGCGAGGCCATGCTCCCGGTGGGCAGCATGATGCTCTCCTTCCACACCGCCTCGGAGCTGGTCCGGCTCCAGCGGGCGGTGAAGGAAGAGATCGCCATGTTCCACCAGCGCACCGGCGTCCAGGTCCTGGACCCGGACCACACCTATATTGACCCCCGGGTGACCATCGGCGCGGGGACCGTCCTCCTGCCGGGCACCATCCTGCGGGGAAACACCATCATCGGAGAGAACTGCGAGATCGGTCCCAACGCTATGATCGCGGACTGCGAGGTGGGCGACGGCTGCGTGGTCAACGCCTCCCAGATGAACGAGAGCGTCCTGGGCCGGGATGTCCACGTGGGACCCTACGCCCACGTCCGGCCCAACTGCCGGGTGGGCGACGGGTGCAAGGTGGGTGCCTATGTGGAGATCAAAAATGCGGTCTTCGGCCCCGGCACCAAGATGAGCCACCTGACGTACGTGGGCGACGCCGACGTGGGCGCGGGGGTGAACTTCGGCTGCGGCACCATCACTTCCAACTATGACGGCTTCCGGAAGCACCGCACCGTCATCGGGGACAATGCCTTCATCGGCTGCAACACCAATCTGGTCCCCCCCGTCGCCGTGGGGGAGGGCGCGTACATCGCCGCCGGCACCACCGTCACCAAGGACATAGAGCCTGATGCCCTGGCCATCTCACGGGTGCGCCAGGAGAACAAGCCCGGCTGGGCCAAGGCCCGGAGAGAACTTCACAGGAAAAAGTAAGCAGGAGCATTCATGCCAGCTCCCCCCCGATGCTCCCTGACAAAAACTCACGAAAATGATGAAATGAGGATGTTGGAAATGATTTCACACGGAAAAGACATGAAGGTTTTCAGCGGCAACGCAAACACAAACCTGGCCAAGGACGTCTGCCGCCTCATCGGCATTCAGCTTGGCAACGCTGAGATCGGCCATTTCTCCGACGGAGAGGTGTTCGCTTCCATCTACGAATCCGTACGCGGTTCCGACGTATTTCTGATCCAATCCACCAGCAGTCCGGTCAACGACCACCTGATGGAGCTGCTCATCATGATCGACGCCATGAAGCGGGCCTCCGCAGGCCGGGTCACGGCGGTCATCCCCTACTTTGGCTACGCCCGCCAGGACCGCAAGGCCAAAGCCCGGGACCCCATCTCCGCCAAGCTGGTGGCCAACATGCTCACCGCCGCCGGGGCGGACCGCGTGCTGACCATGGACCTCCACGCCGCCCAGATCCAGGGCTTTTTTGACATCCCCGTGGACAACCTGTACGGCAACCCGGTCTTCGTGGACTACTACGCCAAGAAGTTCGGCGAGAAGTGCGAGGAGATGGTGGCCGTCTCCCCTGACGTGGGCAGCGTGTCCCGGACCCGGGCCTTCGCCCAGAAGCTGCACATGAACCTGGCCATCGTGGACAAGCGCCGGCAGAAGGCCAACCAGTGCGAGGTGATGAACGTCATCGGCGACGTGGAGGGCAAGGACTGCATCCTCTTTGACGACATGGTGGACACCGCGGGGAGTCTCTGCAACGCGGCCAAGGCCATCGTGGAGGTGGGCGGCGCCCGGAACGTGTATGCCTGCGCGTCCCACGGCGTTCTCTCCGGTCCTGCCATTGAGCGCATCAACAGCAGCGTCATCAAGGAGATCGCCTTCCTGGACACCATTGCGGCCATCGACCCCTCCCTCAGCGATAAGATCAAGTACCTGACCGTGGCCCCCATGTTCGCGGAGGCCATCGAGCGGATCTACCAGGAGATCTCTGTCTCCAAGCTCTGGATCTGATCCCCCAAAAGGCGATACCAAAGCGCTCTCCTTCGTAAAGCCCGGTACATATTTCCGGTCTCTGCAGGGGGAGCGCTTTTTTATTATGTCCCCGTCCGCGCGCCGGCTGAAAAAGTAAATTTTTTTCGTTTTATGTCCGCCGCCCTTGCGGCGGGCCGCTTTTTATGCTAAAATAGAGCGGTCAATGCCACAAAATAAACAGAAAAACACACGAGGATAAAACATTATGGAAATCACACAGGGCGTCCGCTTTGACAGTCTGGGGCTGTCGGAGGAGATCATGCGGGCGCTGGAAAAAAAGAATTACGAGGTATCCACCCCTATTCAGGCCGGGTGCATCCCCCCTATGCTGGACTGGCAGGACGTGACCGCCAAGGCCCCTACCGGCACGGGAAAGACCTTTGCCTTCGGCATTCCCATCATCGAGCACATCGACACGGACAGCGATCAGGTCCAGGCGGTCATCCTGGCCCCCACCCGGGAGCTGGCCATGCAGATCACCTCCGAGATGCGGGACCTGGCCCAGTTCAAGCCCGGCGTCCGGCTGGTGTGCCTCTACGGCGGACAGCCCATCGGCAAGCAGATCGACGCGCTGAAAAAGCGGCCCCAGATCGTCATCGCCACCCCCGGCCGACTGGGGGACCATCTGAAGCGCCGTACCGTCCGCATTGACCACGTGCAGACCGCCGTGCTGGACGAGGCGGACCGGATGCTGGACATGGGCTTCATCCACGACGTGACCCGCCTGCTGGACCAGATGAAGAACCGGAAGAATCTGGGGCTGTTCTCCGCCACCATCAGCCGGGAGGTCATGGATATCGCCTGGGTCTACCAGCGGGACGCGGTGGAGATCACCGTCCGGGCCGACGAGGAGAACAAGCCGGACATTCTCCAGTACCGTCTGGAGCTGAGCATGGACCAGAAGGTGGACGCGGTGGAGAAGATCCTGAACCTGGAGCAGTACGACCGGGTGATGATCTTCTGCAACACCAAGGGCAACACCGAGCGGGTCACCAAGCTGCTGCAGATGCGGGGCGTGGACGCCCAGTGCATCCACGGCGACATTCCCCAGGAAAAGCGGGAGAAGGTCATGGCCTGGTTCCGCAAAGGCGAGCTGCGGGTCTTCGTGGCCACCGACGTGGCCGCCCGGGGGATCGACGTGGACGACGTGGACGCGGTGTTCAACTACGACGTGCCCGACGAGAACGAGTACTACGTCCACCGCATCGGCCGCACCGGCCGGGCCAAGCGCCACGGCGTGGCCTACACCTTCGTCACCGACTATCCCGGCATGGTCCGGCTGAACGACATTGCCAAGCACACCCGGAACCAGATCCAGCCGGTCGCCTTCGGCAAGGACGGAAAGCTGGTCCCGGCGGAAGGGAAATAAAGAGAACCGATGAGGCCGTTTATGCGTATGCGAAAGAAATACCAAGCCCTGCTGTGCGCTCTGCTGGCATTGCTGCTGTGCGCCTGCGGCGAAGCGCCGGAGGACGGTGAAGCTCCCGGCGAGAGCATCCCTCTCCAGGCGGACGTTCTGACCGTCCGCACCAACGAAGCGCTGACCACCCTGGACCCCGCCTCCGTCACCGCCCGGGGCGGCGAGACGATCCTCTACCATCTCTATGAGAACCTCCTGCGCTGGGAGGACGGCGGAGACGGCTGGGCGGTCCTCGCCAGCGGACAGGCGGAGGATTACACCCTGGACACCGACTATGCGGGCAACGCCACCTATACCTTCACCCTCCGGGAGGACGCCGTCTGGTCCGATGGGACGGCCGTCAAGGCCGAGGACTTCGTCTTTGCCTGGCAGCGTCTGGCGGACCCGGCCAACAACCTGCCCCACCGGGCGCTCCTGTCGGAGATCTCCGGCTACGCGGAGGTCCAGGAGACCGGGGACCCCTCCCTGCTGGCCGTCTCCGCACCGGACAGCAGGACCCTGACCGTCACGCTCCAGGGCAGCCCCGCCTATTTCCTGGAGGAGATCTGCGCGGGGGCCTACACCATGCCCCTGCGCCAGGATGTGCCCTTCTACGCCAATCCCGTCGTGACCAACGGACCCTACACCCTCTCCGGCTTCACCCGGGAGCTGATATCCCTGGAGCGCAGCGGGACCTACTATCAGAGCGGGGCGAAGGGGCCCTCTGAGCTCCGCTTCGCCACCATAGAGGACGGCGCGGCGGACTACGCCGCCCTTCAGGCCGGGGAAACCGCCCTGGCGGTGGACCTGCCGGAGGAGCCCCTGCAGGCCCTGGCGGACAGCGGCGTCTGGACCCCGGAGCCGGTCACCGGCACCTGCGCCGTTATTCTGAATACCCTGAAGGCTCCCTTTGACAACGAGAACGTCCGTCTGGCCTTCCATCTGGCCATTGACCGGCAGGCCATCACGGACGCCCTGGGCGGTCTCACCGCCCGGCCTGCGCCGGGGGTGGTACCCTACGGCGTGTCCGACTACAGCAGCAACCGCCCCGCGGTGGAGGTTCCCGCCGAAGACGACGCGCCCGCCGACCCCATGGCCAAGCCGGCGCCGGAAAAACCCAACCCCACCTGCTGGGATTTCCGTGCCCACAGCCTGGAGGTGGTCACGGCGGAGCACACCCATGACTATGAGACAGACCTGCTCTACGCCCAGGCTCTGCTGGCCCAGGCGGGCTATCCCAATGGAAACGGCTTCCCGGAGACGGAGTACCTCTACCCCGCCGATCAGGAGAATGGCCGGGCGCTGGCCGAAATGCTGCAAACCATGTGGAAGGAATCCCTGGGCGTCTCCGTCGCCGTACGAGGCGTCAGCCAGGAGGAGTACGAGAACGCCCTCCTCCCTGTCCTGCCGGAGGAGAGCGGGGAAGAAAGCGAAGACGGTATAGACCCCGTCCCTGCCGCCTCCTTCCAGATGGCGGCATGTGAGCTGTCCCCCGCGTACAGCGATGCGGAGGCGCTGCTGCGGCAGTGGTACAGCGGCGGCGAGGATAACATCTCCGGCTATGCCAGCGATGCCTTTGACATCCTGCTGGATTCTGCCCGGGCCTCCATCTCCCCGGATGTCCGGGACGCCTGCCTCCATGACGCGGAGGCCATCCTGCTGGAAGCCTCCCCGGTAATCCCCTTGTTCTGCCGGGGCGGCAGCTACCAGCTGGCCGTCGGCCTCGCGGGACTGTACCGCGCCCCTGACGGCGTGTTCTTCCTGCAGAACATCCACGTGGATGCAGCGGCAGGCTGAACCAACTTCTGCCCTGTTGCCGATGCAACTGCGGAGACGGCATGTCTGCGCTATACTGACATTGTGAACGATTTAACAGACACGTTTTTATTATCATTCATGGAGGAGGAAAAACATTCTATGAACAGCTGTACCGACTGCCTCAGCCGCAATACCTGCCCCAGCGCGGATAAGCCCATGGAGAACTATATCCGCTCCCTGCCCCTGGAGACCGCCCACCACCGGGTGGCCGCCCAGGAAACCAAGTGCGGCTTTGGCCTTCAGGGCGTATGCTGCCGCCTGTGCGCCAATGGCCCCTGCCGTATCACCCCCGACGCCCCCCGGGGCATCTGCGGGGCCAGCGCGGACACCATCGTCGCCCGGAACTTCCTGCGGGCTGTGGCCGCCGGTTCCGGCTGCTACATCCATATTGTGGAGAACACCGCCCGGCAGCTGAAAAATACCGGCCTGCACAAGGACAAAATCCGGAGCGAGAAAGCCCTGAACCATCTGGCGGAGCTCTTCGGCGTCACCGGGACCGACAAGTACGATCTGTGCGTAAAGGTGGCGGACGCGGTGCTCTCCGACCTGTACCGGCCGGAGTATGAACCCATGGAGCTGGTGGAGAAGCTGGCCTACGCTCCCCGGGTAAAGAAGTGGAAGGAGCTGGGCATCATGCCCGGCGGCGCAAAGGGCGAGGTGTTCAACAACATCGTCAAAACCTCCACCAACCTCAGCTCCGACCCGGTGGAGATGCTGGTAAGCTGCCTACGTCTGGGCATCTCCACTGGCCTCTACGGCCTCCAGCTGACCAACCTGCTCAACGACGTGGTGCTGGGAGACCCGGAGATCCGTCCCGCACCGGTGGGCATGAACGTCATCGACCCCGATTACATCAATATCCTGATCACCGGGCATCAGCACTCCCTGTTTACCTACATCCAGGACCGCCTGCTGGACGCGGACGTGGTGGAGAAGGCCAAGGCCGCAGGGGCCAAGGGCTTCAAGCTGGTGGGCTGCACCTGCGTGGGACAGGACCTCCAGCTGCGGGGGGCGCATTACACCGAGATCTTCGACGGCCACGCGGGGAACAACTATATCTCCGAGGCGGTGCTGTCCTGCGGCGCTATCGACGCGGTGCTCAGCGAGTTCAACTGCACCCTGCCGGGCATCGAGGCCATCTGCGACGAGCTGAAGATCAAGCAGATCTGCCTAGACGTGGTGGCCAAGAAGGCCAACGCAGAGTACATCCCCTTCCACTACGAGACCCGGCAGGCGGACGGCGACCGGATCATCGACGAGATCATCGCCGCTTATAAGGAGCGCCGGGGCAATGTCCCCATGAACCTGTTCACCGACCACGGCAACAAGAATACGCTGACCGGCGTCAGTGAGGGAAGCCTCAAGGCCTTCCTGGGCGGCAGCTGGAAGCCCCTCATCGACCTCATCGTGGCCGGCAAGATTAAGGGCCTGGCCGGCGTGGTGGGCTGCTCCAGCGTGGCCTATGGGCATGACACGCTGACCGCCGAGCTGACCAAGGAGCTGATTGCCAAGGACATCCTGGTTCTGACGGCGGGCTGCTCCTCCGGCGGACTGGAGAACATCGGCCTCATGACCCCCGAGGCCGCCGAGCTGGCGGGTCCCAACCTCAAAGCGGTCTGCAAGGAGCTGGGCATTCCCCCGGTGCTGAACTTCGGGCCGTGCCTCGCCATCGGACGGCTGGAGATCGTGGCCACCGAGATTGCCGAAGAGCTGGGCGTGGACCTGCCCCAGCTGCCCCTGGTCCTCTCCGCCGCCCAGTGGCTGGAGGAGCAGGCGCTGGCGGACGGCGCGTTCGCCCTGGCACTGGGCCTGCCCCTGCATCTGGGCGTGCCGCCCTTTATCACCGGCAGCAAGCTGGTGACCAAGGTGCTGACCGAGGATATGGTGGGCCTCACCGGCGGACGGGTCATTGTGGACGGCGACGGCAAGTCCGCGGCCAACACCCTGGAGGCCATCATCGAGGAGAAGCGCAAGGCCCTGAATATTTGAGGGGAGGGCGCGAGGAAATGAAACGAATTTTTATTGATCCCGCCAAGTGCGACGGGTGCAAGAACTGCACCCTGGCCTGCATGGCCTCCCACAGCGACATGACGCCCCGGAAGGGGACCCTGGAGGAGCTCCGGCAGGCCGTGTACGCCCTGGATCTCACCGACCCCGCCACCCAGTCCCGGAACCGGATCATCTCCGACGGCAAGGGCGGATACAAGCCCATCTTCTGCCGCCACTGCGACATTCCCAACTGCGCGGCGGCCTGCATGAGCGGCGCGCTGGAGAAAAATATGGAAACCGGCCTGGTGGAGTATAATTCCGACAAATGCGCGGCATGTTATATGTGCGTGATGAACTGCCGCTACGGCGTTCCGGCCATTACGCCGGACCGGACGCGGATGGTGAAGTGCGACTTCTGCCAGCATCTGGAGGAGGGCCCCGCCTGCGTGCGGGCCTGCCCTAAAAAGGCCATCGAAGTAAGGGAGGTATGACCATGGAGCGATTTGTCATCATCGGCGCCGGCGCCGCCGGCATCAGCGCCGCCCAGGTCCTCCGGGAGTTCCGCCCCAACGACATTATTACCGTCATTTCCATTGACGAGCACATTCACTCCCGCTGTATGCTCCACAAGTTCCTGGGGCATGAGCGGACCATTCAGGGCATTAACTTTGTGGACCCGGATTTCTTCGAGAAGAAGGACATCTACCACATCCCCTGCCAGACCGTCAGCAAAATCGACACCGAAGCCAAGCTTGTCTGCTACGGCGAGGGGTACAATATCCCCTATGACAAGCTGCTCATCGCCACCGGCTCCGGTTTCTTCATCCCCCCTATCCCCCACTTCCGGGAGGCCCCCAACGTATTCGGCTTCCGGGATCTCAGCGACGCGCTGAAGATCGACGAGGCCTTCGGCAAGGGCAAGCGGGTGTTCATCGTGGGCTCTGGCCTGGTGGGCCTGGACGCGGCCTCCGCCCTCTGTCACCGGGGAGCGGAGATCACCATCGCCGAGATGGCTCCCCGGGTGATGCCCCTCCAGACGGACGACTACGCCGCCTCCGTGTACCAGAAGGTCTTTGAGGACCACGGCTGCCGGTTCCTGCTGGGCATCGGGGCCTCGGACGCGGTGGTGGACGGCCAGGGGAACATCACCGAGGTCATCCTTTCCACCGGGGAGCACGTACCCTGCGACTTCATCATCATGGCCGCCGGCGTGCGGCCCCGCATCCAGATCGCCCAGGCCAGCGGCATCAAGGCGGAGCGGGCCATCGAGGTGGACGACCACCTGCGGACCTCCGCCCCGGACGTCTACGCGGCGGGCGACTGCACGGGCCTCTCCGGCGTGTGGCCGGACGCCATGGCCCAGGGCAAGGCGGCGGCGGAGAATATGGCGGGGATCGACACCCCTTACGAGAAGCCCTACCCCTTCAAGAACACCAGCAACTTCTTCGGTGTGACCATGCTGAGCGTGGGCCGGATGGACCTGACCGAAGGCGCGGATGTCATCGTCCACAAGACGCCCAAGGAGTACAAGAAGGCCATCATCACCAACGGCAAGCTCACCGGCTATCTGTCCCTGGGGGACATCTCCAACCACGGGCTGTACCTGCATCTCATTAAGAATGGGATTGACGTCAGCGATAAGAAGGATAAAATTTTCCGTCTGACCTTCGCGGACTTCTACGGCATCAACGAGAAGAACGGCGAGTACGTCTATACGGTATAACAGCGGTCAAACGGCGCCGGGGCCCTTGGACGGGTCCCGGCGCCGTTTTCAGTTATCGGTATAGTATCAGACTGAACCAGGTGACGATATTGCCTCCGGCCTGGAACTCGATCCCGAACCGCTCGGCGGTGTCGATAATCAGGATGCCGTGGCTCTCCACGCAGGGGAACATTCTCTCCGGGTGGCGGCAGGGCCCCTCCGGGTAGGCGCACTTCCGGCAAATGGCGCAGGACTCCGTGGAGAGCGGATAGGTCTCCGCTCCCTGGGACCGCATCAGCTCGCTGACCTGGCGGGTGATTTCCTCGTGCTCCCCTCGGGTGGCCAGGGTGCCCTCCAGGTCCTCAATGTCGTCCACCTCGTTCATGGTGGTGATGAGCAGCGCGTGGGGATAGCTGAGGCACCGCTCCCGGCACTCCTCCACCGTCCCCACGGCGGGTGGGCAGGCCCAGCTGGTGCCGTAGCGGGTGCAGTCCGTCTCGCAGACCAGCCGCACCCGGGGCGAGAAAGTCAGCTCCGCCGTCTCAAACCATTCATATTGTACCACCGGCAGCTCCGCCAGCCGTTTCTCCAGCCATTCCCGGTCCATTGTCCGCCTCCGCCTCTTCGGTTTTTGGCATAGTATACCACTTTTCCGGCAAAATGGGAAGAGGGATCGCCCTGCCCGCCGAAATTTGTATGCTTCTGGCATCCTTTCTGAAATTTTTCCATTTTAGTTGTACTTTCCATTGGGCTATGCTATAATGTGTATTTAACGTGGCTTATTGCGCACACGCGATGAAGATAAAAGAACAAAGGAGCAAACAAAACCATGGACGAGAAGAAAACAATGCTTTCCGGCATCAAGCCCAGCGGCGATCTGACACTGGGCTCCTATCTGGGCCCCCTCCACCACTGGCCGAAGATGATCGAGGAGTACGACTGCTATTTCTTTATGGCGGATCTTCATGCCATCACCGTTCGCCATGATCCCGCCGCCCTGCGCCGGCGTACCCTGGAGCAGCTGGCCCAGTATATCGCCTGCGGCCTTGACCCGGAGAAATGCACCCTCTTTATCCAGTCCCACGTCCACCAGCACGCGGAGCTGGGCTGGGTCCTCAACTGCTACGCTATGTTCGGTGAGCTTTCCCGCATGACCCAGTTCAAGGACAAGTCCGCCAAAAACGCCGACAACATCAACGGCGGACTTTTCACCTATCCCTGTCTCATGGCGGCGGATATTCTGCTCTATCAGCCGGATATGGTCCCCGTGGGGGACGATCAAAGGCAGCATGTAGAGCTGGCGCGGAATATCGTCCAGCGTTTCAACGGCATCTACGGCGACGTCTTCAAAATGCCGGAGCCCTATGTGGCCAAGGTGGGAGCCAGGATCATGAATCTGGTTGACCCCAAGGCGAAAATGAGCAAGAGCGACAAGGCAGACACCGGCCGGGTGCTGCTGATGGACGACCCCAGCCTCATCATGAAACAGTTCAAACGGGCCATCACCGACAGCGACACTGAGCACTGTGTCCGCTACGACCCGGAGGAGAAGCCCGGCGTGGCCAATCTGATGCAAATTTATGCCGCCGCCACCGGCAAGAGCTACGACGAGATCGAGCGGGAATTCGACGGCCAGGGCTACGGCAAATTCAAGCCCGCCGTCGGCGAGGCCGTGGTGGAAATGGTACGCCCAATTCAGGAGGAGGCCCGCCGCATCCTGGCGGACAAGGCCTATCTGGAGAGCGTCTACCGGACCGGAGCCGAAAAGGCGTCCTACGTGGCGGAGAAGACCCTGCGCAAGGTCTACAAGAAGATCGGCTTTGTAGCCAGATAAGCAGGGGGCAGGCAACAACATGAACGGAATATTTGATCGGACCAGCGTCCTGCCGGTGATTTTCTCCCTGGTGGTGTCCCTGGCCCTGAGCTTCGCGCTGACGCCGGTGGTCAAGTGGCTGGCGGTGAAGATCGGCGCGGTGGACGTGCCCAAGGACAAGCGCCGGATGCACGACCATCCCATCCCCCGGCTGGGCGGCCTGGCGATTTTCATCGGCTTCGTGGTGGCGGTGCTGGCCTTCGCCGACGTGGACCGGCAGCTGCGGGGCATCCTGCTGGGCGGCTGCGTCATCGTGGCCGTAGGCGTGGTGGACGACTCCCACCCCCTGGGCGCGGGCATCAAGTTTATTTTGCAGATCGTGGCGGCCCTCATCGCCATCTGGCACGGGGTGGTCATTGAGATGATCGCCAACCCCCTGCCCTTCCTGGGCGGCGAGTACTGGGACTTCGGCATCATGGCGGTGCCCATCACGGTCATCTGGATCGTGGCGGTGACCAACTCCGTGAACCTCATCGACGGCCTGGACGGCTTGGCCGACGGCGTGAGCTCCATCGCGGCCATGACCATGCTGATCATCGCCCTGCTCATGGGCGACATGGAGATGGCGGTCATCTGCGCGGCCCTGGTGGGCGGCTGCATCGGCTTCATCCCCTACAACCGCAACCCCGCCAAAATCTTCATGGGGGACACGGGCGCCACCTTCCTGGGCTTCGTCCTGGCCACGGTATCGGTAACCGGGCTGTTCAAGCTGTACGCGGTCATCTCCTTCGTAGTGCCCTTTATCATCCTGGGCTTCCCCATTTTCGACACGGTCTCTGCCTTCACCCGCCGCATCCTCAAGGGGCAGAACCCCATGAAGGCGGACCGCAGCCATACCCACCACAAGCTCATCGACATGGGCATGAACCAGAAGCAGGCGGTAGCCACCCTGTATCTGGTAGCCATCGTGCTGGGCCTGTGCGCGGTGATGATCGTCTCCACCGGCTATATGAAGGTGGTCCTCTCCATCGCCGCTCTTGCCGGCACTGCCTACACGGTGGCCCGGATCGCCCGCTATCCCCACGACCATCCCAAGCAGGAAGCAGACCCAGAGGCCGCCCCGGAGCCGCCGGTGGAGAAAGAGGAGGAGTAACGTGGAAAAGCTGCGCATTATGAGCGTCTTCGGCACCCGGCCGGAGGCCATTAAAATGGCCCCGCTGGTCAAGGAGCTGGCCGGGCGGGAGGAGATCAAGTCCATCTGCTGCGTCACCGCCCAGCACCGGGAGATGCTGGACAGCGTGCTGGAGGTCTTCTCGCTCAAGCCGGACTGGGATCTGAACATCATGACCCCCCGGCAAACCCTGAGCACCATCACCAGCAAGTGCCTCACCGGCATGGACGAAGCCATCGACGCCCTGAAGCCGGACATGATGCTGGTCCACGGGGACACCTCCACCACCTTCGCGGGGGCGCTGTCCGCCTTTTATCACAAGGTCCCGGTGGGTCACGTGGAGGCGGGCCTGCGGACCTACGACAAGTACTCCCCCTATCCCGAGGAGATGAACCGGAAACTGGTCACCGCCATTGCGGACCTCTACTTCTGCCCCACGGAGAACAATCGGGAAAACCTGCGCCGGGAGGGCGTCACCGAGGGGGTGTTCGTCACCGGCAACACGGTGATCGACGCCCTAAAGACCACCGTGCGCCCGGACTATGTTTTTGCCACGGAGGAACTTAACCGCCTGCCCTATGACAGCAAAAAGATTCTTCTTGTGACCTGCCACCGCCGGGAGAATTACGGCCAGCCCATGGAGGACATTATGTCCGCCCTAGCCCACATTGCCCGGACCCACGAGGATGTGGAACTGGTCTATCCCGTCCATTTGAGTCCCGTGGTCCAGGAGTGCGCGAAAAAACACCTGGCGGATATCCCCAACGTCCATCTTATTGCCCCGCTGGCGGCAGATGAGATGCACAATCTCATGGCCCGGTGCTACTTGGTGCTCACCGACTCCGGCGGCCTCCAGGAGGAGGCCCCTGCCCTGGGGAAACCAGTCTTAGTGCTGCGCCGGGAGACGGAGCGTCCCGAGGCCGTAGCCGCCGGAACGGTAAAGCTGGCGGGGGTGGCCTATGATGACATCGTCCGCATGGCGGACGAGCTCATCACCGACCCTGACGCTTATGCCGCTATGGCACACGCGGTCAATCCCTACGGGGACGGGAATGCCTGCCGCCGGATTGCTGACGCAATCCTGTGGCACTTTGGCCGGGGTCCCCGGCCGGAGGATTTCCACGCATGATCTCTGCCGCCGGGCGGCGTGTGCGCCGCCGGACCGGTCGTTTAGACGCCGCAGGCGGCTAAATGACGGTCCCCGGGGCAGTTTCGACGAGAGCCGTTTCTCTTCGCTACCCCGGGGGCTACGCGCCCCCGGACTCCGCGCCTACTTTTTGTGTGAACAAAAAGTAGGCAAAAAGTCACTTAAACCTGGCGGTTTAAGAATCCCTCATGTTTTGATTAGTTTGCGCCCGAGGCATAGTCGGTTTTGTCTACCGTACTGCCGTCCGCTTCGTTCCTCTTTTGCGTCTATTTTAGCGTGGTCATCGGTAACCCCTACCGTGTAGCGGGGCAAACTCCCCGGGGGTGCGTGATGGGAGCTTCTCCATTCTATCGCACTTCTGGCGATGATTAAAGACTGGTTGTAGAAGCGGCGCCGCAGCGAAATCTCCCGTTAGAATCCGTGGGTAGAACCACCAGTCCGGCGCACCAGCGAAGGATCAAGGGTAGAATTAAACCCGGTTCGTCGGAGGGAAACTAATTACCCCCGTAATGAAGGAGAATTCTCAAGGAACGTAGTTCCTTGAGCGACCTTTTGCTTCTTTTCGTTCGCACGAAAAGAAGGCCCCGCGCCGGCGAGGCGCGAATCTATCTGACAGATAGGAAGCAGAATGCGGCGCGCAGCGCCGCAGATCAACCGGAAAGGCGGCGTCCCCTTGGATAAGAAACGAATGCTCTATACGACCATGGGCTTCGGCATCCTACTGATCGTTATTATGATCCTGTTAGCCTGGGGCGGACGCCGCCAGTCCGGCGGGATCATCCTCCCGGAGAGCCAGACCGACAACACCGGCATGGATGAAAACAGCCAGAACAGCCGCCTGCATACCGTCTCCGTCTCGCCGGAGACCGCCAGCGCCGCCATCAGCTTCCTGACCATGTCCCGCCCCTCCTCCTACAGCCGCACCCAGCTGGTGGAGACCTTCTGGAGCGGCGGCAGCGGCCAGTCCTCCTTTCAGATCTACGTCAGCGGCACCCGCACCCGGCTGGACGCCACCCTGCCGGACGGCAGCGTGCGCCACACTCTGGTAGAGAAAACCGAAGAACAGACCCTTGCCGGCGTCTGGTACGACGAGGAAGCGGAATGGACGCTGCTGCGCTCTCCGGACCTCACCGCCGACTTGGCGGGGCGGATGCTGAGCTACGAGGCCCTGCGGGAGGTCCCGGTGGAGGACATCGCCCTGGCGGACTATCGGGAGGAGAACGGCGCGGGCTGCATCTACGTAGAGACCCATCCCGACGAGGCGGGGTACCGGGACCGGTACTGGGTCAGCGTGGAGAGCGGCCTGCTGACCACGGCAGAGCGCCTCTATGGCGAGACCGTCGTCTACCGTTTCACCGCCGGGGAAGCGGACGTGTCCCCCCAGGAGGAGAGCCTCTTCCTGCTGCCCAACGGCAGTACGCTGGCGGACGCGGCGTGAACTTAATTCTATATGTGCAGCGGGCCGGGAGGCTTCCCTCCCGGCCCGCACAATATTCTATTGACTTCTCCGCTGTGAAAATCGCTCCAGCACCCAGGCGGCTCCCAGGCACAGGACGTCCGCCGCTAGGATCAGGGCGGTCCAGACCATCACGCCGTAAAACCCATTCCGCCCCACCATCAGGCCGATGCCGGCGTGAAGGACGAATCCCAGGACCAGCAGCAGCGTCAGGGCTTTTGCCCGGTCCTGCCGGTACCGCCACGCCGTCCAGTATACCACCCAGGCGTAAGCCACGGATACGACGACGATGCCCAGATGCCAGGCCCGCCGGGCTCCCAGGGTATAGAGAAAGGGATAGATCCCCACAGACGCGATAATCAGCGCGTTGCGCACCGGTCTCTCCGTGCGCAGCAGCGGATAGCACACCGCCCAGCCGAAAGCCAGGCATTTCAGCACCCCCGACGACCACGTAAAACGGAATCCGTTCACGATGCAGACCACCAGCGCCGCAATCAGACACCCGGCAGTCACCCCCACAAAGAGCCACCACCGCCACCCGCCATTCTTCCGCCGGGCGGTCTCGGCGTAGGCCACGGTGTCCACCACTACGTCCTGCACTTCCGGCGGCACCGGGGGCGCCTCGTCTCTCTCCCCTGCCAGCAGTTCGGTGACGCTGACCTCCAGCGCCGCCGCCAGCTCCCGCAGAAGGGTGATGTCCGGGTAGCTCACGGACCGCTCCCACTTGCTGACGGCCTTGTCGGTGACCCCCAGCTTGTCCGCCAGCTGCTGCTGGGTCAGCCCCAGCGCCAGCCGCCGGTCCCGGATGAACAGGCTGATCTTGTTTTCTTCCATGTCCGCATCTCCTTCCAAGGCATAATGATTGCAATTGAAATCAAGATAATGATTTTCTATTCCGATATAATAAGGACAGGGCAGTCAAAGGAGGCACTAACGCAAATGGACGAATGGCACAGCCTGATACAGATCATCATCGAAGAAGTTGACGGGCACATCCGGAAGCGTGACGATGAAGCGCTGACCCTCTCCGCGCTTTCCCGGAGGCTGGGGTTTTCCGAGTTTTATGTTTCCCGCAAATTCTGTGAAATTTCCGGAATGCACTTCCGGGATTACCTGCGCCACCGCACCCTGGCGTTCGCGCTGAAGGAAGTCCGGGATACCTCCCGGGGCCTTCTGGAGATTGCGCTGGATTACGGTTTTTCCAGTCACGAAGCATTTTCCCGCTCCTTCAAGGAAGCCTACGGCATAACCCCCAGCGAGTATCGGAAATCCCCCGTACCCGTCGTCCTCCGCACCATCATCAAGCCCTTTGACTGCTACTTGATTCGTATTGGAGAAACAAGCATGAAAAATACTGCAGATGAAGTAAAGGTCTATTTTGTCTCAATTCCCGCCCATAAGTATCTGCATATCCGCAATTACGAGAGCGTCGGCTACTGGGACTTCTGGCAGAAGCAGAGCCAGATCCCGGGGCAGGACTGCGAAACGATCTGCGGACTGCTGGACAGCATCAAGGGCAAACTGGACGACATGGGCGGCGCGGAAGCCAACAGCGGAGCCGGCCAGATCATGGCCTTCATTAACGAACCCACCGGCAGGATCTGCAGCTGGGGCATCCCCCTGGCGGAAAGCTACGGTGTGCGGCTCCCCGCGGACTACTGCGGCGAGATCCCGGAGCAGATGCAGCTCATGGACGTGCCGGAGGGCGAGTATATCGTATTTGAGCACGGGCCCTTCGACTACCAGACGCAGAATCAGGCCGTCGAGCAGAAGATCGAGGAAGCAATGAAAAATTTCGACTACGCCTCCTCCGGTTTCTGCCTCGACGACACCCAGGGCAGGGTGTTCTACTTCTATCATGACCCTGAACAGTTCTGGAAATATGTCAGGCCGGTCAAGCGGCTGACCGTGGAAGCATAAGCCCCGAGCGGCCCCCGCCGCTCCCATCCAACAATCAGGCGGTTATCTGCAGCAGATAACCGCCTTTTGCGTATTTGCGGCGCCGACAGGGCCATTGTAGACATATTTTTGAGGGAAATCAACCGCTAATCGGTTGAACCGCCGGGTAAACCACTGGTTGAGTCCCCTTGGGCCTTCTCGCTTTCCGCCCTTTTTTCCCGTTTCAGCTCCTCGTACACCTCCGACAGCAGCCGCCGGTCCTGCTTGGTCCCCATGAAGTCTGCCTCCCGGAACATATCCGGTCTTCGCCGCAGGGTGCGGAGCATGGACTGCCGCTTCCGCCAGAGGGCCACGTTGGCGTGGTGTCCGCTGAGGAGGACATCCGGCACCCTCCGCCCGTGCCACTCCTCTGGGCGGCTGTACTGGGGGTACTCCAGCAGGCCGTTCCAGTGGCTCTCCTCCTCGTAGCAGGACGCCTCCGGCAGCACGCCCGGCACCATCCGGCACACCGCGTCCGCCACCGCCATGGCGGGGATCTCCCCGCCGGTGAGGACGAAATCCCCCATGGAGATCTCCTCGTCCACGCACTCCTCGATGAACCGCTCGTCGATGCCCTCGTAGTGGCCGCAGACCAGAATGAGGTGGTCGTAATCCGCCAGCAGCTGCCGTGCCTTGGCCTGGCAGAAGGTGGTCCCGCAGGGGGACAGATAGATGGTCCGGGTCCTCCCCGTACCGAAGTTGGCCCGGATATAGGCCCAGCAGCGGTACAGCGGGTCCGCCTGCATGACGGCCCCCCGGCCTCCGCCGTAGGGGTAGTCGTCCACCTGCTTCTGCTTGTTGACGGTGAAATCCCTGATCTGGTGGGCCCGGATGCGGATGAATCCCCGCTCCTGGGCACGACCCAGGATGGACTCGTTCATCATATCTTCCACCGTCTCGGGGAACAGGGTCATGATATCAATTCTCATATTTTCTACCTGAAAATGGATTTTATTTATAACTCGTGGGTGCCCAGCCCCTCCATCATATGGACGTCCACCGTCCCCGCCGCCATATCGATCCCGGCGATGAACGCCGGAACGGCGGGAATCAGGAATTCGTCCCGCCCGCCACGGACCACATAGATCTTATGGGCGGGATAGGAGAGGACCTCCTCCAGCTTTCCCAAGTTCTCCCCGGTCTCCACGTCCCGGGCGGTGAGCCCAATGAGC
Organism: Oscillospiraceae bacterium; assembly: GCA_021768185.1. Taxonomy (GTDB): domain Bacteria; phylum Bacillota; class Clostridia; order Oscillospirales; family Oscillospiraceae; genus Pelethomonas. Next base: position 156,320 of record JAETNP010000001.1, read on the forward strand.
TCCTCATCAAAATACTCCCCCGGGGGCAGGGACACATCCTCCCGGCGGACCTTCACCCGGCAGCCCTTGAGGACCAGGGCGGCGTCCATATCGTCCACACCCTTCAGTTTTGCCAGCAGGCAGCCCTTATGGACCCGGCTTGTAATGCAGTCGTACGGCTCACCGCCGATGAACAGGGTTTTGCACCCGGCCAGTGCATCCGCGTCCACCCCCTGGGGCAGCAGCTTGACCTCGCCCCGGATGCCGTGGGTATTGACGATCTGCCCGGCGGTAATAAATGGCAGTTCCATGACAACTCTCCTTCAACTGTTATGCCAAAACGGCGTCCACCGCCCGGATGCTGGTGCGCAGCAGCAGCGGACAGCGGGGGTATTTTTCCGTAAAGCTGCTGAGAATACGGTCCAGAGCCAGCTGACCCTTCTCCGGACTGGGGGCGGGCAGCAGCAGCAGATACTGACTGGCGCTGTACTGGGTCACCACGTCCCCCCGCCGCAGGGTGCCCTGGATGCAGTCCTCCAGCTTCTCCATATAGTCGTTCAGCAGCCGCAGGGGCGGCGTGGACCCGTCCCGCATGGAGGCGGAAATCATCCCCAGATTCACGCTGCGCCCGGAGCGGGCGATGGAGCGGGCCTCCAGGTTGTAGATGTCCGTAAAGACCTCCGGCTCGCAGAAGAAGGCCCCTGTCAGCCGGTCCTCCCGGAGCAGCAGGCGGCTGATGGCCGCCAGGTCCTCCGTCTCCCCCGCCGCGCCCAAACTGCACGCCCGGCTGATCTCCTGGTAGAGCTGTGTCACCTCCGCCGAGGGCGTGACGCCCAGCTGGGTGTAAAAGAGGTTATACATCCGCTTGTAGCGCTCCAGGGCCTGCCGGGCCTGTCCCGTATGGACCAGCCCGCGGATGAGGTAGTAGTAGAAGCTCTCCTCATAGCCGTCGATCTGGATGGCCCGGCCGCAGACATTGATGATGTCCTCCCACCGGTCCTGGGCAGAGAGCAGTCCCACGGTGGTCTGCACCAGGCGCACGTACATGGTATGATAGTAGTCCGCCAGGGGCCTGACCCAGCTCTCCCCTATGGCCTTGGCAAGAAAGTCGTTCCGGTAGAGGGCCAGGGCGCTCATGCAGGTCTCCAGCCGCTCCTCCGGCAGCAGCCAGGGGGTCCCCACCCGCTGGCAGGCCAGCTCGAAGAGCTCCGTATCCATCTGGATGGGCACACCGGCGTTCCAGGCGTAGGAGCCTCTGGTAACCAGGATCATATCCCGGCTCTCCGGCAGGCCCAGCTCCTCCAGCAGCTCCCTGACCCGATAGACCAGGGTCTTCAGCGCCCCTTGCGGGCTCTTCCCCTGCTCTCCCGGGTAGAGCAGATTGATAAGCTCATCCACAGGGATGGCCCGATTGCGGAAAACGATCAGGTAGGCCAGCAGCATCCAGGGTTTTTTCAGGTGGTAATTGCTATCTTCAATGGTTTTGTCCCCGTAAATCAGGGAGCATCCGCCCAGCATACGGATTTTCAGAATCGGCTTGGAACTCACGGCGCGTCACGTCCCTTCTCTTTTACCGGGCGTCTTATTGCTCCGGCATTTTTTCTATTATGCCATAATTTGGTGAAAAAAGCAATTCCGGAAGCGGGAAAATAGGAAAATCAATTTATGGGCGGGACCGCTTCTGCCGCGCTCCGCGCGGCGGGGAGGCTTCTTCAATTGGCCCGGGCTGCGCGGCCTAACACCTGCCGTACGGCGGGGCAGACTCCCCGGGGTGCCGGGTTTTGGATGTTGGCCTCTATAAATACTGCGAATTTTCCGGATAGTTTCCACTGAACATGCAACTTTTCCCTCTTTTGTGCGAAAATATATATTACTTCCGAGCTTAAAGCTCGGAAGCAATACACAAAGGAGGGCCTTCTATGCCTGTATTGAAAAAGGAATTACTAGACTTTGCCGCCTACTTGAAAAGTGAGGGCCGCAGCCCTGGCACCATTGACAAATACCTCCGCGACAGCGCTGAATTCGCCGCGTGGCTGGGAATCCGAAAACCGACCCGCGAAACTACCGCTGCATGGCGGGAGCACCTGGTCCTGCAAAACTACGCCCCCGCTACCATCAACTCCATGCTCTCCGCCGTCAACCGCTTGTTGAACTTCCTGGGCCGGAAGGACTGCAAAATCAAATTCCTGCGCGTACAGCGCAAGACCTTCCGGGACCAGAAACGGGAGCTGAACCGCGCGGAATACCAGAAATTGCTCGATACTGCGGCGGCGCAGGGACAGGAACGCCTTGGCCTGCTGATGGAAACCATCTGCGCCACCGGGATCCAGGTGTCGGAAGTGCAGTATATCACCGTGGAAGCCGCACAGGCGGGGCGGGCGGAGATCAGCCTGAAAGGCAAGATACGGACCATCCTCCTTCCGGCGAAGCTCTGCCGGAAGCTGCTCAAATACGCCAAAAAACAAAAAACCGCCTCCGGTGGGATTTTCCGCACCAGAAGCGGCAAGCCGGTCTCCCGCAAGCAGGTCTGGCGGGAGATGAAGTCGCTGTGCCAAAAAGCCGGGATCGAAAGCCCGAAGGTTTTCCCTCACAATTTGCGGCATCTGTTCGCTACGGTCTTCTATAAAGCCTGCCGGGATATCGTGAAGCTGGCGGACGTTTTAGGCCACTCCTCCATCAACACCACCAGAATTTATTTGATGACCACCGGCGCGGAACACGCAAGACAGCTGGAACAACTGGGGCTGGTAACGTAGTTTCGTCATGTTGACAAAATTTTTATTTTGTCGCAGAGACTTACATAAAACTTTCAAAATCATTATAGCACAACGCTTTCATAATGGAAGTCCTTATCTAAAAATCAGCGAAATAACGAAAAAGGCGTGAAAAACCGAAGACTGCAAATACCATTTTTTTACAGCCTTTGGTTTTCATGCCTTTTTTGTCCTGATTTTCTTTACAGTTGCCTATAAACATGCAACCTTGCGACAAAATAAAAATTTTGTCAACAAGGGGGTTCTGGAAGTGGCGGATCATTCGAGGAAAAAGCTGGATCTGGCCGGGCAGAGGTTTGGAAAACTTACCGTGTTGTCCCCTGCCGAAAATATCGGAAGCCGTACCGCCTGGCTCTGCCGCTGCGACTGCGGCCAGGAAACAGCGGTGACCACCATGCGGCTGCGGGATGGTCACCGTACCTCCTGCGGCTGCGACAAGCCGGACCATGACGGTACCCCTGGTGCGTCCGGCCGCGCCAGCCTTACCTACATAGACGGCACCTGTGTGGAGATGATCCGCACCCGGACCGTCCGCAGCAACAACACCAGCGGCGTACCCGGCGTGGAGTGGATGACAAAGAAACAAAGATGGCGGGCCACCATCTGCTTCAAGGGCAAGCGCCGGTATTTGGGCAGCTATGAAAAGTTCGAGGACGCGGTCAATGCCAGAAAAGAGGCTGAAACGCATCTGTTTGATGCGTTTTTGGACGCGTATTCCGGCAAAATCCCGCAAAGCGAGCTGAAAACCATCGAAGAAGCCTGCCCGCCCATCGCCAGGGACTATCCAAGGCTGGACCTGACCGGCCAGACATTCGGTCAGCTGACAGTCTTGGCTCCGGCGGAAAATATTGGCTCCATGACCGCGTGGCGGTGCCGGTGCGGCTGCGGGAAGGAGATCGTGGTGGAGACCGCCCATCTCAGGAGCGGGCAGACGAGCTGCGGCTGCAAGCCCTGCTGGAACTTCGTGGACGGAACATTCATCGAGCTGCTACGCTCCAAGACCATCCGCCGCAACAACACCAGCGGCGTTACCGGGGTGGAGTGGGTCCCGGCTTCGCGGAAGTGGAAGGCCGTCATCTTTTTCAAGGGCAAGCGGTATTACCTGGGCTGCTATGAGAACTTCGAGGACGCGGTCGCAGCCCGAAAGCAGGCCGAGGAGATGTACCATGACAGCTTCGTCCGCGAGTTTGAGGCGCGCGGCGCCCTTGATTCCCGCGCTCCCCCCTGCCCCGGGCGGGAAGCCGTTCAGCGGCCCCCTGATATCCGAAACATAATTCTGCAAAGGAAGGATGGATTGGAATGAAAATTTTTAGGAACATGCGCAAGCGCGGCCTTGCCCTGTTCCTTGTTCTCACGATGTGCGCGGGCATGGTTCCGGCCGCCGCGCTGGCGGCGGACGGGGGCGAAACCTGCACCGTCACCTTCAATGCCAACGACAAAAAAGGCGATTTGCGCGATGGCAAGTGGAGCGATGGCACCAAGGTTAAAACCGTCACGGTGGTGAAGGACGGAACCGTAGGCGACAGCATGCCCGTCGATCCCACGGATGACGAGGTCCAGTTCCACGTCGTGGCCTGGAACACCCAGGCCGACGGAAGCGGCAGCACGTTCACCAAGGACACCCCGATCACCAGCGACATAACCGTGTACGCGTCCTGGGAGAATCACCTCTGGGACGACGGCAAAGTAACTGCACATGCGACCTGCATTAAAGACGGCGTGAAGACCTATACCTGCACAGAATGTGGCTACACAAAGGGCGAGGTCGCAGGAGAGAAGTTGGGGCACGACTACGGCGACGGCCCAAGGACCGACAACTGCGAGTCTCACACTGACCCCAACTGCACCGGCCACACCAAGACGTGCCAGCGCCCAGGCTGCACCGACATGGGCCACACCGTGACCGAGAAACACACCTACTACAATTGGGACACAGACGCGGACGGTAATAAGTACCAGAAGTGCAAGTACTGCTCCCACCGCGTCACCATAAAAGTGACGGGCAGTTGCACGGCCACCTACACAGGCCAAAATCAGAGCCTTCCCCGGGATGAGGTGTCAGTCACCGCGAACAGCGTCGAGACCAAGGACTTCGCCATAGACCACTACGAGGACAAGGACCGCAACACCGTCACGCCTAAGGACGCGGGCGAATACTTTGCGGTGATCAAAAAGGACGGCGAGGAGATCGGCCGCGTGAAGTTCATCATCGAGCCCGCCGTCCTGACCGCCACTTATGGAAGCGAGACCATCAATGCGGGCGGCAAACCCGCGGGCAGCGTCACCGTCACCGGCTTCGTGGGCGGCGAGGACGCCGATAGCGCAGAGGGCTACACGGCCCCCGCCGTGGACCTGGCCGGCATTGACACCGGCAGGGCCGGGACCCATACCCTGATCCCCTCCGGCGGCGCGGCGAAAAACTACACGTTTCAGTATAAGCCCGGCACGCTGACCGTCACGGACACCGGCAAATCCACGGCTGAAGCGGAGACCAGCTACAGTCCCACCTATGACGGCGAGCCGAAGCCCCTGCCCAAGGATCAGGTGACGGTCAAGGTGAACGGCACGCCGACCACAGACTTCATCATCGACCATTACGAGGATGGGAGCGGCAATCGCGTTACGCCTAAAGACGCCGGGACCTACAAGGCCGTCATTGAGGTGACGGACAAAGACGGTACGAAGATTACGACCACGGTGACCTACATCGTCAAGCCCCGGCCTCTGACCATCCACACAGCCAGCGCTTCCAAGGCCTATGACGGCAGGCCGCTGACCAAGACGGACGGCGTCACCTTCACCGGCCTGGTGGATGGGGAGACCGTCAGCGTGACCGTGACCGGCAGTCAGACCGGAGTTGGCAGCTCCGACAACACCTATACCGTGGATTGGGAAAACAGCACCGCCAAACCAGGCAACTATATAATAACGCCGGATTACGGTACGCTGACTGTCAACGAGGAAGAAGGCGGCGGATCGTGGCCCGACCCGAAGCCGGAACCGAAGCCGGAACCGAAACCCGACCCAAAGCCCAACCCGAAGCCCGATCCGGCTCCGGAGCCTACGCCGGACCCTCCCCCGACTCCCACGAATCCGCAGCCGGGAATTTCGGACCGTCCCGTGGCCCCCGATACCGGCATGGTGCCCTACGATCCGACGATCATCCTCGACGACCTGGTGCCGCTGGCTGCGCCCCACCTGAACGTGACAGACCACTTTGCCTACATCGTGGGTTATTCCGACGGTCTGATCAGGCCTCAGAGCTGCATCACCCGCGGCGAGGCGGCAACCATCTTCCTCCGTCTGATGTTGGATGAGTACCGCCGGGAGAACTGGGTCACGGAGAATCCCTTCTCCGACGTCGGCCCGGAGACCTGGTGCAACAACGCCGTTTCCACCTGCGTCAAGGCGGGGATCATCCAGGGCTACTCGGACGGCACCTTCCGGCCCGACGCGCCCATCACCCGGGCGGAGTTCGCCGCTATCGCGGCCCGGTTCGTCAGCGAGGACGTGCCCGGCTACGATTATTTCACCGATATGGAGGGCCACTGGGCACGGATCTCCGTGGCCCGGGCGGTCATGGCGGGCTGGATCCAGGGAGACGGGCGAACCTTCCGCCCCGAGGACAAGATGACCCGCGCCGAGACGATTACCCTGGTCAACCGGATGATCAACCGTTTCCCGGATCAGGCGTATCTGCTGGAGGATATGATCCGCTGGAAGGACAATCCGGAGGACGCCTGGTACTACGCGGAGCTGCAGGAGGCCTCCAACAGCCACACCTACGATCTGGCGGAGACGGCCTTCACAGAGATCTGGACGGTCCTCCTGCCCAACCGGGACTGGGCGGCACTGGAGGGCGAGTGGGCCGAGGCGGGTTCCGCCCCCGGCGGTGAGGTCGCCCCGGACCTCCAGGAGGGCTATAGCGGGAAGCAGAACGATTCCGAGCCTTCCGCCGATGCACCGTCCTGAGCATACCGGGAGCATTCCTGATGCGGAGCACATGCTTCCCGACGGCATCTAAAGCAAATCCCAACCAATAGCGCCCTGCCCGGAGGCAAATGCCTCCGGGCAGGATTTTTTTCTGAAAACTTTTCCTCAAGAGTTGCACAGATCACGGCAGCAAACACGGAATACGCCCCAATGTAAAAGGAACCACCCCCCGGGGAGCTCGTCCCGCCACACGGCAGGCGTTAGACCGCCCCACGGCGAGAAGCCCCCGGGCTATCGGCAAGAAACAGCTGCCCCGCCGCCCGCAGGGCCGCCGGAAGAACTCCACGATTCTCACCCCGTGACCGCCCCCTCTCCGGAGGCAAAAATAAATTATCAGAGAATTTCCATCTAACCCTTGACAAAGCTGGGAAGCCGTGGTATAGTGTCAATAACATGGATGGGTTTGAAAAGGATGTCAGGTCACATCCATGTGACCAACAACTTCAAACAGGACGATTTTTTTAGGATGGTGTGATGCAACAATGAAGAAAAGATGGTTCAGTGCTTTGCTGGCTATGACGTTGCTGCTGGGTATGGCCTGCGGCTGCGCCGCCCCCGCAGAGGAGGCCGGTAATGAAGACGGCGAGTTGGGCGTTATCCTGGAGGATATGGGCGTGCCCTTGGCAGGCCTCCCCCCTGTGGGTATCGTGCTCAATCCCTCCGCCCCCGGCACCTCCGTAGAAAAAAACAGCTCCGTTGTGATCGACTACTCCAACGCCAAGGACGGCTATGTGATGGTCAAGTGGACCGGCGGCGGCTCCCCCAAGCTGAAGGTCCTGGTGATGGGCCCCACCTGCACCAAGCAGGAAGACGCGTATCAGTATTTCCTGCGCACTGACGGCGAGTACGATGTCCTGCCCCTCTCCGACGGCAACGGCAAGTACAAGATCTCGGTGCATAAATGCGTTGCCGAGCCCTCCAAGTATTCCCAGGTCCTGGCCGCCAGCTTCAGCGTGACGCTCACCGACGAGTTCGCCCCCTTCCTGCGGCCCAACCAGTATGTGAACTACTCCGAGGACTCCGAAGTGGTGACCAAGGCGCAGGAGATCATTGAGGAAGCAGGCGCTGAGGACAACTTGTCCAAGGTGGGCGCGGTCTACGAGTGGGTGGTCACCAACCTGAAGTATGACACTGCCAAAGCCAAGACCGTCAAGGCGGGCTATCTTCCCGACGTAGACAAGGTCATGGAGGAGAAGAAGGGCATCTGCTGGGACTACGCCTCCCTGATGGCCTCCATGCTGCGCAGCCAGGGCGTGCCCGTGAAACTGGTTGTGGGCTACACCAGCCGCGGCGAGTACCATGCGTGGATCAACGTGTGGAGCGAGGAAGGCGGCTGGGTGGAAGGCATGATTTACTTTGACGGCAAGGTCTGGAAGCTGATGGACCCCACCTTTGCTTCCAGCGGCAGGCAGAGCAAGAGCGCCATGGATTTCATCAGCAACAGCGCGAACTACAAGGAAAAATACTTCTATTGATCAATTCGGAGGAAACTACATATGAAACGACTGCGCGTCCCTGCCCAGTACCTCCCGATTTTCTGCCGGGAGCTTCATCAGCTGGTCCGCACCGGCATTCCCCTTGCCGAGGGCCTGGCCATGCTGCGGGAGGACGAGACGGACCCGGATACCCGGTCCTGGCTGGAGGCGCTGTGCCGGTCAACAGAGGAGGGATTGCCTCTGGCTTCCGCATTGCGGGAGACAGGGGCTTTCCCTGCGTATATGACCGACATGGTGTCCCTGGCTGAGGAGACCGGCCGTCTGGAGGACGTCCTGCTCTCCCTCCAGCGCCACTATGACCGCCAGCTGCGGATGGCCGCGGATATCCGGGGCGCCGTGGCGGTGCCGGTGACCTTGTTCGCCGTGATGGTGGCGGTGGTCATTCTGCTGGTCACCCAGGTCCTGCCGGTCTTTGACCGGGTCTTTGCCCAGCTGGGCGTCCGCATGGGCGCGGTGGCTACGGGCATGATGAACGCCGGGGCCGTGCTGGCCAAGGCGGGCACCGGCATCGCCGTGGTGCTGGTGGCGATTGCCGCCGCCGCGCTGGTGATCGCTCTGGTTCCCGCCCTGCGGGAAAAATTTACCGGATGGTTCCGCCATTCCTTCGGCGGGCGGGGCATCCTGGGCCAGATGGCGGCGGCGCGGTTCGCCTCCTCCATGTCCATGGCGGTGGCCAGCGGACTGAGCATGGAGGAATCCGTGTCTCTGTCTGCCAAGCTCTGCGGCGGCGCGAAGGAGATCGACGAGAAGACGGAGCAGTGCCGGAAGGAGATCGAGGCCGGCGGCAGCCCCGCCGACGCCCTGGCGGGCAGCGGCCTGTTCTCCGGCCGTGACTGCCGGCTGCTGAAGCTGGCGGAGCAGACCGGCTCCCTCCCGGACACCCTGGAGGACCTGGCCCAGCGCCAGGAGGAGGAGAGCCTGCGCCGGATCGACCGGACGGTGGGCGCTATTGAGCCTGCCATCGTGGTCATCACCAGCGCCCTGGCGGGCGTGATTCTGCTGAGCGTGATGCTGCCGCTGATGGGACTGCTGTCCACCATCGGATAAGGCGGTGCCCATGAAGAAACGGAAGTACGCCAACCGTGGCGCATGGATTCCCCTGGTGCTGGGGCTGCTGCTGTTCGCGGCGGTGGCGGTGTGGATGATCCGGGGCGTCCAGGAGGCGGCTCAGGTGTCCGATCAGGAGGGCCTGCGGATGGCTCAGGAGGCGGTAGAGCGGGCGGTAGTCAGCTGCTTTTCTCTGGAGGGGGTCTACCCCGCCACCTACGAGGACCTGAAGGCCAAGAGCGGCCTGGCCATCGACGAGGAGAAATACATCGTTTTTTATGACATCTTCGCCTCCAACATCCGGCCTACCGTCACCGTTGTGGAAAGGCTGGTGGAGGAGTCATGAGGAGACAGAGCGGCGCGGGAACTCTGGCCGCCCTGGCATTGACGTGCGTATTCGGCGTGACATTGCTGCTGAGCCTTGCCGCCGGAGCGAGCGTCTACCGCCGGGTGGCGGACCGGGTGGAGGAGAGCAGTCAGGCCCGGGTCAGCCTCAGCTACGTCACCGCCCGGCTCCACGGCTACGATGAGCGTGGCATGGCGGAAGCCGGTACCTACGGGGACGGCGGAGCCATTTTCCTGTATGAGGATTGGGACGGGCTGACCTATGAGACGATTTTATATGTTTACGACGGCTATCTGATGGAGATGCTGTGTGAAAAGGGCTGGGAGCAGGACGCGGAATTCGGCGAGGTCATCTCCCCTGCTCAGGCGCTGGAGGTATCGGAGCCCGCGCCCGGCCTGCTGCATCTGGTTCTGACCGGCCCGGACGGGACGGTGCAGACCTCCAACGTCTATATAAGGAGTGAGGGATGAGCATGGAACGAATCAAACCGACCCGTTCGGGCCTGTTCGCCATCGAGCTCCTGATCGCGGTGGGCGTGTTCTCTCTGTGTGCGGCCATCTGCGTAGGCTTATTTGTTCGTTCGGAGGTCATGAGCCAGGACAGCGCCGGCCTGAACCGGGCCGTAGCAGAGGCCAGGAGCGCCGCGGAGTGCTTCAAGGCCGCCGGCGGCGATCTGGAAAAGACGGCGGAGCTGACCGGCGGCGAGGTCCTGGACGGGGACGCCCTTTTTATCGAATTTGACGAAAACTGGCAGAAGCTCCCCGCCGGTGGGCAGGGGACCTTTGAGCTGACCATCGTCCCGGAGCAGCTGCCGGCCGGCGGATTCCTGGACTATACCCGCGCTCTGCTGGAGGTCAAGCGCTACACGCGCGCCGAAGGTGAAACTACTGGGGAATCCGTCCTGCTGTGGGACATCGCGGCGCTATGGGATATTGAAGCATTGGAGGTGGCGCCATGAAGCGGGGCGGAGGCGTATCCGGGGCGGTGAGCCTTGTGATGATCTTCTGCGTGCTGTGCCTTGCAGTATTCGCGGTGCTGACTCTGGCTACTGCGGACCGGGAAGCGAAGCTGGCCGAGATGACCGCACAGAACGCCGCGGACTACTATGAAGCGGACCGCCGGGCGGTGGAAATTGTCGCCGCTCTGCAAAGAGGCAGCTCCGTTTCAGAGGATATAACCGTTACCTGGTCCGGCGACGTGGCTTCTTTCACCGTTCCCATCAGTGAAACGCAGTCCCTGGACGCGGCGGTGCGGTTGCAGGAGGGCAAGCCCTGTGAGATCCTCCGCTGGCGGACGGTATACACCGGCACATGGGAGCCGGAAGAATATCTCAATGTCTGGGACGGCACCTAGGCGGCGCGTGCGCCGCCGGACCGGTCGTTGGGCGAAGCCCAATGACGGTCCCCAGGCCCTTCAGTCCCCTGCAATTCTTAGTTTTCTGCACGGTTACGGCAGTATACTTCTTATCGGGGGAACAGTATACGAAAAACAAAGGAGCACAGATCATGGAAAACGTCCAGACATACTTACAGCAGGCGGTAGACCGGGGCGCCTCCGACCTGTTTATTGTCGCGGGCAAAGCGGTATCCATCAAGCTGGAGGGCGAGATCATCCCCCTCCAGGAGGAGCGGCTGATGCCGGAGGATTCGGAGTCCCTGGTCCGGGACCTGTACGGCATGGCCCACCGGCCCATTGAGCGGTGCATGTCTATTGGGGACGACGACTTCTCCCTGTCTGTCACCGGCATGGCCCGGTTCCGGGTGAACACCTACCGCCAGAGGGGTTCCATGGCGGCGGTGATCCGGGTGGTGAGCTTCGGCATCCCCAACTGGCAGGACATGGACATCCCCGAGGAGGTCATGAAGATCGCCAAAATGACCCGGGGAATGGTGCTGGTCACCGGCCCCGCCGGCGGCGGAAAATCCACCACCCTGGCCTGCGTGGTGGACGCGGTGAACCGCACCCGGAACGCCCATATCATCACCATAGAGGACCCCATTGAATATCTCCACCGCAACGACAAGAGCATCATCAGCCAGCGGGAGCTGGCCATGGACACCTCCAGCTACGTCACCGCTCTGCGGGCCAGCCTCCGGCAGGCCCCGGACGTGATCCTCCTGGGGGAAATGCGGGACCTGGAGACCATCCAGACCGCCATGACGGCGGCGGAGACCGGCCATCTGGTCATTTCCACCCTCCACACGGTAGGGGCGGTCAATACCATCGACCGGATCATCGACGTCTTCCCCCCTACTCAGCAGCAGCAGGTCCGCATTCAGCTGGCCCAGGTGCTGAAAACGGTCATCAGCCAGCAGCTGCTGCCCACCGTCAATGGTACGCTGGTGCCCGCCTTTGAGATCATGCACCTGAACAACGCCGTGCGCACCATGGTCCGGGACAGCCGGATTCACCAGATCGACTCGGTGATCCAGACCTCCGCGGCGGAGGGGATGATTGCCATGGACGAGTCCATTCTCCGCCTTTACAAGGCGGGCCGTATCACGGCGGAGACGGCGCTTCACTGCGCCATGAATCCGGACCAGCTGCAAAAGAAGCTGGGTAAATAAAATTTTTGCCGGAATATCCCGCTTTCCTCTTGAAATTCCGGACAAGACATGGTATACTAGAGGAACTTGTGGAATGGATTTTTGCGCGTTGGCGCTTCCATCAAATTCTTGGAGGTATGTTCCCATGACCCTGTTTGTTACGATCCTGCAGCTGCTTTGCGGCCTGGTAGTCATCCTGGCGGTGCTGTTCCAGTCCGGTAAGAGCGCCGGCCTCAGCGGCGCCATCGGCGGCGTGGCCGACACCTTCATGAGCAAGGGCAAGGCCAAGACCTTTGACGCCAAGCTGGCCAAGGCAACCAAATGGATCGGCGCTGTGTTTATTGTTCTGACTCTGGTCCTGAACATCATGAGCGTCCGGGGGTAATTCCCCTCCGAAAATCGCCCGCCTGCTGTGCAGGCGGGCGATTTTCGGCTCTTGTGGCTGATACCGGGGGCGGATGTATCCAATTGCTACTGCGCCTCCAGCTCCGCCAGCCGGGCCAGCAGGGCTTGGAAATCCGTCCGCTCCCGCAGGGAGGCCAGTTCCTCGCTCTCCTCCAGGGCCGCCCGGATATACTTTGCCAGATAAGATGCGGACATGCCGGAACTGCGCATGTTCAGTTTACCATAAAATGCGCTGTGCGGCAGATCCCCGCCGTCCATTCTTTCCCACTGTTTCAGCGACCGGTCCACATACGCAGTCAGGCCCTCCATAGCCTCGTCCGGCCTCTCCTGCCGCCGCAGGACCTCCGCCCGCAGCATGTGCAGGGATGCCGAAAGGCCGCCAAATTCCTCTGTACGAAGAGTCTGCTCCGCCGCCAGCGCCATGTCCACACACTCCATAGCCCGTACCCAATCTTCCCGGCGGCAGGCCACATTGTGCATCCCTACCAGCGCCAGCGTCACATCCCTGCCTGCGGTCCACAGTTCCGTCTGGTACAGCTTCTCTGCCTCATCCAGCTCGCCCTTTCGCAGCAGGATATTGGCCCGCATGATCCGGACATTCAGCTGCGCCTCCGGTTCCTCGTTCAGGAGCTCCAGCGCCTTGTCCAGTTCCTCCTGCATGATGTAGAGGTTCACCAACATACTCCGGGAATTGGCTGCCAGGAAAGGCTCTTTGCTTTTCCGGCTTTCCTCCAGCAGCTTGATGGCCCGCTCCATTTGCCGGTCGATCTCATCCGTATTGGAAAAGGCGGGCATATACATGATATACATCCCTGCCATAGCACATTTCAGCCGAAGGTCGTCCGGATACTCCCGCAGCAGCGCCTCGCAGGACTCCACCGCCTCCTCCAGCCGCTTCTCTTCAAAGAGCTTCCGCCGGTCCTCCAGCAGAGCGTTGATCTCCTCCTGTTCCAGCGCCGGCCGGAAATCCAGCAGGGCGTCCACCGTGGTCCCCAGCAGCCTGGCCAGCGGACACAGCAGGGACACATCCGGTATGGCTGCATTGGTCTCCCATTTGCTCACCGCCGCGCTGGTGACGCCCAGCGCGGCCGCCATCTGCTCCTGTGTCAGATTTTTCTCCCGCCGCAGATGTTGGATTCGCTTTCCGATCTCCATAGTCCTGTTCCTCGTTTTCCCAAGGGCGTCCCCCTGTTGTTTTCCGGGCCCAGTTCTATGGTAGCACGCCGCGCCGTTTTTCGCAATGGAGGAGCGGTTGAATCTCGCTGTCAGTTTCTCAACTGCCATTCAACCGCTCCTGCCTTTTCCTAATTCACTTCCCGTACCCGGTCCGGTCTGGCATACAGCGTCCCCGGCTGGGGCTCCACGCCTTGGATGCGGAACAGTTCCTCCACGGTCACAAAGTCGTACCCCTCCTTCTGCAGCCGGTCAACGATTTCCAGCGCCGCGTCCACGCTGGTGGAGTAGAAGTCGTGGAGCAAAATGATATCCCCGGGCTGCACGGCATCCATCACGGCGGCAACCACCTTGTCCTTGTCCAGAAGCTTCCAATCCTGAGGGTCCACAGACCAGTAGATCATGGGCGTCTTGATGAGCTTAGCCCGCTCGCTCCCGATGAGCCCGTAGGGGGGCCGCAGCCAGAAGTCCCCCTCCCCTACCGCCTCCTTGAGGAGGGTCTCCGCCTTGTGGACCTCCTCCACCACCGCATCTTTGTCCGCCTTCAGCAGCCGGACGTGGGAATAGGTGTGGTTGCCGATCTGATGTCCCTCCGCCTTCATCCGCTGGAGCAGAGCCTCGTTGCAGGGCACCTGCTCCCCGATAACAAAGAAGGTCGCCGCCGCTCCCCGCTCCAGCAGCCCGTCCAGCAGCCGCCCGGTGGTGTCCGCCCGAGGGCCGTCATCGAAGGTCAGGGCTACATATTTCGGCTCCGCCAGCAGGTCCTCCCGGGTCTCTTCGTCCAGTTCCCCCAGGATCTCCACGGGGATCTCCGCCCTTCCGGAGGCATCGTAGGCAGCCAAGTCCGGCTCCATCGGCCCGGCGCAGGCGGACGCGGACAGCAGCGCCGCCGCAAGAAGCATACACATGATTTTTTTCACGATTTTTCCCTCTTTTCCCGCATACTTTGGCATAGTATGCCCGGAAAAACGAGAAATACGCAAGAAGAAGAGGCTCGCAAAACAAGCCTCTCCCATTTTTTACAGAAACAGCGAAATCCACGGAAGGATCCAGGAAATCAGCATTGCCACCGCAATGATAATAAACAGCGCTTTGATGAGCCACATGGCGTCCGGCTTCTTTTTCTGCTGCTGCGCAGCGGCAAGGTGGGGCGGCTGCCGGTTCTTCTTCCCTCCGTCCCAATCCATCCCCTTGGCCTGACGAACCCGCTTCTCCTTATGTACCTCGCTGTGGACAAAAGACCCTGCATGGTTGGCTTCGTTCACGCCGTCCACTCGCCGGACGTTGCCCTGGGCATCCGTTGTCCAAGTCTTTACCGGCTGATTAAAGGCGCCGCATTTGGGACAAAATTCGTCCCGGTCATAATCGTACCACTTACCGCATTCATCACACACAATACGCCGCATATGTCTCCCTCCCTTTTTCTGAAATGAGCTTAAGCGCCCAAACATATTCTCCCTTTTCAGTATACTACGCCGCCCACCGTTTGAAAAGCATTTTTTCCGCTCCAGGGCAAAAATCTCCCATACTGCTTCTCCGACGAAAAAATATACAACCGTCACCGGGCAGAAATTTAGGAACTGCAGCGACTTTATTCTCGAACTTAAAAAAGCCCTTTCGTATGTGTAGTACTTCCACACACGAAAGGGCTTTTTCCTGTATTTCGTCGGGCCGGCTTAGACCAGCTCGATCATTGCGGTCTCCGCCGCGTCGCCACGGCGCACGCCGGTGCGGGTGATGCGGGTATAACCGCCGTTGCGCTCCGTATAGTTAGGCGCGATCTCCTTGAAGATCTTCTTGACGACATCCTCCCGGGTCACAAAGGCCATGGCCTGCCGGTAGGCAGCCAGGTCGCCCTTCTTCCCCAGGGTAATCATCTTTTCAGCCAGGGGCCGGATCTCCTTGCAGCGGGTGACGGTAGTCTCCATCTTCCCATTGTCCAGGAAATCGGTCACCTGCTGACGGAGCATCGCCTTACGCTGATCGGTAGTCTTACCGAGCTTACGAGTTCCGGGCATTGTAGGTTTCCTCCTTCAAAAGGCGTATCGGTCAAAAATCGTATTAGTTGCTTTCTTCGTCCGCCAGAGCCAGCCCCATCATGGACAGCTTGTTGATGACTTCCTCCAGAGACTTGCGTCCCAGGTTGCGGACCTTCATCATTTCGTCCTCGGTCTTGGAGATCAGATCCTCCACCGTGTTGATGTTGGCGCGCTTGAGGCAGTTGAAGCTGCGCACGCTGAGATCCAGCTCCTCGATGGTCAGCTCCAGCACCTTGTCCCGCTGGGTCTCCGCCTTCTCCACCACCGTGGACTTGGAGCCCACCGTGTCGCTCAGGTCGGTAAACAGCGTGAAGTGGTCACAGAGGATCTTGGCGCCCAGGCTCACCGCGTCCCGGGCGGAAATGGTGGAATCCGTCCAGACCTCGATGGTCAGCTTGTCAAAGTCCGTCATGTTCCCCACGCGGGTGTTCTCCACCGTATAGTTCACCTTGTAAACAGGCGTATAGATGGAATCCACCGGGATAACGCCGATAATGCTCTGCTGGGGCTTGTTCCGGTCGGCGGGGACGTAGCCCCGGCCATGGCTGAGGGTGATTTCCATGTTCAGCGTGGCTCCGCTGCCCAGAGTCGCGATGTGCAGCTCCGGGTTCAGGACCTCCACCTCACCGTCGCTCTTGATGTCGCCGGCCGTCACCTCGCAGGGACCCACAGCCTCAATAAAGACCGTCTTGACGCCCTCGCTGTGCAGCTTGGTAATCAGCTGCTTGATGTTCAGCACGATCTCCGTCACGTCTTCCTTGACGCCGGGGATGGTGGTGAACTCATGCTGGACGCCGGCAATCTTGATGCTGGTGGCCGCGGTGCCGGGCAGGGACGAAAGCATAATGCGCCGCAGCGCGTTGCCGAGGGTGGTGCCATAGCCCCGCTCCAGGGGCTCTACCACATATTTTCCGTAAGAATCATCACCAGGGGTCTCGATGCACTCGATCTGGGGCTTCTCAATTTCAATCATCCAGTACCCTCCTTCTTCTTGGCAGGCTCGAAAGGCCAGGCCTGCGCGAAATTCAGTTCCAAGGAAGAGCCGACGCCCCATCCGGGCGGAGCGGCTCCCCCTCTATCAATCAAGGGTAGACTCCGATTACTTGGAGTACAACTCGACGATGAGATGCTCCTCGATGGGCATATCGTTGATGTCCTCACGGACGGGCAGACGGCTGACAGTGCCCTTCAGGGCGTTCTTATCCCGCTCCAGCCACTGGGGGACCAGCACAATGGGGGCGTCCTCGCCCACCAGGCGCTTGAAGATGGGGGACTGGCGGCTGGTATCGCGCACCTCGATCACATCACCGGGCTTGACCAGATAGGAGGGGATGTTGACCTTCTTGCCGTTGACGGTGAAGTGGGCGTGGCTCACCAGCTGCCGGGCCTGCCGGCGGGTGGAGGCGAAGCCCAGGCGGTACGCCACGTTGTCCAGGCGGCGCTCGATGAGGACCAGAAGCTCCTCACCAGTCTTGCCCTGGCTGCGGGCGGCCTTCTCGTAGTACATCCGGAACTGCTTCTCCATGATGCCATAGACGAACTTGACCTTCTGCTTCTCCTGGAGCTGCAGGGCGTACTCGCTCTTCTTCTTGCGCATCTGACCGCCGGGGTTGCGCTCGGTGGTCTTCTTGGCGTAGCCCATGGCGGCGGGGGAAATGCCCAGAGCCTTGCAGCGCTTGGCTACAGGCTGCATATTCTTAGCCATAATGAAATATTCCTCCTTCTTCCTTCATCAGACGCGGCGGCGCTTGGGGGGCCGGCAGCCGTTGTGGGGGATGGGGGTGACGTCCTTGATCATGGTCACCTCGAGGCCCACGGCCTGCAGCGCCCGGATGGCGGCCTCACGGCCCTGGCCGGGTCCCTTGACGAAGACCTCCACGGTCTTCAGGCCATGCTCCATGGCGGCCCGGGCGGCCACCTCGGCGGCGGTCTGTGCGGCGAAGGGCGTAGACTTCTTGCTGCCACGGAAGCCCTGTCCACCGGAGGAAGCCCAGGAGATGGCGTTGCCCTGGGTGTCGGTGACGGTTACCATGGTGTTGTTGAAGGAAGAACGGATATGGACCTGGCCCTTTTCAATGTTCTTCTTTTCGCGGCGGCGGCGGATGACCCGCTTGCCAGTTTTCGGTGCAGCCATTTTCGATTCTCCCTCCTTACTTCTTCTTGTTGGCGATGGTCTTCTTGGGACCCTTGCGGGTGCGGGCATTGGTCTTGCTGCGCTGGCCGCGCACGGGAAGGCCCCTGCGGTGACGGATGCCGCGGTAGCAGCCGATCTCGGTCAGGCGCTTGATGTCCAGAGCCACGCTCCGGCGCAGGTCGCCCTCCACGGTATACTCGTGGTCGATGGCCTCACGGAGCTTGTTCTCCTCCGCCTCGGTCAGATCCTTCACGCGGGTGTCGGGGTTGACCCCGGTCTTCTCCAAGATGTCCTTGGCGCTCTTTCTGCCAATGCCGTAGATATACGTGAGGCCGATCTCAATGCGTTTATCCTTGGGCAGGTCAATACCGGCAATTCTTGCCATTAACTTTGCACCTCCAAATTCACTTAGCCCTGTCTCTGCTTATGCTTGGGATTCTCGCAGATCACCATCAGGCGGCCCTTGCGGCGAATGATCTTGCACTTTTCGCACATGGGCTTCACGGACGGTCTAACTTTCATGTTGCTATTCCTCCTACTTCGTACGCCAGGTAATCCGGCCACGGGTGAGGTCATAGGGGGACATCTCCACCGTGACTTTGTCACCCGGCAAGATTCTGATGAAGTTCATCCTGAGTTTTCCGGAAATGTGGGCCAGAATGGTATGGCCGTTTCCTATGTCTACTTGGAATTTCGTGTTGGGGAGCGCCTCTACGACAACGCCCTCAACCTCGATCATATCGGATTTTGCCAAGTGCTCATCCCTCCTGGTCTGGATTACCATCCCCGCCGAACTGGGCGAGGGTCTTGCGGAGTTCGCTGTTGGTCAGCTTCTCTCCGCTTCGGATCTTCTCGGCTGTCCGGCAGTCGAAGCGTGCCTGAAAAACCACATGCCTGCGCTTTTTCCGCTTCGGCCGCTCCAGACGCCTGGTCTTGCCGTCCGCCAGCAGGAGGAAGTCCTCCTCCACCCCAAGGACGAAGAAGAGCTTTCCCGCGTCCCTGCCGGCGGTTGCTTTTACAATGTCTGATCGCGCAATGTCCATAGCCAATTTACTCCGCCTTCGCCTCCGGGTCCGTCAGAAGCTCCGGCTCCCCGTCGGTAATCAGAATAGAGTTTTCATAGTGCGCGGACAGCCGCCCGTCGGCGGTTTTGACCGTCCATCCGTCCGGCATCACCAGGACGCCGGCTCTGCCCGCGTTGACCATGGGCTCCACGGCGATGGTCATCCCCCGCAGGAAGCGGGGGCGGCCCGCCTTGGGCTCTACGTAGTTGGGAACCTCGGGGGCCTCGTGCATCTGGGTTCCGATGCCGTGGCCCACGTATTCCCGCACCACGGAGAAGCCGTTGGCCTCCACGCAGCGTTGAATGGCTCCGGACAGATCCGGCAGGCGGTAGCCCTCCCGGGCGTACCGGATGCCTTCAAAGAAGCTCTGCCGGGTGACCTCAATGAGCCGCCTGGCCTCCTCAGAGATCTGTCCGCAGGGATAGGTCCCCGCGCAGTCGCCGTGATATCCGTCCTTGTACGCGCCCACATCCACGGAGACGATGTCGCCCTCCTTCAGCACCCGGTGTCCCGGGATGCCGTGGATGACCTCGTCGTTCACGGAGATGCACACGCTGGCCGGATAGCCGTTGTAGCCCAGGAAGGACGGCTCGGCGCCTTTGGACTTGATAAACCGCTTGACCTCTCTGTCAATTTCTCGGGTTGTTACGCCAGGGGCTACCATAGCTCCCGCCAAGGCGCGAGCCGCCGCGGTAATTTTTCCCGCCTGGCGCATCAGCTGGATCTCATGGCTCGACTTCAGGGTAATCATTTTTTATCAATCCCCAAAGCGGCCAGGATCGCCTGGGTAGTCCCCTCCTTGGTGTCAGCGGACTGCACAGGCCGGAGCAGTCCCCGCTGGGCATAAAAGTCCACCAGGGGTTCCGTCTCCGTATGATAGACCTTGAGACGCTCACGGACCGTCTCAGGGGTATCATCCTTGCGCTGAATAAGCTTTCCGCCGCAGTTGTCGCAGATGCCCTCCCGCCGGGGCGGGACGAACTCCACGTTGTAGCTGGACCCGCAGGCCGCGCACACGCGGCGTCCGGACATACGGCGGAGAATCTCCTCCTCGGAGATCTCGATGGAAACAACGGCGTCGAATTGGATGCCTGCCTTCTCCAGAGCCTCGGCCTGGGCGATGGTGCGGGGCACGCCGTCCAGGATATAACCGTTTTTGCAGTCATCCTGGGCGAGACGCTCATCGACGATGCCGATAATGACCTCGTCGGGCACCAGCGCGCCGGCGTCGATATAGCTCTTGGCCTTCAGGCCGGTGGGCGTGCCGTCCTTCATGGCGGCGCGGAGGATGTTGCCGGTGGAAATGGTGGGGATCTCCAGGATCTTACAGAGGATCTCCGCCTGCGTGCCTTTACCGGCGCCGGGGGCGCCCAATAAAATCAGCTTCATATCCAACTCCTTAATCCAGGAAGCCCTTATACTGCCGCATGAGCATCTGGTTCTCCAGGGCCTGCACCGTCTCCAGGGCTACGCCCACGACGATGATGACGGAGGTACCGCCGATGCCGATGCTGGTGGCGGTAAACTTATCCACCAGCAGAGGCAGGATAGCCACGATGCCCAGATAGATGGCGCCAAAGAGGGTGATCTTGTTCAGCACCCGGGCGATGAAGTCGCTGGTGGGCTTACCCGGACGGAAGCCGGGGATGAAGCCGCCGTTGCGCTTGAGGTTGTTGGAAATCTCCACGGGGTTGAACTGGATACTGGCATAGAAATAGCTGAATCCGATAATCAGCACAAAGTAGATCACCAGATACAGGACGCTCTTGCTGTCGATGGCGTTGAGCACCGCGTACCCGAAGGAACCTTCACTGGGAGCGGGCAGGAACGCACCGATGGTAGCAGGAATTGTCGCAATGGACTGCGCGAAGATGATGGGCAGAACGCCGGACATATTCACCTTCATGGGCAGGTTGCTGGACTGGCCGCCGTACATCTTCCGGCCAACCTGGCGCTTGGCGTACTGCACGGGAATGCGGCGCTCCGCGTCGTTGACGAAGACGATCAACACGATCAGGGCCACGATGCCCAAAACGATCAGGACCACCCACACGGGGTTCAGCGCGGTCGCCTGAGCGGACAGCGTGCCGCCGTTGCGGACGGTGTTCCAGTTGACCACGGCATAGTACAGCTGCTGCACCATGCTGGGCACGCGGGAAATGATACCGGCCATCAGGATCATGGAGATGCCGTTGCCGATACCGAACTCGTTGCACTGCTCGCCCAGCCACATGAGGAAGCTGGAGCCGGCCACCCAGGAGATCATGATGACCAGGGCGACCCACACGTTGTCCTGGGTCAGGATGCCCTGGCGCTTCATAATGAAGTAGTAACCCAGGGCCTGCAGGAACGCGATGGCAACGGTGGAATAGCGGGTAATGGACTGGATCTTCTTCTTGCCCTCCTCGCCGCCTTCCCGCTGGAGGCGCTCCAGAGCGGGAATGGCCACGGTCAACAGCTGGATGATGATGGAGCTGTTGATATAGGGCTGGATGCCCAGGGCGAAAACGGTGGCTTGGGCAAAGGCGCCGCCGCTCATCACGTTATACAGCCCCAGGATGGTGGTCCCCATGCCTTCCAGGTACTGGTTGAGCAGCTGGGTGTCAACATAGGGGACAGGGATGGCGCTGCCGATGCGGTAGATAACAAGGATCATCAAGGTGAACAGGATCTTCTTCCGCAGCTCGGGGATGCCCCACGCTTTGCGTACTGTTTGGATCATGTTACTTCACCTCCGCCTTCCCGCCAGCCGCCTCAATAGCCTCCTGAGCGGACTTGGAGAATGCGGAAGCTTCCACCGTGAGTTTCTTTGTAATCTTTCCGTTGCCCAGCACCTTGTAGCCATAAGTGCACTTGCTGAGAATGCCCTTCTCCAGCAGCGCCTGGGCGGTGACCGTGTCGCCGTCGTTAAAGGCGTTCAGCGCGCTGAGGTTGATAATCTCCAGAGGCTTGGCAAAGATGTTGTTGAAGCCGCGCTTGGGGATGCGGCGGGCCAGAGGCATCTGGCCGCCTTCAAACCCGATGCGGACGCCGCCGCCGCTGCGGGCCTTCTGGCCCTTGTGACCGCGGCCCGCGGTCTTGCCGTTGCCCGTACCGGCGCCACGGCCCTTACGCTTCCCAACATGGGTGGAGCCGGCGGCGGGAGACAGTTCATGCAGATTCATTGATCCGGTACCTCCTTACTTCGTCTCTTGGACGCTCAGCAGATAGCCAATCTTGGCGATCTTGCCCCGCGTCTGTGCATTGTCGGGCTGCACGGTGGCGTCACCGATTTTCCGCAGCCCCAGGGAGTTGGCAGTGGCAATGTGCTTTTCCAATCTGCCGTTGAGGCTCTTAACGAGCTTGATGTTCAGATTTGCCATGTCACGACCCCTCCTTAACCAACAATCTCTTCCACGCTCTTGCCCCGGGTACGGGCCACCTCAGCGGGGCCGCGCAGGCTCTTGAGGCCCTCGAAGGTCGCGGCGACCACGTTCTGGGGATTGTTGGAGCGCAGGCACTTTGCGCGGATATCCTTGATACCGGCGGCTTCCATGACGGCACGGACGGGACCGCCGGCGATGATGCCGGTACCTTCGGCGGCGGGCTTGAGCATGACCCGGCCGGCGCCGAACTCGCCGATGACCTCATGGGGGATGGTGGTGCCGGAGGTGGTGATGTTCATCATGTTCTTCTTGGCATCCTCCAGGCCCTTGCGGATGGCCTCGGGAACCTCGGCGGCCTTGCCCAGGCCGAAGCCCACCTTGCCCTTGCCGTCGCCGACGACCATCAGGGCGGAGAACTTCATGACGCGGCCGCCCTTAACGGTCTTGCTGACGCGGTTGAGGTGGACGACCTTCTCGATATACTCGCTCTGGGGTTTTTCAAATCTAGGCATATTCTCTCTCCTCCCTTAGAACTTCAGGCCGCCCTCGCGGGCGCCTTCGGCCAGCTCAGCCACGCGGCCGTGATACAGGTAACCGCCGCGGTCGAAAACGACCACTTCGATCCCCTTGGCCAGAGCGGCCTTGGCCACGGCCTTGCCCACCTCGCGGGCGGCGTCCTTGTTGCCGCCGTTGTCGAGCTTCAGGGAGGAGGCGGAGCACAGCGTCACGCCGCTCACGTCGTCGATCACCTGGGCATAGATATTCTTCTCGCTGCGGAACACGTTCAGGCGGGGGCGCTGGGCGGTGCCGGAAATCTTGGCGCGCACGCGCTTATGCCTCTTGAGCCGCTGAGCGTTGGTATTGGGTTTCTTAATCATTTTTCAGCTCGCCTCCTTACTTCTTCGCACCGGTCTTACCGACCTTGCGGCGGATGACCTCGTCCACGTACTTGATGCCCTTGCCCTTATACGGCTCGGGGGGACGCTTCTCGCGGACTTCGGCGGCGAACTGGCCGACCTGCTGCTTGTCGCAGCCAATGATGACGATCTTGTTGGGCGCGGGGACCTCGATGGTGATGCCCTCCACCTCGGAAACAGTGACGGGGTGGGAGTAACCCAGGTTCATGACCAGGTTCTTGCCCTCTTTGCTGGCGCGGTAGCCCACGCCGTTGACCTCCAGCTCCTTCTTGTAGGTCTCGTGGACGCCCACCACCATGTTGTGCAGCAGGGTGCGGGTGAGACCGTGGAGGGAGCGGTGAGCCTTGTCGTCGGAGGGGCGCTTCACGATGAGCTCGGCGCCCTCCTTCTCGATGATCATATCGGGATGGAACTTCTGGGTCAGGGTACCCTTGGGGCCCTTGACGGTAACCACGTTGCCCTCGGCGATGTTGACCTCAACACCGGCGGGGATGGTAATGGGCATTCTGCCAATTCTACTCATGTCAAATACCCTCCTTACCAAACGAATGCCAGGACTTCGCCGCCGACGTGGGCCGCGCGAGCGGCCTTATCGGTCATGACGCCCTTGGAAGTGGAGATGATGGCGACGCCCAGGCCGCGGAGGACCCGGGGCAGCTCGTCCGCGCCGGCGTAGACGCGCAGGCCGGGCTTGCTGACGCGGCGGAGGCCAGAAATGACCTTCTCCTTGCCGGCGTTGTACTTCAGGGTGATGCGGATGACGCCCTGGGTACCGTCGTCGATGAGCTGGAAGCTCTTGATATAGCCCTCGTCCAGCAGGATCTGAGCGATGCTCTTCTTCATGTTGGAAGCGGGGACGTCAACGGTCTCATGCTTGGCGTTGTTCGCGTTGCGGATGCGGGTGAGCATATCCGCAATGGGGTCTGTGATGTGCATGGAATGTTTTCCTCCTCATTCGAAGTTACAGCTTACGCTTCGCGTCAAAAAAGATGCTCCGCATCTTTTTTGAAAGGGATTTCGCTTCGCTCTGCGCCTCGGTTGGCCGCCCACGGCGGCCAATTCGACGCTCGCTCCGCGCAAAGGGTTTTTCCGACGTACATGCCGCCGGAAAAACGATTTCATTTTATTTCGCGCCTGCGGGCGCGAAACTCCTGCGGAGGGCCTTTTTGACGACAAAAGCGTTTCGCTGTTTAGGTGTTGAGGTATCATCACGAATTTGGTAATTCCCGACGACCTTTCAACATCCTGTTAACAAATTGAATTGATTCCGCTCAGGACCTTACCAAGAAGCCTTGCGGACGCCGGGGATCTCGCCCTTGTAGGCCAGCTCCCGGAAGCAGATACGGCACACGCCGTAGTTGCGCAGATAAGCGTGGGGACGGCCGCAGATCTTGCAGCGGTTGTATTTCCGGCTGGAGAACTTGGGCTCGGCCTGCTGCTTAAGAATCATAGACTTTTTTGCCATTTTTTAACCCTCCCTATCAGCGCTCGAAGGGGGCCCCAACCAGCTCCAGCAGAGCCTTGGCCTCTTCGTCGGTCTTCGCGGTGGTGCAGATGATAATGTCCATGCCGCGGATCTTGTCGATCTTATCGTACTCGATCTCGGGGAAGATCAGCTGCTCCTTGATGCCCAGGGCGTAGTTGCCCCGGCCGTCGAAGGAATTGGGATTGATGCCGTGGAAGTCGCGCACGCGGGGCAGGGCCACGTTGAACAGGCGGTCCAGGAACTCCCACATCTTGTCGCTGCGCAGGGTCACCTTGGCGCCCACGGGCATACCTTCACGGACCTTGAAGTTGGCCACGGACTTCTTGGCGATGGTAATGATGGCCTTCTGGCCGGTGATGGCGGTCAGGTCCCGGACCACGGCCTCCAGCACCTTGGCGTTGTCCCGGGCCTCGCCGCAGCCCACGTTCACGACCACCTTGTCGATCTTGGGGATCTGCATGACGCTCTTGTACTCGAACTTCTTCATGAGAGCAGGAGCGGCCTCTTCGGTATATTTCGTCTTGAGATTCGGCATGATGTCTTCCTACTCCCTTCTTAAAGCTCGGCGCCGCAGTGCTTGCACACGCGGGATTTCTTGCCGCCCTCGATCTTGTGGGCCACGCGGGTGGGCTTGCCGCACTTGGGGCAGACCACCTGCACCTTGCTGGCGTACAGAGCGGCCTCGCGGCGGACGATGCCGCCCTCCTCGCCCTGACGGCGGGGTTTGGTGTGGCAGGTCACCATGTTGACGCCTTCCACCACCACCTTGGACTCGCTGGGGATGGTGGTCTGCACCTTGCCCTGCTTGCCCTTGTCCTTGCCGGACAGGACGACTACGGTGTCGCCCTTCTTCACATTCATAGCCATTTTCTCTCCGCTCCTCCTTACACGACCTCGGGAGCCAGCGAGAGGATCTTCATGTAATCCTTATCGCGCAGCTCGCGGGCAACGGGCCCAAAGATACGGGTACCTCTGGGGTTCCGGTCGTCCTTGATGAGGACGGCGGCGTTGTCGTCGAAACGGACATAGGTCCCGTCGGCGCGGCGCACGCCCTTGGCGCTGCGGACGATGACAGCCTTGACGACCTCGCCCTTCTTCACCGTGCCGCCGGGGGTGGAC
Source organism: Oscillospiraceae bacterium (assembly GCA_021768185.1). Lineage (GTDB taxonomy): Bacteria > Bacillota > Clostridia > Oscillospirales > Oscillospiraceae > Pelethomonas. The sequence continues at coordinate 182,203 of JAETNP010000001.1, forward strand.
TTGCGCACGGAGGCGACGATCACGTCGCCGATGCTGCCGTACTTGCGCTTGGAGCCGCCCAGCACACGGATGCACTTGATTTCTTTGGCGCCGGTATTATCAGCGACCTTCAGATAACTTTCCTGTTGAATCATAACGGCACCTCCTTACTTCGCTTTCTCAATGATCTCGACCACGCGCCATCTCTTGTCCTTGCTGAGGGGGCGGGTCTCCATGACCTTGACCTTGTCGCCCACGCCGCAGGCGTTCTGCTCGTCATGGGCCTTGAGCTTATAGGTGCGGCCGACGATCTTCTTATACAGAGGATGGGCCACCCGGTCTTCGATCGCAACGACGACGGTCTTGTCCATCTTGTCGGACACGACCTTGCCTACCCTGGTCTTACGGGAGGAAATTCTCGCTTCACTCATTTCGATTTACCTCCTTCTCTTATTTGGCGGCAGCGGTCTGCTGCTCGCGAATAATGGTCTTGACTCGGGCAATGTCGCGCTTGACCTCGGCGATCTTGACGGGGTTGTCAAGCTGATTGGTGGCGTGCTGCATACGCAGGAAGAAGAGGTCCTTCTTCAGGCTGGTCAGCTTCTCGCCCAACTCAGCCTCGCTCATCTTACGGATTTCACTTGCCTTCATCTTATTCACCTACTTCCTCTGCCTCCGGGGCGGCATCTTCACGGGCCACGATCTTCGTCTTGATGGGCAGCTTGTGGCTGGCCAGACGAAGGGCCTCGCGGGCGGTCTCCTCGGGGACGCCGGCGATCTCGAACATGACGCGGCCGGGCTTTACCACGGCCACCCAGTACTCGGGGGAGCCTTTACCGGAACCCATACGGGTCTCGGCGGGCTTCTCGGTAATGGGCTTGTCGGGGAAGATCTTGATCCACACCTGACCGCCGCGCTTGGTGTAGCGGGTCATGGCGATACGGGCGGCTTCGATCTGGTTGCTGGTGATCCACGCGGGCTCGGTGGCCACCAGGCCAAAATCACCATAGGTGACGGTGTTGCCTCTCATGGCCTTGCCGGTGAGGCGGCCGCGATGGACTCTGCGGTACTTGACTCTCTTAGGCAGAAGCATTACTGAGCGCCTCCTTCTTTCTTCTCGGGACGGGGGCCGCGGTTAAAGCCTGTGCCCTGTCCATCACGGCGGGGGGGACGGCTGTCGCCGCTCCGATTGAAGCCGCCGCGGTTGTTGTCACGGTTGAAGCCTCCGCGGCGGTCGCCATCCCGGCGGGGACGGCGCTCCCGGCGCTCCTCATAGGGCTTGGAGGTGTCGATGGTGCGGGGGGTGGTGCGCAGGGCCTGGCTCAGGACCTCGCCCTTGTAGATCCACACCTTCACGCCGATGCGGCCGAAGGTGGTGGCGGCCTCCGCGAAGCCGTACTCGATGTCGGCGCGGATGGTCTGCAGGGGGATGGTACCCTCGTGGTAGTGCTCCACGCCGGCGATCTCGCGGCCGCCCAGACGTCCGGAGCAGCAGCACTTGATGCCCTTGGCGCCGGAGCGCATGGCGCGGCCCATGGCGTTCTTCATGGCCCGGCGGTGGGAGATGCGCTTCTCCAGCTGCTGGGCGATGTTCTCGGCAACCAGCTGGGCGTTCATGTCGGGGTTGCGGACCTCGACGATATTCAGCTTGGTGGGCTTGCCGATGAGCTTCTCGACCTCCAGGCGGGTGGCCTCGATGTCCTTGCCCTCCTTGCCGATGACCATGCCCGGGCGGGCGCAGTGCAGGAAGACGGTCACGCCGCCGTTGCTCCGCTCGATCTCGATCTTGGGCACCTGGGCGTTAAAGAGCTTCTTCTTGAGAAAATCGCGGATCTTCTTGTCCTCGACAAGCAGGTCGCCGACCTTCTCGCTGCTGGCATACCAACGGGAATCCCAGTCCTTGATGACGCCCACGCGCATACCGTGGGGATTCACTTTCTGTCCCATAAAACCTGACTCCCTCCTTACTCTTTCTCCGCGACCGCCAACGTCACGTGGCTGGTGCGCTTGTTGATGCGGAACGCGCGGCCCTGGGCCCGGGGCATCACTCTCTTGAGGATGGGGCCGGGGGTGGCGAACACCTGGGACACATAGAGCTTTTCCACATCCATGTTGTTGTTGTTTTCCGCGTTGGCCACGGCGCTCTTGAGGAGCTTGATCATGGGCTCAGAGGCAGCCTTGGGGGTCTGCATGAGGATGGCCATGGCGGTGTTCACATCCTTGCCGCGGATCAGATCGGCGACGATCTGCACCTTGCGGGGAGCGATGCGGAGATATTTCAAATAAGCCTTTGCTTCCATTTTAATCTGCATCCTCCTTCATTACTTGCCCTTGGCGTGGCCGCGGAAGGTCCGGGTGGGCGCGAACTCACCCAGCTTGTGGCCCACCATATCCTCCTGGATATACACAGGCACATGCTTGCGGCCATCGTGGACGGCGATAGTGTGACCCACGAACGCGGGGTAGATGGTGGAGCTGCGGCTCCAGGTCTTCAGCACCGTCTTCTTGCCGGAAGTATTCATTTCCTCGACCCGCTTGAGAAGCTCGGGAGCAACGAAGGGGCCTTTCTTGATGGATCTGCTCATATCTCTCCTGCCTCCTTACTTCACGTTCCGGCGCTTGACAATGAACTTGTCCGTCGGATTCTTGGTCTTGCGGGTCTTGTAACCCAGAGCGGGCTTGCCCCAGGGGGTCACAGGGCCGGGACGGCCCACGGGGCTCTTGCCCTCGCCGCCGCCGTGGGGGTGGTCGCAGGGGTTCATGACCGAGCCGCGGACGGTGGGACGCCAGCCCATGTTCCGCTTGCGGCCGGCCTTGCCGATCTGGACGTTCTCGTGGTCGATGTTGCCCACCTGGCCGATGGAGGCCATGCAGTTGAGGCGCACGATGCGGACCTCGCCGGAGGGCATACGGATCTGGGCGTCGGAGCCCTCCTTGGCCATCAGCTGGGCGCTGGTGCCGGCGGAGCGGACCAGCTGGCCGCCCTTGCCGGGGTGCATCTCGATGTTGTGGATCACGGTGCCCACGGGGATGTTGGCCAGGGGCAGCGCGTTGCCGGGCTTGATGTCCGCGGAAGCGGAGGAGAGCACCTTGTCGCCGGCAGCCAGGCCCACGGGAGCCAGGATGTAGCGGCGCTCGCCGTCCTCGTACTCAACCAGGGCGATGTTGGCGCTGCGGTTGGGATCGTACTCCAGGCGCAGGACGGTGGCCGGCATATCGGTCTTGTCCCGCTTGAAGTCGATGATGCGGTACTTGCGCTTGTTGCCGCCGCCCCGGTGGCGGACGGTGATGCGGCCGTAGCTGTTGCGGCCCGCGTTCTTCTTGAGGACCTCGGTAAGACTCGGCTCGGGCTTGGCCTTCTTATCGACGCCGTCGAAGCCGGATACGGTCATATGCCGGCGGGACGGAGTAGTCGGCTTGAATGATTTAATAGACATGGTTCACTTCCTCCTTACACCATACCCTCGAAGAACTCGATGGTCTTGGAATCCTCGGTCAGCTGGACGATGGCCTTTTTCCAGTCCTTGGTGCGGCCGGGGCGGGCGGCGCCCATGCGCTTGGCCTTGCCGGGGACGGTCATGGTGTTGACCTTGGCGACCTTCACGGAGAAGATCTCCTCCACAGCCTTCTTGATCTCGATCTTGTTGGCGCTGGGAGCGACCTCGAAGACGTATTTCTTATCAGCGGCGCCGGCCATGGAGCGCTCGGTGATGACGGGGCGAATGATGACATCATAAGAGACCATTATGCGTACACCTCCTCGATAGTGGCGAGGGCGTTCCTGTCAACCACCAGATACTTGGCGTTGACCAGGTCGTAGACGCTGAGCATCCGGGCGGTGGTGGTGACCACGCCGGGGATGTTGCGGGCACTCTTGACCACGGTCTCGTTGACCTCGGGGGTGATGACGACGGCCTTGCCGTCGCACTTCACGGCATCCAGGAAACCCTTGAAAGCCTTGGTCTTGATCTCGTCCATCTTGATGGAATCCACCACGATGATCTTGCTGTCGGCGGCCTTGGCGGAGAGCACGCTCTTCAGGGCCAGGCGCTTGACCTTCTTGTTCACCACGTAGCTGTAGCTGCGGGGCTTGGGGGCGAAGACGATGCCGCCGTGGGTCCACTGGGGGGCGCGGGTGCTGCCCTGACGGGCGCGGCCGGGACCCTTCTGACGCCAGGGCTTCTTGCCGCCGCCGGAGACCTCGGCCCGGGTCAGGGCGCTCTGGGTGCCCTGACGGCAGTTGGCCAGGTGGTTCTTGACGACTTCATGCACAACGTGCATATTGGGGGTGATGCCAAAGATGGAGGCGTTCAGCTCCACCTCGCCGACCTCGCTGCCGGCCATATTCAAAACTTTTACCATTTCTCAGCACGCTCCCTTCCCTTAACGTCTCGCGGAGGCCTTCTGCGGATTGACACGGGCAGAAGCCTTCTGCGGGTTGGCGCTGATGCCGGCGTCGCCCTTCTTGACGATGATGGTCTTGGCGGTGGAGCGGATGGTCACCAGGCCGCCCTTGGGGCCGGGGATCGCGCCGCGGACCACAATCATGTTCAGCTCGGGGTCAACCTTGACAACGTCCAGGTTCATGATGGTCACCTGCTCTACGCCCATGTGGCCGGGCATTTTCAGGCCCTTGAAGATGCGGCTGGGGTCGGTGCCGGAGCCCAGGGAGCCCTGATGACGGGCGACGGGGCCGGTGCCGTGGGTGGCCTTCAGGGAGTGGGCGCCGTGGCGCTTGATGACGCCGGCGTAGCCGTGGCCCTTGCTGATGCCGGTGACGTCCACGTGGTCGCCCTCGGCGAAGGTGTCGGCCTTGATGACGTCGCCGACGTTCATCTCAGCGGCCTTGCTCAGCTTGAATTCCTTCAGGTGCTTCTTGGGGGACACGCCGGCCTTGTCCAGGTGGCCCTTCTCGGGCTTGGTCAGCTTGCGCTCGGGGACATCCTCGTAGCCCAGCTGCACAGCCTCGTAACCGTCCTTCTCGGCGGTCTTTTTCTGCACCACGACACAGGGACCGGCCTCGATAACGGTAACCGGGATCACCTTGCCGTCGGCGTCGAAGATCTGGCTCATGCCGACCTTCTTACCGATGATCGCTTTCTCCATTGTGATTCTCCTTTATAATAAGGTTATTGGTCGGCGCAGCTCCCGGGCATTGGCTCCCATGTCTGCGGCGACATGACCCCGTCCGCCTCACGCAAGTCGGCGGACCGATGGGTGGCAAAAATTACTTCAAACAAAACGCCTGCGGCGTTTTATTTGAGGGGGTTCCGCTGCGCTCTGCGCCTCGCTGACGCTCGACGCTCGCTCCGCGCAGGGAGTTTTTCCGACGTACACGCCGCCGGAAAAGCGATCGCAATTTATTTGCGCCCGTGGGCGCAAACTCCTGCGGAGGGCTTTTCCTTAGGGGTTCTTCCTTTACAGCTTGATCTCGATCTCCACGCCTGCGGGCAGCTCCAGGCTCATCAGGGCCTCCACGGTCTTGGGGCTGGAATTGCTGATGTCGATCAGGCGCTTGTGGGTGCGGCGCTCGAACTGCTCACGGCTGTCCTTATACTTGTGGACGGCGCGAAGGATGGTAACGACCTCCTTCTTGGTGGGCAGGGGGATGGGACCGGAGACGGAAGCGCCGGTGCGCTTGGCGGTCTCGACAATCTTGTAAGCGGACTGATCAATGACCTGGTGGTCATAGGCCTTCAGGCGAATGCGGATCGTTTCTTTTGCCATGGTTTGTTCCTCCAATTTTGTACAAAGTAGTTTAGGTTGTTCCTTACTCTGTACGGCGAGAAAATTTTCTTTCCACTTATCCATGCGTATCATTCCGGCTCATAGAAAATACCGGCGCAAAAAGGCCGGTACCTGTCCATGGCGCAGCGATAGACGCTGTGGAAAGGACTTTCTCAGCCGCCCGATTATCGGACATACTCCGCGGAAGTTACCGGCTGACGCCGCAATCTCCCGCATCATCGCAGTACCCGGCGGAGTTCTGCCGTTTTCTGGCACTCCCCGCGCAAGCTTTATCAGTATATCGTATCCGTTCCTGATTGTCAAGCAGAATTTCTCTTTTTTTCATAAATTTTTTTCTTATTTTTTGTACCTTCTGCCCTTTCCGCCCCTCGGACCGTCCCGCCGGTATGGCGCGCAGTCCTTTATCCGGCCCAGACCTCAAAAAAACAGCAGAACTGCCCAAAAATCAATTGCCATATGCTTCCTGTTCTGGTAAGATAGAACAAGAGCGGATGTGGGAGGGATGCCAACGGAGGATAAAGGCAACGACCGGAAGAGGCAGTAACGAGAGCAGAGATATGGGGGATTTATGAAAACACTACTTAAAAATGGAAAAATCTATGATGGAAGCGGCGCGGACGCCTTTGCGGGCGATATCCTGATCGAGGACAGCAAAATCATCAAGGCTGCGGAACATATCGAAACGGAAGTGGATCAAACGATCAACTTAATGGGCAAATCGGTTGCTCCGGGCTTTATGGACGCCCATTCCCATAACGACTGGTTTGCCATCAAACGTGATCCGCTGCCGTATTTTGAGCCTTTTATCCGGCAGGGGATCACCACCTTTGTCACCGGCAACTGCGGACTGTCGGCAACGGGCTTTGAAAAGGACTGTAAGTACGTAGATAAAATAGGCGGAGGTCTGTTTTTCTTTTCCGGCACCACGGGTAAATACGGCACGATGGACGAGTTCTTTTCGGCCGTTGACGGAAAAGGCCCCTGCAATATTGCCGCCCTTGTGGGGCACTGTTCCGCGCGCGCCGCGGTCACCGGTTATGAAAACAGGAAGCTGACCGCCGGTGAAGAAAAGCAGATGCTTGCCATTCTGGAAAAAGCGCTGCAGCAGGGCGCGGCGGGTATTTCTCTGGGCCTCATGTATGAGCCGGGGCTGTATGCGGAGACCGAAGAGCTGAAAAAAGTCGCCGCACTGTGTACCAAATATCATAAGCCTCTGACGGTCCATCCGAGGGCGAGCTCGGCGGTATCCATGGCGTATCCGGAATTGTTCGGCAGATCCCACCTTCTGCGCGCCCTGGATGAATTGGCGGAGGTTGCAAAGGGGACGAACCTCAAGCTGCAGTATTCCCATGCGATCTTTGTTGGGAAGCGTTCGTTCAAGGATAAGGATGAATTTGTCCGCATTATCAACGCTCTGCGCGCCAGCGGCGTGGATGCGATGTTTGATATCTATGACGAATGTCTGGGCGTCTCTGTGATAACGGTGATTCTGCCAACCTGGTACCAGGGGATGTCGGGCAAAGAGAGGAAAAAACCTTTCAACAGGCTCAAGCTCTCTCTGCTTGTCAAGGCATCCACTCTGCTCCTGGGCTTTGGCTTCAAGAATATTGAGATCGCCTATATCGGCGCAGGATATGAAAAATACGAGGGGAAAACCGTCCACCAGATCGCGAAAGAGGAGGGGCTGAATGACCTCGACGCCTACCTCATGCTCTGCGAGAAGAGTAATTTCAAGGGCAGAGTCAACATGGGTCCTTACTCCACGCCGGAAATCATTTCGGAGTTTGAGCACAACGAAAACTGCCTCTATATGACGGACGCCTGGGTAGAGGACTACGGGGTGCAGAATCCCGCCATTTATGACTGCTATCCTAAATTCCTGCGGGATTCCCTGCTTGGGACGGGCGATACGATGCCCAATACGATCCGCAGGATGACGGGCGCGATAGCGGACCGGTTTATGATTGAGAACAGAGGCTATATCAAAGAGGGATGCTTTGCGGACATAACGGTTTTCGATGAGGAGGAGATCAAGCGCGCGGTTCCCGACCAGATGCGGCCGTTCGGCATTGAAAAAGTATTTATCAACGGACGGCTCGTGCTGGACAAGGGGGAGCTGAACGAAGAGCTTCTGAAAACATCAGGGAGGGCGCTTCCGGTCAAATAGGAACCACACGGCGCAAAATCCAAATTTTTATAGGCAGCAGCAAACGCCGCAGATTTTGAAAAATCTGCGGCGTTTTTTCGTATCCAGGATCTGTGCTGCATCAACCGGGAGAGCAGGAACGCCATTCATGCCTCTGCATTATCGTGTCGCAATTTTTTTCAATAAAACGGCGCACAGCAGCACAGCCGCAATAAAGATAACGAGCAGAGGCAAGAGGTTGTGCCAGGCAGAATTACTTTCCGTCATAAATGCGTATCCCCATGTTGCGGGAAATAATTTTCCGGCCATTACAAATGGTTTGGGCAGCATATCGCTGGGAAACATAATCCCCGAGAGCATGGTAGAGGGAAGAAATAGCAGGATAGAAAACATAGATGTATTCGCCGTATCTTTTACGGCCAATCCGATCACGCTGGCAATACCGAGCGATACAACAATCAGGGTAATCAGTCCAACAAAGTATGTTCCCGGATGCACCGGGATTTCTGCATCAAAGGCAGCTGGTGCAATGAAGCAGAGGATAAAACTCATGATGAGCAGATGCACAAACGCCGAAATATTCGTCAGAAATAACCCCAATGACAGAGGTACGCCGTTCGCTTGATACGCATTCTTCACGTCGCTCTTATATATTTCCGCAAGCGAGGGCGGCAATCCGATCAGCGCACCCATGGTGACGGTGAATACGGACATGGACTGAATCAGGGTTTCCCTGCTTTCCGGCATAACGGATGTAAAAATTCCCCCCATAACTGCGAAAAACAGGAGCGGAACAGCATAGCAGGTAATCAGCATCGTTCGGCTTCGCAGGTCCAGTTTCCACTGTAATGCAGCTCCATATAAAAATCCGTCCATTCTTACGCCCCCCTTGCTATTTTTACAAAATGCTGTTCCAGAGACCCACGGTTTACCTGGATGTCTTGAATGTCCATATTCTTTTCCTGATAATTTTTCAATATGGAAATCAGGCTTTCCCCGATGTTATCCGCCTCGAAGTTCTCCGTTCCCTGGCTTGTTTTTATACAGATATTATAGTGCTTTCCGACTGCCCTCGTCAGCTCGCTTACGGTTCCCGCAAACGCAATCCGGCCATCTTTCAGAATTGCGATATTGTCGCATAGGTTTTCTACTTCGGCCATATCATGGCTGGCCAGGAGGATCGTTTTCCCTCGGGCTTTCAGCGTGCGGATATATGCGTGGAGAGAAATCCGTCCCTCAATGTCCAGTCCGGCAGTTGGCTCGTCCAGGAACACAATATCTGGATCGCTGATTAAAGCCAGCGCCAGATGCAGCCGCCGTTTCTGGCCGGTTGACATCTCCTGATACTGTTTGCTCGCCAGGTCGTTTACGCCCAAGGCCGTCAGCATAGAAGTATCAGCAGATACCTTGTTCCATTTTGCAAAAAGGCGAACAGCCTCCATCCCTTTGATATGGGCAGGCAGAGAAGCCGACTGCAATTGGATTCCCATAGTTCCATTGATGGCTATACTGCCGCCATCGTGCTTCCGCAGGCCCTCGATACATTCAAGCGCAGTTGTTTTTCCCGCGCCGTTTACGCCGAGCAGTGCAAAAATATCTCCTTTGCGTATGCACAAATCAATGCCCTTGAGTACCTCCTTTTTCCCATAGCTTTTCCGTAATCCCTTTACTTGCAGCGCATCCATCATGCTGTTTCCTCCTGGAATGGATTTATCCCTGAATCAGAAAAGTAAGCGCCCAATGCCGGTTCAATAAAAATATTTGCCTGGGCTTGCTTCTGTTTCCACTCTTGATTGAGTCCGGCGTTTTCTCCCATCTGCATGAGCTTAGGGAGCATAGCGGCATCCCCATTTGTAAACTCCAAAATCATGTCCCAGTAGGCTTTTGCGAATTGCAGCCCTTCCGGGCTTCCTGCCGGTACGCCCTCGTCCTGCAGCCGAATCGCCTCGTTCTGTAATTGCAGAAACCTTTTCAGAAACGCCATTCCGCTCTCTTTGTCAAAACGGCTGCGGATATGATCCAGCGTTTCGCTGTCAAAATGCTTGATCAGCCAATAAAAGTCATTTTTCATTTCCAGATTGACAATAATGTCCGCATATTTTTTGAAGTCTACCGACTGCATTTCAAGCACTTCCGTTTTCAATGCCTCAATCGCCGACAGCGATTCTGTCAAATCTGCTATCTTCTTACGGACAATATCGGCCTGCTCTGAAAGAATCTGCGCCACATCGGCCGGGGCATCCAGCGGAATCAGCCGGTCCCTGATGTCATCCAAAGAAAACCCCAAATGTTTCAAGGACAGTATCTGGTGCAGCTTGATAATATCTTTGTCCGTATATAGTCTGCGGCCTCCATCACTCACGGCCGATGGTGAGAGCAGCCCTTCTTTATCGTAATGCTGTAACGTTCGGACGGTCACCCCCATCTTTTTTGCAGCTTCACCTACCGTCATATATCCCTGTGGGATAGATCTATATTTTTCCACGCTCAAAATACCTCCTGCGGATAGTATAGCTCATTACGTTACGTCACGAGCAAGACTTTTTCACATTTTTTATGATGCGCGAAAGCCGGCGCAGCTTAACGCCGCGCCGGCCCTTGCTTAAAAAGTATTTCTCACGTCACCGCCCCGCTCTGCGGGTGGTTTTGATCTGACACATACGCCTTACGATATCAATAATACGGGATAAACGCGAGGTCCATATCCACCTTTCCCTCAATGCCCGGCACACTGCCGCTGTCGGTATACTGCCAGATGCGGTAGTCGTAATACATATCCGGCTGGTTCTTGCTGGTATACTGAGCGAACCACTTGTCGTAGGCCGTCAGCCGGTCCAGCTGATAGTGGGTGTAGCCCACGGGGAGGTTGTAGTAGATCATGGTGTTGTAGCCCGCCGCGGCCACCATCTCGCAGAAGGTAATGGCACAATCCGTCAGCGTAGTGTTGTCCAGACCCTTGGTGCGGGCCCCCTCGGCGCTGACCGTCTCCCAGTCGTAGACCACGGGATACGTCAGCGGGAAGCCGCCCAAGGCGTCCAGCACGAACTGCGCCTCCTCCGCCGCCTCCATCGCGGTGATGGCCTGGGAGTAGAAATAGACGCCGACTTTCAGTCCGGCTCCCACCGCCCCGATCAGATTCTGCTGGAAATAGGGGTCCATGTTCAGCGTCCCCTCGGAGCCATAGCCCCTATATCCCAAGCGGATCATGGCAAACTCAACGCCGGAGTCCGCCACCTTCTGCCAGTCGATCTCCTTTTGATGGGAGGAAACGTCGATTCCCAGCGCGGTGGTATAGGCGGGATCGTTATAGTACATCCGGCTCCCATCCCGAACGAACAAATCCTTATTATAAGGAGCCGTCGGCACGTTCTGCAGCAGGGGGATCTGCTTGCCGCCATACTCGATGTACCCCGACATGGCGGGATCATTGGGCGTCTGGTATCCTCTGATGCGGGAAACGATGGTACACATTTCCGCCCGGGTGATGCTGCCGCCTGGGTTGTAGAACCGCTGGCTGCCCGACGTATCGCCGGTGATGATCCCCGCCTCGTAGAGCGCCAGGGTGTACCCGTTGTCCACGTCGGCAAAGGGCGTGGGTCCGCTTACCGGCTGGAGCCCCATGGCTATGGCGGCAATACCGGCAATGGACAGCCGGTCAATGGGCGCGTCCAGATCCACGATTTCCCCCGGGATCACACATCCCAGGTTCTCCGCCAGCGCCAGATAGGTTCCCGCCCAATGCCCGGACGCGGCGGTGCCGGGGTCCGTTTTTGTCGCGGCGACCAGCAGCAGCTTCAAGGCTTCGCCGGCGGTCAGCTCCCTGTTGGGCTGGAAGGTTCCGTCGGGATAACCGCTCACGATGCCGTGGTAACTCAGTTCCCGGACGTAGGTATAGTACCAGTTATCCTCCTTCACGTCGCCGTATGGACTGACCCAGGTGGAATAATCCGGCTTCTGCTCCGGAGGCGTTGTGGGAACGACGGGCGCGGTACCGCCTCCCTCGCTCCAGCGCGCATAGACGTGCAGGGAGCCCATGGCAATCTCCTCCCCCGTCAGCTGCACGCCATCCGCCGTATACCATCCGTCAAAGGTATACCCCGCCCGGGTCGGAACCGGCAGAGCGCCGTAGAAACTGCCAATAGGGTAGAAAATGGTCCGGCTGTCCTGACTCGGGTCCTTTGTTCCTCCGTTGGGCTCATAATCTATGTAGCAGTAGCGCATCGGCCCGTCGTTCTCGTACTGGCCGTAGAGGAACAGATACGCCTCCCGCAGCCGGCGGTTCACCAGATTTTCCAAGATCTCATTGCCGCCCGAGTGGCACCAGGTTGCCATGGCGTTGACCACCTGGGCCTCCGAGTAGTTCCCAATTCCGTTGATGAGATAGGCGCACAGCCGGTAGGACGGATTGATCCACTGCGTCCCCAGCGTATACGTCAGGCTGACCAGCGCGTCAAACTGGTACTGGGTAACGGAAATGCCGTATTGAATCAAAAACCCGTTCACCCACGCCTCATCCTGTATCAGATGCTCCCGCAGCAGCCGCTCCGCCTCCTCCGTGGAGATCCCCGCCGGATAGTCCGACGGATCACACTCCAGGCCATAGCCCACGTACCACTTTCCGTTGGTGCCTACGTAGGGCATCTGGCGGTAGCCCTCCAGCTCCTCGATCATCGCTACTCCCGCATCGCTGGTGGTAAAAGTCTCCACCGCCAGGGCAGCCCCGGACAGAGTCGTCAAGGTAAGCAGCAGGCACAGCCCCAGGGACAGCAGCTTTTTCAGGAAGGTCTTGATCTTCATAGGATGTCTCGCTTTCTTACAAGAATAGAGGAAATTCGTCAACAGTTTACCATAACCGACCATCAAAAGGAAGTCCCCGGCGCCGAAATTAACACTTTTGTAATACTCCCGTCTTCACAGAAAAGGACCGTCCGGAGCGCAAGGCTCGGGACGGTCCTTCCGTATGTATCCTTTTTTCAAAACTCAGCGGGGCAGCGCACGTCTCTGGGGATCGCCGCCCTCCCCCTGGAGGCGGAAGCGGTTGGTCTGATCCGCCAGCACCCGCACCTGGGTAAACAGCTCGGAGCTGACGGCCGCCGACTCCTCGCTGCTGGCGGAGTTGCTCTGCACCACGGCGGAGATCTGGGAGATGCCCTCCGCCACCTGGGAGATGGCCATGGCCTCGCCCTCCACGGCACCGGCGATCACGCCGATGCCCTCGCTGGACTGCACCACCAGCTGGAGGGTCTTCTCCAGGCTCTCGGATACGCCGCCCACGATCTTACGGCCCCGCTGTGTGGCCTGGACGGAGTTCTCAATGAGCTCCTTGGTGGCCTTGGCGGCCTGATCCGACCGGGCGGCCAGGGAGCGGACCTCGTCGGCCACCACGGCGAAGCCCTTGCCGGCGGCGCCGGCCCGGGCGGCCTCCACGGCGGCGTTCAGGGCCAGAATGTTGGTCTGGAAGGCGATGTCCTCGATGGTGGTGATGATCTTGTCGATCTGCTGGGAAGCGTGGGTGATGTCCTCCATGGCGGAAACCATCTGGGTCATCTGCTCGCTGGAGACCTGCACCTGCTGGGAGGTCAGGCGGGCGTTCTGCTGGGCCTCGGCGGCGGTTCTGACGTTGGACTGGGCGGTATTGCGCAGCTCCTCCAGAGTAGCCTGGAGCTCCTCCACGGCGCTGGCCTGCTCCGTGGCCCCCTGGGCCAGGGTCTGCGCGCCCCCGGAGAGCTGCTCGGCGTTGCTGGAGACCCGCTGCTCCGCCTTGCGGATTTTTAGGAATGCCTGAGAAATATTGCTGGTAAAGCTGTTGATGGACTCCTCAATGGACTGGAAATCGCCGATAAAGGGCGTGCCGGTCCGCACATCGAAATTGCCGTCGGAGAATTGAGCCATGATGCGGTTGATGTCCTCCACGTAGCTGTTGATGCGCGCCATGGACTGTTCCAGATCATTGGCCAGCCGGCCCAGCTCGTTTTGGGACGTGTAGTGCAGGTCCAGATTCAGCCGGCCCTCATTCAGAGGCCTGCAGTGCTCCGTGATGGTCAAAATAGGCTTCACGACCCAGTTGAGCACATAGATCACCAGGCTGATGAGCGCGATGAGGGTCAGCGCCAGGCCGATGATGGAGGTGGCGTGCATGATGGCGATAATGTTCTGCACCGTCTCCTCGCTGGCCTTATTGGCCTCTTCCAGCGTGGACACCACCTGGTCCAGCTTTCCCACGATCGTGCTCAGGTTGCTCTGAATGGTATTCTGATAGTAGAGCAGGGCCTGGGTTGGATTGCTCTCCAGCATATCCAGCACATAGGCTGCAGACTCGTGGAGCTCCTTGTGCAGGGGCTCCAGCTCATTGCGCAGCTTCAGGATGGTCGGATCGTCCGTACCCGCCTCGCCGTAGATCCACTGGCCCAGAATGCAGGTGTCAGGCGTTGTGCTGCCGGTGAACTCGGCGCCGGCGTACAGCGCGTTGCTGAGGTTGCTGGACCACTTATAGTGGGCGGTCTCCGCCTGATGGCAGCGGGTCAGCAGAGCGGTAGCTTTCTCATTGGCGGTCTGCGCCCGGTCCATGCGGATGATATTCACCGTGATCATCACGCTGAACAGAAGCACGGCTAACAGCGCACAGGCCACCCGAATCCATACGCTTCTCTTGATACTCTTACCCATGGTTTTCCCCTCTTCTTTCTTATTCGCCGTGCCGTTCTTCCCAACGCGGCAGGCAGCGGGTCCGCCCCGCCCGGCGTCCGGGAATGCTGAACGGCGGGGCAGTCATTAACATGTTATATCATATCCTAAATTCGCTTCAGTTTCAACCATAATTTTCAGATTTATTTTTTCCCTGGTTTTTCCTCTGCCGGAGGCAGTCCCGCGGGCTCTTTTCCCGTCCGGAAGCAAGCGGAGCCCCATTTGGCGCTTCCCAGGCGGAATGCTTCGCAGCAAGACGCGAAAGTCCGGTGAAAACCCTGAAAACTAGGGATTGACAAGCGTCCCGAATTTCTCTATAATTTATTGCGGCTGAAAATGCACATTTGGAAAACACTAGGAAAGAACAAAAAGTACCTGCTTGTTCAAATAAAAGGAAAGGAAGATTCGCCATGATCTATTCTACCGAAGTCCAGCACATGTGCCCCGTCGCCAAGGGCGCGTACCATGGTCCCGCTCCCATCCCCGAGGAGGGCAAATGGGTCCAGGCCAAGGAAATCAAGGACATCTCCGGCTTCACCCACGGCGTGGGCTGGTGCGCTCCCCAGCAGGGCGCCTGCAAGCTGACCCTGAACGTCAAGGAGGGCGTCATCCAGGAGGCTCTGGTGGAGACCCTGGGCTGCTCCGGCATGACCCACTCCGCCGCCATGGCCAGCGAGATCCTCATCGGCAAGACCATTCTGGAGGCGCTGAACACCGACCTGGTGTGCGACGCCATCAATACCGCCATGCGGGAGCTGTTCCTGCAGATCGTCTATGGCCGCACCCAGTCCGCGTTCTCCGAGGGCGGCCTGGCCGTGGGCGCTTCCCTGGAGGACCTGGGCAAGGGCCTCAGAAGCCAGGTGGGCACCATGTTCGGCACCAAGGAGAAGGGTCCCCGCTACCTGGAGATGGCCGAGGGCTACTGCACCCGCATGGCCCTCAACAAGGACGACGAGGTCATCGGCTACGAGTTCGTGAACCTGGGCAAGATGATGGACTTCATCAAGAAGGGCGACGACGCCAACGCTGCCCTGGAGAAGGCCAAGGGTCACTATGGCCAGTTTGACGCTGCGGTCAAGTATATTGACCCCCGGCACGAGTAAGAGAGGAGGACAAGAATTATGGCTCTGTTTGAAAGCTACGAGAGAAGAATCGACAAGATCAACGGCGTCCTCGCTCAGTACGGCATCAAGAGTGTCGAGGAGTGCCGGGAGATTTGCCAGGCCAAGGGCTTCGACCCCTATGAGATCGTCAAGGGCATCCAGCCCATCTGCTTTGAGAATGCCTGCTGGGCCTACTGCGTAGGCGCCGCCATCGCGCTGAAGAAGAACGTCAAGACCGCCGCCGAGGCCGCTACCGCCATTGGCGAGGGCCTGCAGGCCTTCTGCATCGACGGCAGCGTGGCCGACGACCGCAAAGTGGGCCTGGGCCACGGCAATCTGGGCGCCATGCTCCTCAGCGACGAGTCCAAGTGCTTCGCCTTCCTGGCGGGCCACGAGTCCTTTGCTGCCGCCGAGGGCGCCATCGGCATCGTCAAGAACGCCAACAAGGCCCGCAAGGAGCCCCTGCGGGTGATCCTCAACGGCCTGGGCAAGGACGCCGCCCAGATCATCTCCCGCATCAACGGCTTCACCTACGTCCAGACCCAGTTTGACTACGCCACCGGCAAGGTGAACGTGGTCAAGGAGATCCGCTACAGCGAGGGCGAGCGGGCCAACGTCCGCTGCTACGGCGCTGATGACGTCCGGGAGGGCGTGGCCATCATGCACCTGGAGGGCGTGGACGTGTCCATCACCGGCAACTCCACCAACCCCACCCGCTTCCAGCACCCTGTAGCCGGCACCTATAAGAAGGAGTGCGTGGAGCAGGGCAAGAAGTACTTCTCTGTGGCCTCCGGCGGCGGCACGGGCCGTACGCTGCACCCCGACAACATGGCCGCGGGCCCCGCTTCCTACGGTATGACCGACACCATGGGCCGGATGCACAGTGATGCTCAGTTCGCCGGCAGCTCCTCCGTCCCCGCTCACGTGGAGATGATGGGTTTCCTGGGCATGGGCAACAACCCCATGGTCGGCGCGACCGTCGCCGTGGCTGTGGCGGTTGCCGAGAGCCTGAAGTAATATCCGTTTTTGAACCCCGGAGCCTAAGCTCCGGGGTTCTTCTTTTTCTCATGCTTGTCCCACAAAACTGTCTTTTTGTTCCTCTCCCGTGGGGCGCGGTGCCGTCCACAATAGCGGTCTGTATCCGGGGGATATGTACGCCGTCCAGGGACTGTGGGTCGCCGGAGCAGTAGAGATATTCCACCTCTTCTCCCCTCTCCTCCATAGCTTTGCCGACGGCGCGCATCAAGGTGGATTTTCCGACGCCGGGCCCGCCCTTGAGGACGATCAGGTCATGGAAGTCCTCCGGCCGGCAGAAGCGGTGGAACAGGTTTTGAAACCCCTGGCCGCTGTTGGCGCCCAGGAAAAAATGTGTCGTACTTGTCATGGATTCTCCTCCCAACTCATTGGATTCTCTCTCCACAATATGCGCCGGGGGCGGTCGGTGACAGTCCGGAGAAGGGCAAAACCGGAAAAAATACGTGACAAATCCGGCAGCGGCGTATATAATGAGGAAAAACCAAAAGGAGTACTCTGCCATGGAACCCTTCAAGGAGACCGCCCTGACCTTAGCGCCGGTATGGCGGGAGCTGTTTTTTACCCTTCACCGCTGCCCGGAGCTGGGGCGGCGGGAGCACCGGACGGCGGCGCTGATCCGCGCCCGCCTGGAGAAATTGGGCATCCCCTATACGCCTTTGGCGGACACCGGGACCATGGCGGTCATCCGGGGGGACCGCCCCGGAAAGACCATCGGTTTCCGGGCGGACATTGACGCGCTGCCCATCATGGAGGACTCCGGCCTGCCCTATGCCTCCCAGGTCCCCGGCGTGATGCACGCCTGCGGCCATGATTTCCATACCGCCGCCCTACTGGGCGCGGCGGAGCTGCTGCTGGGCCGCCAGGCGGAGCTGCCCGGGACGGTTAAGCTGTTCTTCCAGCCCGACGAGGAGGGGGACGGCGGAGCTGCCCGGATGATCGCGGCAGGCTGCATGGAGAACCCCCGGGTGGACGCCATGCTGTGCTGCCACGTAGAGAGCGGCCTCCCCACGGGGACGCTGTGTACCCGCAGCGGCCCGGTGTGTGCCGCCTCCAATCCCTTCGCCGTCACTCTCCGGGGCCGGGGGTCCCATGGGGCCAAGCCCCATCTGGGCGCGGACGTGATCGTAGCCGGCGCTCAGATCGTCACCGCCCTGCAGACCATCTCCAGCCGCCGGACCTCCCCCACGGAGCCGGTGGTGGTGACGGTAGGGTCCTTCCACAGCGGCGAGGCGGGGAACGTCCTGCCGGAGGAGGCCCGGTTTACCGGCATCCTCCGCACCATGGGCGGCGAGGCCCGGGAGCGGGTAAAGGCGGACTTCCGGGCCATCGTCTCCGGAATTGCCGCCGGAATGGGCGTAGAGGCGGACATTGAGATTTTTGAGAGTTATCCCGGCTGCATCAACGACCCCGCCGTGACGTCCCTGCTGATGTCCTCCGCCCGAAAGGTACTGGGAGCGGAGAATGCGCTGGAGCAGGACGCCCCCTCCCTGGGCACGGACGACTTCGGCTATTTCTGCGGCGCCGCGCCGGGCTGTTACTATTATATCGGCGTGGGGAACGCGGCGAAGGGCTGGACCTATCCCAACCATAACCCCCATTTCGCCGCCGACCCGGAGGCCCTGCCTCTGGCTGCCGCCGTGGAGGCCCAGGCCGCCTTTGATTACCTGCATCAGGAGGAGGACAAAGCATGAAATTCCCGCCGAAACTGAAAAAGGGGGATACCATCCTGCTGGTCTCCCCCTCCTCTCCCCTTTCCGCGGACCAGCCGGTGGAGAAAATCGCCGCCAACGTAGAAGCTCTGGGCTTCCGGGTGAAGATCGGGAACTCCTGCCGTGGGTCCACATCCAGCGGCTACGCCGCCGCTCCAGCAGAGGTGAAGGCTGCCGACCTGAACCAGGGCTTCGCGGACCCGGACATTGCCGCCATCTGGTGTACCAGGGGCGGGGAGACCGCCTGGCAGATGCTCCCTCTGCTGGACTACAACTGCATCGCCGCCCACCCCAAGCCCTTCATTGGCTTCAGCGACATCACCACGCTGCATCTTGCCATCCAGCAGCGGTGCGGCTTCGTCACCTTCCACGGCCCCACCGCAAACCGGACCTTTGGGTGGGAGCAGGACAAATTCTCCTGGCAGAGCCTTTGGGCGGCGCTGGAGATGGGGTCCTGTCTGGAGATCCGAAACCCGCCGGGAGAGGAGATCAAGATCCTCCGCCCCGGCAGGGCCTGTGGGCGGCTGACCGGCGGCAATCTGTCCCTGGTGTCCGCCTCCATGGGAACCCCCTGGCAGATCGACGCCCGGGGCTGCATCCTCTATCTGGAGGACGTGGGCGAGGAGGTCTACGCTCTGGAGCGGATGCTGTGCCAGCTCCGGTACGCCGGGGTCCTGGACAGCGCCGCCGGACTGGTGTTCGGGGAATTCACCAACTGCCGCAACGCCCACCGGGCGGAATACGGACCGGTAGCCCTGCTGCGGGAGTTTTTCGCCAACTGGTCAAAGCCGGTGCTGTATAACGTCCGCTCCGCCCACTGCAGCCCCATGGCGACGCTTCCCATGGGGACCGTGTGTACCATCGACGGGTGCGCGGGGACCATGACCGTCCGCTGCCCGTGTTAAGCATAAGAGAGCCAGCGCCCAAAAGGCGCTGGCTCTCGCTTCGCTTTTATATGCAATTCAATATGTCCTTTGTGAGCTGCGATACTCTATGGAACGCCGCTCTCTGTCCGCCCGGTTCGTACATGTACCGGCTGCCCATGGACGCGTACAACTGGTTTTTCAGCATATACACGTCCATATCATCCAGCCACGAGAGGGGGTCGCCCTTCCACATCTGCCCGATGTCCTGATCGACACTTCCATGGAAAGCATGGGAGCCGTCCCTCAAAACCGCCGCCGGGATCTCGCGGAGGGTTCCGTTGGCAAAAAACCGCTCTTCATGAGAGATGAGCCCGTACTCCTCCAGGTCCGCCAGGAAATCGTCCCATTCCTGTAAGGTAAGATCTCCCTGCCCGTTGTGCAGCTTGTTTTTCAGAGCCATCTTTTCTTCCCGAGAGAGCGCGTCTACGCCTGTGCCCGACTGGCCTCCGACGGCCTGGGAACCATTGGAGACACGCGGCTCTACTTTGCGGGGAGTAAAATTCAGCCTGACAAAGCTGCAAGTGTATCCGTTGCCCTGCTCAATTGGGGAGCAATTATAATTGCCGATAATCATGTTGTCTTGTCTCTTCCTTCAGTGATTTGGGAATATGGTGAAGGAGCATCCCTGCTCAATGCAGCCTGTTTGCTGCGTCATCCTTTACTGTAGCTATCGGCATAACTGGCAAAAGGATAAGAGCCTATCCGTAAATAAGCAACTGTGGTATAATAGCCACCAAAGGCGGTGGAAAAATGGAGAAAAAGAGCTACAAATCATGGACAATATCGGATGCGTTCTGGGAGGCCAT
>JAETNP010000021.1 GCA_021768185.1 Oscillospiraceae bacterium
CCAAGCTGTGCCCCGCCTGCCTGTATTCGATTGTCCGTTCCCTATATTTTTTTGAATAGCTCATGCCCCCATTCTACTCCCTTCTTCACCTCTTTTCAACTGGTTTTACTATAATTCTCAACTTTTTTCTGAATTGAGAAAAATATTGATTTTTTTATTCTTCCCGTGGTATACTAACGAAGAAGGGAAGGGGAGGTGCCACCCATGATTGAGCGCAAAGAATATCTGTCGATGCTCATCGAGAACAAGGATCGTGACATCATCAAGGTTGTCACCGGCGTCCGGCGCTGCGGCAAATCCACCCTATTCGCTCTCTATATCAACTGGTTGCAGGAAAACGGGATTGCTCCTGATCAGATTATCTCCGTAAACCTGGAGGAACTGGAGTATGAGGCACTAAACGACTATCACGCCTTGTACGCCTACATCAAGGAGCGTCTGTGCCCGGATAGGCAGAACTATGTATTCATCGACGAGGTGCAGAACTGCAAGGGCTTTGAGAAAGCTGTGGACAGCCTTTTTATCAAGCCTAATGTGGAGGTATATATTACCGGCTCCAATGCTTTCATGCTCTCCGGAGAGCTGGCGACCTTGCTTTCCGGGCGGTATATCACGGTGGATATGCTGCCGTTCTCCTTTTGGGAGTACTGCCAGAGTACTGCGGCTCAGGGAAAGGCCAAGCGGGAGCAGTTCAACGACTATCTGCGGTTTGGTTCTTTTCCCTATGCGGCACAGCTTTCTAGGCGGGACGCCGACGTAGTTCCCTATTTGGAGGGTATCTATCACACGATTTTGTTGAAGGATGTGGCAAGGCGAGAGGGTATCAATGACATCTCCGTCCTAGAAAGTATCGTGAAGACCCTGGCGAGCAGTGTGGGCAGTCCTATATCGGCGAAAAAGATTGCTGACACGCTTTGCTCCGCCGGACGAAAGATCTCGGTCAACACCGTGGATCGCTACCTCCGGGCCCTCACGGACAGTTACCTGTTTTACGAGGCCAGCCGCTACGACATCAAAGGGCAGCAGCATCTGAAAAACCCTGGGCAAATACTATATGGTCGATACAGGCCTTCGGAACCTCCTTCTTGCGGGTGGGAGCGCAGATCTGGGACACCTCATCGAAAATATCGTGTTCCTGGAGCTTCTCCGGCGCAGGCACAAGGTGAGTATTGGAAAGCTTGCTGAAAAGGAAGTCGATTTTGTGGCGGTGGATTCGGACAGTGTGACCTACTACCAGGTCGCCGCATCCGTCTTGGACGAAGACACCTTGAAACGGGAGCTTGATCCGCTCCAGAAGATCAACGACAACCATCCGAAGATCCTGCTCACTTTGGACGAGATCGGGGCTGGGGCCAACTATGACGGCATCCGGCAGTACAATCTGATCGATTGGCTGCTAAATGAACAGACCGCTTTCTGACAGAAGGCCCTGCGGCGCAAGCCGCAGGGCCTTTCGAGCTCAGCTGGAAGTGTTTCTTGCTCCTGCCCGCTGTTTTCTTTTAGACTTTTCCTGATACTCATTTATCAAATTTCTCGGAATTGAGATTTGGCTATATCCCTGAATCAGATTGCTGATGCACCTTTCGCTCACACTGTGCTCACGAGCAATTTCTGCCAGGGTTTGGTCCCCAAAAATAGCAGCGGAGACAATTTTTCTGTCCTCTGGTTCAACAATCCAAGCTATTGCATAGCTAATGGCCAAAGCTGCATTTTCCATTTCCAGTATATGGTCAGATACTGGCTCATACAATTGCGGGATCAGCTTAGCAAAGCGTTGTATTTGATATCTGTTGTCATGATCCTTGAGTAATTGTATCTGGCATCTCGCAGAGATGATTTGCTGGTTCAGTGTTCTATACTTGTTGATGTAGTCCCCGAAAGCCTCTGTTTCCGTGTTGCCATCGGAAAGCAATTCAGGTTTCTGCACTTCATCGCTCATAATATTCCTCCTGAATCGTCTCAGTTTGTACCTGCATCTTCATATTATGAGCTTCCCTGTCGAATTATCACCATATTTGAAGCTTACATATCTCTTTCGCTCTCAATTACAGCCTTATCAATCTCCTCGATCGCATACAGAGGAAGATTGACCAGCCAATCCTCTTTCCGGTAGTCCGCCATGGAGGCGCGGACGGAAATTGCGGGGGCAAATTTCTCACGGTAGGTTTTCAGGCTCTTAGCCTTCAGATTCACTTCCGCCTTGACCTCCACGGGCACGATCCGCTCCCCTGTGTCAAGGATAAAATCCACTTCACAAGAGCCCCGGTCATTGGTATAATAATAAACGCTCAGGTCATCTATGGACTGGAGCTGCTGGCACACGTACTGCTCGGTCAGCGCACCCTTGAACTCAGAAAAGAGATCGTTGCCGTCCAGCAGTGTGCGCTGGCGCAGACCGGTCATGCAGCCGAGAAGCCCCACGTCAACGACAAACAGCTTAAAGGCTTTCAGATCCTCATAGGCCTTCAGCGGGACCCCAGCCGCATTCACACGGCTGACCTTGTGAACCAGCCCGCAGTCGCACAGCCACATGATTGCCGCCTCATAGTCCTTGGCCCGCCCGCCCTCACGCACGAGGCCGTAGATAAACTTTTTGTTCTCCTTTGCCAGCTGGGAGGGGATGCTGTTCCAGACCATGCGGATCTTCGGCACGATCTCGATTGGGGCGTGCTTGGAGAAATCCTGTTCGTAGGCGGCCAGGATGCGCTTTTGGATGCTCCGAACCTCGTTGAAGTCCTTCTCTTCCACAAAGCTCTGCACCGCCTCCGGCATACCCCCGACAAAATAATACTGCTTGAGTACGTCAATATAGGTCTGCTTGAATGGGGTGATCATCGGGTAGTCCTGGCTGTCAAGCAGCTGTACAAACCGCTCCCCGGCGGTGGCCGTCAAAAACTCCTTGAAGGACAGCGGGTAAAGGCTCAGAAAATCCACCTTGCCCACAGGAAACGACGTTCCCCCGTGGAGGGCGATGCCCAGCAGCGAGCCTGCGCAGATGATATGGTACTGCGGAGCGTCTTCATAGAAATACTTCAGTGAGGTCAGCGCCCTCGGCACTTCCTGAACCTCGTCAAACAGGAGCAGCGTGTTGTCCGCATCGATCTTTTTCCCGGCATACAGCTCGATCCCCATGATCAGACGGTCAGTGTTCAAATCTGAGGCAAAGAGCTCTGCCATTCTGGAGTTGGAGTCAAAATTGATATATACGGTATCGGCGTAGGCCCGGCTGCCAAATTCCTTCATCAGCCAGGTCTTTCCCACCTGTCTTGCGCCCTCGATGATCAGGGGCTTGCGCCGTTTGCCGGCCTTCCATTGATATAGCTTTTTGATTGCGGCTCGGTACATACGCCCACCTCCATGATAACGGTACCCATATATTATATTACACAATTACAAAAATTACAACGATAATTATGGAGATATAAACACTTTTTACGCCGAATTTATGCAGCCTTTCTGCGGTAATTGAAAGGGGAGATGGGATGCGCAAGAAGCGGCCTGCTAATATTCTGCTAATATGACCCTCTAAAACCGTCTAATTTCAGCAGGGAACAGCAGGGATGGGAACGCACATTGTACGCTAAAAAGTATCTAATATGCGGGATATTTTGATATATTTCAGCACAAATCATGACGTGCAGGGAAGCCGCCCGAGGTACTCCTAAGCGGAAGGCCACGCGTTCGAATCGCGTCGAGGGTGCCAGATGTTTCGATGCAACCTCAAATCGCCCAAAATGCGAATACAATTTCCATTTCAGCGTGCAGAGGTTAGCACCAAGGCCACAGAGAAAACCTTAGAAGAAGCAAAATGCTTCCTCTGAGGTTTTTTCTTTTGGGCAAAGCCTGAGTACACCGAAGATGCTCAAAATCCTTGGAAACAGAGGCTTTCGCCTATGTTTACCTCTGCAAAGGTGCTCACAGAGGCAACCCAATTTCAAAGGGGGAAGTTGGCAGAGGGGGAACCTTTTGGGTGTACCTCTGCTGTCAGAGGTGAAGCCCTGAAATGGAAAATGGGTTTGCCTCTGCATGGAAATTGGGTTTGCACAGAGACACCAGAAAGAGCGCCAATTTCGCTCGGTTTCAAACCGAACGAAATTGGCGCTCTTTCTGTTTTTAAAATAAATTGGCACTACAGAAGCACATCGCCGCTCTGACCAGAGCTCTACCCGATAGAGCTTTATGTAAGTGAAAAGACTCCGCCAATCTGCCCAAAAAGCAAGAAAGCCGGTAATAATTAACACTTATTTCTCAATAAGCGTTTTCCGCTTCATCGGTCAGGGCCGCAAAGTCAGAACCAACGGAACTGGCGGCAACTCCTGCGGTCCTTTTTCAGGTCTGTTCCATCTACCCGGAGTTATGCAAGAAGACATTAAAGCGTAAATCCGCCCTGAAGGCCTGTCAGGCAGCTGCCGCCCACCCATACGGTGAAGCTGCCGGGCTCGAATACCAGCCGCCCCTGCCTGTCATAGAAGGAAAGCAGATTCCGATCCAGGCGGAAGCGTACCGTCTCCGCCTCCCCAGGCTCCAGGAAGAGCTTTCGGTACCCCTTCAGCTGCCGGACAGGCAGTGTCACCCCGGCAACATCGTCCCGGACGTAGCACTGTACCGTTTCAAAGCCGCTGCGCCTGCCAATATTCCTCACCGTGACCCGAACCTCTGCGGCATCCTCATCTGCCTTGCCGCACTGCAGATCGGAATAGGAGAATTCGGTGTAGCTCAGGCCGAAGCCGAAGGGATAGAGGGGGCTGCCGGGCATATCCACATAGTTGGGGAATTCCACGTCACCGTAGTACTCATCAATGGCCCGGCCGTTGCTCTTGTGGTTGTAATAAATGGGGATCTGTCCGCTGTGCCTGGGCAGGGTCACCGGCAGGCGGCCGGAGGGCTCCTCACGGCCCAGAAGCACGTCGGCGGCGGCATTGCCCGCTTCCACGCCGCCGTGCCAGCAGTACAGCAGGGCGGCGGAGAGGTCCGCAACCTCACTGAGGACCAGGGGGCGTCCGGCACAGACCAGGGTAATCACTTTTTTACCGAAACGCTTCAGGCGGCGGAGGATATCCAGCTGCCCGGCTGGAAGCTCGATGGAGCCAAGGCTCTTCGCCTCCCCGCTGCTGTGGGAGCTCTCGCCCAGGGCTACGATAACGACATCGGCATTTCGGGCCTGCTCCAGGGAGTGGTCCAGCAGCGCGGTGTTTTCCAGCCGGACCCGGCTGCCCAGGGCATCGGTGAGGCCCTGGGCGATGGTAATCACATCCTCCGGCAGGCTTTCGGTAGCCCAGGTACCGAGCAGGGACTCCCGCTCCCGAAGCATGGGACCCATGGCGTATATCTTTTGAGAAGCCAGGGGCAGAATATCTCCCTCATTTTTCAGCAGCACAATACTCCTGGCGGCGAACTTCCGGGCAAGGGCCCGGTGTTCCGGGTGGAGGACGACTTTGCCGTAGGCCCCGGGCGGGGCGTATGGATTTTCAAACAGCCCCAGCCGGAATTTGACGCAGAGGATGCGGAAAACCGCCTCGTCTATGGTTTTCTCACGGACCTCTCCGCCGGCTGCCAGTTCCGGAAGGTTCTGCACATAGCAGGTGCTGAGCATATCCATATCCACGCCGGCATTCACCGCAAGGCAGGCGGCCTCCCTCCGGCCGGCCGCTACTCTCTGGTGGACCAGCTGTGCCACCGCATCCCAGTCGGAGATGACGAAGCCCTGGAAACCGAACTCCTCCTTGAGGATTTCCGTCAGCAGATGGCGGCTGGCAGTGACGGGTGTGCCGTCGTTTTCATGAAACGCGGACATCACGGTCAGAGCGCCGGCATCCAAGCAGCTTTTAAACGGGGGAAGGTAGGTATTGCGCAGGGTGTTCTCGCTGATTTCCGTGCTTTCATAGTCCCGGCCGCCTTCCGCCGCGCCGTAGCCCACGTAGTGCTTGCAGCAGGCGGCAATCCGATCGGGCTGGGCGGGATCCTTCCCCTGGAAGCCCCGGACAGAGGCCGCGCCCATCCGCCCGGCAAGATAGGGGTCCTCGCCGAAGCCCTCGGCAATCCGGCCCCAGCGGGGGTCCCTGGCGATGTCCACCATGGGGGCGTAAGTCCAATGGATGCCGTCGGTGACGGCCTCTTTTGCGGACATGGCCGCAAAGTCCTCGGTAAGCCTTTCGTCAAAGGCCGCCGCCTGGCCCAAGGGAATGGGGCCCGCGGTGCGGTGGCCATGGACAATGTTGGAGCCGTTGATGAGGGGGATGCCCAGGCGGGTCTCCTCCATGGCGATGCGCTGGCAGCGCTGCCGGTCCTCCAGGCTGCCGCAGAACTGGTCCTCGTCTCCCGCCAGGGCGGAGGTGGCGTAGATGAGCGATCCCACCCGGCCCGCCCGGATTTCCTGCTCAATGTCAGCAATTTTGTGGCGGGACAGGGGAATCTCGTTCAACTGCCCGATTTTTTCCTCTAAGGTCATCCGGCCCAACAGGTCCCGGGAACGCTCTTCCGGTGACAGGGCCGGATTTTTATAGTCCAGCATGGCGGTTACCTCACAATATTACTTCGCCGTCTTTTGCAACAGTGATGTGGATGTCGGAATTCCGGTCGAAGAAGCGTTGAAGCATCAGGGGTGTAAAGGTGTGCTTGTGATTTAAGTGGGTGGAATAAACTTGCGTATCGGGCCGGATCACATGGAGGGACTGGAATTGCTCCAAGGTCTCCAGGAAAGAATAGGCGTCCAGATGGCCGCAGTTTTTCTCCAGGCGGCGGGAGCCGAAGGTACACTCCATAATGAGAATATCCACCTGGGCGTCTTTCAGCGCCTGCAGGGTCTCGGGCAGAAGGCGGCCGGTGTCGCAGGCATAGAACAGCTTTCGGCCATCGGGCAGGAGTATCAGATAGTTCCAGGCCAGCTCCCCCTCGCCCCAGGAGGGATGGGATGAGCGCAGGGCCTTGACCCGATATTCATCCACGTTGAACCAGACGCCGCAGGGGACGGCGTGCAGGCGGAAGGCGTTGCCGTTGCCGAAGCGCAGCGCGGCGGCGCCCTCCTCTGCCAGAGAAAATTGGAAATCCGGATTGTAGGCCGCAATGTTTCTGCAAACCCAGCCAAAGGCCTCCGGGGAGAAGTACAGATGAATGGGCTCCTGGAAGCGGTGCTGGGACATGCCCACGAGGCTCAGATTGGGAAAGCTCAGGTGGTCGTCGTGGCTGTGCGTGAAGAGGATATTCCGGAGAGAGCAGAAATCTATGCCATACTGGTGGGCCGCGCCGATGACGTCAGGACCAAAGTCGATCATCAGGGTGTCGCTGACCTGGAAGGCGCTTCTCCGCTTAAAATACTGCTCGCCGTCCCGGCGGATGCCGGCGCAGACATCGCAGTCGCAAAAGGGGTTGGGCAGCGTCTCCGCCGCCCCGGTTCCGAGGAATCTCATGGCGTTATCTCCCCATATCGTGAATGTTGTGGGACTGCCGGATGGCATCAGAATTTCCCGGCGTCCTGTCTGGGCCCAACGGCGCAGAAGCGCGTCACCAAAGGAAGATATCCCTGTCCATCAGCCGCAGCAGGGCCTCCGCCAGAAAGTAGTCGCCGTAAATGATGGGCACGTTCTTGCCCTCGGGCCGATGGTAGGCCACGGTGCCGCCGCCCAGAACGCCGTCGGTATCCGTATCCCAGTCGGCGAACTTCTCAACGGTGGAGCGGAGCAAACCCAGAGCGCCCTGGATGTACAGCGGCTTTTCGTACTCGGTGACATGGCTGCTGATCTCCAGCATACCGCAGGCAGCGCAGACGGCCGCAGTAGAGTCGTATTCCACCGGCTCCGCAGGCGCCCGGAAGTCCACCAGGGGTATATTGCCGGTCTGGGCGGCATTGCTCAGGAAATAATGGGCGGCGGCCTTGGCGGTTTCCAGGTACCGGGCGTCCTTCTGGTGCCGGTAGCTGATGGCAAAGCCATAGATGGCCCAGGCCTGGCCCCGGCTCCAGGAGGAGCCGGAGGCGTAGCCCTGGCCCTCCGGGTAATCCAGCAGCTCGCCGTTTTCCGGATCGACCACGGCAATGTGGTGGACGGAGCCGTCGTCCCGGACCAGAAGGCGCATCAGGGTGTGGACATGGCGGCGGGCAATGGCCTCATACCGGGGGTCGCCGCTTTCACGGGTGGCCCAGTACAGCAGGGGCACGTTCATCATGCTGTCGATGATCATCCAGCCGGGCCGGTTCTCGTTCCATGCGGACAGATACTCTCCGTTGGGGTTGTAGCGGCCGGCCAGCAGGGTGGCGGCATGGAAGCCCCGGGTCTTTGCCCGGCTGTCGGGCTCAATCCGGTCGTGGGCAACGGCGGTGTGGAGCCACATAAAGCCCACATCGTGGTGCAGGCCGTTAAACTGGTCGAAGGCTCCGTCCAGGCGGGCTTCCAGGCGGAGGGCGGCGTCCCGGTATTCCTTCTCTCCGGTGGCGTGGTACATCTGCCACATGATGCCCCCCCAAAAGCCGTTGACCCAGTCGCACAGATCGGCGGCTCCATTGTCGGGATAGACCCCGTTTACGGGGATGTTGGGTATCCGGTCTCCCATGCGCAGGCATTCCGCGTGGAGCTTGGCGCGAACCTTTTCAAAGGTGGCTTCGACCCATTGAAGCTGTTCGGGCAGCAGTTTCTCTTTCATATTGTTACCTCACCTATTTCCGCAGTGATTTTCCAGGAGCCCTTGTCGATTCGGTAGCCGTACCGGACTCCCTCCACGGTCATCCCCAGCAGGAAGCACGCGCCGCTCTCCTCTACGGACAGGTTTCCGGCGGCAGCTTCCCGCTCCAGGGGGCGGCAGCAGACGACGCTGAGGAAGCGCTGGGAATTTCTCCCGCCGGCGCTCAGGCACAGGCGGCGGGCCCGGCGCTCGTGGTCAACGGTCTCAGAGAGCCGCCCCGGAAGGACCCCGGCGGCATCCGCGCCGGTGAAGGCGATGGAGGCGATGAGCTTTCCATCGGGAGATACCGCCCGCAGAAGCCCCGGGGTCAGGTCTGCCCGGACGGTATCAATCAGGAACCAGGCGCTGGCCATATCCTCCTTCTCCAGCCCGTCCAGAGCGTCGAACACCAGCAGAAAACCTTCTGCCAAAATCAGGGCCCGGCGGTGAACCGCCGGCGCGTAATTTTCATGATAGCCGCAGGCGTAGGCGTAGCCGCCGCACGCTTCAGCGGCGAGGATTCCGCCCATCGCCTGGCTGCCGTAGGCCCAGGTGCCCAGGTAGGCGAAGGCGTCCTTGGCATTTACGCTGACCGTGCTGTGCGCCTCGGTGGATTTGAAATAGTGGCGGTCGCCGCCCTCCCGGTAGCTGTAGCGTCCGGCGTCCGGAAGTACGGCCCAGCCCTGGGAGTAATACTCAAAGGCGTTGGGGTCAATGTGGGCGTGGTCGTTGTGAATGGGGCTGCGGGCAGAGAAGAACAGGCTGTCGGCGTTCTTTTCCCAGCCGGTGCGGATCATGACCTGCTTGAACTCCCGGTCATGGTAGAAGACGGGCAGCCGGGGCGCCTCCGGTTCCAGCGCCGACAGCCGCTTTGCGACGGCCGGAGCGTCGGCCAGGGTCCACACCTGCTGGCCAAATTCCCGCAGAAGGCCCTCCTTCCCGAAGGCTCCCGCTACCTCCGCCAGGGCCTCATACTCGCCAAAAGCCTTGAAGTGGCAGAAGGCGGAACGGAAGACCAGGGGGGTGGCATCGGAATCACCCCAGGGCACTTCTATGCCGTCGGGGCGGGTGGTATAGATGCTCCGTTGGAGCATGGAATGAACCAGCGCCTCATATTCCGGCGAGAAGGAGAAGCCGTAGCGCCGGGCCAGCTGAACGCTGTAGGTCATCTGGAACAGGCACTCGTTGTGATAGTTGGGGGCGCCTTCGATCTGGCCGCCGCCGGGCAGAATCTGGTTCCGGGCGCAGCGCTCCATCTCGCGGAGGGCGTGGGCGCGCCAGAGGGGAGCATTCGCCATAAAGTCGCACAGACAGCTGATTTCCAGCAGGCCCAGGCACTCCGTCAGGTAGTGGTTGTGATCGGCCTTGGGCCAGAGCACGGGGCAGACCTTGAAGAGAATCTGCGCGTGCTGGTACAGGCTGAGCATCATCTTCCGGAACGTATCCACCGGGAAGCAGGGGTCTCCGGCCAGCAGCTGGAGCACCAGGTTCCAGCTGCGGTTGGCCCGGATGCCCAGCTCCAGGGAGCGCCAGGGCGTTCCGGCGGAGAACCGGGGCTTGGCTACGGCATAGTCCAGGGAGATCTCCAGAGGCGGGCAGGTATCCACCCAGTTATCGAGTTCCGATACCACCTTTTCCGCGTAGACGGTGTCCCCCGTAAGGTAATAGGCGCGGAGAAGTACGGGCCAGTGCTCCATGCGGTTGAGCATGAACACATACTCCACGTCCCCTACGGGGTTATCCGCCCAGCGGGGCGGGTTTCCGACAAAATAGGGCTTGCCCATGGTGCCGCAGAGAACCATCATGCCGTCCAGATACGCCTGGGCCTGGTCGATGACAGCCTGGGCGGCCTTGGGCAGATTTTCCTTTACATACCGGGCGGCCTTGCGGCAGCCCTCCTGCTCGGGGGCATACCGCAGACGGGCCTGCTCATAGCACTGGGAGGGGGTAAGGCCGCCGGAGACCACGTCTTCCCAGGCAGGTAAGTGCCCCATTGTCAGGCCTCCTCAAACTTGGCGATCAGGTAACGGCCCAGATCCACCAGATGGGCCGTCTGGGAATCCCGGACTTCCAGGGGCAGAGGATTGGAAAATGCCTGGACCTCATAGGTGAAGTCGCCCTCGTAGCCAATCTCCTTCAGGACTCGCATCATCTTGTACCAGTCCACCAGGCCGTAGAAGGGAGGCAGATGCTCATCCCGCTGGCCGTGGTTGTCGGCGATGTGGGTGGTCTTCAGACGCTTGCCCACAATGCGCAGCTCGGCGGCCTGATCGGCAACGCTGAGGTTTGCGTGGCCGAAGTCCCAGTTGATGCCGACATTGGGCATATGGAAGGAATCCACCAGTTCAGCCAGGTCCTCGCCGTTGCAGGCAAAGACATAGTCCATGCCGGGGAACTGGACCATATTCTCAAAGGACAATCCGAAGCCCATGGACGCAGCCTGCTCCGCCAGGGGGCCGTAGTAGTCCAGATTCAGCTTCAGGTAGTCGCTGCGGCTGAAACCGGGACGGCGGGCATGGAGCGGGTGGGCAACGGCCCAGGTTGTCTTCAGGATGCCGGAGCCCTCCATCGTGCGGCGGAGCATTTCCCGCTCCCAGCCGTGGTCCTCGATCCGGGCGTCTACCGGGTCGTACATATGCAGATGGGTCTGGGGGAAGGGAATGCTGTTCTCATCTGCGAATTTCTTGACATCCATCAAAAACTCCCGCCAGTCGGCCAGGGCAACGGGATGTCCGGGCCTCCCCTGATCGCAGAAGTTGAAGTCCAGGCTGTCAAAGCCCGCGGCCATGCAGCGCTTCATACTTTCCTTTACAGGAATCACACCGAAGGAATCGCCCACCTTGTCCATCAGGTTGGTAGAAGTAGCCAGCTTCATATAGAAAACCTCCATCATATAAGTCGCCGTCCGGAGCCCTTCCGGACAGAAAACGAGGGTATGCACACCCACGCGTACATACCCTCATTATCCCGGATAAGGCAAATGATTACAATGTCAAAAATAATTGTTCTGTCGCCATAATTATTCAATGTTTTCCGTCAGCTTTTCCAGGGGGAGCCGGATGCGGATGACGGTTCCCTCTTCCGGGGCTGTGGTGATGTCCAGGCCGTACCCCTCGCCG
The DNA here is from genome assembly GCA_021768185.1 of Oscillospiraceae bacterium. GTDB lineage: Bacteria > Bacillota > Clostridia > Oscillospirales > Oscillospiraceae > Pelethomonas. The sequence goes on from JAETNP010000021.1 coordinate 11,772, forward strand.
TAGTAGAGCTTCAGCCGCTGATGGACGCTGGCAAGGCCAAAATGTTGGCTCTCCTTGTTAAAATCGTAGCTGTCCAGATAGTCAAGCAGCACTCGACGCTGCTCGCTGGTCATGCCGGTACCGTCATCCTGAACCCGGAACACCAGTTCTCCCGCCTCCTCGCCGCCGGTAATGCGGACGGTTCCTTCCTTCCGGCCATTGAAGGCGTGCTTAAAGCAGTTTTCCACCAAGGGCTGCGTCAGCATACTGGGCACGTTCCATTTCAGAATGCCGTCTTCAAATTCTACGGACCAGTGAATGGCATCGTCCTTTAGAAAGCATGAGAGCTCACAATACGTGCACAGTTCCTCCTTCATCGCTCTCACGGAGACAAAATCCTTGTTAAAGCTGAGAACATGATGCAGAAATACGGAAAGACTCTTCAGCACCTGTTCTGCTCCCCGATAATTCCCAAACTTGATGGTCCACAGCAGGGAGTCCAAAATGTTATACAGGAAGTGGGGATTGACTCCGTTGCGGAAAATGCGAAGCTGGGTTTCTTTCTTGTATAGCTGGGCCTTGTACTCCTCGTCGATCAGATGGTCGATGTGCTGGGTCATCTCCTGGAGGGACTGATACAGATAGGCAAATTCGTCTTTCCGCTGGGTTTTGAAGGTACCGTTCCACTTGCCGCCGGCTTCCCGGCTCTGCCGGTAGCTGCGCACCTGGTCGGAAAGCTCGTAAATGGGGGCGGTAATGTAGTCGAGAACGTGGTACAGCCCAAAGAAGATCACCACCGAAAACAGCAGGAAGATGACCAGCAGCACGCCGCTCAGATAGTTGATCTGGGCAAAGATCAGGCTCTCGGGAAGGAGCTTCCGGTACTGCCACTGATAGGACTGGGTCTGGGCGGCAACCGCCAGATATTTTTCTCCCCCGTGCTCAACGATGTCGCCGGTATTTGCCGCCAGGGCCAGCTGCACAAGGTCCTCCGGGATCTCGGTTTTCCCGGCGGTGATGATCCCACCCTGAGCATCCGCCAGCAGAATGGGGGCCTCCTCATAATAGTGGTCCTCCCGCAGGATGGCGGTGAAGGTGCTCAGCTGGGTGTTGACGGAGAGCCAGCCCAGGGGCGCACCGAAGCCGTGCTGATAAATTTGCCCCACAAGGGAGACGATCTTGTTGTTGGCCATCCGGGAAAACTGGTCCTGGATGACAATCTCCGGCGCGGTAAAAGCGCCGGGGCTGGGGGTGCCGCCGTAGTCCCCGGCCGGGAGCCAGGTCTGAAAGTCCGTGGTCAGGACCTGGTTGTCCCGGAAGTTTTTGATATAAACGGAATAGACGCTTCCGTTGCTGGACATGAGGACCGTGTCCATCTTCTGCCGGAAACTGTCCAAGTAGGCAGCGGACTCCGGATCAATGAGCCACTGCTGGATCTTGCTGTCATAGAGCATGTTGTAATACGCCTGCTGGATGTGGGAGAACAGCTCCTCCATCTGCTGCACCGCCAGCTTGGCGTTAAGATCGGCAAACTGGATGGTGTCCTCCTTCAGCTGCCGGACCACAATTTTGATAACAAGGGTGCCGCACAGCAGGGTAGACAGCAAAATGACGCTCACTGCGATGAGGCTGGTTTTCAGCTTCAGGGAGTAGCGCACACGGCGGTCAGTCTTTGTCATATGTTTCATACTGCACATTTTTTGCCTGGTAGGTCTTTGGCGTCATGCCGGTGTATTTTTTGAAAAGACCGTGGAAGTTTTTCGGCTCCAGCCCCACCTTGGAACAGACCTCGTACACGTGGACATAGGGCTCGAGGAGATAGTCCTTGGCGAGCTCTATGCGGTACTGGGAGATATACTCGCTGTACCCCTGCCGGAAATCCTCCTTGAAGGCCTTGCTGAGGTAGACGTAGCTGACGCCGATTTTCTGCGCCACAGCCTTCAGATTCAGCTCGGGGTTGCTGATATGCTTGATGGAATATTCCTGGGCCAGCTTGACGATGGGCCGGACCACCTTGGCCTTCTGCTCGGAGGACAGCCGGAAGCAGGCCTGCAGCTCCTCGGCCACCATTTTCTGCAGGGCCTGGCCGGTGGCGCAGGCCGTCAGCTCCCGCTGGAGCCGTCCCGGGTCCTGCTCGGGGAAACCGCAGGTGTCGTAGAGCCGGCATAGGGTACTGGCGAAACTGCTGGCGGTGGTTACGGCGTCGCAGTCATTTTCCCGGCAGAACCTTGTTACCGCCTCCAGATGTTCCGCGGCTGCCGCGAGATTATCTGACCACAGGTGCTTTTTCAGCTCTGCATAGTCCAGGTGGGCGGCGGTGGAATGCCTTGGCAGAGGGTCTCCCTGGGTATAATACCAGACCTCCGAAGGGGCGTTCCGCCAGAAGCTGTGGGCGAAGGCCGCCTTGGCCTGCCGGAAGGCGTCCGGCCAGGAGGCAAGTCCTCCGGCGGCCGGCAGGCTGACGCCGAATCTATAGGGCGGCTGGAGTTTCCACTGATGCAGGAGAATTTGGAGCACCTCCCGGACGAGGGTCAGAAAGCCGGAGAGGATGCACAGCACCCCGTTGTCCGCCGGCAGCAGAAAGACGGGCTGTCCCGTTTCGGCGGCGATCTCCCGCAGCTGCTGGCAGGATGCCGGGCTGTCCCCATAGGCGCGGAAATAGAGGAAGGTGGCGCCCACCGGATCAAAGCTGTTCCGGAAATCCTCCAGGGGCACCCTCAGCCGCTCCATGTTCCGATCGGCCAGAGCCTGGCGGATCTCGTCGGCTACCCTGCTCCACGAAATGAAGCTTGCCTGCGTCTGGACCCGGTCCCGGCGCTCGATTTCGTCGAATACCTGCCGGGCGTGCTTCAGAAGCTCCTCATCGTCTACGGGCTTTAAAAGGTAGGCGCTGGCGCCCATGGAAAGCGCCTGATGGGCATAGGAAAACTTCTCATAAGCGCTGATAATAATAACCTTGATCTCCGGCCGGTTCTGCCGGACATAGGCGAGCAGATCAAGACCCGTACCATCGGGCATGGAAATATCCGTGACTACCAGATCCACATGATGCCTGGCAATATGTGCAATGGCCGGATTTGCCCCTTCAAAGGCGGCTGCCACATAGCCGCCGATGCTCCGCCAATCTACGAGACGCGAAAGCCCCTCCCGGGTGATTTTTTTATCCTCGACAATAATCACGTCAAACATATCCCCACCCCGCTTTCTCAGAAGTCAGCGCTTCCGAAGCCCTGTTTTCAATCTAACACAAACCACATCCCTTTGCAAGCGTAATTTACCGGCACAAACATTTACCGGCAAAACCCCGTTGGGAGAAAGGTGAATTTTGTTGAATTTATGGATATTATACTGATGTTCTGGATTGCTGATGGAAGCGCCGGCCTGCTATAATTTGACTTACAAAAAACAGAAAGGAAGGTCGTAATGAGAACGACGAACACTGCAGCGCCGCGCCTTGAACAGTCAAGAACCCGACGATTCCTTAAAGAGGTCTATAAGCAGCGTCAGCTCTATTTGATTATGCTTATCCCTCTGGCATTTTACATTCTCTTTGAATATGTGCCGCTGTCCAAGATTCCCTGGGCTTTTACCAACTATGGCGAAGTACCTGAATCCAAGGTGGAATTTGTCGGTTTTGCCAACTTCGTTAAGCTGCTGGGGTCTACCTCCTTCCGCAGAGCGTTCCGCAATACCATTATTATCAGCGGCCTGAAACTGCTGTTCGGCTTCCCTATTCCCATCATCGTCGCGCTGATGCTCAATGAGATCCGGATGGAGCGGTATAAGAAGACCATTCAGACCGTTATTTACTTCCCCCACTTCCTGTCCTGGGTCGTCATCGGCTGTATCTGGTTTGTACTCCTGTCCCCTCAGGACAGCGTCAACGCTCAGTTGGCACAGCTCATTGGTGTGGAGCCGGTCTACTGGTTTGCCAGCAAGGAGCACATCCGTTCCCTGCTGGTCGTCACAGACATCTGGGCCAGCGCCGGTTACTCCGCCATTGTCTATCTTGCCGCCATTACATCGGTGGACCCGACGCTCTACGAGGCTGCCCGGATCGACGGCGCCGGGAAATGGAAGCAGATGTGGAACATTACCATCGCAACCATCCGTCCTACTATCGTCATCATGCTCATCTTCCAGCTGGGCAAGATTCTGAACATCTTTGATCAGGTCCTGGTCATGGCTCAGCCCGTTGTTTACGAAACCGCCGACGTTATCCAGACCTTCGCTTACCGTACCGGCATCAGCGAGATGAAGGTTGGATACGGCATGGCCGTGAGCCTCTTTAAAGCTCTCATCAGCTTCTGCCTGGTGCTCATTACCAACCGTGCCGCCAAGAAGATCGACGGCAGCGGCGTATTCTAATCAATTGTGAAGGAGTGTGAAACAGTATGCATATCCGTGAAACAGCCGGCGAACGCGGGTTCCGAATTGTTTCCTGCGTGGTCATGACGCTATTTGCCCTGGCCATTCTGATACCCCTGCTTTACATTCTGCAGTTAACGCTGTCCGCCAGCCCGGACACCTCGTTCCGGATCTGGCCGGAACAGTTCACCCTGAATAACTACAAATACGTTTTTGAGAACAAGCTGATTCAGCGGCCCTTCCTCAACTCTGTATTTGTCACTGCATGTTATTTGGTGGTCTCCATGGTCTTGTCCGTATGTATGGCTTATCCCATCTCTCGCGGCGAGCTGAAAGGCCGCAAGTTCTTCAACTTCATCGTAGTCTTTCCTATGCTCTTCAGCCTGGGCTTTCTGCCCAAGTATTTCCTGGTCCGGGATTTGAATCTGCTGGATACCTATGCTTCTCTGATTCTCCCTGGGGCCATGAGCACCTTCAACATTATCGTGCTGCGAAACTTCTTTGAGAGCATTCCCTCATCCCTTGTGGAAAGCGCCCGGATTGACGGCGCCTCGGAGCTGCAGATCATGGTGAAGATCGTGCTGCCGCTGGCTACTCCCGCCCTGGCTACCGTGGGACTGTTCTACATGGTCCAGGCCTGGAACAGCTATCAGGACGTGCTGCTTTATATCAACGATACCGGAAAACAAACCCTGCAGCTGGTGCTGCGGACTCTGGTCATGGAAAACTCTATTGATTCGTCTTCCATGGATCTGGCCCTCATGAAAAACATCCAGTACACCACCATCGTTGTAGCCCTGATTCCCGTTATGATTGTATACCCCTTCCTGCAAAAATATTTTGTCAAAGGTGTTATGATCGGCTCCGTCAAGGGGTAATATCCCGGTTCATACTGCGTATCCCGGCAGTTTATGAATAAAAATCAACAAATATCTTTAGGAGGAAAAACATGAAAAAGGCAACAAAACTCCAGGCTCTGCTGGCCGTACTGCTTGTGCTGAGCAGCCTTCTGACCGCCTGCGGCAGCAAACCCGCAGATTCCGATGAACCCGCTGGTCCTGCTGTCACGGATAACACCGGATCCGACCCGGTTGACGACGGCAGCGCCGATCCCGCCCCTGCTCTGGAGGAGATTACCTATATGAGCAAGGATCTGTATAGCGATGCCGACTTTGCCAGCCTGTGGGTAGATATGTTTGAGGCCGACACGGGCGTCAAGATGGAAGCTACCGCCATCCCCAGCAACGGCTGGGAGGATAAGGTGACCGCCTCCTTCATGTCCGGCCAGCTGCCCGATGTAGCCCGCCTGCCGAGCAACCTGTACCCCTTTGTCAAGCAGGAGCTGCTGCTGCCCCTGGACGAGTATATTGAGAACAACCCCGCCATCAAGCAGATCCTGGAGGACAACCCCGGTTCTGTGGAGCCCTTCAAATTCTTCGGTGAGACCTATGGCATCTCTATCTCCAACGCCAAGTATATGACCATCTGGATCCGTCAGGACTGGTTGGACAAGCTGAATATGGACATGCCCGCCAATAAGGATGAGTTCATCGAAATGCTCCGCGCTTTCCGGGACAACGACCTGGACGGCAACGGCAAGAACGACACCATTCCGCTGACCATGCCCGCCACCCTGCAGCCTATGGATATGTTTGCCGCTTTCTTCGGCACCCGCAACGAGGTATATATGAAGGACGGCAAGGCCGTTGTGCCCTTCCGCACCGAGGAGTACAAGGAGTTCATGGAGTTCATGAAGGCTCTGTACGATGAAGGCCTCATTGATAAAGAGATTCCCACCAATACTTCCTACGGCACCATTCGCGAGAAATTCAACACCGGCGTCGCCGGCGCCGCCGTCATGTGGGACGACACGTCCAGTTCCTTTATCAGCGGATTGGCCAAGAGCGGCATCGACGGTGAGATCGCCTTCCTGCCCGCCTTCAAGAACGAAGACAGCAGCGGCGCTCTGGGCATGTCCTACTTCGCCGCCGACTCCCCCATCAGCCTGACCACCAACTGCGAGAATCCCCAGGCTGTATTCGACACCTTCTTTGGTTGGTACCTGAATTCCGACAACGGCATCATTTCCACCTCCGTCGGCGCCCAGGGCTACAACTTTGAAGTCGTTGACGGCAAGGTCGTCGCAGACCCTGAGAAGGGAATCGGCTTCCACGGCCAAAGCTTCCCTCCTGTCGATCAGGACTATGAGTATCCCTTCGAGTTTGACGAGACCTACCAGTTTAAGTATGACTGCATCGCCGAGCTGGCGTCCAACGGCTCCAACCTGGGCAGCCTGGTGAACACCGAGTTTGTCCCCAGCGACAACACCGCCTTCGCCAACATCTCCGGCGACCTGACCGCCAAGATGCAGGAGCTGTTCCACAGCTACCTGGTGGGCAGCATGGACTATGACCAGTACCTGGCCGCTTTTGAAACCTATGCTGCCGAGGTCGGTCTGGACGAAGCTGTCGCCGGCTGACCCAATTCAAAAAGAGCATAAGGTTCAGAAATAAGGAAAGGGGAGGATGGCAGCACATCTTCCCCTTTCTAATCTTTTGGAGGCAAATGACCATGTTGAAGGAATTGGTGTATGAGCAGACCGGGCTGGGCACCCGGACAAAGGACTTTTCCGTCCAGAGCCGGCGGGATTTTCACCCCTATCCCCAATACGCCGACCGGGACTTTTGGGCGGAGGCTGATGCCGAACTTCGCCGGCTGACGCTGGAGGCCGTCCGGAAATACGAAAACTTCGCCTATCCTATGCTCCCCGCCTGTGAATACCGGGAATACTACCGCACCGGCGACCGGGCGGGGTTTGAGGCGCTGTACGATGCCCGCCGCCAGGCCCTGGGCACCCTGGTGCTGGCCGAATGCCTGGAGGGCGAGGGACGGCACATTCGGGACATCATCAACGGCATCTGGTGCATCTGCGAGGAGAGCACCTGGGTCCTTCCCGCCCACAACTTTATTTACGAGCCGGAGGCCGTCAACGGAGAGCGCACCCTGCCAGATCCGGACCTGCCCACCCTGGATATTTTTGCCAGCGAAACGGCCATGCTGCTCTCTGCCGCCTACTATCTCCTCAAGGATCGCCTGGACGAGGAGGAGCCCCTGGTCTGCCGGAGGCTGTATCGGGAGCTGAAGCGCCGGATCATCGACCCCTTCCTGACCCGATACGATTACTGGTGGATGGGCTACAGCGAGCGCAGGGACATCAACAACTGGGCCCCCTGGTGCATTATGAACTGCATCACGGCGGTGCTGTTCTGCGAGGAGGAGGACGGCCTCAGAAAGCGGGCCATGGTCCGCTCCATGGATATGCTGGAAACCTACCTTGCCGGAGTCTCTGAGGACGGCGGATGTGACGAGGGGGCGACCTACTGGGGCCGTTCCTGCGGGATGCTGCTGGAGGGGTTCTCCATGCTCTATGAGGCCACCAATGGCGCCATTGACATTTACAGCCAGCCCAAAATGCGCAATTTTGCCAACTACATCCGCAAGCTCTTCATCGCCAAGAACTATGTGGTGAACTTCGCCGACGGCGCCGCCCGGTGCAATCCCGCCGCGGAGCTCCTCTATACCGCCGGCATCCGGATGAAGGACGATGCGCTGGCGGATTTCGGCGCCTACTGTTTTGTCTGGCAGACGGGCCAGGGCTTCTTCGCCCCCCACAGCCTGAACCGGGCCATGATGACCCTGTGCCGGGCTGCGGAGATGCGCCGCCGCCAGACGGCCGCGCCCAGCTTTGAGCGCAGCTGCATTCTGCCGGACCTGGGGATCTTGGTCTCCCGGGAGCAGGGGGATCTGGAAAAGGGCCTCTTCCTGTGTGCCAAGGCCGGGAGCAACGGAGACAGCCACAACCACAATGACGTAGGCAACTTCGTGGTCTACTGGAACGGGGACCCGGTGGTGGTGGATGTGGGCGTGGAGGTTTACCGGCGGAACTTTTTCTCCTCCGACCGCTACAAGATCTGGACCATGCAGTCCCAGTACCACAATCTGCCCACTATCAACGGCGTCATGCAGCACGAGGGCGGCAGCTTTGCGGCCCGGGACGTATCCTTCTCCACAGGGGAGACCGACGTCCTGCGCATGGATATTGCCGGCGCCTACCCCGCCGAGGCCGCTGTGGAGCGCTATGTGCGCTGGGCGGAGCTGGACCGGAAGAAGAAACAGGTCCGGATCACCGACACATGGAAGCTGGAGAAAAACGCGAGCCTGGAAATGCACTTCATGACCCCCGTCCGCCCGCAGATCACGGGGGACGGCCTCCTCATTCCCGCCGGCGGAGGGAGTGTGCTTCTTGCCTACGATACCACCCGCTGGACGGCTGAAGTGGAGAGCCGGCATCTGACCGATGCCAAGCTCACCGCCAGCTGGGGGGATGAAATGAATCGTGTGATCCTGAAGTACCTGGGGCTTGAGCGGGAAGGCACAGCGATGTTTACCATTTGCGAGGCAGATCAAAGAGGCTGAATCCGACATGAATACACGAAATGCGCGCCAGCGCGTGGCTATGCGGCCGGTTTTGGCCGTGGCCATTCCCGTCCTGGTGGAGAGCTGCCTGCGAATCCTCCTGGGGAATGTGGATCAATGGATGCTCAGCGACTTCTCCGACACCGCCGTGGCGGCGGTAGGCAACGCGAATCAGGTCATGAACATGGGCATCATGGTCCTGGAAATGGTGTGCAGCGCCACCACCATCATCCTCTCCCAGTACATCGGCGCCAACCGGGAAAAAGACGTATCAAAGCTCTACACCCTCTCCCTGGGGATGATCCTGATTTTGAGCGTCCTGTTGTCCCTCGTTCTGGTGGGCCTGCGCCGCCAGATCTTCATCTGGATGAATATCCCCCAGGAGCTCACCAATGACGCCAGCCTGTATCTTGCCATTGTGGGCGGCACACTGGTCTTCCAGGGCGTCTTTATGGGGGCCAGCGCCATCCTGCGCAGCCATATCCTCATGCGTGAGATCATGATCGGATCTATCGGCATGAATGTGGTCAACGTGATTTTGAACTTCGTGCTCATCAACGGCTACGGCCCCTTCCCCCGGCTTGGGGTCTGGGGCGCGGCGGTGTCCACCGCCGTCAGCCGGGCCGTAGGCGCGGTGTTCCTGATGGCGTTCATGCTGAGGCGGCTGGACATCCATCTGGAGCTGTCCGCCCTGATAAAGCCGGATCTGCGCCTGGTCGGAAGGATATTCCGCGTCGGCCTGCCCGCCGCCGGGGACTCCATTTCCTATACCTGTATGCAGATGGTGCTGCTGTCCCTCATCAATACCTTCGGGACTGTGGCGGTCACGGCGAGGGTATACGTGGGCTCTGTCCTGCCCTTCGTCTACATCTTTGCCTCGTCCCTGGCCACTGCCACCCAGGTCAAGGTGGGCCATCTTGTGGGCGGCAGGCAGCCGGATATGGCCATGCGTCTGGTGCAGAAGAGCACAAAGATTTCCATGTGCGTTTCATTCGGCCTGAGTTTGCTGCTGCTGGCCGGCTGCAGGGAGGTCTTCGGCCTTTTTACCCGGGACGAGCTGGTGCTGGACATGATCCGCAGCATTCTGATGGTGGACGTCTTCCTGGAACTGGGGCGGGCAGTAAATCTGACGATGATCCGGGCGCTGCTCAGCGCGGGAGACACGTCCTATCCCATGTACTGCGCCTTTTCCTCCATGTGGGGTGTGGGCGTGTTTCTGTCATTCGTTTTAGGAAAATGGCTGGGCCTGGGGGTTGTGGGCATCTGGATCGGCATGGCCGCCGACGAATGGTGCCGGGGCATTGCCTTCCTGATCCGCTGGAAAAGCGGCAAATGGATCGAAAAGCGCCTTCTGTAATCTCATTTTTCCCCTCCGGAATATTGGTTTATAAATGATAAGCGGGAGAAGCCACGAAAAACGGTGACTTCTCCCGCTCGTATAATCAATGCGCTTGAAAATCAATAAAAAGGAATCGAGGGAAGCAGTCCTGCCGCTTTTACAGGGCGTTCAGAACCGCCAGCAGAGCCAGGGCCTGGCCATAGTGCATCTTGCGCAGGGGAACATTCTTGTAATCCTCCAGCGCATAGCCGATGTTTGTGCCGTAGGAGACATTCTTCAGCTCTCCGTCCGCCGTCAGGTTGGCCAGCACCCCCTCCAGCGCCCTCCGGGCGCAAGGCCGAACGGACTCCGGCAGGAGGCCGGCTTCCAGCCCTTTCAGCATTCCGGCGCAAAATCCGGCGGAGCAGGAGGCTTCCAGGTAGGAGGTCTCATCGTCCAGCAGGGTGTGCCATAGGCCGCTCTCGTCCTGGAGCCGGACCAGGGCCGCGGCCTGCGTCCGGAGCGTCTCCCGGGCCATGCGCCGGATGGCGGGGCCGGGGTCGGCGATCTCCAAAAATTCCGGAACAAAGATGGTGATCCAGCAGTTGCCCCGGCCCCACAGGGCCTTCGCAAAGTTGTGCCGTCCCTCGAAGGTCCAGCCGTGGTACCACAGGCCGGTGGACCGGTCCGTCAGATACTTGACATGGAGCAGGAACTGGTATTCCGCTTCCCGGACGCATTCCTCTCTTCCCAGAAGGACGCCCGCCTTTGCGAGGAACAGCACCGTCATAAACAGGGTGTCGTCCCAGAGATGCCCCCTGTTTTCCAACTCCGCGTGGCCGTGCTGGATGCCTCTTTCCTCGGTTCGGGGCATCTCCTCCATAATCCACCGGGTCCACTCCTCCAGAATCGGAAGAAAGGCCGGGTCCTTCCGGTCCTCGCAGAGGCAGGCCATCGTGAGCAGAGGACAGACGGTGTTCACATTTTTCTCCGGCAGCCCGACGGCGATGCGCCGGCTGAACCAATCCCGAATCTTTTCAGGGATATCCCGGTCCCCCAGCCGCTGGGCCATCCGGTACAGGGCATAAATCCCGACGCCGTGGGTCCAGTCCCAACCGATGAGGCGGGCTGCCTCATCCCGGGTCTTGCCCGCCGCCAGAAGGCTCTTTTCATAGGTAAGATCGTAGTAGTCCAGGAAGGACAGAATGTTATTTGCCAGCAGGTCCGCCGCCTGCCGGATGGAAGGGATGGCTTTATCCATAGAGGGCTCCTTTTACATGCCGCAGGAAACGTGGCTGTTGATATGGTTATAGCCGGTTCCCATGAAGTGCTGCATCAAAGCGTGATAGGGCCCCTCGTAGCGCTGGGAGAAAGCAGGGACCTCCCGGGCTTCGGCATCGCCCCATATGCGCACGACGCCCTCATGGGGATAGAAAAGCATCATCTGCTCGCCGGGGTGGTGCAGGAGCTTGCCGCTTCGCACCTGTTCGCCGCCGATGCAGGCGATGTAGCGGCCCTCCGCGTCCCGCACCCAGCCGGCGCTCTCACCGCTGATGGCATAGAATTCGTGGCGGTTGTCGCCGTTGAAGTCTACAGGCATATATTCGGATCCCTTGAAGGGCAGGGGCTGCTCCAGAGGCTCCCCGGTGACGGCGTCAAAATAGAAGTCCGTGGGCTCCGTGTCGCAGATGCTGTTGTTGATGACCTGGCGGTTGATGCGCATGGCCATGGCCACCTTCCGGCAGTCCTCGCCGATGTTGGCCAGCCATCCGTTGTGCATATGGCCCCGGCTCTCCACCGCCGTCCATACCCGGCCGCCCTTTTCGTCATAGGTGATGACCCGGGGCTCCCCCTCCTGCTCGTAGTCCTCCCGGCAGGTGTATATGTATTTTTTCCCGGTTTTGGAATCGATGAAGGGCAGGACAATGTCCGAATGGCCCAGGTAGCGGCCCTTGTCGGCGCAGAACAATTCCCTGCCGTCTTCCAGACTGATGAGCCGCTCCCCCCAGAAGAGCTCGTCCACGCCGTCATCGTTAAAATCCAGCACCGGGCAGAGGTGGCTGGCTCTGGCGCCGCCGTCGTCACCGATGACGATGTCCCACCGCTTCCTGAGCTGGGCGTCGTAGCTTTGCAGGTACATATTGGCATAGGTGCCCTGGGCGGTAACCAGAACCGGCTCCCCGCGGACATATCCCGCGGTGATGTAGAACCGGTAGGAGTGGGACATGGTGTCGTTGATCGTGTTGTCCGGCCAGGGCCAGCGGCCGGTGGTTTTGCCGCTGCGGGCGTCGATCCGTTCCAGGACCCGGGAATTCAGGCTGAAGGGCAGATGGGGGTTAAGATTATTGAGGAACCAGATTTCATCGGTGCCGTCGCCGTCCAGGTCGAAGGAGATGAAGGGAGTGAACCAGACGCCGGGAATAACGCCGGTACCCAGATCGCGCTGCCACAGCAGAATGCCGTTTTCACTGAACAGGGCCATTTTCAGCGTGTCCTTGGGGAAGTCGAACAGCTCCGGCCAGGGGTCGATATTGGGCTGGGAGGAATAGATGAAGAGGACGGCGTTTTCGGGGCGGCCGGCAAGCCGCACGGGGACGGAACGGACCTGTCCCAGGGGTGAACCCAGATGGTACTCTTTCAGAGCGGTCAGCATCATAATCCTTTTCTCCTTTATCCGGCAAAATCTGCGCCGGCGATGTGGAAGGTCTTCACTTCAAAGGGGGCGAAATCCGCCGTCCAGCTGCCGTTTTCGGCGTTCAGCCGGCGGATGGGGTTCTCCAGCATGTCGGTCTCGGTGACGGTGGAGGCGGGAAGGGACAGGGTGAATTTGCCCCGAAGGGACATGTTCATGGATTGGTAGGCCCGGACGATCAGCCCGTCTCCATTTTCCGCGGGCTTGACCATATCAATAATGATCCCGTCGCCGGCGCAGGACAGAAGGCTGTCCATCTTGTACTCGCCGGGTATGACCAGCGGTTCCAGGTTCATCTCATAGCCCCGGCGGACAACGCCGCTTTGGGAAAGAGCGCCGTTCCAGAAATATACGCCATATTGGAAGCTATGGCGGCCGATGTCCGCCTGGAAGTCCGGAGCCTTGGCGGCCCGCAGCAGGCTGAGACACAGGCTTGCGCCATGGCCGCTGATGCCGTACTTGCAGTCGTTGAGCAGGGCGGCGCCCCGGTTGTCCTCCGCTACAGCGGACCACTTGTGGTTGCATACTTCAAACCGGTCCCTGTCGTACCGGCGGGAGGCGTGGGTGGGGCGCTTGATATAGCCGTACTGGATTTCGTTGTACATTTCCTCCGCGTGGAGGGCGAAGGGGAATTCGACCTTGAGGAGCTTGTGGGTTTCGTTCCAGTCGATGTCGGTGCGGAAGGTGATGCAGCGGGAATCCTGCTCCAGGATCACGGTCTGCTTCAGCAGGCTGTTATGGATTTTCCGGCAGCAGCGAACGCTGCTGAACAGGGGGCCGGTGTGGACCTCCTCAAAAACGGCGGGCTCCGGCAGTTCCACAGGGTTTTCCAAGTAGGTGCTGTCCAGGTCCCAGGCGTCAAAGTGGCGGGGGATATCCTGGTACATCCGCATCCGGTTGCCGGGCTGGGCCAGCCACTCCCGCCCGGTTTCCTTGTCGTAGACGCGGGACAGGGAGCCGTCGGCGGCGAACTCCACCCGCAGGCAGGCATTTTCCAAAACAGGCAGGGCCTCACGGACAGAGCGGGTATCCTCCGTCAGCGCCTCCGTGCGGTAGAGGACCACAGAGGCAAAAGCCCCGATTTTGACCCGGACATGGGGCTTGCCGTCCAGGGACTGGACTGCCAGGGGACATGCCTCCGTCCTTGCGCCGGTCCACCCCTCGGGCAGGGGGACGAGAGCTGTGCGCTCCCAGGACAGGGAGTTGAAGACCGTGACGGCGTCCTCCCGGGGGCGGCCCAGCAGCCGGCGCAGATAGTCCTGGGTCCCTTTCATAATTTCCAGGTAGTCCTCGCGGCTGTGCTGATAGATCTCCGCAATGCCGGAGCCGGGAAGTACGTCGTGGAACTGGTTGAAGAGAAGCTTCTTATACAGCGACTCCTGGAGCTTCGGGTCGCTGCGGCCGGTCAGTGCGCTCCACACATCCGCCTCCCGCAGGGCAAACTCACATTTCCGATTGCCCTTCTTCACGTCTGCCTGGGAGGTGTAGACGCCCCGATGGGCGGCGAAGTAGAGTTCTCCCACATAGTGATCCGGCTGGTAGGGGCCGCTTTCCATATCCCGGAAAAAGGCGTTGGGGGTAGTCATCTCGCACTTGGGCACGCCTTCCAGATCCTTAAGCCGGCGCAGGCTTTCCAGATGGTCCCGGGTGGGGCCCGCGCCGCCGTCGCCGTAGCCATAGGGATAGAGGATGCGGTCATAGTTGTTCTTTGAGGTCCTCTCCCGGAAGCGGCGGATGACGGTCTTTGCGTCGGTCTGGGCGCCATAATCCCGATCCAGGACGCTCAGCACCTCGGTGCCGTCGATGCCCTGCCAGCGGAAGTAGTTGTAGGGGAAGGGGTCGCAGTCGTTATAGGCCCAGCTGAGCTTCTGCGTGGCGAAATAGCGGATGCCGCAGCCCCGGAGGATCTGAGGCATGGCGCCGCTGTATCCGAAGACATCCGGCAGCCACAGCAGCTCGCAGTCCACGCCGAATTCTTCCTTGAAAAACCGCTTGCCGTACAGGAACTGCCGGATCAGGCTCTCGCCGCAGGGCATATTGGTGTCCGCCTCCACCCACATGCCGCCCTCGGGAACAAACTGGCCCGCCCGCACCTTCTGGCGGATTTTTTCATAGAGCTCCGGGTAATTTTCCTTGGTCTGCTGGTAGAGGTAGGGCTGGCTCTGCAGGAATACATAGTCCGGGTACATATCCATCAGGTGCAGCTGGGTGGAGAAGGTGCGCCCGCATTTGCGGACGGTTTCTTCCCTGGTCCACAGCCAGGCAAGGTCCAGATGGGAGTGGCCGAAGGCGTACATTCGGGGAGCGGTGGTGCCATTGGTGCAGGAGAGCATGGGGGCAAGGATTTCCCGCGCCTTCCGGCAGGAAATTTCCATGGCCGCCCTGCCGTCCTCCATCTGCAGGGCGTTGACGGCCCTTTTCAGAGCGTTGTCTATCTCCATGACCCGCAGGGAGTCCGGGTCCAGGCTGTCCCGGATGCCCACCAGGGTTTCCATATCCAGGGACAGCTGGTAAATATCCTCCTCCCAGATGCCGCAGAAGCTTCTGCCGACCACGGGCCGGGAGTAGCTGTACAGCTTCCGGGTGGGAAACTCCTCCTGATCCACCACGGGACCGGTCAGCACCGTTCTTGGGCCGTCGCCGGCATAGCTCTCAAAGGCGATTTCATAGGTCCTGCCCGCCTCGGCGCAGTCGGTAAGGACCATATCGCAGCAGTGGTGATAGTCATGAGTCATCCGGTCGGCCCGGTTGGTGCCGAAGGGCGCCCCGTTCACAAAGGCCAGGCCCTCGCCGCCCAGTTCAAAGCGGAGGACCAGCTTCTTTCCAGCCGCCTGGGGGGGCAGGGAGAGCGTGGTGAAAAACCAGGCATAGCCAAATTTCTTCCCGTATACCGTTCCCTCCGGCATGGGGACTCGGGGGCGGGCGCCGGCCTGCGCGCAGCGCAGACGCTCGTTGGTGGTAAAGCCTTCAAAGGTAAGCTCCGCCACCGGCTGGAAGAGCTGCCGCTCCAGCTCCTCCCGATACAGCCGCAAACGGTCTGTCCACTCTTTGGATAATGACATAAGAAATCCCTCGCTGTTGGAATAATTGTTATGGTATAGCCATTTTTATTATGGCATACGCCCTCCCCGCAAACAAGCTCAAGAATCAGCTTTTTGTCCTCAGATTTATTTTGATTTCCCGCCGCCGGCGGCAGGATGGTGAAGCGCCCGGGGAGAAATTTCGGCAAAATTCCGGGATATTAGAATGATATTAAGGATTGTGCGGGGCCCCGGCTTCATGGTATGCTTTTTACCACAATAAAAGAAAGGCGGCCGTTCGTCTGCGCTCCTTCCCCCTGGCAGTGCAGACCTTGTAATGGCCGGCATGGTGACGGATATGGATACCGTTAAACTAAAGGTCCTCAATGCCGCCGGGCATACCCGAATGGTCAGTGAGGCCGGTGAACAGGCGAGCCTGGTGTATACCGGCGCTTATGCCGAGGGAGATCGGATCGCCCTCTCTGTCAGCAGACCGGAGGGGTACTATGTCATCCAGCTGGAGGACACCCTGCCCCCGGCGCTGGTCTATGTCACCCAGGCGGAGGTGTTCTATACCATTCCCAACGGCAGCGATCTGATTGTCTTTTCTCCCAAGAGCTTTTCCGGCAGCCGCCATCTGATCCGGGCCAGGGCGGCTTCTCCCGAGGAGGTGGCCCGGCGCCGCAATCTGGCCCTGAACCCCTTTGACCGGCACAGCAATACGGGCATCTTTCCCCACGCCGAGGCCAATGTGGAGACACGGGGGGAGGCCGTATTTGCCGCCTACAACGCTATTGACGGCATTTATGAAAACTCCTCCCACGGGGAATGGCCCTACCAGAGCTGGGGCATCAATCGGGACCCCAAGGCGGAATGGACCCTTCGCTTTGGCCGGAGCGTCTGCATTGACGAGCTGCGGATGACCCTGCGGGCGGACTTTCCCCATGACAGCTGGTGGGAGGAGGCAGCCGTGGAATTCTCCGACGGCAGCCGGGAGATCCTTTCCCTCAGCAAGAGCGCCCAGCCCCAGGTTTTTTCCATTGTGCCCCGGGTGGTGGAGTGGTTGACTCTGAAGGAACTGAAAAAGGCAGCGGACATATCCCCTTTTCCTGCCTTGACTCAATTTGAGGCCTGGGGTACGGAGGCGCAAAAGTAAGAACCTATATTTACAACCGCTGCACGCCTAACTAACCTGAAGAACAGCAAAGATGCTTTCCAAGATGCACTATGATGTGTATACGTTCAAACTGTGCAAAACACAGGCAGCCAGCACACAACGAAAAGAAGGAGAATCATCACTATGGTATTTCAAACATCAGTCTGCATTGAGTCCATGTATAACGAGCTTCCGTTTCTGGACCGCTTTCAGGCGGCGAGAAAAGACGGATTTGACTTTGTGGAGTTCTGGAGCTGGACGGACAAGGACCTGTCCGCGGTAAAAGCGGCGGCGGAGTCCGCCGGGATCGGCATCTCCGGATTCAACGGGGACGCGGAGCTGTCTCTGATCGATCCCGCGCAGAAGGAGGACTATCTGGCCTTTCTCCGCCGTTCGGTGGAGGCGGCAAAGCAGGTGGGCGCCCGGTCTGTCACCATCCACTCCAACGGCCTGGGGGAAGGCGGCGTGGTTATCAACCGCTATGACGAGCTCAGCGGTACCGTCAAGCTCTGCGCCATGTTTGACACCCTGAGAGATTGTGCCGGAATCGCGGAGGAATCCGGCATTCTGATGAATCTGGAGGCGCTGAACATCACCACGGACCACGCCGGGAACTTCCTTCAGACCACCCGAATGGCCGCGGAGATGACCCGGCTCATCGGCTCCCCAAAGCTGAAAGTGCTCTATGATGTGTACCACATGCAGCTCAACGAGGGCAGCCTCTGCGACAACATCCGGGCTTACGGCGGCCAGTTCGGCCACATCCACGTGGCGGATGCCCCTGGCCGGCATGAGCCGGGAACGGGGGAGATCAACTATCACCGTGTTTACGACTGCCTGGAAAGCATCGGCTACAGGGGGCTGATTGGATTTGAGCTGTTCCCCCTGACCACTACGGAAAACGCCGTCAAGGCGATTATGTCATACTGACAAACAAGAAAGGAAGCGAAGATTATGAAAGTCGGCATCATCGGCGCGGGCCGCATTGGCAAGGTCCACGCGAAAAACATTGCGGCCTTGGTTCCCCAGCTGGAAATCAAGACCATCGCCGATCCGTACATGAACGAGGAGACCGAGGCCTTTGCCAGGAGCCTTGGCATCCCTAACGCCGTCAAGGATGCGGAGGCCATTCTGAAGGACCCGGAAATCGAAGCGGTGCTGATCTGCTCGTCCACCAACACCCACGCGGACTTTATCATCCGGGCCGCCGCCGAGGGTAAGCATATTTTCTGTGAGAAGCCTATTGACTATGATATCCAGCGGGTACGTCAGGCCATTGCTGCCGCGAAAAACGCCGGCGTAAAGCTCCAGATTGGATTCTGCCGCCGCTTTGACCACAACCACCGCGCCGTCTACGACATGGTGCGCAGCGGCAAGGTTGGCAAGGTAAACCTCATCAAGATCAGTTCCCGGGATCCCGAGCCGCCTCCCATCTCCTATGTCAAGGTTTCCGGCGGCATCTTCTATGACATGATGATTCACGACTTCGATATGGCCCGCTTCCTGGCGGGCAGCGAGGTGGAGGAGGTCTCCGCCGTAGGCTCCGTGCTGGTAGATCCCGCCATCGGCGAGGCCGGGGACGTGGACACGGCCGTGGTGACGCTGCGCTTTGCAAACGGAGCTATTGGCATAATTGACAACAGCCGCAAGGCCGTTTACGGCTATGATCAGCGGGTGGAGGTCTTCGGGTCCGAGGGCGCCGCACTGAATGCCAACGATACGCCCAGCACCGCCGTCTTCTACGGGGCGGATGGAACCGTCTCCGAGAGCTGCTATAAAATCATGTGGGACCGGTACACCGGTGCTTTCGTCAGTGAGATGCGCGCCTTTGCCAAGGCGGTTTCCGAGAATTTGGAGCCCTCGGTCACCGGCGATGACGGGCTCTATCCCGTGCTGATGGCGGCGGCTGCGGCCAAGTCCCTGAAGGAAAACCGTCCCGTCAGGATCTCCGAGGTCAGCTGACCTCGAACGGAAACGCCGGAGGCTGGGGCCCCAAGCCCTGAGCTGTCCGGCGTATTCTGCTGAATGTGCAGCAGGGAAAATTTTATTAGAGGAGAAAATGAAAATGGATATCCGCTATTCCGCGAACCCGAATGACGTGAAGCGCTACACCACCGAGGAGCTCCGGAAGGAGTTCCTCATCCAGGACCTCTACCAGCCCGACCAGGTAAAGGCAGTCTACTCCCATGTAGACCGCATGGTGGTCTTGGGCATCATGCCTGTGAGCAAGGAGGTCCCCATCGACCAGGGCATCGACGTATGGGCCAACTTCGGCACCAACTTCTTCCTGGAGCGCCGGGAGGCCGGCGTGTTCAACCTGGGCGGCCCCGGCTCCATCACCGTGGATGGGGAGAAGTACGACCTGGGCTTTGAGGACTGTCTGTATATTACCATGGGCGCTAAAGAAGTAACCTTCGCCAGCACAGATGGTTCCAACCCTGCCCGGTTTTATCTGGTGTCTGCCCCCGCCCACAAGTCCTACAAGACTACCTTCCTCTCCATGGCGGACGCCGCCAAGCGTCCCTGCGGCGCGGCGGAGACCGCCAACGCCCGGGTCATCAACCAGTTCATCCACCCGGACGTTCTGCCCACCTGCCAGCTGTCCATGGGCCTGACCCAGCTGTCCCCCGGCAGCGTATGGAACACCATGCCCGCCCACACCCACGAGCGTCGGATGGAGGTCTACACCTACTTCAACATCCCCGAGGGCAACGTGGTCTTCCACATGATGGGCCAGGGTCAGGAGACCCGGCACATCGTCATGCAGAACTACGAGGCGGTAATCTCCCCGTCCTGGTCCATCCACTGCGGCTGCGGCACGGGCAGCTACACCTTCATCTGGGCCATGGGCGGTGAAAACCAGGCTTTTGATGACATGGACAACATTCCTATTACGGAACTGCGCTGAAAGTGAGGAAAAACAACATGGACATGCAGAAATTATTCTCCCTGGAGGGCAAGGTGGCCCTGGTCACCGGCGGGGCCTACGGCATTGGCTTCGCCATGGCGGAGGCTCTGGCGAACGCGGGGGCGAAGATCGCCTTCAACTGCCGTAGCCAGGAGCATCTGGACAAGGCCCTGGCGGACTACGCCGCCAAGGGCGTTGACGCCAAAGGCTACATCGCCGACGTTACCGACGAGACGCAGGTGAAGGACCTGATCGCCAAGATCGAGACTGACCTGGGCGGCGTGGACATCCTGTTCAACAACGCGGGCATCATCCGCCGCATCCCCATGACGGACATGAGCGCCGAGGAGTTCCGGCAGGTGGTGGATATCGACCTGGTGGGTCCCTTCATCTGCGCCAAGGCGGTCATCCCCGGGATGCTGAAGAAGGGCCACGGAAAGATCATCAACATCTGCTCCATGATGAGCGAACTGGGGCGCGAAACCGTCTCCGCCTACGCCGCCGCCAAGGGCGGATTGAAGATGCTCACCCGGAACATCTGCTCCGAGTACGGCGCGGCCAACATCCAGTGTAACGGCATCGGGCCCGGCTATATCGCCACCCCCCAGACTGCCCCCCTGCGGGAGCGCCAGCCGGACGGCAGCCGCCATCCCTTCGACCAGTTCATCATCGCCAAGACCCCGGCGGGCCGCTGGGGAGACCCGGAGGACCTGGCGGGTCCCGCGGTATTCCTGGCCTCCGACGCCTCCAACTTCGTCAACGGCCACGTCCTCTACGTGGACGGCGGCATCCTGGCCTATATCGGCAAGCAGCCGTAATGATACCTTCTTGCTCAACCGCTTCCAGCTCTCCGACAGGAATGGCTTGGGCAACAACTGCGGCGAGGTCTTTGTGATTTCCTCCGTCGGGAGTTGGCTCTGATCCGGAAGAAACAGTGCGGCCGGGGCGATGCAACCAGACCTATCTGACCAGCGTCCAGCCGATGGATGATCCTGCCTGAAATATCAGCATCAAAAGCAAGCTGCACCCTTCAATCAAAAACGAAAGCAGCCCGATATCCAGGGGCTGCACAGAACTGCTGAATAGACGGATACCGCCCAAATTTTGCAGAAGGGACTGACACTAATGCAAAAAGCGGTATCCGTCAAAATCAGCAAACAGCATTCCGGCGCAGAGGGCGGTAAAGGGCGCTACTGTGACCAGTCCAAAGGAGCCAATCACCGTATGGAGCAGTTCCGCCGCCACATATTTGTAGTTGAGGATATTGGAGAGGGGCGTTCCCTGGGCCATAAAAACCATCAGCAGCGCCACGTATCCGCCGGAGTAGGCCAACAGCAGCGTGGTGGTCATCGTCCCCATGGCGGCCCGGCCCACATTCATGCCGGATCGGATCGCCTCCCGGCGGCTCAGTCCAGGCCGCCTCTCCACCACTTCGTAAACGGCAGAGGTAATGTCTACGGACAAATCCATGACGGCTCCTGACGCGCCAATGAAGATGGAGGCCATAAAGATCTGCGTCAGATCCAGGTGCTGGTAGCCGGCGTACAGCAGGCTCTCCGAATAGGACATGACCGCGCCATGGATCTGGAAAAGGTCTGTGAACACGCTGCCCATCACACAGGTCACAAGGATGCCCAGGAAAGAGCCGGACACGGCAGCAGCGCAGCGCCGGTCAAAGCCATACACCAGAGCAATGATCAGTATGGTCAGCACTAAGGTGATTGCCAACCCCACCCAGACAGGGTTCCAACCCTTCAAGTACTGGGGGATCAGCACCTTCCAGATCATCAGCACCGTTAGAACAAAAGACAGCACCGCTCTCAGCCCGGTCCGCCCCGCGAAGGCAGCCAGCAGCAGGACGAACAGCCCGGCCAGCAGCAGTTCCCAGGGGGTGCGGTAGTGGTCGATCATGGAGACATTCAGGATTTCTCTGTCCTGATAGTTGATGCGTACCAGGGCTTTATCGCCGGCGGAAAAGAGCTTGTCCTGCTCCAGGGAGCCGCTCAGCATATTTCTTCCCTCGGTGCGGCATCCCCGGAAGGGACCGCCCAGGATCTCCAGCTGGCACCGCTGCTCCCCGGAGCGGATCAGACCGGTGTCGATCACCGTGGATTCATCGGTGGACAGAACCAGCGCGGGCCGTATGTCCGACTCCCGAAAGACCTCCCGGCCCTCGAACCCGGTGGGCAGGAGGGCCAGGAGGAGGATCAGCAGGACGCAGACCCACACTGGAGCGTGATAGCGGTCCAGCATCATTTCACCGCCAGCATCGCGGCCAGCTTAGTGTAGATGTCCGTGTTGTCGTAGTAGCCGTTGAACTGCTCCGCATTCACGCCGTGGGCAAACATGGCCACCGGCAGTCCGGTATGGCTGTAGGAAGAGAAGGAGACGCCGGACTTGTTGTTGAGGATGTGTGTGATGGTCACGGTCAGGGGCTCATAGGTGCCATAGGCCACATACTCCTCCTGACCGCCCATGCCGGTGTCTTTCCCGTTCACGCTCTTCTCATAGGCGGTTTTCAGCAGCCCCAGCTCGTAGTCGGTCAATACCAGCTTGTCGTCCGCGGCTCCGCCGGCCTTCAGCCCAAACAGCGCTTCAATGTCGGCAAGAACCGTTTCAAAGGAAGCTTTCTTCTCTTTGTAAGCAGAGACATAGTCGCTGTCAAATTTTGCGAAGGAGATCTTCTGGCTGTCCAGCAGGGAGAGGTAGGTGTCGTAATCGGTGCCGGCAAAGCCGATGGTCAGTCCGCCGGTCTCGTGGTCGCCGGTGACGAGGATCAGGGTCTCGCCGGCGTGGCTCTTGGCGAAGTCGATGGCCACCTGCACCGCATCGGCCAGGGCCAGAGTGTCGTGGATGGTGGAGGCGGCGTCGTTGGCGTGGCAGGCCCAGTCAATCTTGCCGCCCTCGCACATGAGGAAGAAGCCCTTGTCGTTGTCCAGGACCTGGATGCCCTTCTCCACATAGTCGGCCAGGGACCACAGCTGTTCCGTCCGGTCCAGCTCGTAGGCCATGGCGGAGGAGTCGGCCAGGTGCTCGTCGATCAGGATCACAGGGCCGGCGGTGATTTTTTCCGCCTCGGCCTGGGTCTTGCCTACCGTGTAGCCGGCTTTCTCCGCAAGACCGTAGAGATCCTCCTTGTCCTTGTCGGAGCCGGTGGGCTTCAACAGGCCGCCGCCCGCGAAATACTCAAAACCGGAGTCAATGAGTTCCAGGCCGATCTCGTAATAGCTGGAGCGGCTGGCCTGATGGGCGTAAAAGGCGGCGGGGGTGGCGTGGTTCAGATTCACCGAAGAGATGACCCCTACTTTCATCCCCAGCTGGTCGTGGACCTTTTCGGTGATGGTCTCGTAGGAGACGGTGGCAGTCTCGTCCACATTGATGGATCCGGAGTAGGTCTTGTGCCCGGTGGAGATGGAGGTGGCAGTGGAGGCGGAGTCGGGGGCGAAGCTGTTGGAGTCGTAGGTCACCACGGATCCCACAGCCTCAAAGTCCATGAAATTCAGCGGCACCGGGCCGTCCAGCACCGCGCCCTGGTTGTCATCCAGGCTGGGAACAGCCTTCATGTAGTCGCTGTCCGCCAGCGCGCCCAGATAGTCCGCGGCGGATTGGAACTGGGGGAAGCTCATGCCGTCGCCAATGAACAGGAACACATACTTAGGCGTCTTTGCTTCTTTCGCAGGAGCAGTCTGGCTTGCAAGGGAGTCTGCCGCTGCGGCCCCGCCGGTCCGAACAGGTTCGGGAGCGCCGTTTTGAGTGGTGTTGGCGGAACAGCCGGCAAAGAACACAGCGGTCAGAGCCAGTGTCAGCGCGATGGATAACATTTTTTTCATTTTGAATGGTTTCCTCCTTGTGAAAAAGTAGTATTTGTCCGTTTGAGACAACTCCATCATAATTTTTGTATGTAATATCCGCTACCATTGTTTGGAAAAGTTCGTGTAAAATTGTGGTGTAATAACCTGCTTGGGCGGACAGGACGATCAAACATACCAATAAATAGAGACCTGTTTCACGGGATAACTTCCTTTTTCACCAATGTCTGAACCAGGCTGCCGCGCGTAAACTGATGGGAAACCAAGTGAAGGGGGAGCGTCTATGTGCGGTATTGCGGGATGGCTGAGTTTTGAAGAGGATGTGCGGGAAAAGCGGGACGCGCTGGAAGCCATGAGTGCGGCCCTGGCCAACCGGGGGCCTGATGACCAGGGGATATACATAACGCCAGCCGCCGGACTGGTACACCGGCGGCTGGCAGTGGTGGACATTGCTGGAGGGCGGCAGCCCATGCGGGAAGGAGACTGCACCATCGTTTACAACGGGGAACTGTACAACACGAAGGAACTGCGCCGGGAACTGGCAGGTCTGGGGTGGAGTTTCCGGGGACACTCGGACACGGAGGTGCTGCTCAAGGCGTTTATCCAGTGGGGCGAGGACTGCTTGGATAGGCTGAGCGGCATCTATGCGTTTGCTGTTTGGGACGAAAAACGGCGTATGCTGTTTGTAGCGCGGGACCGGGTAGGGGTGAAGCCGTTTTTCTTCTATGAGGACGGCCGCCGGCTGATATTTGGCAGCGTCATTCCCGCGCTGATCGCCGCCGCACCCTGGTGTGAAGGTCTGGCGCCCCGCCTGGACGAGGAGGGGCGGCGGGAATTGTTCCTGCTGGGACCGGGGCGCAGGCCGGGGAGCGGTGTTTTGAAGGGCTACCGGGAGCTGGAACCGGGGTGCTGTCTGTGGTACGGCGCGGAGGGGCTGTCGGTGCGGCGGTACTGGGATTTGAAAGCCCAGCCCCACACCGATGGGCGGCAGGAGGCCATCAGCCATGTCCGCTCCCTGCTGGAGGACGCGGTGCGGCGGCAGCTCGTCAGCGACGTGCCCCTGTGTACCATGCTGTCCGGTGGGCTGGACAGCAGCATCCTCTCCGCATTGGCCGGAGCGGAGTACCGGAAACGGGGAGAAACTCTGCACACATGGAGCGTGGAGTACGCGGATAGCAGCCGATACTTCCACGCGGGGCGCTTTGTCCCCAGCGAGGACGCCCCATTTGCCGCAGAGATGGCGGAGCGGATCGGCAGCGAACACCACATCGTGACCCTGGACAACGCGGAGCTGGCGGATGTCCTGCCGCTGGCCACGGCAGAGCGGGGACTGCCGAGCATGGCGGATGTGGACAGCAGCCTGCTGCTGTTCTGCCGCGCCATCCGGGAGAAATTCACCGTGGGGCTCAGCGGCGAGTGCGCAGATGAACTATTCGGCGGCTACCCCTGGTATCACCGGGAGGAGATCTTGTTTGAGGAGTGTTTTCCCTGGAGCCGCAGCACAGCGGTGCGGGAGCAGCTTCTCAGCCCTGCGGCGGTGGGGACGGATGGGGAGGACTGGCTGCGTGAGGTCTACCGGGCGGCGGTGGCCCGGACGGATCTTCTGCCGGGCGAGGATGCCCGCGCCGCCCGGATGCGGCAGATGTTCCGCCTGAATTTTGACTGGTTCATGCAGACACTGCTGGCCCGGAAGGATACCATGAGTATGGCCTGCGGTCTTGAGATGCGGGTGCCCTTTGCCGATGAACGGATAGTCGAGTATGCCTATAACCTGCCGTGGGAGCTGAAAAACCTGGACGGAAGGGAAAAGGGGATCCTGAGGGCGGCCTTTGAGGATATGCTGACGCCCGGAGTGGCCTGGCGGAAAAAGAGCCCATACCCCAAGACCTTCCACCCCGCCTACTTCCGCCGGGTGCTGGAGTTATACCGCCAGCGCCTGGAACGGCCCGGTGGAGCGCTCCCCCAGTTGGTGGACATAGATGCTTTGAAAGTACTGGAGGCAGATCCGACCGGGTTAAAAGAACCGTGGTATGGCCAACTCATGCGGACGCCCCAGGTGTTCGCTTGGCTGGTGATGCTGGATGCCTGGATGGAGCGGTTCCATGTGGAGCTGGCGTGATTGATGTGCGCTTCTTGCCGGTAATCCCGGAAAACCATGCTTTGCTTTCTGGATTTCAAGGGTACCAGATATACAAGTAACACAATTGTTCAGGGATAAGGCCCCTGCCGATTCTTTTTGCTTATAAATGGTTGGCATAGCCACAAATCAGTTCCGCCGTTTTCTCAGGACCGATGGAGCTGTCCACACTCAGCTCATATTGATGCGGATCGCCCCAGGTGTGACCGGAAATGCTCTTGTAATAGGAACCCCTGGCACTATCGGAACGGGCGATACTTTCATACAGCAGGACAATCATTTCCACTTCCCGCTGAACTTTGTCGAGGTTTGCGATGCTGCCGTAAGCTTTTTGACAGACCAAGGGGCCTGGATGCGTACGCATCCAGGCCCCTCTTTTCACGAGCCATTCAGCCCGTGCGCAGGGAAAGATTGTGCTTTGGCTTACTGTTGCTCAGCATCAGCCGCCTCGGTCTCAGCCTCGGTACCCTCGGTCTCACCCTCTGCGGGCTGGGCAGGCTCCACGGGAGCGGATGTGCCGCCGTTGGCGGCCCACTCGGTCTCCAGAGCGGCCCAGTCGCGGTGCTCCTTGATGAGGGTCCAGATCTCAATGGACATCTCGTCACGCTCGTAGTCGTGCTCGTTGGTGGCCTCCTGGACGTCCTCGTAGTACCAGGCATCCTCGGGGTTGTCGGTCCACTTCTTCATGTCAGGCAGCATGTGGTCCGCATCGGGGATGCGGTCCAGCATACGGTTGATCATGGCCATGACTTCCGCACGGGTAATGGTCTCGTCAGGCGCGAAGCGGTTGCCGCCAACACCGTTGATCCAGCCGGCCTCTACGGCCTTGCGGATAGCCTCTGCGGCCCAGTGGCCCTCGGTGTCGCTGAAGTCGCCCACGTTCTCACCGGTGATCTCGTCGCTGACGAAACCGGCGGCGATGGAGGCGAACTCGGCGCGGGTGATGGCCTGGTTGGGCAGGAACTTCTCATCCTGAGCGAAGTGCTCCAGCGCGCCGGCCTTCTGGACGGTGGAGATGGCGTTGTTGTA
>JAETNP010000022.1 GCA_021768185.1 Oscillospiraceae bacterium
CGGCGTGGCGGAATAAAGTGTTGCAATTCCAGGCGGCCATCTTCTCCCCGCAGACCAAGGGCGCATGGATCTTGCGGTTTGATGACGTGATCGCCGACGCGCTGGAGCTTGGCCCGCTGCGGAAGGCAGGGCCGGAACTCTCTCCTGCCCTGCTAGAACGGCTTCGGGCAGCTACGCCAAAGGGGGTGCCATTTGAGGTTATCGAGACGCTTGTTGCCTACTACATCGCCAACAAGCCGGAGGATGGCGATTGGGTGGTGTTGCCGGTGGCGAATTTCGACGCTTACTTCGGCGGTACCAGCTTCAGCAGGAAATATCTGAAGGCGATTCCTGAGACGATTATGGTACGAGATGGAATGGGATTTGGAGTGTGCCGGTACAAAATCAAAGACGAACTTATCGCATTATTACGCAGTGATGATGATTAAAGCGGCGCTTGATCTGTCCACATTTCGCACTGGCTCATCACTGTCTGCACAGCGTCCTTCATTCCTTCCGGCGGGTACTTATGCCGCCGGAGCAGCCGTTTGACCAGCCGTCGCATCCCTGCCCTGGCGCTCTCTTTCTTCTGCCAGTCAATGGTGCGGTTTTTGCGAAGAAGGTCAGTCAGCTCTTTTGTAATAGCAATCAGTTCTTCATGCTCATAAAAATCCTTGATTGCCTGCGGTTTTGTCAATGCATCATAGAAAGCCAGTTCTTCAGCGTTCAGCCCCAGCGCTTCCCCCTCCGCGCTTGCTGCCGCCATATCCTTGGCCAGCTTCAATAGCTCCTGAATGACCTCCTCATTGGTCAGCATCCCGTTGAGATAGCGGTTCATGGCGCTCTGGATGATCTCGGAAAACTTTTCTGATTTCACGACATTTGTCCGCCGGTATACCGCCACCTGCTCGGCAATCAGCTTTTTTAGCAATTCCACCGCCAGGTTCTTCTCTTTCATATTTGCGATTTCTTCCAAAAACTTTGGATCAAACAGAGAGAACGAGGAGTGAACGTCTGAAAACAGATTGATAACGCCTTCGCTTTTGATACTATGCTTGAGAAGCTCGTTGATCCGCTCATTTATCTCCGGCAGCGTGAGTTTCTGCCCACTGCCGCCCATCGTCAGACGAACCACCATTGTCCGGACGGCCTCAAAGTAAGCTGCCTCAAATCTTGCCGTCGAATCCACCAGGCTGCCGCACAACGACAACGCCTGCTTCAGCAGCAGCGCTTCCTTCACGAAAACGTATTGTGTGCGCTCTTTTTCCGGCAGATCCCGTTCGGCAACATTCTTCCCCAGAATGAAGTTCACGCCGCCGGTGATCGTCTTTGCCTTTGCCAGATCGTCTCCCGCTGCAAAGGCCGAATAATCAAACCCATGAAACAGATCCCGGCAAACTGCCAGTTTCTCCAAAAATTTTGGATACGCCGCCTTGGCAATATCCGTCTCTCCATAATTCAGTTTGTCGCGGCTGGTATAATCGCTCATGGCCTGTTTCAGCGCGGCGGCGATCCCCACATAGTCCACCACCAGACCGCCCTCCTTGTCACCGAAAACACGGTTGACACGGGCGATGGCCTGCATCAGGCTGTGTCCGGCCATGGGCTTATAGACGTACATCGTCGCCAATGAAGGCACATCGAAGCCCGTGAGCCACATGTCTACCACGATGGCAATTTTCATCGGCGAGTTGTTGTCCTTGAATTTCCGGGCCAGTTCATCCTTGTGCGCCTTATTGCCGATGATCTGCCGCCATTCCTCCGGGTCGTTGTTGCCCTGGGTCATAACAACGCCCACCTTCTCCGTCCATGCCGGGCGGAGTTCTAATATCCGTTTGTAGATCTTCATGGCGATAGGCCGGGAATACGCCACGATCATGGCTTTTCCGGTCAGCAGATGGGCGCGGTAGTTCTCGTAGTGATCCAGGATATCGTCCACCAGAGAGTGGATCGTCTGCTCCGCTCCCAGAATGGCCTCCATCTGCCCCAGTTCCTTCTTGCTCTTTTCGATCACATATGGATCCGCGCTCTCCGCCATCAGATCGTATTCCGTATCAATCAGCCGCAGCGTTGTCTCGTCCAGCTTCAAATGAATGACCCGGCTCTCATAGTAGACGGGCCGGGTGGCCCCGTCCTCCACCGCCTGGGTCATATCGTATACGTCTATGTAGTCCCCGAACACCTCGCGGGTATTGCGGTCCTGGGAGGAAATGGGCGTGCCGGTAAAGCCGATATAGACGGCGTTGGGCAGGCTGTCCCGGATGATCCGGGCTGTGCCGGTCACTGTCCGGGCTTCCAGCTCGCCGTCCTCTTTCCGCTTCACCACCACCTTTTCTGTCAACCCGTACTGCCCGCGGTGGGCCTCGTCCGCCATTACCACGATATTCCGCCGCAGAGACAGCGCCTCGCCGCTCTCCTCAAACTTCTGCATGGTCGTAAAAATAATGCCGTTGGCCTGACGGCCTGCCAGCAGTTCCCGCAGATGCTGGCGGCTCCGGGCGTGCTGGGGCGTCTGGCGCAGGAACTCCTTGCAGCGGGCAAACTGGCCATAGAGCTGATCGTCCAGGTCATTGCGGTCTGTGAGGACCACGATGGTGGGGCTCTCCAGAGCCTGCTGCAAATAGTGAGCGTAGAACACCATGGACAGGGATTTTCCGCTGCCCTGGGTGTGCCAGAATACGCCGCCCTTACCGTCGGTGGCGTGCTGGGTGGAAGTTACCGCCTTTTTTACCGCAAAATACTGGTGATACCCGGCCAGGATCTTGAACGTATTCTGGCCGTCCACATTAAAACAGATAAAGTTTCGGAGAATATCCAGAAACCGGTTTTTCTCGAAAATCCCCTCAAAAAAGGTGTCGAACTGGGCGTAGGCCGTATTCTCATAGCTGCCGTCCCTGGTTTTCCACTCCATGAATCGGTCCTCGCTGGAGGTGATGGTTCCGGCCTTGGAGACGGTGAGGTCGCTCATGACGCAGACGGCGTTATAGACGAACAGGGAAGGGATCTCGTGCATGTAGTTTCGTAACTGCCGGTAGGCCGCCGAAGCGTCCGTCTCCTCACGGGAGGGGGATTTCAGCTCCATCACCACCAGAGGGAGGCCGTTGACAAACAGCACCACATCCGGGCGCTTTTCGGAGTTCTCGACCACCGTCCACTGGTTGGCGATGGTGAAGTCGTTATTGGCGGGGTTCTGGTAGTCGATGAGGTACACCAGGGCGGAGCGATCCTCGCCGTCCGTGAAGTATTTGACGGGTACGCCGTTTTGCAGGTAGTCCATGAACACCATGTTCTTTTGCAGCAGCGTCCCGCTCTCGAAGTTTTGCAGCTTGTAGACCGCCTCGGTGAGGGCTTCCGGAGGCAGGGAGGGGTTGACCCGCTGGAGGCAGGGCAGCAGGACATCCTCATAGAGCGGGCTGTGGTAGTCCCGCTCTACGTCAGGGCCGTATAGGTAGGCGTAGCCTAACTGTTCCTGGAAAAGCTGTAGGATGGCATTTTCGTAGTGGGCTTCGACAAAGGACATATGTACGACACCTCTTATCACTTTTGGGGCGGTTTAACTGGAGGCATTGCAGGAGGTTTTTTTTGTGTTGGAATTTGACTCCCACGATTACCATCATTTCTAGTTGTTGGGGAGCAGGTTTCTCTGTTTTTTTCAGAAGAATAGTTTTTGTTCATTTCACACTCCAAATCTGTTTTTAAAATAAGTGTTTTTCTCATTTTCGGCTTGGACGGAACATTTGTCACTTCTAGGCAAAGCATCCTCTATGAAATATTCTTTATCAACTTCATTCCATTTTGCAAGTTGCTTATAGCATAATCGATTAATGTCTTCTTCACTCATTTTTCCATTTGCGACATCAAACCACTTTTCTTCAAACGAAATATATAGTGTGTTCAATCTTGGTTGCATTTCCGAAAGATCATGGATTCTTTTTTGATAGGGCAATATTTCATTTACTGCACCTATTACTTGTCCTGCTGCAATAATCAATCCCCAAAAGAAACTAAGAGAAGCCCATGTTGCCCAAGTTGCTATAGCCGCAGAAGATGTTACTGCCACGCCAATTTTTATCCTTCGATTTATTGTCACATACCGTGCAAACTGTGCGGCTAAATAGCAAAGATCAAATTTGAATTGCGTTAATTGATTCCAATACTGTTGTTGCATTTGCGTTCCTCCGATTTTGAATTATAATTTAGCGGCTTTAGAGGTCGATGCCGGAGACATCAAGCTCGCCGGACATCAGCTTGGGTAAGAGGGTGTCTCTTGCTTCGGCAAGACGCTTATTTTCAATCCGATTAGCTATTATCAGGTCATAAATAGGCTGGAGCAATTCTCCGATTCGCATGTAGTCAGTCTCCGGTGGAATTAGCACCTCAGCCTTTGCCAATTCGTCACGCTTAATGTGTCCCATCGTTGTTGCCTTATCTGCTGCAACAGCAATGAAACGGTCAAGGTGATGCTTTGTCCAAGCGTAGTAGAACCATTTGTCATATTTCGTTGATGAGACTTTGAATAAATGCTGATTGAGTCCGCAAATACCGCCGCACCAAAAATCAACCAGCAGACTCCCTGACCAAGAGAAGATCACATCACCATCATGTATGATGTAATCACCTTTAATGTTGGGAGAACAAAGTTCACTGCTATCATCGCAACAACCCTGACGAAGCTCCTTGATTTTAAGGATAGGAATACCCATTTCGCCATCTGCCGGTCGATATTTCTGCATCGCAAGACCGTTCAGATAGTCTGCAATATCTATTAGACTTGCCTGTTTCCAACCATCTGGGAGCATTTGAACAGATAAAAGTTCATTTTGAAAAACTGCCTCCGCCTGCCGCTCCAAATTCTCGTTTATCTTCTGGTTCAGTTCGATTTTCTCATCAAATCTATTAAGAATTTTGGCAATATAATTTTGCACCTCCAAAACAGGGCAAGGTACATTAAGTTTTATCAAGTCGCTGCCTCTAATTCCTGCCGCTGCAACCTGCTCCACAATCGTCTTAATATTTTCCTTTCCATGATGAGAATTAAAATAGTAATATAAAAAGTATGGATTTGCTTTTGAAGTATCTATTCTTGCTCTTATCAAATGCGACTCAAATACCGTTGGCTCATCAACTACTGTTATAATACTACACTTTCCCGCACCTTCCAACACTAATGATTGCCGTGCAAAAAGCAGATCGCCTGCTTCTATATCACAATTATTAAGTTCTTTGTCAGTAACAGGAACCCTATCCATATTGATAGAGCCAATTCGTGAATTAGCAAAGATTTCTCCCATCGCAATCATTTTTACACCTTGTCCTCTGATTGCTTTTGGCTTTGTAAGCCCATTACGAACAGGTTCTTTTAGTAAATTGCCAAAGGGAATGACTTTACATTTCATACCCAATCTCCCCCAGCCGCTCCCGAATCTCCCTCTCCAACTCATGGGACTTTGCAAACAGCTCCGACAACTCCGCCGTCAGCCGCCCCATCTTCTCCTCAAAGGGTTCCCCGTCGTCCTCCTGCTCCTCGATGCCCACATACCGCCCCGGCGTGAGGATGTAGTCCTGCTTTGTGATCTCCTGCAAGTCCGCCGCCGCGCAGAACCCCTTGACCTCCTCCAGCGTCCCTGCCGCGAAGGCGTTGTAGGTGTCCGCAATCTTCCGGATGTCCTCCTCCGTCAGCTCCCGCAGCTTCCGGCTGACCATCGTTCCCATTTTCCGTGCGTCCAGAAACAGCGTTTTCCCTTTTTGCTTCTTATTCTTGGACAAAAACCACAGGGACACAGGAATCTGCGTGGTATAGAACAGCTGGGGCGGCATAGCGATGATGCAGTCCACCAGATCGGCCTCAATGATGTTTTTCCTGATCTCCCCCTCGCCGCCGGACTGGGAGGACAGGGAGCCGTTGGCCAGCACCATCCCAATGCGCCCGCCCGGGGCCAGATGCCAGATCATGTGCTGGAGCCAGGCGAAGTTAGCGTTCCCGGCGGGCGGCATCCCGTACTGCCAGCGCACGTCCTCCCGCAGCTTGTCCGCGCCCCAGTCGGAGAGGTTAAAGGGCGGATTTGCCATGATGAAATCCGCCTTGAGCTGTGGGTGGCAGTCGTTGAAGAAGGTGTCCGCGTTGAACCGCCCCAGGTCGGCGTCGATACCCCGGATGGCGAGGTTCATCTGGGCCATTTTCCAGGTGGTGGGGTTGGAATCCTGGCCGTAGACGGAGATTTTGTTGATGTTCCCGCCGTGGTTTTCCACAAATTTCGCGGACTGGACGAACATGCCGCCGCTGCCGCAGCAGGGGTCGTAGACCCGGCCGTTGTAGGGCTGGAGCACCTCCACCAGCGTGCGCACCACGCAGGCGGGGGTGTAAAATTCCCCGGCCAGCTTGCCCTCCTGCTCAGCGAACTTGGACAGGCAGTATTCGTAGGTCCGGCCCAGAATGTCCTTGCTGTCGCCGTGCTCCACCATCTGGATGTTGGTAAAGAGATCCACCACGTCCCCCAGCCGCCGCTTGTCCAGCTCCGGCCGGGCGAAATTCTTGGGGAGAATGTCTTTCAGTTTTTTGTTCTCCTTCTCAATGCAGCGCATAGCGTCGTCGATCACCGTGCCGACTTCCGGCGTGTGGGCCGCTGCGGCAATGACCTTCCACCGGGCGGACTCCGGGACGAAAAAGATGTTTTCAGCGGTGTACTCGTCTTTGTCCTCCTCGAAGCCGTCGCCCTCGGCCACCAGTTCGTTATACTTCATTTCAAATCGGTCAGAGATGTACTTCAAAAAGATTAATCCAAGTACCACCGACTTATACTCCGAAGCGTCCATGTTGCCCCGAAGGACGCAGGCCGCGTCCCAGATTTGCTTTTCAAAGCCGATATCGCTGGTATTTTGACTTGCCATATCGCATACTCCTTTTTTGCCGTAATTTTCTATTGCTTTTACTTTCTTTCACCCGGATCATCCGATCCCTCTATATCCATGCTTTTCCGCATGGCCCAGCAAATAGAGAAATGCAAACGCCGGGATCCTCAGCATATCCGTCCCGGATCTTGTATTGTGTACGCCGAAGTCGTCCACATTTTTCGTCACAACCACCGCTGCAGACGCCTCGCCGCACAGTTCCGAAATAGCGTCGTCGTCCGCGATGGGCGCGCCCTCCCGATACTTGACCTCGATCAGGATATTGGCAGTATTGGGATAATCCACCACGATGTCGATCTCTTTTCCCTTTTTGCCGCCCCGGAAGTATCCCACTGATGCGGCCTGCTGGTAGTAAAAGGCCGCCACATGCTTGTAGACAGCCGTCTCCACGATCTTGCCCATCTCCATCGGGTCGGACAGCAATCCATCGTCCATCAGTACTGCGTTGCGGATGGCCGCATCTGCGATATAGATCTTGGGACTGGCCTTCAGAACCTTCTTTCCCGCCATGTTTACCGGCCAGCTCTGATAGATCAGATTGGCGCTTTCCAGATATTGAATATAGTTCTCTACGGTAGGCCGCGAGACGCCGCTGAGTTCCCGGGCGATAGCCTCGATCGACACAATCTCAGAGGAAACGTTGCAGAGGTATAAAAAGATCCGCTCCAGCTCTGTGGCGTTTCGGATGTTATACAGGGAGGGCAGATCCCGCTTCAGCACCTTGTCCACCACATCCTCCCGCATGATCTGCTGGGCCATAAGGTCGTTGTCGGCCAGCGCCAATTCAGGGAACCCGCCTACCTGCAAATAGCGGTTGAAATGATTCTGGACCTTGGATAGTTGGATCATGATCTGTGTGCGCTGCGGCTGGGTCATGCGCAGCATTGGCGTGATCTTCAATTTTTCCGGTATCTGAGGCCGGTCAATGTTCAGCAGCTCACAGTACTCATAAAACGACATGGTTGGGACCTGTATGACGGACCAGCGGCCAGTGCCGCTCTCCCGGCTGCCCCGCATCAGAGCGGGACTGGCCGATCCGGTTGCCACCACCTGGGTGTCCGGCTGCATATCGTAGATCGTTTTCAGCCACTTGTCCCAGTCCTGCGCATACTGCACTTCATCAAAAAAGTAATACACATCCTGTTCCGGATAGATATTCTCGTGGTAGCATTCCAGAACATCATTAAAGCCGCTCAGCTTCAGCATAGGATGATCCATCGAAACGAACACGATCTTTTGCGGCGCGACTCCCTGCTCCAGCAGGGTCTGGATCATCTGATACTGGATCGTAGTCTTGCCCACCCGCCGTGTTCCGGTCAGGATGACGGTGCGCCGCAGGTCTGTCTGCGTCAAACGCTTCATTGCTTCATGAAAGGCAAATCTCCGGTACGTCTTTGCCATCTGCGGATTGACTGCACCTGTTTTCCACCAGGGGTTAAATGAGGTCAGCACCTTCAAGATCCCCGCCTTGCTCGTAATCGCCATCGTAACACCTTCCTTTAAAGATATTCTACTGCTAAGTTTCATTATAGTCAATAATTATTTGAAGTATACTTATAATATTTTCCGCTATTTATAAAGAAAGAGCTTCCCCAACTTGAAGGGAAGCTCTTTCTTTACAAATATAGCCCTGCCTGGTATGTAGCCACGAACCGATGCCCCACCGCCGTCCGATCCGCCCGCTCAAACCTCGCAGTTCGTATGGTCGTCATCTTCTTGACCATCTGGCCGCCCACGGAGCCGGCCTCACGGGCACTGATGTCGCCGTTGTAGCCTTCCTTCAGGTTGACGCCAACCTCGCTGGCAGCCTCCATCTTGAACTTGTCCATAGCCTCGCGGGCCTCGGGGACGTTGATGCGGTTGTTCTTCTTAGACATTTCCTTTTTCTCCTTCTCCATTTTTGCGACGGCGATGCTTCCGTCAGAGAAGGTTCGGGCGGAGTCCGCTCCGGGCCTTTTCTGTTTTTGCCTCGCCTGGGAGCGGACTTTTTGTCTCCGCCCTTGTCGCAACCATAGCATTTGCAGACCGCCCGGGAATATGCGACTGCGGGGAACGGTAATTTTTGCATGACAGAAAGCGGGAAAGAGCTCTGCCGGGATGCTGCGTCTGATAAAAAGATGACATCGGACCAACAGATATGTTATGATAATGTCAACTGAATAAACCGCAACGCGGTTTATTCGCGGGCCGGTAGGCCCGCAATTTTGATAAAATGGCATATATATGCCATTTTATCAAAATTCAGACATTGTTACAATGCGTATTCCCGCCACAGTATGATCATACTGTGGCGGGAGGTGCAAGGATTTTGGGCCAATTGGCCCAAAATCCTTGCACTTGAACAAAGCCAAAGGCCTTGGCTTTGTTCGGTACGCATTATGATAAGAAGGAAAAAATATTTTCCCGTTTCCAAAAACCACGCCAATATCCGTTCACAAAATCCGTCTTATGATAGCGAAAGGAGGGAGCGCCATGGAAGATCAGATAATTGTCGCCCTCTACTGGTCCCGGGACCAGCGCGCCCTGGGGGAATCTCAGAAAAAATACGGTTCCCTCTGCTTTCGGCTGTCGGAAAATATCCTCGCCAGCAGGGAGGACGCGGAGGAGTGCGTCAGCGACACATGGCTCCGGGCCTGGGACACCATGCCGCCCCAGCGGCCTGAGAGCCTCCGGGCCTATCTGGCCCGGATCTGCCGGAACCTCTCCCTGGACCGCTGGCGGGCAAGGCGGGCCCGGAAACGGGGCGCGGGGCTGGAGGTCCTGCTGGAGGAGCTGGAGGACTGCGCCGCCGCGCCCAGCGCCGAGGAGGTCTCGGAGAGCCGGGAGATCGCGCGGTGCATCGACCGCTGGCTGGCCGGACTGCCGGAGGGCGACCGGACGGCGTTCCTGCGCCGGTACTGGTTCGGCCTGTCCGTAAAGGAGCTGGCCCGGCAGGAGGCGTGCGCCCCGCAGCAGATGGCCCAGCGGCTCTACCGTCTGCGGCAGGGCCTGCGCAGGGCGCTGGAGGAGGAGGGGATCGTACTGTGAGCGAAAAAAGCGAGCGGCTGTTTGACGCCATTGGGAACGTAAACGACAAAGCGGTGGACGAGGCGGCCCGGGCCATGGAAAAACGGAAAAAGCCCCGGCGCTGGCTGCGCTGGACGGTCGGGATGGCGGCGGCGCTGGTCCTGGTCGCGGGAGCGGGGCTCCTGTTCCTGCCCCGGGGCGGCGGCGCGGGAGGTGCGGGCAGCAGCGGCTCCACCTTCATGTCCTACGCCGGGCCGGTGATGCCCTTGACCCTCCGGGAGGAGAACGGGGACATCACGGCGGAGCGGGATATCACGCTGGATTTCGCCCCCTGGCGGGAACGGGAGGCGGAAGACATCCAATCGTTCGAGGCCAACATCCGGGTGACGGATTCCTATGTCCTCACCAACGCTTCCGGGCGGGAGCAGACGGTTTCCGTCCTGTACCCCTTCGCCGGAAATCTGAACAGCCGGGGGGCGTTGTGTCCCAGTCTGACGCTGGACGGACAGCCGGTGGAGACGGCGCTCCATCCGGGCAGATACTCCGGTGGACCCTACGGCCTGTGGGCCGCCTGGCGGGAGGGCCCGTGGGAGGTGAACCTGACCCAAGCGGAGAACTGGGAGGCCTACCGGGAGGTGCTGT
Organism: Oscillospiraceae bacterium; assembly: GCA_021768185.1. Classification (GTDB taxonomy): domain Bacteria; phylum Bacillota; class Clostridia; order Oscillospirales; family Oscillospiraceae; genus Pelethomonas. Next base: position 10,537 of record JAETNP010000022.1, read on the forward strand.
CGGATGGCTCCTACCAAGCCGCCGCGCTGGAGGACTTCCCGGATCTGAGCGGCGTCCCGGTGGTAGTGTATGACTTCACCGATCCCTGGGGCCCTCAGCCGGATGACGGTACCTATCCTACCATCCGAGCCGATTTTGAACTGTCTTCCGGCAGGAGCAGCGTCCTTACCACCGGATTTCACGGTATGACCTGGGATCACGATACAGGAAGGATGATCCAGTCCTTCACCATCCCTAGGGAAAACCGGAAGGACCAACAGGATATCTACCGGCTGGTGGTCCTGGGGGAGGATATCCAAAATCTGGACGTCCGCGCCTACGACACTGCGGGGCAGGAGGGCGGTTCCGTGATCGAAAACGCCGGGGTCACCGTCACACGGTACGAGAGCGACCTGGAGAGCGTTTTCCTGGAAATGATGGAGAACCGGTATGACCGTTATACCGCGGGGAGCAGGGCAGACTTTGCGCTGTTTTACGCCCTGATGAAGGACCAGCTGGTGAACTATTACGGCATCCTTGACGATGATCCGGCAGTGCGGTATGCCAACGGGTATATTCCCGAGAGCGAGCTGAATGCCGACCGGGTAACCCGGGTATTCTATCTGGAAGCGGAGGTCGCCATCCCAGCCGGGGGGAGCGTGACGCTGGCGGCGGAGATGGTCAAGGAGGCCAGCTATGACCACGTCTGCTCCGACAGGAGAAACCGTGACATCTACGGCTACGATCTGACGACCCGGCTGGGCTCCAACCTGACCTGTACCCGCCAGAGTGCCACCCTGGAGGACCGGGGAGCAATCGAGATCGTCCGGCAGAATTTCGGCTTTGACCTGCGGCAGGGAGTGAAAACCGTGGAGCTGGACCCGGCCCAGGAGCACTACTATTTGGAAGTTCGGCAGAGGTAGAGCGGAGGCGGCGGGTTTACCGCAAGAAATGCTTGCCCAACGGGCCTGGGCGTGGTATACTTCTTTTATCGAATCCTTGCCAAAATTTACTTTCAAGGAGGATATCATATCATGCTTCGTGTTGATCTTTCCAGCAGCTCCGCCCGGACGGAATCCTATGCCCAGGGCCTCCAGCAGGCCCATACCTGGCTCCAGGAGGCCACGGGCCGGGGCAACGACTTCGTGGGCTGGGTAAACCTGCCCCGGGACTACGACAAGGCCGAGTATGCGCGCATCAAGGCCGCCGCCAAGAAGATCCAGGGCGACAGCAAGGCCCTGGTGGTCATCGGCATCGGCGGCAGCTACCTGGGCGCCCGGGCGGTCATCGAGCTGCTGGGTTCCAACAACTACAACCTGAAAAAGAAGGACACCCCCAACATCTACTTCGCCGGCAACGGCCTCTCCGGCGACGCCATGCAGGAAATTTTTGACCTCATCGGGGACGACGATTTCTCCGTGAACGTCATCTCCAAGTCCGGCACCACTACCGAGCCCGCCGTGGCCTTCCGCTTCTTCAAGGCGAAGCTGGAGGAGAAGTACGGCATGGCCGAGGCGGCCAAGCGCATCTACGCCACCACCGACAAGGCCCGGGGCGCTCTCAAGTCCCTGGCCGACAACCAGGGCTATGACACCTACGTGGTGCCCGACGACGTGGGCGGACGCTACAGTGTGCTCACCGCCGTGGGCCTGCTGCCCATCGCCGTGGCCGGGGTGGACCTGGACGAGCTGATGCGCGGCGCGGCGGACATGATGGAGACCTGCCGGAAGCCCGGCCTGGAAACGAACCCCGCCTGGCAGTATGCCGCCGCCCGGAACGACCTCTATCAGCAGGGCAAGAAGATCGAGATCCTGGCCGCCTACGAGCCCCGGGCCCGGTTCTTCGCCGAGTGGTGGAAGCAGCTCTACGGCGAGAGCGAGGGCAAGGAGAATAAGGGCCTCTTCCCCGCCAGCGTGGAATTCACCGCCGATCTGCACTCCATGGGTCAGTATATCCAGCAAGGCGAGCGGATCATGCTGGAGACTGTCATCCGTTTCGGCAAGAGCAAGCATCAGCTGTGCGTCCCCCGGGACGAGGCCGACGGCGACGGGCTCAACTTCCTGGCCGGGAAGGACATGGATTTCATCGCCACCCAGGCCATGGACGGCACCCTGCTGGCCCATGTAGAGGGCGGCGTGCCCAACCTGATCCTCCACGCCGGAGAGATCAACGCCTACACCTGCGGCGAGCTGATCTACTTCTTCGAGTATGCCTGCGGCCTGTCCGGCTACCTGCTGGGGGTCAACCCCTTCGATCAGCCGGGCGTGGAGGCCTACAAGAAGAACATGTTCGCTCTGCTGAACAAGCCCGGATACGAGGACAAGGGCGCCGAGCTGCGGGCAAAGCTGGGCCGGTAAGCAAACCTTTCCAAACACGCGGGAAGAGCCTGGAGGAATCCGCCTCCAGGCTCTTCCTTATTTCTACCCGGTAACGGTGCTGCATTTTTAATCAAGAAATAGTATAAAGCAAACGCAATTCCACGATTTCTGCCCCACGTTCAGCAGCCCATGGGTCACTGCGTCTTTCATCGGGAAACAGGACGAAAATTTTCCCGGCGTCTCTTTATTCTCAATCAAAAATAACGCTTGCATTTTATCACCGCATACGGTATACTGTTCCTGACAGGGAATCGGAAGAAGGCGTTTGCGGAAGGGGAAGAAAATCCGCGGACGCCTTTCTGTATCCCGGATAAAAGGAGAGGAGTACAACATGGAAAAAGAGAGCTTTGTAAAGCGCTATGGTCTGCTCATCGGCACCGGTCTGGCGGTGGGGGCGGCGGCGGTGCTGCTGACGGCCCTGGGCAACCCGGCCAATATGGGCTTCTGCATTGCCTGCTTCCTGCGGGACATTGCCGGGGCGCTGAACCTCCAGCGGGCGGGCTTTGACGCGGAGGTGGGGACGGGCATCGTCCAGTACATCCGCCCGGAGATCATCGGTCTGGTCCTGGGCTCCACGGTCATCGCCTTCGTGCGGAAGGAATTCCGGCCCAAGGGCGGGTCTTCCCCTATGCTGCGGTTCGTCATCGCGGTATTTGTGATGATTGGGGCGCTGGTCTTCCTGGGCTGCCCCCTGCGGATGGTCATCCGCATCGGCGGCGGCGACGGCAACGCCCTGGTGGGGCTGGCGGGCTTTGTCATCGGCATTCTCATCGGCATCCAGTTCCTGACCCGGGGCTTCAGTCTCCGGCGGGCCCACCCCCAGTCCATGGCGGAGGGGCTGGCATTCCCGGTGCTGATGCTTGGTCTGCTGGCCCTGCTGCTGGTCCGGCCTGATTTCATTTTTTTCAGCGCCAAAGGCCCTGGCTCCCAGGCGGCCCCCGTTCTGGCGGCTCTGCTGGTGGCTCTGGTCATCGGCATTCTGGCCCAGCGTTCTCGTCTGTGCATGGTGGGCGGCATCCGTGACGCGGTGCTGTTCCGGGACTTCCGGCTGATCTCCGCCTTTGCCGCCATCATCCTGGCGGTGCTCATCGGCAATCTGGCTCTGGGCAAGTTTACTCCCGGCTTCGCGGAGCAGCCCATCGCCCATACGGAGTGGCTGTGGAACCTGCTGGGCATGGCGCTGGTAGGCTGGGGCTCGGTGCTGCTGGGCGGATGTCCCCTGCGCCAGCTGATCCTGGCAGGGGAGGGTAACAGCGACTCCGCCGTCACTGTCACCGGCTTTATCGTAGGCGCGGCCATCTCTCACAACTTCGGTCTGGCCTCCTCCGGCGCCGGCATTGGCTCCGGACCCGTGGCCTTGACCGTCATTGCTGGTTTTGTGGTCCTGGCAGCTATTTCTATAACAAACATGCAGAAACTGGAGTCCTAGGCGGACGGCCAATGCGCTCTGCGCTGCGGTACGGATCCAAGCCTGCCGCACGGTAACAGACAAATTTGATAGAAGGAGATTTTCAAAAATGGTAGACGCAAGAGGCTATTCCTGCCCCACCCCAGTCATCATGGTCCAGAAGGCTGTTAAGGACGGCGCGCCTCAAAAACTGGAAGTCGCCGTAGATAACCAGTGCTCAGTGGAAAACGTGACCCGTTTTGCCAAGAACGCGGGCTATCAGGTCCAGGTCTCTGATTTGGACGGAGACTTCAAGCTGACGCTGACAAAGTAATGGAACAGTACGTTGCAACCTTTCACACCCATTTGGCGGCTCTGCGGAGCTGTCGGGCGCTGCAAAAAGAAGAGACGGGGGCCCGTATGGCCCCGGTCCCCAGGGTTCTCAGCTCCTCCTGCGGGACCTGCGTGTTTTACCACGGTGAGGACCCGTTGCTGCCTCAGCTGGACCGTGACCTGGAAGCGGTCTACCGGCAGGATGGAAAAGAATACGCACTCATATATCAGGCCGCCGAATAGGAACCATTTAACACAGCCAAACACAATAAAAAGATGGTACTGCACGGGATTCCTCCCATGCAGTACCATCTATTACTTTTCAAGCCCTCCGGGGAAATGACCAAATCCGGGTCAAAACCCTCAAACCATTGGGGCTCAGCCGTTAGCCGGCTGCTTGAAGTCGTGGGCTTCCTGCAAGACCATGTCCTTCACCTTCATCAGCCGGGTGATGTTTCCGCGTTCGTTCTCATCCAGCTTCATGGAGATATACCGGATCTTCTCCTGGAAACCGGGGATCATCACGTACTCCAGGGCGTTGACGCGCCGCCGGGTCTTCTCGATGTCCTCCGCCAGAAGCTGCATGGTCTTCTCCACCTCCGCCAGTTCCAGCATGTCGTGGAACACGTTGGACAGCGCTTCCAGCGCCGCGTCCAGCTCTCCGGAGGTCTGGGCGAAGCCGTAGGGGTAAATCTCCGCCGGGTCCTCGTTCTTGGTGTGGAAGGCGTAGCGGGGGACGTTGACGGACATGATGTTCTGGAACGTCATGTCCAGCTCCACGCTCTGCTTGGGATACAGCAGCGCCTGCTCCAGCATCTCCGGGCTCATAAGGGCCGAGGCCACGGTGAAGGCGGCGTTGGCCTTCTCCAGGCCCTCCTCCACCTTCCTGCGCAGCACGCGGTTGCGCCGGACGATCTCCAGGAACTGCTTCATCAGCTCGTCCCGCTTATCCTTGAGGAGCTTGTGGCCCCGGGTGGCGGTCTTCAGCCGGCCCTTCAGCCGGTTCAGCTCCATTCTGGTTGGGTTTATCGTTGCTGAGGCCATCTGTTCACCTCTTTCCTAAATGTCGCGCCAAGCTCACTTCTCGCCTTTCGGCAGATACTTGTCGATCATATCCTGCTTGATGCGCTTGAGCTCGCTCTTGGGCAGGATGCTCAGCAGCTCCCAGCCCAGATCCAGGGTCTCGATGACGCTGCGGTTGGTCTCATAGCCCTGGGAGACGTAGCGCTTCTCAAACTCGTCGGCAAACTTGGCGTACAGCAGGTCCGTGGGGCTCAGAGCGGACTCGCCCAGGATGGTCATCAGCTCCTTGGCCTCCTTGCCGGAGGCGTAGGCGGCGAACAGCTGGTTCATGGTAGAGGCATGGTCCTCGCGGGTCTTGCCGGGGCCTACGCCCTTGTCCTTCAGACGGGACAGGGAGGGCAGCACGTCCACGGGGGGATTGATGCCCTTGCGGAACAGCTCCTGGGAGAGGATGATCTGGCCCTCGGTGATATACCCGGTCAGGTCGGGGATGGGGTGGGTCTTGTCGTTCTCCGGCATGGTCAGGATGGGGATCATGGTGATGGAGCCGGGCTTGCCCAGCTGCCGGCCGGCACGTTCGTACATCTGGGCCAGGTCGGTATACAGGTAGCCGGGATAGCCGCGGCGGCCGGGGACTTCCTTCTTGGCCGCGGACACCTCGCGCAGGGCCTCGGCGTAGTTGGTGATGTCCGTCAGGATGACCAGCACGTGCATATCCTTCTCGAAGGCCAGGTACTCGGCGGCGGTCAGGGCCATACGGGGGGTGGAAATACGCTCGACAGCCGGGTCGTTGGCCAGGTTGGTGAACAGCACGGTACGGTCGATAGCACCGGTGCGCTTGAACTCGTTGACGAAGTACTCCGACTCCTCGAAGGTGATGCCGATGGCGGCGAACACCACGGCGAAGTTGCTCGCCGCGTCCCCCAGCACCTTGGCCTGACGGGCGATCTGGGCCGCCAGCTGGGCGTGGGGCAGGCCGTTGCCGGAGAAGATGGGCAGCTTCTGGCCGCGGACCAGGGTGTTCAGCCCGTCGATGGAGCTGACGCCGGTCTGGATGAACTCGTTGGGGTAGTCACGGGCCGCCGGGTTGATGGGCTGGCCGTTGATGTCCAGGCTCTTTTCCGGCAGGATGGCGGGGCCGCCGTCGATGGGCTGGCCCATGCCGTTGAACACCCGGCCCAGCATGTCGCCGGACACCGCCAGCTCCAGGGGGTGGCCCAGGAACCGGATCTTGGAGTCCCGCAGGTTGATGCCGGCGGAGGACTCGAACAGCTGGACCACGGCCTTGTCGCCGTTGACCTCCAGCACCTTGCAGCGGCGGATGCTGCCGTCGGAAAGCTCGATCTCGGCCAGCTCGTCGTAGGTGACGCCGTCAACCTTCTCCACCACCATCAGAGGGCCGGAGATCTCGTGTATGGTACGGTATTCCTTCATCATAACTGGTCACCCGCTTTCTCTGCGATCTCAGCGATTTCCCGCTCCATTTCTTCCACGATGGCGGCGTACTCCTGAACGTACTTGTCGGCCTCCACGAACTTGGCGCGGCCGATCTTCTCCTTGGCGGGGATGTCCAGCATGGGGGCCAGGGGCGCGCCCTTGCCGATGGCGTCCCGGGCCAGCCGGTCGAAGTCCAGGATCATAGCCAGCATCCGCATCTGCCGGTCGTGGCTGGAATAGCTGTCCACGTCCATGAAGGCGTTCTGCTGCAAGAAGTCCTCGCGGACCATCTTGGCGGTCTCCAGGGTGAGCTGGTCGTTGGGGGACAGGGAGTCCTTACCAACCAGCTGGACGATCTCGTTGAGGTTATCCTCCTCCTGGAGGAGGCTCATGGCCTTGTTCCGGTTCTCCATGAAGGCGGGGCCGAAGTGCTCGTCGAACCAGGGCTTCATGGTGTCCAGATACAGGGAGTAGGAGTTCAGCCAGTTGATGGCGGGGAAGTGGCGGCGGTAGGCCAGGGAGGCGTCCAGGGACCAGAACACCTTGACAATGCGCATGGTGCCCTGGCTCACAGGCTCGGACAGGTCGCCGCCCGGAGGCGACACGGCCCCCACGGCGGTCAGGGAGCCTACGCGGTCCTCGCTGCCCATGCACTGCACCACGCCGGCCCGCTCATAGAACTGGGCTAGACGGGAGGCCAGATAGGCGGGGTAGCCCTCTTCGCCGGGCATCTCCTCCAGACGGCCGGACATCTCGCGCAGGGCCTCGGCCCAGCGGGAGGTGGAGTCGGCGATGACGGCCACGGCGTAGCCCATGTCGCGGAAGTACTCCGCGATGGTGATGCCGGTATACACGGACGCCTCACGGGCGGCCACGGGCATATCGGAGGTGTTGGCGATCAGCACGGTCCGCTTCATCAGGGACTCGCCGGTCCGGGGGTCCTGGAGCTCGGGGAACTCCCGCAGAACGTCGGTCATCTCGTTGCCGCGCTCGCCGCAGCCCACGTAGATGACGATGTCCACGTCGGACCACTTGGCCAGCTGGTGCTGGACCACGGTCTTGCCGGAGCCGAAGGGGCCGGGCACGGCGGCGGTGCCGCCCTTGGCGATGGGGAACATGGTGTCGATGATCCGCTGGCCGGACTGGAGGGGGGCCACCGGGTTGTACTTCTGCTTGTAGGGGCGGCCCACGCGGACAGGCCACTTCTGGGTCATGGTCAGCTCCTTGACCTCGCCCTTGTCGGTCTTGATCTTGGCGACCACCTCGTCCACGGTGTAGTCGCCGGCCTTGATGGCCCAGCTGACGGTGCCGGAGACGCCGTTGGGGACCATGATCTTGTGGAGCACGACTTCGGTCTCGGGAACGGTGCCCAGCACGTCGCCGCCCACCACCTTGTCGCCCACCTTGGCGACGGGGGTGTAGGCCCACTTCTTGGTGCGGGAGATGGGGTCCACCTCCACGCCGCGGGCCAGGTTGTTGGAGCCGGTCTGCTTGACGATCTCCTCCAGCGGGCGCTGGATGCCGTCGTAGATGTTCTCGATGATGCCGGGGCCCAGCTCAACGCTCAGGGGGGCGCCGGTGGAGACCACCGCCGCGCCGGGGCCCAGGCCGCTGGTCTCCTCGTAGACCTGGATGGAGGCCCGGTCGCCGGTCATGTTCAGGATCTCACCGATCAGGCGCTGCTCGCCTACGCGGACCACGTCGGCCATGTTGGCGTCGGCAAGGCCGTCGGCCACCACCAGCGGGCCGGAGACTTTGATGATTCTTCCTTGACTCATTCCTTCACTGCCTTTCCTTTTTTAATTCAAGGCTACTGCTTATCTTCGCGCCCTGCGGGCGCGAAGGGGAGTTGTTTCTATACGATACCCCGGGGGCTTCTCGCCCCCGGACTCCTCGGGTACTTTTTGTGTGAACAAAAAGTACCCAAAAAGTCACTTAAACCTAGCGGTTTAAGAATCCCTCATTTTTTGATTAGTTTGCGCCCGAGGCACAGTCGGTTTGGTCTAAACTTATTGCTGTCCGCTTCGCTCCTCTCCAGCGTCTATTTCAGCGTGGTCATCGGCGGCCCCTACCGTATAGCGGGGCTAACTCCCCGGGGTGCTTGACGGGGGCTTCTCCGTTCTATTGCACTCCTGGCGATGGACGGGCACCAATTACAGAAGCGGCGCTGCAGCGAAATCTACCGTTAGAACCCGTGGGTAGAACCACCCAGACCGGCGCACCAACGAAGGATCGTGGTTAGAACCAAACCCGGTATCGTCAGAGGGAAACTAATCACCCCCGTAATGAGGAGGATTCTTAAGGAACGTAGTTCCTTAAGCGACCTTTTGCTACTTTTCGCTCGCGCGAAAAGTAGGCCCCGCCCCGGCGAGGGGCGAATCAAAAAATTAGATTAGCGCCGGGGCCGCCGCGCAGCGGCGGCATTGGAGGTGTGGATATCGGTTTATCAACCGATATCCGCTCCGACGGCCCGCTCCACGGCGCTCTGGAGCGCCTGGGCCCCCAGGCCCAGACTCCCCCCCTTGCCGGGGATCAGAATGACCGCCGGGGTGACGGAGGTCTTGTACCTGTCGATGTCCGCCCGGATGGACTGCGCCAGCTGCTCGGTGACATAAATAATGGCGTACTCCTCCTTGGCCAGCTTGTGAAGCTCCTGGCGGCCCTCCTCCACGCCTTCGATGGGGAAGATGTCCAGCCCCAGGGCCTTGAAGCCCAGTACGCTGTCCCGGTCGCCTAAAACCGCGATCTTATACATACGCCTCACGCAGCCTTTCCCGGATGGTATCGCTGTCAATGCCCGCCATCCGGCCGGACATGATGATGCGCACCGCCGTAAACTCGATCTCCTTGGCCACCAGGTAGCTGATGACGGATTCCACGCCGAAGGGCACGCTCTTGGCCCCCGACGCCATGGCCGTCACCGCGTCGTCGCAGGCCTTTTCAAAGGGCGTCAGGCTCCCGCCGGCCGCCGCCGCCGCGCCCAGCTCCGCCGCCTGGCGGAGATTGGTGGAGCGGTACAGGTCTTCCAGGTTTCCGCCCAGGGCCGCGGCCTGGATGCTGTCCACCCGGACATTGCCGCCCTCGACCAGCACCCGCTTGAGCATATCCGACCCCTTCTTCATCCGAAGGGTCCGGACGGCGCTGCGCAGGTTGGCCGCGTCAATGGTGAAGCGTACGTAGCGGACCAGGAAATCGCTGCCCGTAGCCCGGGCGGCGGAGAGCATCTCCGCGTAGTAGGCCCGGTCCAGCAAGAAGTCCGCCAGCTGGGGGTCGCCCGTGGCGCTGAGGGTCTCCACCGCCTCCACGGCGGCCTGGCGCAACGCCGGAGGCAGGACGCTGTAGTCCCCCTCCCAGACCGCCCGGCGCATGTCCTCGGCGCTGACCCGCCCCGCGTCCAGCAGCAGCCGGTCGGAGGCGTCCGTGCCGGTGGCCCGGGCCTTGATGAGGGCCTTCAGATTGTGATAATCATACTTGACCTTGAACACGTCCACCACCGCCTTGTCCGGGACGAAGCGGTAGAGATCCTCAAACAGCTTCTCCTGCTCCTGGGCCAGAACGGAGCCAAGCTCCCGCTGGCTGGAAGCGTCGAATTCGCCGTAGCCGATCTCGGTGAGCACCTTGGCCGCGTCGGCGGCGGTGGGTGCGTCGATCATGCGCTCCATCCGCGCCCCGGTGAGCAGGTCCCGCTCCCGGCTGTGGAGGTAGGTGGAAATGAACAGATAGTCGGTGTCTTTCAGTTTCTTTGCCAAAGCCATCCTCCTTTCTTGCAGTTGCATTCAAATGGAGGCTTTGATTAAGAGAAGAGAATCTCGGCCACCTGGGCCGCCATCTCCTCCCGGAGCACCCGCAGCTGGGTCTCAAAGGCGCAGTTGACTTCCACGTTGCCGTCCCGGAGCATCAGGCCGCCGGCCATCTCCCGGGTGTCCTGGGCCAGGGTCAGCTGCGCCGTGCCCTGGAGCAGGGCGTTGGCGCCGGTGACCACGGCGGACAGCACCGCGCCGGCCTTGCCGCCCACCTTGCCGGCCTTCTCGGCGGCCTTGGGGGCAGCGGCCTCCGCCAGAAGGGTGTTGGCCCAGGCCACTACCTGGGGACCTACCCGCTCCCGGTCCTTGGCGTTGAGGATGATCTCCTCCCTGCCGGTCTTGGATGCCTTCACAGCCGTCTTGGCCAGGAGCTGGGCGTACTCGCCCTCGTCCAGAGCCAGCAGCTTCTCCTGGGCCTTGTCAAAGGCCTTGTTGAGGCATGCCTGCTTGGCGGCCAGGAGGCGCTTTTTCGCCTCCATCTGGGCCGCGCTCTCCAGGCGCTCGGCCTGGCGCTGGGCGGCCTCCCTGCCGGCGGCCGCGGCGGCTTTCGCCTCCGCCTGGGCCTGGGCCTTGTACTGCTCGCGGATGGCGGCAGCCTTCTCCTCCGCTTCCCGGAGGATCTCCGCTACCTCCGCCTTGGCGTCGGTTTCGATGCGGGCGGTGATTTTTTCAATTCCGTTCATATCGAATCCCCTTTTCTAAATCGGGATAATCAGAACTGCAGGAGCATCAGCATGGAAGCCAGCAGAGAAAGGATGGCGTAGAACTCGACGATACCGCACAGCAGCAGGCCCTTGGACCAGTCGTCGGGCTTCTTGGCCAGGATGTTGATGGAACCGGCGGCCACGCGGCCCTGGGCGATGGCGGAGAGCAGTCCGCCGAGAGCCATGGGCAGGCAGGCGGCCAGATAGGCCATGCCGGTCTGGGTGGTCATGCCGACCAGGGAGCCGAAATCGCCGCCCATGAGGCCCATCTTGGCGATGGCGAAGAAGAACACCACCATGCCATACAGACCCTGGGTACCGGGCAGCAGCTGCAGAACCATGACCTTACCGGACTTGCTGGGGTCCTCGCACAGAAGGCCGGTACCGGCCTCGCCGGCGATGCCGGTGCCCTTCGCGGAGCCTACGCAGCTCAGACCAACCGCCAGACCGGCGCCCAGCAGCGCCAGGGCCAGACCGCCAAAGGAATCAACAAAACTCATGACATTTTCCTCCTAATTATTTCTCGATGTCCACATATTTTGTATTGATGTTCAGAGGCCGGAAGGGTTTGCCGCCGTCCTCGTAGAACCTGCCGAAGAACTCCAGGCACTGCAGACGCATATCGTGGACGTAGCAGCCCAGGATGTTCAGCGCGAAGTTGATCGCGTTGCCCAAAAGGGCAATGATGATAAAGGTGACGATGTTTCCCGTCATGGCGCCCAGCTGGTTGAACACCTGGGCCACCACCGCGCCCGCCAGCATCAGAGCCATCAGGCGGGAGTAGGAGAGGATATCGCTGAAGTACCCGGTGATGCCGTTATACAGCGCGCCGAATACGCCGGTGATGATGCCGAAGCCCTTCTTGCCGTAAGCGTTGCCAATGGCAAGGACCACCAGCGCCCCGATGAGGCCCCATGTCAGCTTGCCCATGGCGAAGCCGATGCCGATCACGGCAAAGGCCAGGAACCACGCGCCCTCGCCGCACAGGGCGTCCATGGCGTTGCCCCGCTTGATCTTCATATACATGCTGACGATCATGCCGGTGACCACCTGTATGACGCCCAGGACCAGGGACCCGATAAGCACCGGGATGGCGTCCTCCAGCGGGTCGAACAGCTTCCACAGGGACACGCTTGCGGGATCGACGCCGGTGAGCAGGCCACGGATCTGGGGGATCAGGTCCCCGAAGAAGCCGCCTGTCAGCGCGCCCCAGATAAAGGTGCTGATACCGCACAGCCCCAGCAGGGGGATCATATAGCGCATGGTCGCGCCGTTCGGTTTGGATTTTTTCATGATGACCGCCGAGGCCAGCATCATGATGAGTCCGTAGCCCATGTCCGCCATCATCATGCCGTAGAACACGATGAAAAACGGAGCGATGAGCGGGTTGGGGTCCACGCCGCCATAGGCGGGCAGGGAGTACATCTCCGTGACCATGTTCAGCGGCCGCACCAGCTTGCTGTTGCGCAGCTGGACAGGCACCTGGGGGTACTCCTCCTCCACGGGCTCCTCCAGCTCCCAAGCGCAGTCGAACTTCGCCAGGGCCTTCTCCAGCTCGGGGATCTCCGGCACGGAGGCCCAGCCCTCCAGATAGAGGATGGCTCCGCCGGTGAGGAGCCGCTCCTTGGCGCTCTCCGTGGCGACGACCTGCTCCACCCGGTCCAGACCCAGCTTCAGCTCGTCGGCGCAGGCGCTCATCTGGCGGATAGCCTCGATCTCCTGATTGCGCTGGTCGGAGATCTCATCCAGCTCCCGGCCCAGCCGGGCGATGTTGTCCTTGGCCGTGCCGGTCAGGTCCTTCAGCTGCGCGAAGCTGAAACCAAAGGAGCGCAGGGTATCCAGCGCCTCCTGACGGCAGTCCTTGTGGACCAGAATTTCCAGGTACCGCTGCTCCCGGTCGCAGGACAGCTCACGGACCTCCGCGGCTCCCGCGGCCTCGTCCAGAGCGCCGGTAAGAGCGCTGAAATCCGCCGTGGCGGGCACGGCCCCCAGCAGGACGTCGGTTTTGGACGTGCCCTTGGTCTCCAGAGGGATGTCGCAGTTCTCCCAGGGCTGGAGGGACAGCCGGTCGGCGTGAATCCGGGTCTCCCGGGCGTTCAGCTGCCCGATGGTCCGGGCGCGGCCGTTGATGGCGTCCGCCTTTTCCAGGGCGGCGCGCCGGGCGGCCTCGTCCAGGAGCTCCGCCTCCTTCATAGTAGGACGCAGGGAGAGGAGAGGCTTCTTCCGGGGGGCATATTTGTCCAGCACCTCAATGGCGTGCTGGAGCTGGGTCAGGTCCCCTTTGGCGTCCGCCAGGCGGGAGCTGTCATGGTGCAGCAGCGCCGCTCCGTTCTCCTCCGCCAGCTCGCCCTCCGGTTCCCGGAGTTCCACGCAGCCCACATGGAGCAGACTTGACAGCAGCGCGTCACGGTCCTGGGCAAGGGCGATGAGCCGGAGGCGTTTCATTTTGACAATTGCCATTTAGTTTCCTACCACCCTTCCTAAGATCGCCTGCGCCGCTTTGTCCATGCGCGAGCCGGCCTGCTTTTTCAGTGCTTCGCAGTCCTTTTCCGCCTGGCGCAGGATCTCCTCCCGCCGCTTGGCGGCTTCCTCCTCCGCCTTTTTCATTTCGGCGGCGGCGGACTTTGCGGATTCTTCCCTACCCTTTTGCAGCAAAGCGCGCCCTTCCCGCTCGGCTTCGGCGGCCAGCTTCTGGGCGCGGGCCTTGGCATCGGCTTTGGCCTGGTCCATGCCCTCCTCCACGGAGCGGATTTTGGTTATGGCTTCCAGTGACATTGTCTCACCCCTTTTTTACCGAATCTGAATCAGGAATTTTAGTATGCCTGCCGCCGTCAAACCGGGAAAACCGGCCGGTTTTGCAGCCCATTTTTGACGACAGCATGGGTATTGAATAGTATAGCACAAACCCCTTGGCAATACCAGATATTTTGCCAAGATTTCACCAATTCGTCAAAATAACGCAGAATTAAAAATTTATCCCCCTTTGGTTTTGGCAGATATGTCCATCCGGCCCTCCCACGCCGCTTTTTTTGCCGGAGCGCCCCAGCCGCGATCTTCACGGCGGTTGCATTTTCAGGTACAACTGTTTCCGGAAAATCCGCCTATTATAGAACGCAAAAAAGCAGGAGGCGCATAATGGGAACAGTTTACGGCTATATCCGGGTGTCCAGCGTGGACCAGAACGAGGACCGGCAGCTCATCGCCCTGCGGGGGCGCGGGATACCGTTGTCCGCCTTCCGCTGCCAGGTGGAGATTTACGAAAAGGCCAGGTTGTTGCAAAGAGCGCGATTTACAGGAATGTGTACCTTCTTGTAGCGTGTGGAAGGAATTGGGAATCTGCTAAAAAACATTGAATATCTACATCTTGTGTGGTATTCTATTTTTATGTACCTTGTGAGCTTAGCTTACCCAAAAGTACAACAATACTGAAATACGGAGGATACGAGGCATGGGAAAGCGAATATCTGCATTTTTTCTGGCAGTATGTCTGACGCTGGGGATGCTGTCGGGGACGGCGCGGGCAGAGAGCGGCGGCGCGCTTCCGTTCCGAGATGTTGCGGAGGACGCCGCTTATTACTATGCGGTGCGTTACGTCTATGAGAACCATTTGATGAACGGTACGACAGACGCGCTGTTTGAACCGGACGGCACCATGGACCGCGCTCAGCTGGCCACGGTGCTCTATCGCCTGGAAGGGTCTCCTGCCGTGTCCGGGGCTTCCTTCCGCGACGTGGAGCCTGGTCAATGGTACACCGACGCCATCGCCTGGGCCTCGGCAGAAAACCTGGTCAGCGGCTACAGCGGCGGCAGGTTCGGCCCCGCGGACCCCGTGACCCGGGAGGATATGGCGACGATCCTCCACCGGTACGCAAAGTACAAGGGCTACCCCTCCAGAGGAGAGACTTTGGCTAATTTTGAAGATGTGTCTGAGGTAGCATCCTATGCGGTGGAACCTATGAAGTGGGCTGTGAACTATGGCGTGATATCCGGCGGAGAGCTGGCTCCAAAGAGCCATGCCACGCGCGCACAGATCGCGGTCGCTCTGCATGCGCTGAGCGTGACTGGACAATATGCCGAGCTGGCGAACCAGCGCAGAGAAAGCATCCGCGCCGCCAGGACGGACTGCACTGCGGACGTAACAGGTACGATTTATTATATTTCCAACGATGGTGACGACAGCAATGACGGTCTTTCACCTGAAACAGCTTGGGCAACGCCGTATACGGCCATGAAAAAAGGGCTGAAAGCCGGTGACGCGGTACTTTTTGCCCGCGGCGATACTTGGTATGTCGATGTCGAGACAAATATCGGGAACACTGCGTATAACCTGAGTTTTGCCGACGGCGTGAATATCGGCGCGTACGGCGATGGCGCGAAACCTGTTCTGCGCGGCGACATCGCGGAAGCGAACGACCCGGCGTTCTGGGAGATCTTCTCCGAGAAGAATGGCGCAAAGATTTGGAAAGCAGCAAGAGATCTCCGCGACTGCACGGTGATCGTGTTCAACGAGGGAGAAGCCTGGGCGGAAGAGGTATTTCCCTGGTGGGATGGCGGTACGCAGTATATCGATCCTGATGGAACGCCTTTTGTTGTGGAAGAAGCTCTGGATAGAGATTTGACCTTCTGCAATCTGCTTGACTTGGACTGTGACCGCACACATTTCACAGACCGGATCGATCCGTTTTATACGGGTGAGCTCTATCTGCGCTGTGACGCGGGTAATCCCGCTGAAGTTTATGATGTCGTATCCGTGCCCCAGGAAATCGTTGGGATCGAGATACTCCCCCACTCCAGTGTACGGGATCTCGATATCCGCTATTGCACGATGATGGGGACGCAGTGTACCGACCATGGCACACCCATGGAAGACTATCGCTTTGCTAACCTGGAGATCGGCTGGTGCGGCGGCTGGCTGCAAAACTATAGTCCTGCAGATGACAAAAATGACAGATACCAGCCCCACATCGCTGGCGGCGCTATCGGCGCATACAGTACGGAGCTTTCCGTTACAGACTGCTATATCCACCATTCCGGCCCTATGACGATGATCATCTCCATGCACGACCTTTCACCCGATACTGCGGAAACCATTGCTTTCAAGAACCAGCGGTTTGCAGGCAATCTGTTTGAGTATTGTGCTGCTCCCATACATTGGGCTGATTTGACGCCTATGGATAATTCCGGGTCTAAAGGATTTCTTTCAAATCTCGTATATGAGGATAATCTGTTTATGTATACCGGCGACGGCTGGCTTTACAATTACATTTTGCAAAGCGAAACCGGAGGGCCAACCAGCTTCTGGCTGAGCGCCGTGGAAAACGGTTATGGCGCGGCTGACAATGACGGCATCCATATCCGGAACAACGTATTCTTCCTGAGCCAATGGGCCACGGTCAATCTGCGGGAATATCTGTGGGGGGATGAGAAGATCCGGGTCAACAAGCAGCCGGTTTTCTCCGGCAACACCTATGTGCAGCTTGCGGACCGGCTCCTTTTCCTGTGGTTCTGGGAGGGAGACGGCTATCCTCCCTCGGAAGAAGTCATGACGGAACAGATCGGCGACACCGAAGGTACGCTGATCGTCCTGGGACAGCGGTAAGCAATCAAAAAATTACAGCAAGGCCCGGCTGGGTACTCCCAGCCGGGCCTCTTACTATATCACTAAGGCATCCCTCTCACCCCGCGGGGATACACCAGTTGTCCGCCCCTCCCGGCTCCGGGGTGATGAGCACCAGCTCCGGCCATGTTTCCGCGCCTTCCGGGGCCGCCAGCGCCGCCCGGACAGCCTCCGGGTCGGAGGCCTGGACGTACACGCCGTCCACCAGGGGCAGCAGCACGGCAAGGTCCACGCCGGAATCCGCGCTGGTGTCCTCCAGGACCTGCTCCTCGTCCAGCAGCAGGGAGAGCTTGGTGCCGTAGGGCTCCAGAGCCGTCCGCAGATCCGTCAGCACCAGGGCCAGGGCGTCCTTTTTCTCCATGGCGTTGTTCTTGTAGCTGATCTTGTAGGTGTTGCCCCGGGTGGGGTAGCACAGCTCCTCCAGCAGCAGCTCGTCAAAGCCCAGCTGGGCGCACTCCGCCGCCAGACCGGTCACATACTGCCGGGCCAGCTCCTTCTCCGGCTCCAGCCAATGCCAGGAGTTGTTGTCGTACCAGACGTAGCCGTTGGCCTGGCAGATGGCGGCGTCCTTCATGTTGGCAAAGGCGAAGTAGCTGTCGTGGAGGACGTTGAACCGGGCCACCGCCAGGACGTTCTCCGTCCCGCACAATCCCCGCAGCAGCTCCGAGGCCGCCTCGTCCCCCTTCACCGCCTTCTTCTGGCCGGTGGGGGAGGCCCAGAAGATCTCGCCCTTATTATTGCGGACGGGATAGACGAACCCGTTGGCCCCCTTCTCCGCCAGCAGCGCCTCCAGTTCAGGCCCGCCGGCGGGCAGGGCGGAGAGTTCCGCCAGACGGTGGTCCCCGAAGAGGTCCACCGGTTCAGGTTCGGGTTCCGGCTCCGGTTCGGGCTCCGGATCGTCGATCACCAGCTGGACCGGCGGCGGTTCAGGCTCGGCGCCGGGTTCCGGTTCCGGCGGCGGGGGAGCGGGCGTGGGCAGGTAGACCCGCCCGAAATAGGGGAGCTCCAGATAAATTCTGCCGTCGTCCGCATAGGAAATATATTGCTGCGCGAAAATAAAGGTGCAGGCGGCGATCAGGATCAGGACCAGCAGCACAATGGCCGCCCATGTACCCGCCGAACGCCGGCCGCGATAATTCTGGTATCCTCTGGACACGGACATTCCTCATTTCTTTTATCACAGATCAGGGAAAGCTTTCTATCTTCTGCCATATTATTACCATACCACATCTGACGGGGAACATGCAACCAGATTTTGGAAAAAATGCTAAAATTTAGAGGAAGGTCCACATTTATCTCCACAACCACAGGAAAGTGTGGTATACTTCTATCCAATACGTGGGAAGGAGCCGCTTATGAGCAAAACTGTGGGCGTTGTGGGCCTGGGCCTCATCGGAGGCAGCATGGCCAAGGCCATTCATCAATATACGGACTGCACCCTTTTGGGGTATGATACGGACGGGGCGGTGCTCAGCCGCGCCCTGGACGAGGGCGTGGTGTCCGCCGCGCTGACGGCGGACCGGCTGGCGGAGTGCGATCTGGTCGTCATCGCCCTGTATCCCCAGGCTGTGGTGGAGTACGTCACGGCCCACCGGGACTGCTTCCGGAAGGGCGGCACGGTCATGGACTGCGGCGGCGTGAAGGGCGTAGTCTGTACGCCTCTGGCGGACGTGGTGAAGGACGCGGGGTTCTATTTTGTGGGGGGACACCCCATGGCGGGCATCGAGCGCTCCGGGTATGAATTTGCCTTCCCGGAGCTGTTTCAGGGGGCCTCCCTGATCCTGACGCCCTACCCGGGCACTCCGCAGAAATGCCTGGACGACATCTGGGAGCTTGCCCAGAAGTTGGGATTCGGCCGCCTCCAGCTCTCCACGCCGGCCGAGCACGACCATATCATCGCCTACACCTCCCAGCTGGCCCACGTGGTGAGCTGCGCCTATGTGGGCAGCCCGTCGGCCCCGAATTTCGAGGGCTTCTCCGCTGGGAGCTTCAAGGACATGACGCGGGTGGCCAAGCTCAACGAGGAGATGTGGACGGAGCTGTTTCTGGAGAACCAGGACGCCCTGGTCCGGGAGATCGACACCCTGGTGGAGGAGCTGGCGGCCTTCGCCTACACCATCCGCCGGGGGGACCGGGAGCGTTTGAAGGATATGCTCAGGCACGCAAGAGAGATCAAGGAAGCTATTGACAAAGACTGCTGATACTTTTTCTTGAAAGAAAAAGTACCAAAAAGAACTTTAAGTTCGAGACTAAAGCTGTTGCTATTTTTACATTTCCGCCCGGTAACGCAGAAAAGAATTTATTTTAGAGAATATAAGAAGGGAGAAGCGCTATGGATACCAGCTATATCACCGATTACTACAATAGCTATAACGAGGATGCCCGAACCAAATCCCGCCACGGCAGCGTGGAGTTCACCACCAATATGAAGTACATCCGCGCCTATGTGCCCCAGGGGGGAAAGATCCTGGACGTGGGCGCGGGCACCGGGGTCTACTCCATGGCCCTGGCCATGGACGGCTACGACGTCCACGCCGTCGAACTGGTGGAGCACAACATCGAGGTGTTCCGGGAGAATCTGAAGGCGTGCGGGGCGGAGATCCCGGTGGAGCAGGGCAACGCCCTGGACCTGGGCCGGTTCGCGGACGAGAGCTTTGACGCGGTGCTGCTGTTCGGGCCGCTGTACCATCTCTACACCAAGGAGGACAAGCTGACCGTCCTCCGGGAGGCCAAGCGGGTAGTGAAGCCCAAGGGCCACATTTTCGTCGCCTACTGCATGAACGAGGCCACCATCATCCAGTACATCTTTGCCGGTGACGGAGGCAATATGATGGACTATCTCACCAAGGGACTGCTGACGGCAGATTATCACTGCATCTCTGAACCGGCGGAGATTTTTGAGCTGGTACGGCTGGAGGACATTGACGAGCTGAACCGGGAGGCGGGCCTGCGTCGGGAAAAGATCCTTGCCTCTGACCTGTTTTCCCGCTATATCAAGGACCGGCTCCCCAATTTCTCCGAAGCAGTGTATCAGGCATACGTTAAATACCACCTCTCTATCTGCGAGCGCCCGGACCTCATCGGCGCCACCAACCACAGTCTGGATATTCTGACCAAGGAGTGATCTCATGGAAACCGTAACCGTCAACGCCTCCGTCCCCTATCCTGTCCACATCGGCCCCGGCCTGCTGGAAAGGGCCGGGGAGCTGATCGCGGGCGTTACAAAATCCCGCGCCTGCGCCGTCATCACCGACACCACGGTGGAGAAGCTCTATGCCGCCCCCGTGTGCCGCTCCCTCCAGGAGGCGGGCTTTCAGGTCTGCCTCCACGCCTTCCCCGCCGGGGAGCAGAGCAAGAATCTGGGAACCTTCGGCGGTATGCTGGAATTTCTGGCGGAAAACAAGCTCACCCGCTCTGACTTTGTGGTAGCCCTGGGGGGCGGCGTGACGGGGGACATGGCGGGCTTCGCCGCCGCCGCCTACCAGCGGGGAGTGGACTATATCCAGATGCCCACCACCTTCCTGGCCGCGTCGGATTCCTCCGTGGGCGGCAAGACCGCCATCGACCTGGCGGCGGGGAAGAATCTGGCGGGAGCCTTTCACCAGCCCAAAATGGTGATCTGCGACACGGACACCTTCCGGACCCTCCCCCCGGACGCCTTTGCCGACGGCATGGCGGAGACCCTCAAGCACGGCCTCATCGCCGACGGAGATTTTTATCGCTTCCTCATGACCGGGGACGTCCGCGGCCGCATGGACCAGGTGGTCCGGCGCAATGTGGAGATCAAGGCCGCCGTGGTGGGGGAGGATGAGAAGGAGCACGGCAAACGAAAGCTCCTGAACTTCGGCCACACCCTGGGCCACGCTATTGAGAAGTGCAGCGGCTACACCGTGGCCCACGGACATGCGGTGGCGGTGGGCATGGTTCTGGCCTCCCGGGCGGCGGAGCGGCTGGGGTACAGCCCCGCCGGGACCCTGGAGGCGGTGCGGGCGGCCTGCCGCCGGTTTGATCTGCCCACGGAGTGCCCCTACACCGCCCCGGAGCTCTACGCCGCCGCCACCGGCGACAAGAAGCGGGACGGCGGCAGCATCGACGTGGTGGTGCTGAAGGAGGTGGGCCGGGCGGAGACCGTCCGGCTGGACCTGGAGGGCCTGCGGCGCTTCACGGAGGCCGCGCTGTGAACCTCACCATTACGCCGGCGGCCCTCTCCGGGGCCGTTACGCCGCCCCCCAGCAAGTCCCAGGCCCACCGGCTGCTCATCGCCGCCGCCCTGGCGGGGGAGGGGAGCGTTATCCACAATCTGGCGGATTCTCAGGACATCCGGGCCACCCGCCGCTGTCTGACAGAATTGAACACAAATAGCAGCGCTCTGCCAAAATTCGACTGCGGGGAATCAGGCTCCACCCTGCGCTTTCTGATCCCCATCGCCCTGGCCCTCCGGGGCGGCGGAGTGTTCACCGGTCACGGGCGGCTGATGGAGCGGCCCCAGCAGCCCTATTTTGACCTCTTTGACGAGAAGGGCATCCGGTACGGGCAGAAGGACGGCGTCCTCACGGTGGAAGGGAAGCTGACGCCGGGGGAGTACCGCCTGCCGGGGAACGTGTCCAGCCAGTTCATCACCGGACTGCTTCTGGCGCTGCCCCTGCTGGACGGCCCGTCGGTCATCATTCCCACCACCCGGCTGGAGAGCGAGGGGTATATCGCCCTCACGCTGGACGCCATGGAGGCCTTCGGGGTAACGGTCCCCGCCACCCGCTCCCTTCCGCCCCGCTACCTCATCTCCGGCGGCGGGGGCTACCGCCCCGCGGAGGTGACCGTGGAGGCGGACTGGTCCCAGGCCGCCTTCTGGTACGCCGCCAACCACCTGGGAGGCCGGGTGGAGATCCTGGGGCTGAACCCCCATTCCCGGCAGGGGGATATGGTTGTCAGCGCCTGGGCGCGGGAGCTTTCCGGGGACGGGGACCTGGAGCTGGACGTCTCCGGCTGTCCGGACCTGGTGCCGCCGCTGGCGGCTATGGCGGCGGTGCGGCAGGGGACCACCCGCCTCATCAACGCCGGACGCCTCCGCATAAAAGAGAGCGACCGTCTGGCCTCCGTCACCGCCGCCCTGAACGCCATGGGCGCGGATATAGAGGAGGGGCCGGACTTCCTGACCATCCGGGGCCGGGATTCCCTGGCGGGAGGCTGCACCGTGGACTGCTGCAACGACCACCGCATCGCCATGATGGCGGCTGTCGCCGCCACTCGCTGCCGGGAGCCGGTGACGCTGCTGGGGGCGGAGTGCGTGGCGAAATCCTATCCCGATTTCTGGGAACACTACCGCATATTAGGAGGGGTTTTCCATGAACACACTGGGGAATAAATTGAAGGTCACCGTCTTCGGGCAGTCCCACGCTCCCGCCATCGGCTGCATTATAGACGGTCTGCCGGCGGGCTTCGCGCCGGATATGGACCGGGTGACTGCCTTCATGGCCCGGCGGGCCCCGGGACAAAACGCATGGTCAACCCCACGGAAGGAGAGCGACACGCCGGAAATCCTCTCCGGGCTGGTGGACGGCAAAACCTGCGGCGCGCCGGTGGCGATGGTCATCCGCAACGCCGACCAGCACAGCAAGGATTACAGCGGCCTCCGGCGCACCCCCCGGCCCTCCCATGCCGATTACACCGCCATGGTGAAATTTGGCGAAAATTACGATATCCGGGGGGGAGGACAGTTTTCCGGACGTCTGACCGCCCCGCTCTGCTTTGCAGGCGCTTTCGCTTTACAGCTGCTGGAGGAGAAGGGGATCACTGTTGCCGCCCACATCGGGCAGATCGAAAATGTCTTCGATACTGTGCCGGACTTCGCCGCCGTGAGCCGGGAGGAATTGGCGGCCCTTCTCCGCAAGCCCTTCCCCGTGTTTGACGACACGGCGGGGATGAACATGCGCCAGGCTGTCGAGGCGGCCCGGATGGAGCAGGACTCAGTGGGCGGGGTCATCCGCTGCTTTGCGATAGGCCTCCCGGCGGGCGTGGGGGAGCCCATGTTTGATGGGGTGGAGAACCGTCTGGCGGCGGCCCTGTTCGGGATTCCCGCCGTGCGGGGGGTGTCCTTCGGCACCGGCTTCGCCGCCGCGGGAATGCGGGGCAGCGCCCACAACGACCCCTTTGTCATGGAGGACGGCGCTGTGAAGACCCGCACCAACCACGCCGGGGGCGTGCTGGGAGGCATCACCACGGGAATGCCCCTGGTGGTGAACATCGCCGTCAAGCCCACCGCGTCCATCTCCCGGGAGCAGGACACGGTGGACCTGGAAACGGGAGAAAACGCCCCGCTGGTCATCCATGGCCGCCACGACCCCTGCATCGTGCCCCGGGCGGTGCCGGTGGTCGAGGCCGTGACGGCGCTGACGGTGCTGGATATGATGCTGGAGGACTGAGCGGACGGAGCGTAGAAGAAATGCCTTGGGAAGAAAAAGAATTATACCAGAAGCTTGGCGTTCTCACAAAAGACAAAGCGCGGTGGGAAGAAAATATTCCTTTTGTTGCCTCGCTGCTGAAGGGACAACCTGTGAAGATAACAGGAAAAGCTCTTTGGATGCTGGGCGAAATGGGGCTGCTGTACCCCAAGGAGGTACGGCCTTTCCTGGATCAGATCGCCGCTTTTCTGGATGCGGAGGCCCCTTTTCTCAGGGAACGGGCCATGAACGCCCTGGGACGGATTGGCCGGGCTGACCATACGCTGGTTCAACCATATCGGGAGAAAATGTTTGTGACGGCACAGGATGAGAGTCCTAACGTCCGGCTGAGTTTTATCTGGGCCTCCGAGAACATCGCAACAAATGCGCCGGATTTTTACGAGGACGCTGTCCCCTTGTTTGAGGCGCTGTTGGATGACGAAAATATCCGGGTAAGGACGGAAGCGCCGGAGATGTTCCGCGTACTGGGCAAACGTAGGCCGGAGTACGTGCGGCATTGTATAGAGAAACTGAGAGTTTTGTCAGAGCACGATGAGAACCGGGTCGTGCGTATCCACGCCGGAGGCGCAATCCGGGCAATCTCAGCGAATATATGAAAGAATCAAATATCAGGAGGATACCACCATGGATTTGCAGGATTACCGGAACCAACTGGACCAGATTGACGACCAGCTGGCGGCGCTGTTCAAGCAGCGCATGGAGACCGTCCGCCAGGTGGCGGACTATAAGAAGGAGCACAACGCCCCGGTGCTGAACGCGGGCCGGGAGCGGGACATCCTTTACCGGGTCACCGGCGAATGCGGGGAGGAGTTTCAGGAGTACACCAAGATTCTCTTTTCCACCCTGCTGGAGCTGAGCCGGGACTATCAGGAGAACCGGCTGAACACCGGGGAATCCGCCCTGTGCCGGGAGATCATGGCGGCGGCGGGGGCCTCCGGCCAGTTCCCCAGCCGGGCGGTGGTGGCCTGCCAGGGGGCCGAGGGGGCCTACTCCCAGATGGCCTGCACCAAGATGTTCGCCCTGCCCCAGATCATGTACTTCGGGCGCTTCGACGGTGTGTTCCGGGCGGTGGAGAACGGCATGTGCCGCTATGGCATCCTGCCCATTGAGAACTCCTCCGCCGGGTCCGTCACCGAGGTCTACGACCTCATGGAGAAGTACAACTGCAAGATCGTCCGCAGCCTGAAGCTGAAGATCGAGCACTGCCTGCTGGCCCTGCCCGGCGTGAAGCTGGAGGACGTGAAGGAAGTGGTGGCCCACGAGCAGTCCCTGAACCAGTGCGGCGAGTTTCTCAAGAGCGCCGGCGTGAAGATCAGCGTCTTCTCCAACAACGCCGCCGCCGCCAAGTACGTCGCCGAGAGCGGGCGCACCGACCTGGCCGCCATCGCCTCCGCCGGGTGCGCGGAGCTCTACGGCTTAAAAATCCTCTCCGACCGGGTTTCCAACACCGACCACAACTACACCCGCTTTATCTGCATCTCCAAAAATCTGGAGATCTACGACGGGGCCAACAAGATCACCTTCGTGGCCTCCGCCAGCCACCGCCCCGGGGCTCTCTACAGCCTCATTGCCAAGTTCGCCACCCGGGGCCTGAACATCTGCAAGCTGGAGAGCCGTCCCATCCCCGGCAAGGACTTCGAGTTCCGCTTCTATTTCGACGTGGAGGCCTCCGTACACAATCCCGACACCCAGACCGTGCTCAGCCAGCTGGAGAAGGAGGGCTTCTTCACCTTCCTGGGCGCGTACAGCGAGGTATTCTGATGGAATACGGCCTTTTAGGGGAGAAGCTGGGCCACAGCTTTTCCCCCCAGCTTCACAACGCGCTGGCGGATTACGACTACCGGCTGTACCCCACGCCCCCCGAGGCGGTGGAGGAGCTGTTCCGCCGCCGGGAATTCAAGGGGCTGAACGTGACCATCCCCTACAAGCAGACGGTGATCCCCCTGTGCGACGAGGTGGACCCCCGGGCCGCCGCCATCGGCGCGGTGAACACGGTGGTCAACCGGGAGGGGCGGCTCACCGGATACAATACGGACATCGACGGCCTCATCTATCTGGCAAAGCGCGCCGGGGTGGAGATGGCTGGGAAAAAGGTGGTGATCCTGGGTTCCGGCGGCACCAGCCGCACGGCCCGGGCCGCCGCCCGGGAGCTGGGCGCTGCTGATGTCGTGGTTGTCTCCCGGCATGGGGAGGACAATTACGAGAACCTCTCCCGCCACGCCGGCGCCCAGGTGCTCATCAACACCACCCCTGTGGGGATGTACCCCAACTGCGGGGCGGCGCCCGTCTCCCTGGAGGCGTTCCCCCGGCTGGAGGGGGTGCTGGATGTGGTCTACAATCCTCTGCGCACGGCCCTGCTCATGGAAGCGGAGGCGTGGGGTATCCCCTGCTCCTGCGGCCTGCCCATGCTGGCGGCCCAGGCCAGGCGCGCCGCCGAGCTCTTCACCGGGGGGCGCATTCCCGACCACCGGCTGGAGGAGGTGATTGCCGGCCTGGCCGCCCGGACGCGAAATGTGGTGCTCATCGGGATGCCTGGATGCGGCAAGAGCGCCGTGGGCCGCGCCCTGGCAAAGCGGTTGGGGAAGACCTTCGTGGACCTGGACGCGGAGATCGTCCGGCGGGCGGGCAGGCCCATCCCCGACATCTTTGCCCGGGAGGGGGAGGATGCCTTCCGGGCGCTGGAATCCCAGGCGGTCCGGGAGGCGGGGGCGCGCACGGGATGCGTACTCAGCACCGGCGGCGGCGTGGTCACCCGGGAGGAGAACTACCCGCCCCTCCACCAGAACGGGGTCATCGTCCACATCACCCGGGCGCTTGAGCTGCTGCCCGTCAACGGCCGTCCGGTGTCCCAGAGCACGGACCTTCGTGAGCTGTGGCGGCGGCGGGAGCCTTTGTACCAGTCCTTTGCGGACCTGACGGTGGACAACAACGGACCCATGGAGGAGACGGTCCAACGGATTTTGGAGGAGGTGGACAGGCGGTGAAGCTGCTGTTTCTCAACGGCCCCAATCTGAACATGCTGGGCATCCGGGAGCCGGACATCTATGGACGGCGGACCTATGGGGATCTGGAGAACTATATCCGGTCCTTCTGCGGGGAGCTGGGGATCGAGTGCGAGATCTTCCAGTCCAACCACGAGGGGGCCCTGGTGGACGCCATCCAGTCCGCCTATGGGCGGATGGACGGCATCGTCATGAATCCCGCCGCCTATACCCACACCAGCGTGGCCCTGCTGGACGCGCTGAAGACGGTGGGACTTCCCGCGGTGGAGGTCCATATCTCCGACGTGAGCAAGCGTGAGGACTTCCGGCAGGTGTCCTACGTCCGGCTGGCCTGCTGCAAGACCTTTGCCGGGTATGGATTCGAGGGGTACCGCATGGCGGCGGAGTTCCTTTTTGTTGAAAGAAAAAGGAACCAAAAAGAACTTTAATGCGCCCTCTCACTGGCTGCGGGACCGGGATGACCGCACGGTAACGAAGAAATCCTCTTGTCTGAAAGAGAATAACCAATTGCCCCGCTTTCACATACAATAGCCTAGTAAAGGAGGCTGTTGCTATGGAAACCACACCCTTTGGCGGCGGGCAGAATCCCACCCCCGCCTATGACTACCGCTTATATGACCGGGTCTGGCAGCGGGTTGCCCCCGGTATGGACCCCTTTTCTCAGGACCCCGGCGCCGGTATGGCGGTTCCGGAGGCTTCCCCGGCGCCTGTTCCTCAGACGGCGGCGCCGGTCCCCGCCCAGGAGGGCGGCGAGGGGAATCTGCCCGGGGCGGAACCCGATCCCTGCTGCATGGGTACCGAAGCAAAGGAATCCCTGGAGGTGCTGGAGTCCTTCCTCCAGGAGGAGATGGCGGAGAGCCGGTGCTGTCAGGCCATGGCCTGCCGGGTCAGAAACCGGGAGGCGGCCAGACTTCTGCGGCAGGCGGCTTCGGAGAAGCGGGCCGCCGCCCGGGAGCTGTGCGCGGCCTATTACCTGATTACCGGAAACCGCTACACACCAGCCGTTACAGTAGAGCAGCTGTGCTGGGAGAATCTGCCCCAGGCGCTGCGGGCCTGCTACCATCAGGAGGCATGCAACGGCTTCAACTACCAGCGGGCATCGGAGGAAGCGGCGGATATCTGCCTGCAAAAGCTGTTCACCCGGTTGGGCGAGCAGTCCTACCGCCGCGCGGAGGCCCTCATGGCCTTGCTGGGGAGGCTCGTCTGCTAATACCTTTTAATGATATTTTACTGCGATGCAAGAGTTGACGGGAACTCCCGGCGCTGTTCACCGCGAAGCGGTGAATGCGCTTAAAGCCGCGCGTGTTTGGAATTGTGCTTTTCGCAAGATTTTTTTGAGCGCGGCTTTTGGGGGATTTCGCGCCCTGCGGGGCGCGACCAGAGACGCTGTCTCTGGACTCTGCGGCCTTTGTAGATTGTGCAATGACCCCATCGAGGGGTCATGCACAATTGAATTTTGCACGGCCACTCGATGTGGCCGTTGCAAAATCTTGGCCGGCGAA
>JAETNP010000084.1 GCA_021768185.1 Oscillospiraceae bacterium
ACGGACGATTTCATCCTGAAGCTGCTGTACGAGATCATCAACAAACGCACCAGCCTCCGGGTCAAGCTGCCGGAGGGCGTGTTTGACATGACCACCGCCGTACATGGAATTTTTGAATAGGAGGATGCCATGCAGAAGAAGAAAACCACCAAGCCCGCCGCCAAGGCACGGCCCAGAAAGAAAGCGCCGCCTGCGGAGAAGAAGCAGTCCGGCCTCAAGCGCCTGCTGTTCGGGGAAGAGAAGCCGGATTTGGCGGAGTTGGAATCCGGCTCCACCACCATCCTGGACATTCTCTCTCCCACCGCTGTGGACACCAAGAGCCGAGACTACATCATCGTAGACGGCGTATATCATGCCTACCTCTACATAGCCGGATACGGCTACTCTACCACGGTCGGTTCCTGCTGGCTCACCCCACTGGTGGAGGCTGGCGAGGGGATCAACCTGATTTTCACCGCCAAGCGGCAGCCCAAGGATAAGATCCTCTCCAAAATCGCCCAGACCACCATGGTCAACCGCTCCCGGATGCGGGATGTGGGGGACACCCGGCAGGACTACGAGGAACTGGACAGCGCCATCAGTTCCGGCCTTTATCTGAAGGACGCGATGAACCGTCAGGGCGAAGATTTTTACTACATGCACACGCTGATCGAGGTGGTGGCGGATGATGCGGAGACGCTGGAGCAGCGGGTCACCGCCGTAGAAAAACTGTGTGTTTCCATTGACATGATCGCCCGGCGCTGCGACTACAAGAATGAGCAGGCGTTCCTCTCCGCCCTGCCGCTGCTGGCGTTGGATGCGGATGTGGAGCGGAAATCCCGGCGCAATGCCCTCACCAGCGGCGTGGCGGCGGCGTTCCCCTTTGCCTCATACGAGCTCAGCGACCGCAACGGCGTGTTCCTGGGGCTGAACCTCTACAACCGCTCCCCGGTGTTCCTCGATCCTTATGACGATTACAAGTACACCAACGGCAATTGCTGGATCGGCGGTTCCTCTGGCGCTGGCAAGACGTTCACTCTGCAATGTCTGGGCGGGCGGCTCCGGCAGCAGGGGCGGCGGGTCATCTTTATCGTGCCGAAGAAGGGACACGAGTTCCGGCCCCTCTGTGAGCTGCTGGGCGGCCTATATCTGAAGATGTCCCCGTCCTCCAAGGACTGCCCCAACATCATGGCAATTCGGCGGAAGTCCCTGGACGCCTACTCCGGCCTGCGGGATCTGGCGGTGCGGGACGATTCCGTCCTGGCCGATAAGATCTCCCGGCTGATCATCTGGTACTCCCTGCAAAAGAGGGACTTGTCCGATGAGGACAAGAACCATCTGGACAGCTCTCTCGTGGAGTGCTACCGGCGGTACGGGATCACCTTTGACAACGACACCGTGACAGACACGGACGGACAGTTCCGGGAGATGCCCGTTATTGCGGATTGGTACAATGTTCTCCAGGAGAACCCGGAGACAAAGCATCTGGCGGTAGTGCTGGCCCGGTATGTCACCGGCTCGGCCTCCGCCATGGGCGCACGAAACGACATAGACCTGGATAACAAATACATCGTGCTGGATACCTCCGGGATGCCGGATGATCTGTTGCTGCCGGGTATTTTCTGGGCCACCGACATCGCCAACGATCTGATTATGGATGCCGGGAGCGACCTCTCCGCCCTCATCGCGGACGAGCTGTGGAGTCTGGTGGGGGCCAACTCCAACCCGCTGGCGGCGGGGTTCGTCCAGGAGATGGTCAAGACGATCCGCGGCCTTGGCGGCATCGCCGTCACTTCTACCCAGGGGATGCAGGATCTCTTTGGCCTGGACGGCGGTAAGTACGGCAAGGGTATCCTGGATTCCAGCCGGATCAAGCTGGTGATGCAGATGGAGGAACAGGAGGCCCGACTCATCCAGGGTGTGCTCAATCTCTCCGAGGATGAAGTGAGGCAGATCACCCGGTTCCGGCGAGGGGAGGGGCTTCTTTGCATCGGCTATAATCATGTGCCTATCGCGTTCCATGCTACCCAGAAGGAGTACGATGCAATCACGACTTCACCCACGGATCTGCGAGTAAGGATGAGAGGAGGCTCGGAATGAGCAGTCTGAGGCAGGATGTGGCCCGGATACAGGAACTGACGGCAGACGCTTTCCACCAGACGGGCGGGCTGACGGTATTGTCCAACATTGAACAGCCGGATGCGGAAAAGTTGCAGCGGATGCTGGAGCAGACCACGGCACAGTTTGAGCAGGCCACGCTGGAGCTGCGGCGATTATGCGAAAAACAAGCTCCCGGCGCGGGCGGCTATGGCATCCGGCCAGCAGCTCCCAGGATGGAGGTTGACGGGTATGTGGAGCAGTTCGGCTATGGCTGGCTGCACATCCAGCTCAACACCCTGCTGCCCCACTGCCGCTATCAGACGCCGGAGTGGCTGAGCGACACCATCCGGCGTCTGCTGGATGAGTATGAGAGCGGCGGGAGTGTGCTGCCCCATTTCAATGCGGCGATGCTGGTGATCGACGAGCATTGCGGCATTGACGGACGGCATATCTTCGATCAGGACAACAAGGGCTGGAAAGCTGTCTCCAACGCCATCAAGGGCAGGCTGATCCCGGACGATGACCAGTATACTTTGTCCCTGGCGATGCTGTCCCAGAAGAGTGAGCTGGACGTCTGCCACATCACGTTGCTGGATCAGACGGATGCGGCGGATTTCTTTGCTTTGCACTCCGGAGATTATGCCAGAAGCGACTTCTATGGAGGGGCTTGGAGTTGAAAAACACCCAACAGATTGCAGTCAAAACCGGCCCGTTTTGCAGTTGAAATCCAACGGTTGGATCCTGTTGGGTGTTTGTCCCTTGAAAGTCTTGCGTTGCAACGGTTTGGCCTCGTGACTCGCCGGTCAGTTCGGTAAAAAATCTGTCCTCTATGCGGGGGCAACAGATTGCACCCGCATAGGAAGGGCCGGAAGCGCCAAAATCGTTCTTGCGCCGGGAGCGGCGCAAGGGCGGTTTTGGCGCTCGCAGGAATGGTGGAATAGAGGGGAGAGTGTATGATTTTCAGCCAACGCGACATAGACACGCTTCGCCTGCTGTGCTGGTGCCAATACGTTCAGCCAGAGGATTTGAATGTCATATCCTCTCCGATAGAATGGGAAAATCTGATGCGGCTGGGGCTGGCCCGCCGGCATCGCGGGAGCGGTGCGATCACCCTTTCCAATAATGGCCGTCTGCTTTTACAGAATGTCTTTGAGGGGAAGCTCCCCCAGCTCACACAATCGTACCATGGCGATGCGATTCAACGCCGTATTCGCCTGAGCAGAATGGCCCTGACTGCATACCAGGGAGGCGTTGACATTTTCACAACAGAAGCAGGAAGCATAACGGCCTCTCCGTCACTGTTCTTATCCGCTGTCTCTCGCAGTCGTGGCTCCAACCCCTGGGGCAGTACCCGCATTGCCGCCATCGCCCACCTGGGAGACGCCCTCTACGCTATTCATTATGTCTGCCCGGGCATCGGCAAACTGGCCCTCACGGATGAACTGACCGCCTTCACCAATCAGACAGCCCGCTTCCGGAATACCCTGCGGGCGTTTATCTTTGCCGGGGAGAGTTACACGGACATTCTCGCCGAGCTGGAGCATACCAGCAAGATGGATACGAAGCTGATCTTCTACGGCGACGCTTACCGCTGTTTACAGCTCCCGGTACATCTGCTTTCCTGTGACGATACCGGTGCGGTGCAGCTGCAAATTATGTCTGTGCCGGATTACCGAAGAAAACTGACGCAGGCCGCGCTGAAGAATCAGTACCAGCCTCCGCCTAAAGATACTCC